>NZ_JACCAB010000001.1:2032126-2709502 GCF_013408925.1 Pedococcus badiiscoriae
GGCCGGCGACGCGTTCTGCGGTGCGTTGGCCGCGGCACTGGCCGCGGGGGCGACGCGGCACGACGCGGTCAGGGCAGCCAGCGAGGCAGGGGCGGCAGCCGTGCGGCACCGCGGCGCCCAGCCTGACCCCGACCTCTGACGCCACCCTCTGACGCCACCCTCTGACCCGGTCGATGTAAACCCGCCGGGGATCCCCGGCGCGTTTACATCGAACGAGGGAAGGGCTAGAGGACCGAGACGTGCACGTGGTCGTAGTGGTTGGCGGTGGGGCTGCCCCGGTCGGCCATGCCCTGCCAGCTGCCGCCGCCGGGATACCAGATGCGCTGACGCCAGATGAGGTACTTGATGTTCAGGGTGCCGGCGTTGGCCTGCAGGAAGCTGGCGATCTCGTTGCCCTGCGCCGTGCCGCACATGATGTCGACGGCGTGACCGGTGCCGTGGTCCCCGGGGTCGCCGGGGCGGTAGCCGCCGAACGGACCGGCTCCGGGGAACTGCTTCGTGACGGCGTTGATGACGGCGATCGCGTTGGGCGTCATGCCGCCGACGTTGCTGAGGCCGGCGCGGGAGGTGTCCCGCGAGACGGCCGAGGTGCTGCGTGCTGCCCGGGCGGTGCTGGAGGCCTTGCTCGTCGGCCGCACCGGCTGCGCGGTGAACCCGATGACGCCGTAGCGGGTGACCCTCGCCGGCGCCGACACTGGCTCGGCGCGCGCCTCGACCGGGGGCCGGACCTGTGCGGCCGTCAGCTCGAGGACCTGCGGCCCGGGAGGCGCCGCGAAGGCGACGGCCACCCCGAGGGCCGAGGCGATCAGGCCCAGACCCTTGACGGCCGTCCCGAGGCTCGGGCGACGCAGGCCCGACAGGACCGCGGAGCGGCGGGTCCTGGTGGCGCGATGGCGGCCCGAGCCGGTGGAGTGAGGGGAACGCATTGCCGCCGAGGATACGAGGTGGTCACGGCGTGGGGCCAGTTCCTGACCGCCCCCTCCGCGAGTCGATGTAAACACGCCGGGAATCACCGGTGTTTACATCGACCGGGGGAGAGGGGAGGGGGAGGGACAGGGGCGGGAGGTCAGGCGGGGCGCACGATGATAGCCACCTGGTTGCTGCGCACCCGCGTCAGGATCACGACCGCCTCCTGGGTGCCCTTGGCCGGCAGCCTCAGCTGGCGCCGCAGCAGGTCGGCGTCGACGCTGACCCCGCGCTTCTTGATGGTCAGCCGGTCGATGCCGTGGTCGCGGAGCCAGCCACGCAGGGCCTTGACGTTGAACGGCATCGCCTCCACCACGGCATACCTCTTGGCGAAGGGGACGTCGACGGACCGGCTCGACCCGACGTAACCCACTCCGGCGTCGAGCTCGGCCCCGTCGGTCGCCGCCGTGAGCGCCCCCACGAGGCCAGCACGCAGCACGGCCTTGTCGGGTTCGTAGAGCCAAGCCCCGACGGCGGCGAGGTTCTGCAGCGGGGGAGCGACGCCGTCCCCGTCCGCTTCGGTGACGACCACGGCAGGCCCGGAGGCGCGCAGCACCGCGGCGGTGCGACCGGCCGTCCGGACCAGTGGTCCCCACCAGACGACGCATTCGACGACGTCGCCGTCCCAGGAGGTCCACTGCGCCTCGGCGCCCGGGGGCACGGCCGCGTGCGGGAAGCCGGGGCTCAGCTTGGCCCCGGTTGCGGGCAGCGCGCGGGCCACCTCCTGGACCGTGGTCCAGCTGGGTGAGATCTCGGCGAGGTTGAAGACCCTCCGGGTGCGACCGGTCACGTCGGCCACGCCGGGCGTCCGTCGGGCCGGGTCGAGCCACGCCCCGACGCCACGCGCACCCTCACCCAACGGGGCGGTGAACTCCTCCACCAGCCCTTGGTATGCCGTGGAGTCCGGCCAGTGCCGCAGGTTCACCGCCGCGATCCCCGCGGTCACCTCGTCGGCGTCGATGGCTCTGACCCGCAGGTCGAGGCCTGCCATCGCCATGGCGTCCGAGCCGATGCCACACCCGAGGTCGTACACGGTGTGGATGCCCGCGGCCCGGAAGCGCTGGGCGTGCTGGGCAGCTACCGCGAGCCGGGTCGCCTGTTCCAGGCCGTCGGAGGTGAGCACCATGCCGCGGGCGAACTCGCCGAACTTGTCCTGGCCCTTGGCGCGCAACCGGGCCTGGTTCAGCGCGGCGGCGACGAGGTCGGGCTCGAAGCCGGCGTCCCGCAAGCGCTGCTGCAGCGCCAGCGCGCCCGCCTCGTCGTACGGGGGGAGGGACTGCAGCAGGCCCCAGCCCTCGCCGGTGGTCAGCCGTCGCAGCAGAGCCAGGTCCATGCCCGGCATTCTGTCGTACGGCGGGTGCTGACCGGGCCATGCGGGCCATGCGGGCCATGCGGGCCATGCGGGGCAGCGGGCTAGGGGCGCCGCCATTCGTAGGGGGTGGTCGTCGAGACCTTGAGGAAGCCCGATCGCTCGAGGATGGGACGGGAGAACTCCGTCGAGTCGCTGTTGATGTAGCGCTTGCCGCGGGCGATGGCCGAACGCGCCCTGGCGGAGGTCAGCGCCCGGTAGATCCCGCGTCCGCGGAACGCGGGTCGGGTGGCGCCGCCCCAGATGCCGGCGAACTCGGTCCCGGCGACGGGTTCGAGGCGCCCGGCGCTGACGATCGTGCCGTCGTGCTCGGCGACCCACATCTCCAGGTCGTCGCGCGTCCGCAGCCGGTTCAGGATCTCATCCGCCCGGTCCTGCGCCTGCGCCTCGTCGTCGCCGAACACCTCGGCCTGCATCGCGCACATGGCCCGGACGTCGCCCTCCTCGGTGACCCGGCGGACGGTGACGCCTTCCGGCAACGGGACGTCCCCAGCCAGCAGCTGGGCCTCACCGATCATGATCGACTCCGGCTCGTCGGGGGTGAACCCGTGGGCGACGAGGGCGTCGTGCAGGCCCGGGGCGTGGTCGTGCCCGCGGGTCTTCCACTCGACCCGGGTGATCTCGGGCTTCACCAGGTAGTGCTCGAGGGCCTGCTCCACGAGCAGCGCGACCGAGTCTCGGGTGGCTGGACCGTCGTCGGTGTCCAGGCTCCGGTAGGTGATGAAGCCGCGCCCACCCATGAACGTCGCGAGCACGAGCGGCCCGAGCCGGGCGGTGTCCAGGGACGAGGTCACCTCGCGCTCCTCGCGCAGCTGCGCGTCGTAGGCTCGCAGGAGCGCGGCGGAGGTCTCGTGGGTGTCGGTCACGCTGCTGACCCTGCCTCCCGCGGACCGCGCTCGGCAACTGGTTTGTCCGTCCCCCAGGCGTTGTCCGTCCGCTCGTGGCGAACGCAACGGACAATCTCTGGCACTCGAGTTGACCGAGTGCTAACCGCGAGCCTAGATTTGCGTTGGCACTCCGGTTCGCCGAGTGCTAACGCAGCCAGTCGGTCGATCCCCGCGACGGCGACCGCCAGGCCGTGACCTCAGCACCACAGCACCAAGCACCACCATCCACCTGTCCAACTTCGACATTCCCGAAGGGGAGGTCATCATCGTGTCGGTTTCCATCAAGCCGCTCGAAGACCGCATCGTCGTCAAGTCCGTCGAGGCCGAGCAGACCACCGCGTCTGGCCTCGTCATCCCGGACACCGCGAAGGAGAAGCCCCAGGAGGGCGAGGTCCTCGCGATCGGTCCTGGCCGGATCGACGACCACGGCAACCGCGTCCCGCTCGACGTCACCGTCGGCGACCGGGTCATCTACAGCAAGTACGGCGGCACCGAGATCAAGCACGGCGGCGAGGAGTACCTCATCCTCTCCGCCCGCGACATCCTCGCCATCGTCGGCTGAGCATCCGCACCGCGTGAGCAACGTGCCCTGTATGCCGGCCTGCCGGCATACAGGGCACGTTGCCTTCAATCCCTGTACTCCACTGCTAGAGAAGGACTTTCATGGCTAAGACGCTGGAGTTCAACGACTCCGCCCGCAAGTCGCTGGAGCGCGGCGTTGACGCGCTCGCGAACGCGGTCAAGGTGACCCTCGGCCCGAAGGGCCGCAACGTCGTCATCGACAAGAAGTGGGGCGCACCCACGATCACCAACGACGGCGTGACCATCGCCCGCGAGATCGAGCTCGAGGACCCCTACGAGAACCTCGGTGCCCAGCTCGCCAAGGAGGTCGCCACCAAGACCAACGACGTCGCAGGCGACGGGACCACCACGGCCACCGTCCTCGCCCAGGCCATGGTCAAGGAGGGCCTGCGCAACGTTGCCGCGGGCGCCGCCCCGGCCAGCCTGAAGCGCGGCATCGACGCGGCGGTCCAGGCCGTCAGCGCCCGGCTGCTCGAGAACGCTCGCGAGATCGAGGGCAAGGACGAGATCGCCCAGGTCGCAGCGCTGTCCGCCCAGGACCAGACCATCGGCGCCACCATCGCCGACGCGTTCGACAAGGTCGGCAAGGACGGCGTCATCACCGTCGAGGAGTCCTCGACGGCGACGACCGAGCTCGAGTTCACCGAGGGCATGCAGTTCGACAAGGGCTACATCTCGCCGTACTTCGTCTCGGACGCAGAGCGCATGGAGGCCGTGGTCGAGGACGCCTACATCCTCATCAACCAGGGCAAGATCTCGGCCATCGCCGATGTCCTGCCGGTGCTGGAGAAGGTCGTCAAGACCGGCAAGCCACTGCTGATCATCGCCGAGGACGTTGACGGCGAAGCGCTGTCGACCCTGGTGGTCAACAAGATCCGCGGCACGTTCAACGTCGTCGCGGTCAAGGCGCCCGGCTTCGGTGACCGTCGCAAGGCGATGCTGCAGGACATGGCGACCCTCACCGGTGGCCAGGTCATCTCCGAGGAGGTCGGCCTCAAGCTCGACCAGGCGGACCTCGACGTGCTGGGCCAGGCCCGCCGCGTCGTCGTCACCAAGGACACCACCACGATCATCGACGGCGGCGGCAACTCCGACGACGTCACCGGCCGGGTCAACCAGATCAAGGCCGAGATCGAGCGCACCGACTCCGACTGGGACCGCGAGAAGCTCCAGGAGCGCCTCGCCAAGCTCGCCGGTGGCGTCTGCGTCATCAAGGTGGGTGCCCACACCGAGGTGGAGCTCAAGGAGAAGAAGCACCGCATCGAGGACGCCATCTCGGCGACCCGTGCGGCCATCGAGGAGGGCATCGTCGCTGGTGGCGGCTCCGCCCTCGTGCACGCCTCCACCGCCATCGACGACCTCGGTCTCGAGGGTGACGAGGCCACCGGCGCGCTGATCGTCCGGAAGGCCTCGGCCGAGCCGCTGCGCTGGATCGCCGAGAACGCCGGCATGGAGGGCTACGTCGCCGTCTCCAAGGTGCGCGAGCTCGACGCGGGCAACGGCCTGAACGCCGCGACCGGCGACTACGGCGACCTGATCAAGGCGGGCGTCATCGACCCGGTCAAGGTCACCCGCTCCGCGCTGGTCAACGCCGCCTCGATCGCGTCGATGGTGCTCACCACCGACACGCTCGTCGTGGAGAAGAAGGAAGAGGAGCCGGAGGCCGCCGGCGGCCACGGTCACGGTCACGGCCACTGACCGAGGCAGCTGTGCCTGACGCCCGGCCCTGAGCCGCGCGGCACACCTCACGAAGGCCCGTCCCCCCGAGGGGACGGGCCTTCGTCGTGCCGCGGTCGGCATACGATGCGAAAAGCGCGGTCGTGCAAAAGCAGGTGCGCAGAGCGAGGTGGGCCATGGCGGATCGGTTCGCCGAACCTCCCAGCTTCGACGAGTACGTCGTGGCGCGGGGTGCCGACCTGCTGCGGACGGCCTGGCTGCTGGTCGGGGACGACCGTGGCGCCGAGGACCTCGTCCGAGCCACGCTGGTGCGCAGCTGGCCGCAGTGGCACCACCTGTCCGACGTCGGCGCCGGGTCCTACGACGCGGAGCTGCGCAGATCGCTCGTGGCGACGTACCTGCGGCGCCGGTGGCGGCCCCGTGGCCAGGAGGAGCCCGACCGGAAGCGTGGCCAGGACCCGCGTGCCGGACCCGGTGGCGCGCGCGCCCCGGCCTCCGGTCCGCCGACGAAGGCGGACGTGCTCCGGGCGCTCGACCGGCTGTCCCGTCGCGAGCGCGCGGTCCTCGTGCTGTGGTCCTTCGACGGCCTCAGCGAGGCCCAGGTCGCCGATGCGCTCGACGAGGGGGTCGCGGCGGTCCACCGTCACCGCGTCCACGCCCTCGAGACCGTCCTGACCGACCTCGCCCTCGACGAGGACGGCCTGCGGGCGACCCTCGCGGACTTGCCGCCGCAGGACCCGTCCGTCGACGGCCTCGTCGGCCGGCCGAGGTCGTATGCCGGGTGGAGGCGGGGTGTGCGCGGCTGGGCCCTGGCCGGGGCCGGCCTGGTGGCCGTGGCCCTCGTGGGCGGCCTGGTGTCGCGAGGGGGTGATGGCGGGCTGGTCCCGAGTCCGGGGCCCTCGCAACCAGTGGCGCTGGCCTGTCGGACGTCCTTCGGGCCGCCGACGCCGCCCGTCGTGCCGAGCGGGCCGCTCAGCCTGGCCGTCGCCGCCGTGCTCGTCTGCGCCCAGACCGACGAGGGGTCGGTCTGGATCGGCTCCCTGCCGCCCGACGCCCCCGTCAGCGCGCCCCTTGCGGTCGACTCGCTCGTGCTGCGCCCGCGCACGGGCGGGACTGAGTGCGCCCCGCTCCCGCAGGGCCCGGCCTTCCGACTGGTGCTGCAGCGCAAGGACGGCAGCATCACGACGTATGCGAACGAAGGCATGGCCTGCAACGGCTGGCCGGCGCTGGCGAGCTACTACGTCGCGCTGGCCGAGCAGTCGGCCGACCCGGGACCGGGCCCGGCCGAGACCACCAACCCGTTCCTCGGGTGCCCGTCGCTGCTCGGCAGGACCCGCGCCATCGCCAGCGTGACCCGCCCGAGCCTGCCGCGGGGGACGGTGCTGGAGAAGGCCACCGCCTGCCTGCACCCCCGACCGATGGCTACGACGGTGCCGCG
Organism: Pedococcus badiiscoriae; assembly: GCF_013408925.1. Classification (NCBI taxonomy): domain Bacteria; kingdom Bacillati; phylum Actinomycetota; class Actinomycetes; order Micrococcales; family Intrasporangiaceae; genus Pedococcus; species Pedococcus badiiscoriae. Next base: position 2,039,046 of record NZ_JACCAB010000001.1, read on the forward strand.
GTACGTCGCCATCCGAGGGAACGTCCTGGGGGCCCCGCAGCTCGCCCAGCTCAACGCCGACCTGGCCGCAGCGGGGTCGAGCCTGAGTCCCGGCAGCACGTGCACGACCGGGAGCTCCCTGTTCGTCGTGCGGGCGATGACCCGGCAGGGACGCCTCGTCGAGCTCAGCAGCGACTGCGCCGACCGCTTCACGGTCGACTGGCAGCCCAGGGACTCCTGGCCGGCCAGTGCCGAGACGCGCGGCATGCTGCACGCGCTGCTGACCGTGTCCCCGTGAGTGACCGGGTCGTGGTGGCCGGCGGGCGGCTCAGGCGTCGGGTAGTTCAGGCGACGGGAACTCAGGCGTCGGTGACCACGGTCAGCCGCTGGCCGGCATATCCGACGGTTTGGCCGGGGCGCACCTGCGCACCGCGACGCACCTCCACGGCGCCGTCGACGGTGACCTCGCCGAGCTCGATCACCGACCTCGCCATGGCCCCGTCGTCGACGACGCCGGCCAGCTTGAGCAGCTGCCCGAGCCGGATCGACTGGTCACGGATGGGGACCTCGAGGGGCGGTTCCAGGGGGCTGCTCACGCAGCCGAGTCTAGGTCCGTCGGTCGCTCAGCTGGCCGCGGGCACGGTGTGGCCCGCGTAGTACGCCTCGCGCTCGTCCTCGGTCATCGCGCCCCAGACGCCGTACGGCTCCCGAACCCGCAGCGCGTGCTCGCGGCACTGCTTGAGCACCGGGCAGGCCAGGCAGACTTCCTTGGCCTGGGAGTCACGCGACCGGCGAGCCGGCCCACGCTCCCCCTCGGGGTGGAAGAAGACCTCTGGGTTGATCTGGCGACAGGAACCGTCCAGCTGCCATTCCCACAGGTCGGCAACCGGGCCTGGAAGCCGTGACAACTCAGCCATGTCGTCCCTCTTCTCCCTGCGGCACGGTGCCGCACGTCTCGGACGCTACCGCCCTCTGACCTGCGGAAACAGGATTAGAACGTAAGGACTTGTTCAAGGCCGCCCAGAGGGACTTCGCCCGTCCCGCATGCTGGACGGGCCCCCGCCACCTCGTCCGCGGGCGCTTCCGGAGGCACTTCCGAAGCCCTTTCGCGGCCCTTTCGCGGCCCTGCGAGGGGTGGCTCCGGGTCGGGTCGGCGCCCGTTACGATTGGGCAATGAGCCTTGATGTGGACCTCGAAGCCCGTCGACGCCTGCAGGAGTCCGCTCCCGCCCCGACCCGGGAGTCCGCCGAAGCCCGGGAGTCCGCCGCGTCGCCCGCTCCGGAGCTCGAGGAGCACGACCCGTTCGGCAAGCTCGGCCTCACCTACGACGACGTCCTGCTCCTGCCCGGCGAGACCGACGTGATCCCGTCGGAGGTCGACACCACTGCCCGCCTGACCCGCGAGATCTCCCTGCGCACGCCCTTGATCTCGAGCGCGATGGACACCGTGACCGAGTCGCGGATGGCCATCGCGATGGCCCGCCAGGGCGGTCTTGGGGTGCTGCACCGCAACCTGTCGATCGAGGACCAGGCCTACCAGGTCGACCTCGTCAAGCGAACCCAGACGGGGATGATCAGCAACCCCATCACCATCGGTCCCGACGCCACCCTCGAGGAGCTCGACCGGATCTGCGGTGAGTACCGCGTCTCCGGCCTGCCCGTCGTCGCCCCGGACAACACGCTGCTCGGGATGATCACCAACCGCGACCTGCGCTTCACCCCGGTCGCGGAGTGGGCGACCACCCGCGTCCGCGACGTCATGACCCCGATGCCGCTGGTGACCGGCGGGGTCGGGATCTCGCGCGAGGACGCCACCGCACTGCTGCGCCAGCACAAGCGCGAGCGGCTGCCCCTCGTCGACGGCCAGGGCCGTCTCGCCGGGCTCATCACAGTCAAGGACTTCGTGAAGTCCGAGCAGTTCCCGGACGCCAGCAAGGACGACCACGGGCGCCTCATGGTGGGCGCGGCGGTCGGCTACTTCGGTGACGCGTGGGAGCGGGCGACGACCCTCATGGAGGCCGGGGTCGACGTGCTCGTCGTCGACACCGCGCACGGACACGCGCGCCTCCTGCTCGACATGATCCGCCGGCTCAAGTCCGACCCGGCCACCGCCCACGTCCAGGTCATCGGCGGCAACGTGGCCACCCGCGCGGGTGCCCAGGCGCTCGTCGACGCGGGCGTCGACGCGGTCAAGGTCGGCGTCGGTCCCGGCTCGATCTGCACGACGCGCGTCGTGGCGGGCGTCGGTGTCCCGCAGGTGACGGCCATCCACGACGCATCACTGGCCTGTCGGCGGGCCGGGGTGCCGGTCATCGGCGACGGCGGCCTCCAGTACTCCGGAGACATCGCCAAGGCGCTGGTCGCCGGGGCCGACACGGTCATGCTCGGCTCGCTGCTGGCGGGGTGCGAGGAGAGCCCGGGCGAGCTGATCTTCGTCAACGGAAAGCAGTTCAAGTCCTACCGCGGCATGGGATCGCTGGCGGCGATGTCGTCCCGCGGCAAGAAGTCCTACTCCAAGGACCGCTACTTCCAGGCCGACGTCACCAGCGACGACAAGATCGTGCCGGAGGGCATCGAGGGCCAGGTGGCCTACCGCGGGCCCGTCTCCGGGGTCGTGCACCAGCTCGTCGGCGGCCTGCACCAGTCGATGTTCTACGTCGGCGCGCACACCGTCCCCGAGCTCCAGGCGCGTGGCCGGTTCGTCCGCATCACCTCCGCGGGGCTCAAGGAGAGCCACCCGCACGACATCCAGATGACCGTCGAGGCGCCCAACTACAGCGGTCGCCACTGACCCTTGGGTATGCCGCGTGCACCCCACCCGGTGCGCGTGGCCGCGCGGTGCCGGCGCTGGCCGCCGCGACGACCACCGCAACTGTCCAGAACGGCATACGCATTCTGGCCGAGTCGCCGCGCGCGTGGACGACCTAGGGTGACGTCAGGAGCGCTTCCGCCATTCGGGCAGGGGGTGCGCCCGCGATCGTCGTTGCAACCGGGACTGGCCGCTGTGACGATAGAAGGGCGTCCCGTCGTCGGCCGCCCCCTCACTCGGCGACGGGACGTCAGGGGTGGGTGGGCGCACGGTCGGCTCCGCGCCCGATAACCTTGCGCGGTGACTGAGATCGAGATCGGCCGGGGCAAGCGCGGCCGTCGGGCCTACGCCTTCGACGACATCGCGGTGGTGCCCTCGCGGCGCACCCGCGACCCGGAGGACGTGTCCGTCGGCTGGCAGATCGACGCCTACCACTTCGACATCCCTGTCATCGCGGCGCCGATGGACTCGGTCATGTCGCCCGACTCGGCGATCGCCCTCGGCAGGCTGGGTGGCCTGCCGGTGCTCGACCTCGAAGGCCTCTGGACCCGGTATGAGGACCCGACCCCGCTGCTGGCGGAGATCGCCACGCTCGACCCGGCCCTGGCGACCGCGCGGATGCAGGAGATCTACTCCGCGCAGATCCAGCCCGAGCTCATCACCGAGCGGCTGCGCCAGGTGCGCGAGGCAGGGGTCACCGCGGCGGGCGCGCTCAGCCCGCAGCACACCCAGCAGTTCTGGAAGACCGTCGTCGACGCCGGGGTGGACCTGTTCGTCATCCGCGGCACGACGGTCAGCGCCGAGCACGTCTCGGGTCGCACCGAACCCCTCAACCTCAAGCGGTTCATCTACGAGCTCGACGTCCCCGTCATCGTCGGTGGGGCCGCGTCATACACCGCTGCCCTGCACCTGATGCGTACCGGTGCCGCCGGGGTGCTGGTGGGCTTCGGCGGAGGTGCCGCGCACACCACCCGGCGGACGCTCGGCATCCACGCGCCTATGGCCAGCGCGATCGCGGATGTCGCAGCGGCCCGGCGCGACTACCTCGACGAGTCGGGCGGTCGCTACGTCCACGTCATCGCCGACGGCGGCATGGGCGACAGCGGTGACATCGTCAAGGCGGTGGCCTGCGGCGCCGACGCCGTGATGCTGGGTGCCGCACTGGCGCGGGCCACCGACGCGCCAGGCCGCGGGCACCACTGGGGCTCCGAGGCCCACCACCCGGAGCTGCCTCGCGGTGAGCGCGTCGAGGTCGGCGCCCTCGCGCCGCTGGAGCAGATCCTGTTCGGTCCCGGGCGCACCGCCGACGGCAAGAGCAACCTCATCGGGGCCCTGCGCCGCGCGATGGCCACGACGGGGTACTCCGACCTCAAGGAGTTCCAGCGGGTCGAGGTCGTCGTCGCGCCGTACCAGCGCAGCTGACCCCGCACCCTTCGCCGCGAGAGCCCAGCTTTCGGGCTCCACGCGCGCCCGCAGCGGCGAAAGCTGGGCTCTCGGGGGGCGCACTGCGTGCGTGATGCGGCTAACTTACTTCTGGTAATGACGGGGTCGCCCACCTAGGCTGCGAGGTATGGCTCCGGACCTCATCGCCGACCCCGAGACCGACCCCACCGCGACGTATGCCGTGGACCCGGCGCTCGCCCGACGCCTGGCTCGCCGGGTGGTCGCGGCCCCGCGCGGGGCACAGTTCGTGAGCCACACGCCGCTGACCGGGGCGCCCTTGGCATCGCTTCCGTTGTCGACGCGGGAGGACGTCGCCTCCGCGGTCGATGCCGCGCGCGCGGCCCAGCGATCCTGGTCCCGCACCCCGATGGAGCTGCGCGAGCGGATCTTCCTGCGCTACCACGACCTCGTCCTCGAGCGACAGGTCGAGCTGCTCGACATCGTCCAGCTCGAGTCGGGCAAGACCCGGCGCCAGGCGTTCGAGGAGGTGGCCGATGTCGCCCTGGTGGCGCGGCACTACGCCCGCTCCGCCGCGGCATACCTGCGTCCGCGCCGCCGGGCCGGGCTCTTCCCGGTGCTCACCCAGAGCACGGTCCACCACCACGCCCGCGGGGTCGTGGGCATCATCAGCCCGTGGAACTACCCGCTGTCGCTCGCGATCACCGACGCGATCCCCGCGCTGCTGGCCGGCAACGCGGTCGTCCTGCGTCCCGACGAGCAGGCTTCGCTCACCGCGCTGCACGCGGTCCAGCTGCTGACCGAGGCGGGACTGCCCGAGTCGGTCCTGCAGGTCGTCCTCGGCGACGGCCCGACCGTCGGGCAGGCAGTCGTCGACCTCAGCGACTACGTCTGCTACACCGGCTCGACGCAGACCGGCCGTCAGGTGGCGACGTCGGTCGCGGGGCGCCTGGTCGGCTACTCCCTCGAGCTCGGGGGCAAGAACTCGATGTACGTCGCGGACGACGCCGACCTCGACAAGGCGGTGGAGGGTGCGGTCCGGGCGTGCTTCTCCTCGGCCGGGCAGCTGTGCATCTCCATCGAGCGGCTGCTCGTGCACGAGTCGGTGGCGGACGAGTTCACCCGCAGGTTCGTGGCGGCGGTGGGCGAGATGAAGCTGGGTGCGGAGCTCGCGTACGGCGTCGACATGGGGTCGCTCGTCTCGGCCGCGCAGCTCGAGCGGGTGGTCGCCCACGTCGACGACGCGCGCGCCAAGGGCGCCAGGGTGCTCGTCGGCGGCCGGGCCCGCCCCGATGTCGGCCCCTACTTCTACGAGCCGACGGTCATCGAGGGGGTCACCGCCGCGATGCAGCTGCGCGACGACGAGACGTTCGGCCCCGTCGTGTCGATCTACCGGGTGCACAGTGACCAGGAGGCGATCCGCCTCGCGAACGACACCGAGTACGGTCTCAACGCCGCGGTGTACACCCGCGACGTCGCCCGGGGACGTCGCATCGCGACCTCGATCGAGGCCGGCACCGTCAACATCAACGAGGGGTATGCCGCGGCGTGGGGGAGCGTCGCCTCCCCGATGGGCGGCATGAAGCAGTCCGGGGTCGGCCGTCGTCACGGCAGCGAAGGCATCCTGAAGTACACCGAGTCCCAGAACGTCACCGCGCAGTACGTCCTGCCGATCGCGCCGGTCGGCGGCATGGGCGAGGAGACCTACGCCCGGCTGATGACCGGTGCGCTGACGGTGCTCAAGGCCCTGGGACGCCGATGACCGGGCCCGACAGCGGCATCGACATTGGGACCGGCAGCGACCACGACAGCGACTACGACGTCGTCGTCGTCGGGTCTGGCTTCGGCGGCTCGGTCACCGCCCTGCGCCTCGCGGAGAAAGGGTACCGCGTCCACGTCATCGAGTCGGGCCGGCGGTTCCGGGACGAGGACTTCGCCAGGACGTCGTGGGACCTGCGACGCTACCTGTGGGCGCCGAGGCTGAAATGCTTTGGGGTGCAACGGATCCACCGTCTGCCTGATGTGGTCATCCTGGCGGGCGCCGGCGTCGGCGGTGGGTCGCTGAACTACGCCAACACGTTGTACGTCCCGCCGCGGCCGTTCTTCGAGGACCCGCAGTGGAGCGACATCACCGACTGGAAGTCCGAGCTCGCGCCGCACTACGACCTGGCCTCGACGATGCTCGGCGTCGTCACCAACCCCTGCCACAGTGTCGTCGACGACGTGATGCGTCTGGCCGCTCGCGACATGGGCGTCGAGGACACGTTCCGCAAGACGCCCACGGGAGTCTTCTACGGGATGCCGGGCCGACGCGCCCCCGACCCCTACTTCGGCGGCTCGGGGCCGGAGCGCACTGGCTGCACCGAGTGCGGCAACTGCATGGTCGGCTGCCGCGTGGGCGCCAAGAACACGTTGGTCAAGAACTACCTCGCCCTCGCGGAGCGGCTCGGGGTCACCATCGAGCCGATGCGCACAGTCGTGGGCGTCGCACCCCGCCGCGAAGGCGGGTATGCCGTGACGCACGAGGCGAGCGGCGCGTGGTTCCGCCGGGCGCGGCAGACCGTCACCGCGGACCAGGTCGTCTTCGCCGGTGGCACCTGGGGCACCCAGAAGCTCCTCCATGCGATGCGGCAGACAGGGACGCTGCCCCGCATCTCGGCCCGCCTGGGATACCTCACCCGGACCAACTCCGAGGCGCTCAACGGCGTGATGATGGAGAAGGTCAAGCCGGGGATGGACCTGTCCAGGGGAGTCGCCATCACCTCCTCCTTCCACCCGGATGCCGACACCCACGTCGAGAACGTGCGCTACGGCAAGGGCTCCAACGCGATGGGTCTCATGGCGACGATCCTAGTTCCGGGTGGGTGGCTGCCCCGGCCCCTCCGCTTCGTCGTCGAGGTCGTCAAGCACCCGGTGATCTTCGTCCGGTCGCTGTCGAAGTACCGCTGGAGCGAGCGCACCATCATCGGCCTCGTCATGCAGTCCAGGGACAACTCCCTGCACGTGCGCGGCACCGCGGGTCTCTTCGGCGGTCGCGGGCTCACTTCACGCCAGGGCCACGGCGAACCCAACCCGACCTACATCCCAGCCGGGCAGGCGGCCATGAAGGCCGTGGCCGCCAGGCTGAGTGAGGCGAGCGGGCTGAAGGCCTTCGCCGGCAGCAGCATCGGCGAGATCGCCAACATCCCGCTGACTGCTCACTTCCTCGGGGGCGTGACGATCGGTTCCAGCCCGGAGCGTGGGGTCGTCGACGGCTATCACCGGGTCTGGGGCTACCCGGGGCTGCACGTCGTCGACGGGTCGGCCGTGTCCGCGAACCTCGGGGTCAACCCGTCGCTGACGATCACCGCGCAGGCCGAGCGGGCGATGTCGTTGTGGCCCAACAAGGGCGAGGCCGATCCGCGTCCCGCGCAGGGTGAGGGCTACCGCCGACTCGAGGCCGTCAAGGCCGCCAACCCGGCTGTCACCCGCTACACCCACGAGAGCGCCAAGGTCTGACGGGCCCGCGATCTGGCGGGCCGGGATCCGACCGGCCGCCATACGACGCGCCGCGATCCGGCGGCAAGGGCGGCGGGCGACACAAACCCCTGCATTGCGCCGACCACCGCCCCCAGGTGGCGTGGCTGGAGACGAGCCGGGGGGTGGGTCTCCAGCCACACCACCCAGACAACGACCCCGCTGACCAGGGGTTACGCGGAGCCCCGGAAATTGTCCGGGCCCAGGTCGTCAGGTGATCCCGGCGTGGTCCCCGGGCCCCGAGAGGAACCTCAGATCACTCGACGACCGCGGCGTTGGGCTGGTTGCGCCACGAAGCCCACAGCGCGGCATACGGGCCGTCGGCGGCGACCAGCTCGTCGTGCGTGCCGATCTCGCTGACCACGCCGTCCTCGACGACGGCGACCCGGTCCGCGTCGTGCGCAGTGTGCAGGCGGTGTGCGATCGCGACGACGGTGCGGCCCTCGACCACGGCGGCCAGCGAGCGCTCGAGGTGACGCGCCGCGCGAGGGTCCAGCAGCGAGGTCGCCTCGTCGAGCACCAGCGTGTGCGGGTCGGCGAGCACGAGGCGGGCGAGCGCGACCTGCTGCGACTGCGCCTCGCTGAGCGGGTGCCCACCGCTGCCGACGACGGTGTCCAGGCCCTCGGGCAGCTCGGTGGCCCACTCGTGGGCGTCGACCGCGCGCAGGGCTTCCTCGAGCTCGTCGCGGGCGGCGCCGGGTCGGGCGAGCAGGAGGTTGTCCGCGAGGCTGCCGACGAACACGTGGTGCTCCTGCGTGACGAGGGCGACCTCGCCGCGCAGCTGGCCCAGGGTGAGGTCGACCAGCGGCACACCGCCCACCTCGACGCTGCCTTCGCGTGGACCGTCGATGCCCGCCATCAGCCGGCCGAGGGTGGACTTGCCGGCCCCCGACGGTCCGACGATCGCGAGCCGCTCGCCCGGACGCAGGTCGAGTGACACCCCGCGCAGGACGTCGTGGCCCGAGCGGTAGGCGTAGCGCACGTCGTCGACGGCGAGGTCCGATCCCGCGGGCTGCTCACCCGTGGCGACGCGGTCCGGCGGCACGTCGCCGACCCCGATGACCCGGGCCAGCGAGGTCGCGCCGACCTGGATCTCGTCGAGCCAGCCGAGCACCTCGTCGAGCGGGTTGGTCATCTGGTGGATGTAGAGGGTCACGGCCGTGGCCGCCCCCGCGGTGATGTGGCCGTTGATGGCCAGCCAGCCGCCCCACAGCACCGCCCCGGCGGTGGGGACGTAGTAGCCGAAGACCACCGCCGGGAACCAGTGCAGCCGCAGGCCCAGGGTGTAGCGCTCGGCCTGGAAGCACTCGCGCAGCGCCTCGTGGAACCGCGCCCGACGGACGCCGGTGAGCGAGAGGGCGTCGATGGTGCGGGCACCGTCGACAGTCTCGGCGACGACGCCGTTGAGCTGGGCGTACGTCGCCCGCTCCCAGAGGTACCCGTCGGAGGCGTGCCGCAGATAGCGCCTCGTCGAGAACCAGTAGAACGGCAGGCCCAGCAGGATCGGCAGAGTGGCCAGCGGTGAGGTGAACAGGGCGGCCACCGTCGTCATGAGCACCGTCATCGACGCGACGAACAACGAGGGGATCCCGAAACGCACGACGTGCGACAGCGCCTCGACGTCGTTGGTGGTGCGGGCGACGAGGTCGCCGGTGCCAGCTCGTTCGACGGTCGACAGCGGCAGGTTGACCGCTCGCCCGACGAACTGCTCACGCAGCTGGGCGAACACCGTCTCGCCGAGGATGAACGACCACCGACGCGCCGCCCAGGTCAGCCCGGTCTGGGCGACGACGGCGGCAGCGAGGCCGATCGCGATCCGGTCGACGGTGCTGGTGTCGCCGTGGCTCGCGGTGACGACGTCGACCAGCCGGCCGACCAGCCACGGCGCGGCGAGGGCGGCGAGTGCGGCCAGCGCGTGCAGCCCCAGGACGCGGAGCACGAGGCCACGGTGCTGGCGCGCCAGTCCGCGGGTGTGCAGCCAGACGCCGCGCATGTCGGCGATGGGCAGCGTCCGTCGGGCGTGGTCGGTGATCACTGGTCGTCCTCCTCTGCGCGGTTCACGATCTGTCGGTATGCCGGGTGGGCCAGCAGCTCGCGGTGCGTGCCGGTGGCGATGGCGAGACCGTCCTCCAGCAGCACGACCTCGTCGGCCTGGCCGAGCAGCAGCGGGCTGACGGTGGTCACCACGGTGGTGCGCCCGCGACGGTGCTCGGCGAGGCGTTCCGCGATCCTGGCCTCGGTGTGGGTGTCGACCGCGCTGGTCGGCTCGACCAGCACGAGGACCGGCGCGTCGGTGAGCAGGGCCCGCGCCAGGGCGAGGCGCTGTCGCTGTCCGCCCGAGTAGGAGCGGCCGCGCTCCTCGACGGTGCCGTCGAGACCGTCGGCGACCGCGTCGAGGACGTCGAGTGCGCTCGCGGTCGTCAGGGCCGCCATGACCTCGCAGTCGGCGCCTGCGCCCGGGCGACCGCCGTTGCTGGCGCCTTCATCGCGGTCGGTGGCCACGCCCGACCGACGGGCGCTGTCGCCGAGCAGCTGCTCGCGCAGGACGCCGGTGAACAGCCGCGGGTCGGGCTCGCTGACGACGATGTGGCGGCGCACGTCGGCGATCGACAGGTCGTCGAGCCGGGTGCCACCCCAGGTCGTCTGGTGCGGACCGGGGCCGTGTCGACCCAGCCGGTCCGCGAGCGACGCCGAGTCCTCGGGGCGGGCCGACACGATGGCCGTCAGCAGCCCGCCGCGCACGACGGTGCCCGACAGGGGGTCCACGAGGTCGGCGTCGTCGGCGGGCACGGCGGCGGTGCCGGTCCGCGAGGCGTCGTGGTCGGGCTGGACCGCCATGACCCGCAGCATCTTGCCCGCCGCGATCTGTGCCCGGATGCCGCGGTCGACCACCTCGATGGCGGTCTGCAGCGGCATGGTGAGGAACGCGGTGTAGCCATAGAAGGCGACCAGCTGGCCTGCCGTGATCTGACCGGCGACGGCCTCGCGAGCGCCGAGCCAGGTCACCAGGACGACGAAGATGCCGGGGATCAGCACCTCGGCCGAGTCGAGCGCCGCCTGGATGCCGGCCACCTGGAACCCGCGCTCGCGCACCCGCGCCGACTGCTCCTCGTAGCGTCGCAGGAAGGTCTGCTCACCACCGATGCCACGCAGCACCCGCAGGCCTGCGACGGTGTCGGCGCCGAGCGTGGTCAGTCGGCCGGCTTCCTCGCGCTGTCGGGCCTGGCGGCGCTGGAGAGGACGCACGATCAGGCTCAGGCTGGCCAGCATGACCGGGCCGCCCAGCAGCACCAGCCAGCCGAGGGCGGGCGAGGCCGCGAGCAGGATCGCGCCCACCACGGCGTAGCTGACGACGGCTCCGGAGAACCGGCCCATCACGTCGTACAGCCCGCCGAGGCGCATCACGTCGTTGGCGAACACCGCCACCACCTCGCCGGAGGGCATGGTCCGGGTCAGGGCCGGCCCGGCCCGCTCGGCTCCCTGTGCGGTGAGCTGCGCGCCGCGGTAGGACGCGAACAGCCAGTTGTAGACGGCGAAGTAGTGCCGGATCGCGGCCGTGGCCGCGCACGTGGCCCCGAGCCCGATCAGCACCAGGGCCCAGCGCAGGAGGCCGCCGAGGTCTCCCGGGACGATGCCGTCGTCGACCCCCTTGCCGACCGCGGCGGGCACCAGCGCGATCGCCAGCATCCACGCCATGCCCGCGAACATCCCGAGGAGCTGGGTGCGCCACTGCTTGCGTGCGACCCAGAGCATGAACCTCGTCGTGCTGCGGGTGTCGGGGCGGCCTGGGTCAGGGAACGGGATCGTCTGCATCAGGGTCACCACCGTAGGCCGCGGCGCCGACGCTCCGACACCGGTTTTCCGCGCCACCGGGGAGTGGGGCGGCATCGTGGCTGGAGCACAACGCCGCGGCCTCGTCCTCGACGCCCGGGCGCTTCCCGTAGCCTGACCCGGTGCTGCGAACCGCCCTCAAGCCCCGGTGGCTGGGCCTGTTCGCCCTGCTGCTCGTGATCATCGCGGCCTGCACCCAGCTGGGCCTCTGGCAGCTGCACGTGGCCCAGGACAAGGGCTTGGCCGACGCGCTGCGCAAGGCGCACGAGGCCCGCCCGGCCCTGGTCGAGGCCGTCATCCGCCCGCACCAGGCCTTCCCGAACCCCCAGTCCAACCGTGCCGTCACCGCCATCGGCACGTATGCCGCGACCGACCAGTTCCTCGTCGGCCCTCGCCGGCTCGGGGGGCGCACCGGCTACTGGGTCGTCACCCCGCTCGACGTGACCGCGACGGGTGCCAGGCTCGCCGTGGTGCGGGGCTTCGTCACCGACGTCAGCCGGCCAGTGGCGCCGCCGGCCGGACCGGTCAGTGTCGACGGCTCGCTGGCGCCGGGGGAGGCTCCGGCCGCGGCGCCGTCCGGTGTGCCGGGGTGGCCGCGGCCGGCGCGCGGCTCCATCGACTTCTCGCTGCTCGTCAACGACTGGCGCGGGGAGCTCTACAACGCCTTCGTCTTCGCCCAGACGGAGAGCACCGGCACCGGCGCCGCGATCCCCGTGCCCGCGGGCCTCGAACGGGTGCCACCACCCGCGGTGACCGGCGGGCTGAAGTGGCGCAACGCGGCATACGCGCTGCAGTGGTGGGTGTTCGGCGGCTTTGCCGCGTTCATGTGGTTCAGGATGGTGCGAGAGGATGCCCTACGTGACCCAGCCCTCGAAGGAGACCCAGAGCGTGAGTGAGCCAGCCAGCATGAGTGACATCAAGGACCCGGTGTCCACGCGCAAGGCCCTGCGCTTCTTCAAGGTGATGGCCGTGCTGTCCGGCCTCGCGCTGTTCGTGCTGATCGGGATCATCGTGGTCAACGGTGGTTTCGGGAAGGGGGGCGCGTCCGCGGTCTGGAGCCCGATCCACGGGTTGATCTACTTCGTCTACGTGGTGTCCATCGCCAACCTCGGGTTCAAGGTCGGCTGGAGCCTGCCGAAGATGGTGCTCATCATGCTCACCGGGTTCGTGCCGCTGCTGCCGTTCTGGGCGGAGCGACGGTTCGCGGGTGAGACCGAGGCGCGGCTGGCAGCGGGCCGCCGGTAACCTGTGCCCGTGAGCGACCCCGCAGCCGCCGACGTGGTGACCACTGACGTGACCCAGGCCCAGGACGACGACCGGGTCGAGGCCCCTGACGGCGAAGTCGTGGAGGTGCCGACCACGCCGCTGCAGGCGCGTCCGGTGCTCGTCGTCGACTTCGGCGCGCAGTACGCGCAGCTGATCGCGCGGCGGGTGCGTGAGGCGAACATCTACAGCGAGGTCGTGCCGCACACGATGAGCACGGCCGAGCTGCTGGCCAAGGACCCGGCGGCGATCGTGCTCTCCGGTGGCCCTTCGTCGGTATATGCCGAGGGCGCCCCCGAGCTCGACCGGGCCGTCCTCGAGGCCGGCGTACCCGTGTTCGGCATGTGTTACGGCTTCCAGGCCATGGCCCAGGCGCTCGGCGGCACGGTGGCCCACACCGGGCTGGGGGAGTACGGCGCGACGCGTGCCGCGGTCTCCGACACCGAGTCCACCCTGTTCAACGGGCAGCCCTTGGAGCAGTCGGTGTGGATGAGCCACGGCGACTCGGTCACGGAGGCGCCCGCGGGCATGGCGGTGACCGCCTCCACGGCGGGCGCGCCCGTCGCGGCCATCGAGGACGACGAGCGTCGCCTGTACGGCGTGCAGTGGCACCCCGAGGTGATGCACTCGACGTTCGGCCAGCGGGTGCTGGAGAACTTCCTCTACCGCGGCGCGGGGCTCGCTGGTGACTGGACGGCGGCGCACGTCGTCGAGGAGCTCGTCGAGTCGATCCGGGAGAAGGTCGGCGACTCGCGCGTGCTGTGCGCGCTGTCCGGTGGTGTCGACTCGTCGGTGGCCGCAGCGCTGGTGCAGAAGGCCGTGGGCGACCAGCTGACCTGTGTGTTCGTGGACCACGGGCTGTTGCGCGCGGGGGAGGCCGAGCAGGTCGAGAAGGAGTTCGTGGCGGCCACCGGGGTCGACCTGGTAGTCGTCGACGCGCGCGAGCGCTTCCTGTCGGCGCTGGCCGGAGTGACGGACCCGGAGGAGAAGCGCAAGATCATCGGGCGCGAGTTCATCCGGGTGTTCGAGCAGGCGGCGCGTGACGTCGTGGGTTCGCGCGGCGACTCCGACCACCCGGTGGAGTTCCTCGTGCAGGGGACGTTGTACCCGGATGTCGTCGAGTCCGGTGGTGGCACGGGGGCGGCCAACATCAAGTCGCACCACAACGTCGGAGGGCTGCCCGAGGACCTGCAGTTCAAGCTCGTCGAGCCGCTGCGCTCGCTGTTCAAGGACGAGGTGCGGCAGGTCGGGCTCGAGCTCGGAGTGCCGGAGGCGATCGTCTGGCGCCAGCCGTTCCCGGGTCCGGGGCTCGGCATCCGCATCGTCGGTGAGGTGACCGCCGAGCGGCTCTCCATCCTTCGGGCGGCCGACGCCATCGCGCGCCACGAGCTGTCCTTGGCCGGCCTGGACCGCGACATCTGGCAGTGCCCCGTGGTGCTGCTGGCTGACGTGCGATCCGTTGGCGTGCAAGGGGATGGGCGCACCTATGGTCACCCGATCGTCCTGCGCCCGGTGTCCTCCGAGGACGCCATGACGGCCGACTGGACGCGCGTGCCCTACGACGTGCTGGCCAAGATCTCGACCCGGATCACCAACGAGGTGCGTGAGGTCAACCGGGTCGTGCTCGACGTCACGAGCAAGCCGCCCGGCACCATCGAGTGGGAGTAGATATGCCTCGGGTATGCCGCGTGGCTGGCCAGGTGGCGCGTGCGGCCCGGTAGGGAGCGCGGCCTGAGCACAGCCGCGGTCAACGACGCGCTGAGCCGGGCGGTGATGCGGCACGTCCTCATCGGGCCACCGCTCAAGCTGCTGACCGGACTGCACGTCGAGGGGCGCGCCAACGTCCCGCGCGAGGGCGGCCTCATCGTCGCGTCCAACCACCTGTCCTTCATCGACTCGATCGTGATCCCGCTCGCCTCGGGCCGGCAGGTGCACTTCCTGGGCAAGGCGGAGTACTTCCAGGGGTCGGGGCTGCGGGGGGCGGCGGTCCGGTGGTTCCACTCGACCGCGGGGACGATTCCCGTCGACCGTGCCGATCCGCGGGCTGCTGCTGCATCGCTCGACCTCGCCGAAGAGGTGCTGCGCCAGGGAGAGGCGTTCGGCGTCTACCCCGAGGGGACCCGTTCGCCCGACGGCCGCCTGCACCGCGGCCGCACCGGAGTCGCCCGGATGGCGCTGTCGACCGGGGCGACCCTGCTGCCGTGCGCGGTGATCGGGACGGACAAGGTGCAGCCGGCAGGCTCCAACGGTTTCCGACCGGGGAAGGTAACCGTCCGATTCGGTCAGCCGGTCGACGTCGCAGGCCTCTCCGCTCGCTTCCAGAAGGCCGCGTTGTTGCGGGCCATCACGGACGCGACCATGGACGCGATCGGCGAGCTCTCCGGACAGGAGCGCTCTGGGATGTACGCCTCCGACGTGAAGTCTGGGATGGGCACGGGAGCACGCGGGCCTTCGGCCTGACCCCGTCGACGCCCGTCTGGCCTAGGGGATTGGGCGGTGCGGCTTTCCGCCGCCTGTCACGCGGACCGATGAATCGCGAAAGCCGGGCACCTTCAGGCCCGCGCCATTCCGCTCGGCGAGTTCAGCTCCGAGGGGGATCCGTGAGGCCCGGGGTCCGACCGCTATGGCTCTCGGGCCCGTCTTTGCCCCAGATGTCGAACGGCACGCCCGTGAGCTCCTCGCTGATGGTCCACAGTCGACGGGCGAGGTCGGGGTCGCTCGCCAGCGAGCTGAGTTTCGCTGGGCCCACCTTGCCGCGGACCTCACCGGGCCCTTGGGGCCCGCTGTACGAGCCCGCGGCAGCCGCAGTCGCGGCATACAGGATCGCCTCGGCTCCGCCCTCGGATCCCGGAAGCACGAGGCGCATGAGGGGCGGTGCAAAGGTGCGCACGATCCATCGCGCCCCCATGCCGTCGCGACTCGCGACGAGGTTGGTGACGGCCACCCCCGGGTGGGCCGCTGTCGACGTCAGTGGTGATCCCGCCGCAGTGGCCCGGCGGTGGAGCTCCAGGGCGAACAAGAGATTGGCCAGCTTGGTGCGACCGTACGAGACCCTCGGGTCGTAGCCCTCCGGGGGATTGCCATCGACGACCCGGTCGTCACCCTGGTGGTGTGCCACTGAGGCCACGGTCGTCACTCGCGGTGAGGGAGCCGCCAGCAAGGCGGGCAGCAGTCGAGCCGTCAGCGCGAAGTGCCCGAGATGGTTCGTCGCGAACTGCAGCTCGTACCCGTCAGCGGTGGTCCGGCGCGTCGGGGGCGCCATCACGCCGGCGTTGTTCACGAGCAGGTCGACCGGGCCGTCGATCCGCGCTGCGAACTCGCGCACCGACTCCTGGGACGCCAGGTCGAGAGTTTCGACGGCGGTGCTGCCGGCAATCCTTGCGGCGGCCGCGCGGCCCGCGTCCAGGTTGCGGACCGCGAGGATGACGTGAGCGCCGTGTTCGGCCAGGGTTCGGGCCTCCACGAACCCGATTCCAGAGTTGGCGCCGGTGACGATGGCGGTCGTACCGCTCAGGTCGGTGATCTCGGTGGGCTTCCAAGCCATGGTCCACTCCCGCGGGTCGTCGGCGCCCGCGGGTGATCGCCGGCCCCTGGAGCGTATGCCGTGCGAAGGTCCGGTCTCGTCGTCGCCTCCCCGCCGCCACCGTGAAGGTTCAGAGGCATGTGGCGGGGACCCATTCACCACCAGGGGTCTGTCCACGCACGACGGGTCTGCTGAGCACGGGCACATCGCGGATCAACTCACCTTCGTGACAGGAAGGAACGCATTCATCGAGGACTGGTGGAGCCCGACACGAGGTGGCACCCGATCCGCGGGCCGATCCCGGGGGCGCCCGCAGCAGCACGGCGTACTGTCGAGGTACGGAGCCATCCAGGCTTCCTAGCGCCGGGAGCACAGTCATGGCCGACAAGTCACCTCGACAGCACATGGCCCAGAAGGCGAGCAAGTCGATCAAGGAGAAGCGGGCCGACAAGCACGCCAAGGCACAGGCCAAGGACCACCTCGAGATCGGCGAGATCCGCAAGAGGTAGGCCCCGCCGAGGCACCCGGCTCGCGCGTCCCACGGGCACATCGGTGCTGGCCGCCGCCGGGCCGGTGCTGGCCGCCGCCGGGCCGGTGCTGGCCGCCGCCGGGCCGGTGGTGCCGTCGCGGGGCCCGACCCCTGCCCGCCTCTCGATGGGGCATGGGTGCCATGGCCTTCGTTGGGCGCCTCGACCGAGACTGACACGGGGTCCGGTGTCTCTGTCACCGCTCCGGCAGACTTGGCCGCCAGGCTGAAAGTGAGCGCGCAGCGACCACCCCAACCCCGTTCTCCACCTGTGAGAGGTGTGGCCGCGAGTCTCGCTCGGTCGCCTGCCCGACGGCTGCGTCTTTGCTCCGCCAAGAGGCGCGCGTGAGTGGCGATTCTCGAGTTGGGTCATGCCCGCGGTGACCAACTGGCAACCTTGAGGCCATGGGACTCTTTTGGCGTAACAAACTGGCGTCATTCGACACCGGACACGCAGGTGACGACCAGACTCTGACTCAGTTGTCGCAGATGAGCGGTCTGACTGCTCCGCGTCGCTGGGTGCACTACCCCTACTTTGCCGACGAGGCCGGGGTGCGTGAGGCGGCTGGAGTGGTGGCTGCCGCGGGGTGGGAGTTGCAGAACGTCGCCGAGTCCGCGGCCGGTGGCCCCGATTGGGTCGTCATCGCTGAACGGCATGGAGCCGTCACAGATCCAGACACCGTTCGCGAGCGCGAGCCTTCTTCGAAGGCGTCGCTCAACAGTGGCCGGGCGGCGACTACGACGGCTGGGAAGCCAGCGCCTAAACCAGTCGCTTTCGGGAGCAAAAGTGAGGGCGTCTATCCGCCGGCTACGTCGCACCCCGCGGCGACCGAGGCGCACGGCGGGCAGGACTGAGCTCGATCCGCTGCTCCGGATCGGCGGCGACCCCTATCAGGGGGTGCACCCGACAACGGCGGGACCGATGGAGTGTTCGACACCGCGGACGACGGACGTCACGTAGACGCTGATGTCGTGGGAGCTCAAGCCGCTGCTCGTAGTCCGACCGAACTCGTTGTAGACCCACGGCACATGTTGCGCAGACAGCATCACGATGGGGATGGTCCCGTACGAGCCCAGGTTGCGCGACGCCGCGAAGTGGTGCCCGGCGTACAGGCCGATCCAAGTTCCCTGTAGGGAGTTTCGCACCTTCTGGAACTGCACTCCGTACGCCTTGCTCTTGGCGGCCACGGCCGGGTTGTCGAAGACCCGGCGCGTCGAGTTCGAGTTGTTCTGCCGGTAACCGCCCTGGTTGTCGTAGTAGATCTGACCGGCGCCGATGTTCGCCTTCGCGTCGGTGTGCAGGCTGACGGCGATGTCTGCGGGCTTTCCGGAGTTGGCCGTTTCTGCCGCGTTCCCCTTCTGCCAGAGGGTCCGGCGCAGCCTGTCCGGGTTCGATGTCCGGGACAGGACGACCTTGTATCCGGCCTGCTCCAGGAGCGCCTTGGCGCGCAGCGCAACGGTGAAGACGTTGGCGTCCTCACCGCCGCCGCTGGTGTTCTCGCCCGAGTAGATACCCGTCGAACCGCCTGACGTCGCCTTGGTCGGCGCCACGTTCGCCCCGTGGCCGGGGTCGAGGAAGACCACCGTGCGGTGGCTGACGGGTAGCCCGGACGCACAGGCACCCAGCGGCCTCGCGGCTGCCACCGCGCCCGGCGTCCCAGCCATCGCCGGTGTCACCACAGCCATAACCCCCGCCGCGCACCAAGCCGCCACTGCCAACGTCAGCCGCCTCGCTCGCGATCGACTCACGACATCTCCTCCGGTGGCCACCGCGACGCGCTCACGCCGTGGTGCACAGCACGCTACCGGCCGAGTCGTGTCGACGTGAGCAACATGCCAGTGCCTCAAACCGTGGGTCAGCCGGCCTCGTGCGCGAGGACTTGCTTCACGAGCGCGAGGTGGGTCCGACGTTGATGCTGAGACCCGGCATCGCCGTGGCCGCGGACGAGCCGCCGACGTAGTTCGTTGAGGAGCTCCTGGTTGGTCGCGAACCGCAGCGCGAACGTGGGCTCGCCCTCCTGGTTCTTCGGGAGCCCGCACGCGACACCTGCCGCAACGACCATCTGCCGGTAAGGCAGGTCGAGGGACGTCGAGAGTTGCCTGAGAGTATGCGCGTCGGGCATGGCAGGCAGCTGCTCCCGCCCGACGAGGTCGACGACGACGTCTGCGCTCAGCCCGCTCTCGAGCGTGAGCCGGGAGACCGACCACCCCAGCTCGAGCAGTCGGTCTTCGATGAGGATGCCGAGTTCATTTGCCATGATCGCCCCTTGCATGGAGTAGGTCGGAGGACACCTCAGAACAAATCATCACTGCGCTGCCCAGTAGTTCGGTGCAGGCCGTGCCCCGGATTGCCCGGATCGCAGGCGTGCGCATCCGCCCCATGTCCAAACCCCCGTGCCGCCGCTTTGGGTGGCTCCCCGCTCAAGCAATGGCCCCAACCTTCCCCCTAGGACTGCTGCCCTATCAACGAGCCGAAAGAGCGTCGGTTACGGCTCGCCAGCCCGCCTGATCTTGAGCATTCCGATGGGGTCCGGGCAGGGCTACGGTCAAACCATGAGCATCACCGACATCGGCCCACGTCCCCAGTCCTTCGACCTGGAGACCGAAACGCTTGAGAACACGAACTACCGAACCGTGGCCTGGAGTGGCACCTACCTGCAGGTCACCCTCATGTCGATTCCGGTCAACGGCGACATCGGACTTGAGAAGCACCCCGCCACCGACCAGTTCCTGCGACTCGACCGCGGCCGGGGTCGCGCCCAGATGGGCCCCGCCAAGGACGAACTGACCTTCGACCAAGAGGTCACCGACGGCTGGTGCATCCTCGTTCCCGCTGGGAGCTGGCACAACGTCACCAACATCGGCGACGAGCCCATGCAGCTCTACACCGTCTACGCACCGCAACACCACAAGCCGGGCAAGGTGCACCAGACCAAGACCGACGCTGACAACGACACGGACGACGAACCAGCCGAATGGTCGGTTCAACCACGCGCGGCGGAGGACGAGCACGCCTAGCCTGAGTCGCCGCGATTGCCGCGTCTTTCGGCCGCATGGGGGCTGGAGCCCCTCGAGCGAGGCCAGATGGCTGCTCCCGGAGCGACGATTCCGGCAAACCCTCACATTCAAGGTGGTAGACCGATAGATTGCGCTCAACCAAGGGGATGTGGACGAGATGGCCGACACCACAAACGCTCCAGCTGGCTGGTACCCGCAGGGAGATGGCCAGCAGCGGTACTGGAATGGCGAGTCGTGGACTCAGCACTTTGCGCCGAGTTTGTCGACCCAACCAGCCAGCCGGCCATCATCGAAGCCTGCGCGGTTGGCCGGGCCTGGTAGCCGCCCCTTCGGCAAGGCCGCCGCATTCGGCTGGGGAGGTCTGGCCCTCACGGCTGTGATCGGCGCGCTGAGCTCCGGCTTTAGCGGCGCCGCAATTTTGGCGGGGCTATTCACCTTCGTGCTCGGGGTGATCGCCTTGGCTCGCGGCCGCATCGGTTGGGCCCGACTGCGCAGCCGCGGGGCAGCCGGGGTCGTGATCGGTGCGGCCTTGGCGCTACT
The DNA here is from genome assembly GCF_013408925.1 of Pedococcus badiiscoriae. Taxonomy (NCBI): domain Bacteria; kingdom Bacillati; phylum Actinomycetota; class Actinomycetes; order Micrococcales; family Intrasporangiaceae; genus Pedococcus; species Pedococcus badiiscoriae. The sequence continues at coordinate 2,059,451 of NZ_JACCAB010000001.1, forward strand.
CACCATCGGTGCAGTGGCCGCACCCCCTCCCGCGCCCTCATCCCCTGGATTGCCTCTGACGAGCCGCGCCGCCGCACCCGCCAGAAATGCCGCAGCCGAAACGACAACAGCAGATTCCGCGGCCGCCGAGGTCGCGGCCGCAGCGGCCGCGGCTGCAGCGGACAAGGCCGCTGCGGACGCTGCGGCGAAGGCTACAGCCGACGCAGCTGCTGCGACCGCGAAGGCAGCTTCCGACGCCGCAGCCAAGACGGCAAGGGATGCGGCAGCAAAGCAAGCGAAGGCGGTAGCCGCAGCCTCGGCGAAGGCCCAAGCTGCCGCGCAGGCGAAGGCTGCGGCACAGAGCAGGGCGCAGGAGGCCGCTGCTGCTTCGGCAAAGGCAAAGGCGGCTGCACAGGCCAAGGCGAGCGCATCCGCACCACCCCCACCAGCCGCCACGTCCTACGCCAACTGCACTGCCATGCATGCAGTTTACAAAGGCGGTGTGGCCCTGCCAGGTGCGGTCGATCACCGCAGCAATGGCGGCCACGCGAAATACGCGCCTGTTTACAACAGGGCGCTCTACGAGGCGAACTCATTCAGCGACCGCGACGGTGACGGGATCGCCTGCGAGGCGTGATTCGAAGCTCGGTTTGGTGATCATCTTGTCCTGCCGGGGCAACGACGGGCCAAGAGCTTGGCGCTTGCAATGGGACTCTGTGGTCCGGTGCGGGCCGGACGTCTTGCTCTTCCAGCGAATCAATACCTTTCGGGTGTTCGCCTCCTGAACTGCCACGTTGCCGGACGCCTGTTACCCCAGCCGTAGAGCGGCCACACCGATACGAAAGCGGTGCAAGGGGCGGGGCAAGAGATGAGGCGGGGCGTTCATGATTCAAGCCTTGGGGTCTGGACTCGCGGTTCGGGGGGCGATCCGCCGCGATTGCCGCGTCTTTCCGTCGCCTATCGGTGCGCTTCCGTCCTCTATGCCGATGAGAGTGCGTGCGCGGGCGTGGTCATTTGCGCAGGCTGAGCAAGTCGCTCGGAGTGCAATTCAGGGCGTCGCAGATCGCCGTGAGTGTGCTGAAGCGGATCGCCTTGGCGTGGCCGTTCTTGAGGATGGAGAGGTTCGCGACGGTCAGGCCTACCCGCGACGACAGCTCGACCAGAGTCATCTCTCGTTTCTCGAGAAACTCGTCGAGGTGGACCGCGATCCGATGGTGGTCGGGATTCTCTGCCATCAGATGACGGTGTCGAGTTCGGCTCGCATGGCCACACCCCGGTCGAGGATCCGTCCGAAGGCGGCGAAGATCAGGCCGACCGCGAGCCATCCCAGCGGCGTGTCCTGAGGCCTGAAGGTGGGCAACGAGGTCAGCATCGTCGCGGCCAGAACCCCTTGCGCGACCTGGCTGAGGATCCAGGTCCCCGTGCCGCCGATCGCTGTGAGCTTGGCGAGGGTCGCCAGCGCCCGGGCGTTCTGTGCGGTGAAGGGGTCAAGGTCCTGAGCGGCGCGCACAAGGTTGGACATGCGACGGCCGATCTCTGCAATGAGGAGGAGGCCGGGCACCTCGGTCAGCATGTGCAGCAGCCGCTGCCCCAACGACGGGTCGTGGATCTCGAACGGTGACCAGCCGGAGGGATCGGCGCCGACGCCGGTCGCGACTCCGCCGATCCGCTGCAGGCCGGTCAGTGCCGCCCCTGGCAGATCCTGGATCACGGGTGACCCGGGGATGAAGGCAATGACCAGCACCGCCACCGCAAGGCACAGCGCGGCGATGTGGACGAGCTTGGCGGTGACGTGCAGCCAGCGCAGCCAGGTGTTGAGGCTTACGGTCATCAATGCTCCAGACGTATCGAAAAACAATATGGATATTGAAAAACGATATGGCCGACGGTCGCCGTCGTCAACCCCTTACTTTGACTGCCGAGTCACCACGAGACGTAGGAAGGTCAAGAGCGCTGCGATCTTCGCAGCCTTCGCCCTGTACGCCGCCTTCCTGCTGAAGCTGCTTCTCTTCTCTCGCGTCCCGGGCTCCGAAAGGTCCATCAACCTCGTCCCGTTCGCGAGCATCGCGGCATACGCCTCCAGCCATGCTCCCGGAGCTGCGAGAACAGGATTCGCAAACATCGTCGGCAACATCCTGATCTTCATCTCGCTGGGGTTCTACGCCTCATGGCTCCGACACCGAGCGACCACAGCGCGAATCATGCTGATCGTCGCCTCCATCAGCGTCGCCGTGGAGGTCCTTCAGGGGATTCTCGGGGTGGGAGCATCCGACATCGACGATGTGATGCTGAACAGCGTCGGAGGGTTCATCGGCATCCTGGCCTTGACACTGCTTACCGCAACCTTGCGCACGCAATCTCGAGTACGGTCCGCCGTTGCCGCACTGTCCCTGCTTGCGATACCGGTCTGGTGCTACCTCCTCGTCGTCATCCGACTTCATATGTGACGACAGGAGGGGGCAGTTGCCCTGGGCGTGGCAAGGCAAGAGGCCCCCACCTCGGTGGGGGCCTCTCCTGTGGCGGCGGCCGGGGTCAGCCGGCGTTCGGGGTTCCGGGGTTCGCCGGCCGGGCGGGCATGTTCTTGGTCTCGTCACCGGTGTGCAGCTTGTCGATCTGCTTGGCGTTGGCCCTGTCGACGCTGAACGTGACCTTGTCGCCGACCACGAGGGCGGACACTGCGGCCTCGCCGTTCTTGTCGATGTCGCTGGCGCTGGTCACTGAGTACGTGGTCGTGGCAGTGGCGGTCTTGATGGTGACGCTGGAGGCGCCGACCGCGGTCACCGTTCCACTGAGGCCCAGCGCCCTGCCGCCACCGCCGCCGTGCACCTCGTTGGCCTCGGGGACGCCGTCGGCACCGTTGTCCCCCGGGTGCGGGTCGGCAGCGGCGGTGCTCGAGGTCGTGCCAGACGCGCTCGGCGACACGGTGGCGGCCTGGGCGCCGAGGGTGGTTGCCAGCACCGCGCCGGCGACCAGCCCCGCGCCGACGTAGCTGATCTTGGCGAGTCGTGAGTTGAGCTTCATGTCAGTTTCTCCTGAGGTCGAAGGAAACCGGGCGTTGCTGCCTGGTATGCCTCGACTCTCGGGCCGCTTCCTTCGTCGGGACTGTCGTAGACCTACGCGGACGCTGTGAAGGCGTCCCGGTGCTGAGACAGAACCGATTTCAGGGCCTTGGGTCTCCACGCAGCCAGCGAAGGGCCCGCTGACCGAACCCTTCCGGCTCTGGACCGACCATCGATGCCAACGTCTGCGGATCGGGTCGACCGCCCTGCTCGTAGAAGTGCAAGGTCTCGCTCACCTGGTCGAGGAAGTCGTCGACTTCCATCTGGTCGTACCCGCGACGGAACTTCGTTGACGTGAACCTGTGACCTGCGATCGGCGAGGCCGGCGCCTGTGGCCCCGGTCGACCGCCCTGCTCGTAGTACCGCAGGACCCCCACGACCTTGTCCAGCAAGTCGTCGACCTCGCGCTCGTCATACCCGCCCTGGAATTGCCTAGGTGTGAGCGTCTTCTTCATGACGTCCTTCGAGGTGAGCATTCGACCATCATGCGTTCCCGCCAAGGGTCTGGCTGGGAAGTTGGCGACGACCCACCGTTCCTTGTGCCCACAAGTCGGCCCGAGGACTCCCCGCTTCCCAGCATGGTGGCGAGCCCGCCAGCGGGATGCCCAGGCCCCTGATATCGGGGCGACGCCTGCGCGGCCGAGTCCTACTCTCTAGGCATAAAGGTCGCACGGTCTTTGGCACCCATGGTGCTCTGTAACGGTTAGGCGGTCGGGTCCCAGTCGACCAAGCCGTCCAGGATGCGCGCGTCGCCTTCGATCTCCTGGTAGCGACGGCCATTCCGGTGGACGGTGATTTGGTGTCTCATGCGCTCACTCTCACTGTGGCGACAGGTCCGAGCCGGGTGCCAACTCACTGCACGAAGTCGGCGTGGCAACCAGGCGGGTCTTGTCCAAGGCGGACCTGGACGCGGCCTCCGAGCTGTGAGTACTTCATCCTCTCAGCCACCCAGATTGAGACATGCCGTACGGGCGATCATCCTGGCCGATGCCGACCGAGTTCTGTTGTGTCGCTTCAGTTTCCCGCACCCAGCTGTTCCGGCGGCCGCGACGGTCGTGTGGGCGGCCCCAGGCGGCGGCGTCGAGTCCGGTGAGCTCCCGCTCGCGGCACTGCGCAGGGAGCTGCACGAGGAAACGGGGCTCGTCATCGACGTCGACCCGCCCCACGTTTGGCACCAGGAGGTCGTCGGTCCCGGCCTGGCGGACGGTTACGCCGGGCTTGTCAACGACTACTACCTCGTGCGCGCCAGGCACTTCGACCCCCGTGGCTCGCTGTCAGAGGACGACCTCGTCGCTGAGCACATCAGCGGGATGCGATGGTGGCAGCACGCTGACATCGCCGCATACGAGGGAACCGACCTGTTCTCACCCCGGGACCTCGCCACACCCCTCGGGTTGCTGATCGCGGGTGACATCCCCGACGCGCCGGTGACGATCCTCGGCCCGTGATCCCTTGGGCACGCATACCTCCGGTTCTGCGCGATCCGAGCAGCTTCGGAGCGAAACTCCGTCGACAACCGCTCGTCCGTGCTGATGGACTCGGCCGCGTGACTGACGCGCTGCACGAGGACGAACTGCGGATCGACGCCAGTCTCGTTCGGGCCCTCGTTGACCGCGCCCTCCCGGAATACGCGTCACTACCCCTGAGTCGTTTGAGTGCTTCGGGTTCAAGCAACGCGCTCTTCCGGCTCGGCGACGAGCTCCTCGTCCGCCTTCCCCGACAGCCGGGGGGAGCCGCGACCATTGACAAGGAAGCGCATTGGCTGCCCCGGATGGGGCCGCTGCTCCCGGTCAGCGTGCCCGAGGTCCTCGCTGTCGGGAAGCCGGATCTCGGCTATCCCGAACGGTGGTCGGTGGTGCGCTGGCTCGATGGCGAGGTCCCCACGGGCGCAGATCCCGCGTCGCGCACCGGCCCGACGCGCACGGGCCTGGCGCGTGACCTCGCTGCCGTGGTCACCGCCCTGCGCGACATCCCGGTGCCTCACAGCGCGCTGGGTGACCCGCAGCTTCGGTGGTATCGCGGCGCCCCACTGGAGTCGATGGCTGACTCAACGCGTCGCGTCCTTGGTGAATGTCGCGGCATCCCGGATCTGGACCTGGACCTGGAAGCCGCGCTGCGGGTATGGGAACACGCCATGGCCCTTCCCACAGAAGGTGGAGGGTCGCAGCCGCGCTGGTTCCACGGGGACCTGGTGGCCGAGAACCTTCTGGTGCGCGGTGAGCGCCTCGCCGCAGTGCTGGACTTCGGTGGACTGGCCGTCGGCGATCCGACAGTCGATCTGATCGTTGCGTGGGACGTGCTCGACCCTGCGGCCCGCGATGTGTTCCGTCGCGCCGTCGGGGTCGACGACACGTCCTGGCTGCGAGGCAGGGCATGGGCGCTTTCGTTGGCCCTCGGGACCTTTCCGTACTACTGGAACACCATGCCCGACCGGTGCGCCAGCAGGCTTGCCGTCGCGCGGTCCGTGCTCGCCGACGCCGCGTCAACTCCATGACCAATGGCGCGTGCTCCGTTGGTTACGTCTCGGAACCGTTGCGCCTGACTCGGTAGCGTGCAGCGCATGCCAATCAAACTCGAGAACGTCGGGATCGCCGTCCGCGACCTGGAGGCGACGATCGCCTTCTTCACCGATCTGGGGCTCATCCTGGTTGGACGTGACACGGTCAGCGGAGAGTGGACCGACACCGCCGTGGGTCTTGACGGCAACCACGCCAACATCGCCATGCTCCAGACCCCCGACGCAAACGGTCGCCTCGAGCTCTTCGAGTACATCCACCCCGACGCGATCGAGACACAGCCAACCCGGCCCAACGAGATCGGCATGCACAGGGTGGCCTTCTCAGTCGACGACATCGACGAGGCCCTGGCAATCGCAGCCAGGCACGGCTGCCAGCCGCTTCGCGGGGTGGCCAACTACGAGGACGTGTACAGGCTCACCTACCTCCGCGGTCCGAGCGGAATCATCGTGATGCTCGCCCAGGACCTGACGAAGAACTGACAGCGGTCGGACGCCTGAGGTGTGGGAGAGTAAGGGCGTGGGGGGATACCTCGACTACACCGGGCTCGCGGACCGCATCGCAGGTGGCGTGCGGATGATTCCCATCTCGACTGCCGCGGGTGACTTCCGGGTGTGGACCAAGCGGGTCGGCAACAATCCGCGCATCAAGGTGCTGCTCTTGCACGGCGGCCCGGCCGCGACCCACGAGTATCTCGAGTCGTTCGATGGCTGGATGCCACAGGCGGGCGTGCAGTACTTCTACTACGACCAGCTGGGCTCGCACTACAGCGACCAGCCGGACGACCCCTCGTTGTGGGAGGTGGATCGCTTCGTCGAGGAGGTCGAGCAGGTCCGGATCGCCCTCGAGCTGGGCCCGGAGGACTTCTTCCTCTACGGCCATTCGTGGGGCGGGTTGTTGGCAATCGAGTACGCGTTGGCCCACCAGGAGCAGCTCAAGGGTCTGGTCATCTCCAACATGATGGCCAGCGCTCCTGCATACAACGCGTACGCCGAGAGCTCGTTGATGCCGGCCATGGACCAGGACGCCTTGGCACAGATCAAGCGTCTTGAGTCGACTGGCCAGACCCAAGACCCTGCCTACGAGGCCCTCCTGATGGAGCACTTCTACGTCCACCACATCTGCCGGTTGCCGCTCGAGGAGTGGCCCGAACCGCTCGTGCGATCGTTCGCCCACCTCAACCAACCGGTGTACACGCTGATGCAGGGACCGAGCGAGCTCGGGGCCAGCGGGAAGCTCGCCGACTGGGACCGCACGGCCGAGCTGTCCGAGATCACGGTGCCGACCCTGGTGATCGGCGCCGAGCACGACACCATGGATCCCCATCACCTCGAATGGATGGCCTCCCAGTTCGTCAACGGGACCTACCACCACTGCCCCAACGGCAGTCACATGTGCCTTGTGGACGACGCGGACACTTACTTCGCGGGACTCACCGCGTTCCTCCACCGCGTCGATGCGCAGGTTTGAGAAGTAGTCGAGGCAGCGGCCGACGTGTCAGGGCACGTCACGTCAAGCCGTTGCTCCGGTGGGCCGGTATCGCACGGCGACCGCCCCCGAGCGGAACTCATGGCGATCCACGAGCTCGAGCTGGATGCGCTCGCTCAGACCGGCGAGCAACGTCGGCCCGTGACCGGCAAGGACCGGCTGCACCACGAACGCGTACTCGTCGATCAGTCCCAGATCTGCCAACGCCAGGGGGAGCGTCACGCCACCCACGAACAGGCCCTCGCCCGGCTCCTGCTTGAGCCGCTGCACCGCTTGCCCCACGTCGCCCCGCACCAGCTCGGCATTCCAGTCGACGCCGCTCAGCGTGCTCGACACGACGTACTTCTTCGTTCGGTCGATGGCCTCGGCGAACGGGATCTCCGCCTCACCCATCCAGTCGGGCCACGTGCCCGTGGCCGGTCGCCGCCACGCCGACTCCATCATCTCGTAGGTCACCCGCCCGAACAGGAGGGCATCGGCGCGTTCCATCTCAGCGGTCCAGTAGCGCATCGACTCTTCGTCAGGGGGGAGTCCTGCCTCGTGATGGCAGCAGCCGTCGAGCGTGACGTTGATCGAGTAGCGAAGTGGTCTCATCTGTTGCCCTCCTGAGCTGCGCCCCGCGCGCCTTCTCCCGACCGTACTCAGGCCGCCCTCGAGGTGTCCCCGTAATCGCGCTGCGGATGCCCTGATTGTCCCTTGCCAGACCCGCCCGAGAGGGGAAGGGTTGTGCGGTGACGGCAGCGCCGTCGGGGCGCTGCCCCGATCAAAGGAGCACGTCGTGTATGCACGCACCACCACGATTCAGGCGGACCGCTCCAAGGTCGAGGACGGGATCAGCCGCGTCCGGGACCAGGTCTTCCCCGCCGTGACGGCCATCGACGGCTGTGCCGGGATGTCGCTGCTTGTCGACCGCGAGTCGGGCCGCTGCATCGCGACGACCGCCTGGGAGTCAGAGGCCGCCATGCGAGCCAGCACTGACCAGGTGAAGCCCCTGCGAGACGACGCTGAGCAGAGCTTCGGAGCGAACTCCAGCGAGGTCGCGACCTGGGAGGTCGCCGTGATGCACCGCGACCACGCCAGTCCTGAGGGCGCGTGTGCTCGCGTCACCTGGCTGCGCGGGGACGAGGGACTGGCAGACCGGGCTGCTGACGTCTACCGGTCGGTCGTCCTTCCCACGGTGCAGGAGTGGGACGGGTTCTGCAGCGCGAACCTGATGATCAGCCGGGAGACCGGTCGCATCGTAGGCACGGTCACCTTCGAGACCTCGGCCCAGCTCGAGGCCACGCGTGAGGCGGCCAAGGACCTGCGCCAGCGCGCCAGCGAACGGCTCGGCGCGACGGTCGACGACGTGGCGGAGATGGAGGTGGCACTCGCCCACCTGCACGTGCCCGAGCTGGTCTGACCTCTTCGGGTCAGGGCGCGAACGTGCGCCGTCGGTGTCAACGACGCGGTTGACTCGGCGGCGCACTCACGTGACGGCGCAGACCCCGAGTGCGGCTAGAGCGACTGCGAGACGGAGACCTCCACCATGCCCGAGGAGACCTGCATGTCGGGGGCCGTGTCGGTGGAGACCTCCTCGTACCCGGTAGCGGTCGTGCTGAGGTGAAGGTCCTGCGGTTTCACCGTCAGCACGAGGGCGATCTGGGCTGTCGACCTGGCCCGGGACGTGGACCCACCACCGAGCAGATGACCTGCACCGTGGCCGGCACATTGCCCGGTAGCCACGCGGTGTCACCCTCCACCCTGCACCACAACCTCGGGACCGCTGAGAGGTCAGCGGGGCGATAGCCGGCGGCGGTGAGCGCAGCGCCTGCCTTGAACATCCGCGACCGGATCGTCGTGGGCACTGCCAGCGGGCCATACGCCACTCCCGTGGGTTGCTGGTCCCCGATGTACGTGCCCTCACGACGAACGCCTTGGGGCTCGTGCCCGGTGAACGCCTGATAGACCCGCGTGGCGTCGCGCTGCGCAACCTCGAATGGGTCGACCTGAGCCCAGGCGAGCCGGCTGAGCGCGACACACGTGACCAGGACGCCAACCACGAGCAGCACTCGCCGAACGCGGCGCGCGAGCGGCGAGGCCTGGGCTGGGATCACCTGAGCAGTATCAACGCCTGCGGGCTCCCTCGAGCTCCTTTAAGGCGTTGTGCCTTCCCCGTGGGGCCCCTCTGCACCTGCCGGCAGGTCGCCACAGGGGGGACCGCCGGTGCAACCCTGCGGCCGGTCACTTACCGGGCACGCACTAGGGTTTGGGGGATGCTGAGGACGACGGCGGCGGTAGTCGCGGGCAAGGCTGCGAGGGTCGCTTCGCGGCTTCGTGGCGGGGGCTCCGCGCTCCCCGGCCTGGTGGCCGAACGCATCGACCCGGGTTTCCTGGCCCATGCGCTGGCTGACGTGCCGGACGGGATCGTCGTCGTCACCGGCACCAACGGCAAGACGACGACCACGAAGATGCTGGTCGCGGTGCTGCGCGCCCACGGACGCACCGTCTTCAGCAACCCCACCGGCTCCAACTTCACCCGCGGGGTGATCTCCTCGATGCTGGGTGAGCTGCCCCTGCGCGGCCGGCTCGACGCCGACCTGGCGGTGCTCGAGCTCGACGAGGCCCACGCCTTGAAGTTCGCCGCCGCAGTCCGTCCGACCCACGCCCTGCTGCTCAACGTCGCCCGCGACCAGCTCGACCGGTTCGCCGAGATCGACCACACCGCGCAGCTGCTCGCCTCGCTGGCCGAGCAGACGACGACCGGGGTGGTGCTCAACCTCGACGACTCGTTCGTCTCGCGGATCCGGGACAGGGTCGCCGACGGGGTGACCGTCCGCTACTTCGGAGTGGACAAGTCGATCGCGGACCGGCTGCCCGAGCTCCAGGAGCAGGACGTCCGGTTCGAGGACGACTTCGTGCCACCCGTCGCGGGTCCGCAGGACGGGCTGCTGAAGCCGAGCGACGAGCGGACCTTCGAGGTCGTGTTCGGCTCTGACACAGCAGGCTCGGACACATCAGGCTCGGACACAGCGGGCTCAAACACAGAAGGCAACGGCACGGTCGGTCCGCTCGAGCTCCAGCAGCGCGGACTGGCCGCGATGATCAACGCCACGGCTGCCACGGCCACGGCCCGGATGCTGCTCGGCGACGCGTTCGACCCGGCAGCTGCCGCGGAGGCCCTCCGCGCGGTGACGCCACCGTTCGGCCGCGGCGAGGTGGTCATGGTCGACGGCCAGCCGCTCGAGCTCGTCCTCGTGAAGAACCCCGCGGGCTTCACGGTGGCACTGGGTACGTACGGCTCGACCCCGGTCGCGACGATGATCGCGATCAACGACAACTACGCGGACGGTCGCGACGTCTCCTGGCTCTACGACGTGAGCTTCGAGAGCCTGCGGGCCCGCGGCGTCACGATCACCAGCGGCGTCCGGGGCTACGACATGGCGCTGCGGCTCCAGTACGACGACGTCGCCGTCGCGGCGGTCGAGACCGACCTCGACGCGGCGCTCGACTCGTTCCTCGCCCAGCATCCGCAGGAGCCGAAGCGGATCTTCTGCACCTACACCGCGATGATGGCGCTGCGCCGCACCCTGGCCGCGCGCTACGACCTGCCCGACATCGGCGAGGAGGCGTCATGAGCACCGCGAGCCAGCCGCACGGCATACCCGATGTCTCCATCCCGGGGGAGCCGGAGGGTTCGGCGCGGGTGCCCGATGCGGACCGCGCCGGCAAGGGCGTCATCCACGTGGTGCACCTCTACCCGCGTGAGATGAGCATCTACGGCGACCTCGGCAACACGAGGACCCTCGCGGCCCGCATCCGGCGCCACGGATACAGCCCGGTCGTGCACCAGCACCACCCCGGTGGCGAGTTCCCGGAGACTGCCCACCTCATCGTCGGCGGCGGCGGCCAGGACTCGGGACAGGTGCGGGTCGAGGCGGACCTCGAGCAGATCGGCGACCGGCTGCATGCGCTGGCGGACGCTGGCACGCCGATGCTGATGATCTGCGGGATGTACCAGCTGCTCGGGAACGCGTTCATCACCGTGGACGGCAAGCGGTTGCCAGGGCTGGGGATCCTCGACGTCACCACCCAGGGCAACGCCAAGCGGATGATCGGGCCCGTCGTCCTCACGACCGAGTTCGGTGACGTCGTGGGCTACGAGAACCACTCCGGCTCGACCACTCTCGGTGCGGGGCAGGCGCCGTTCGGGACCGTGCGGTCCGGGTTCGGCAACAACGGCACCGATGGCACCGAGGGTGCGCGCACGGGCAACGTCTTCGGCTCCTACCTGCACGGGCCGATCCTGCCGGCCAACCCTGTCTTCGCCGACGCGCTGATCGGCCTCGCCGCCGAGCACGCCACGGGTCGTCCGTTCGAACCGGAGCCCCAGGACGACGCCATCGCCGACGAGGCACGCACCCGCCAGGTCCGGCGGCTCGTCAGGCGCTGAGCCCGGCCGCGCGACGAGACAGTCAGTCCTCGCCCGGCGGCCACTGCAGTCGCAGGTCCAGCAGGGCGTCCAGGGCGATCGACTCCCCGTCCCGGGCACCGGCTCCGACCTGCAGCGGGGGAGGCGTGGGCTCGATCGGCACCACCCGCCAGCGTCCGAAGCGGTGCGGGGCGACGACGAGCACGTAGTACCCGCCGTCGATGCCGACGCCGATCGAGCGGTCCCGTCGCAGGTACCAGCCGAGCACGCCGGTGCGGTAGCGACCGCCACCGGACCAGGGGCGCGCAGTCAGCTCCTCGGTGGGCAGCCCGGCCTCGCGCGCCCGGACCACGAACCGGTCCACCAGCACCTGCGCCTTGGCCGACTCGCGCTCGCGGCGCAGCCGGTCCGCCTCGACGTGGTAGTCGGCCTTCTCGGCGCGTTCGGCTCGCCGCCGCGCGGCCTCGTCATCCACCGGCGCCGAGTCCGGTCGCGTGCCTGCCGTGCCCAGCCTCCGTGCCGTCCGCGGCCACGTCGTCGACGTGGGGGCTCTTCGGGCTGAGTGTCCAGGCCGCCCAGCCGATGGCTCCCAACGGGATCTCCATGAGATGAGTGAAGCACGAGAAGAGCACGACGCCGGCGAGCGCGTCGGCCGGCTGTGCGCCCCAGGCCACCAGGGCCGCGACCGTGCCGCTCTCGGTGAACCCCAGGCCGCCGGGCGTCAGTCCGACGGCCGTGAGCAGCCGTCCGATGGCATAGGCGGCGAAGAGCTCTCCGTAGTAGAGGTGGACGTTCGTCGTGTGCATGCAGATCAGGAACAGCACGTAGTAGACGCCGAAGAACCCGGCGAGGCCCAACGTCATGCGGAGCCAGCCCGTGCGGACCACGCCGTTGATCCGGTGGCGCAGGTCGATGACGAGCGACTGGACACTCATGGTGCGGCGGCGCCACAACCGCCCGATCACCCGGTCGACGGCATTGCCGATCGCGACGGCGGCCCGCTCGGACACGAGGATCGAGATGAAAACCGCCAGGATCACCCCGCCGGTCAGGGCACCAGCCACCGCCGCCTCACCGAGAGCCTGCGGCACGTTGGAGTTGCGGCCCGCCACGAGCCCGAAGATCGCGATGAGGGGCAGCGCCACGCGGGACAGGACGTTCCAGACACCAGTGACGATGGCGGACGTCGAGATGTCGCGCCGCGAGAAGCCCCAGGACCGGCAGATCGTGTAGGTCGCGGCCAGGCCCGCCGCCCCGCCGCCCGGCAGCAGGTTGCCCACCGAGGAGCCCGCCACGTTGACGATGAGCGCCTGCCAGTGCTTCAGCCCCGGCAGCGAACCAGTAAGGGTGAACGTGTAGCAGTAGAGCCCGACGACGACGCCGCCCAGCAGGACCAGGACCGTGCTCAGCGGCACCTGCGACAGGACGACCCACACGCTCGACCAGTTCGTCTTGGCCAGCCGGGGCAGGACGTAGACCACCAGTACCGCGGCGAGCCCCAGCCCGACGGCTGCCTGCACGGCGGTCCGCACCCGTGACCGCCCTCGGCGGCCGTCCGTGGCGCCTCCTGGGCCCGCCGTCTGGCTCGTCACGGCAGCCCCTCGAAGATGTCGTGCGAGACGGGCAGCCCGGCGGGACGTGCCGGGTCGATGAACCACTCGCGCCCGAAGACCAGGTCGTAGAGCGGCCGGGGGATGCGCAGGAACGCGGCCAGGGTGCGGTCCGCCCCGTCCTGCGCGCTGGACTGGGAGGCGTGGGCGCGCATCGAAGCCCGCTTCGCCGCGGCATACCGGCGCACGTCGATGCGGTGCGTGATCGCGGACCGTGGGCTGAACGCGCGGCAGAAGGCCGCCAGGTCGAAGTCGGGCGGGAAGTGGTAGATCCGGGCCGCCAGGCGGGCGGCGCGCGCGATCGTGTCCCGCGGGACCGTCGCCTCGAGCACCCGAGGGGTTCCCGCGAGGTATGCCGCCCGCCGACCGACCTCGTGCACTCGCACGTGGTCGCGGTGTCCGTAGCCGCCGTTGCGGTCGTAGGTGGTGAGCACCGAGGCGTCCTCCTCGCGCAGCACCTCGGCCAGGCGGGAAGCAGCCTCCTCCAGCGGAGCCTGGATGAACCGGGTGCGATCGGGAGGGTCGGGCAGCAGCTCGGGTCCCATGCCGCTGTCGGCGTAGCCGAGGTAGACGACGCGTGCGACCCCCAGCGCGGACGCCGACCGGCGCAGCTCCTCCAGGCGTCGCGCAGCCAGCCCGCCGTCGGCCGCGAAGGCGTCCGACGCCAGCCCCAGGGCGCCGTCGGTCGCCACCACCACGACGACCCGGTGCCCCTCTGCCGCCGCACGCGCCAAGGTCCCCGAGGTCAGCAACGCCTCGTCATCGGGGTGGGCGTGGAAGGCCACCAAGGTGTGGCTCCCGGTGGTGGTGCGGGTGTGGGTCATCACGGGCCATCCTGACGCATGGCAGGCTCAGGTCCGTGAAGGTGGCCCTGCTGACTGACTGTTATCTGCCCCGGTTGGGCGGTATCGAGGTCCAGACGCACGACCTCGCCGCCCAGCTGCGGTCGCGCGGGCACGAGGTCGAGGTCTTCACTGCAACCGTCGGTGAGCGCGGCGAGCGGCAGGGTTTCGTCGAGGACGTCGACGGCGTGCCGGTGCACAGGATGGCGATCCGGCTGCCGTGGGAGCTGCCCGTCAACCCGTTCGCGCCACCGCAGGTGCGACAGCGGCTGCAGGCTGGCGGTTTCGACGTGGCCCACGTGCAGATGGGGGTCGTGAGCCCGTTCGCCACCGACATGGCCGGGGTCGCCCTGGGACTGGGTCTGCCCACCGCGATCACCTGGCACTGCCTGATGGAACGCTCGCGTCCGCTCTTCCGGGTCCTCGGCCACGCCCGTCGGTGGGGTGCCAGTGGAGCAGCCCTCTCCGCGGTCTCCGGGGTCGCGGCCGCGTCGGTCCAGCAGGTGGTGGGCGGCGCCAGCGAGGTGCGGGTGTTTCCCAACGGCATCGACGCCTCCCGGTGGAGTCCGCCGCCTGCCGCGCCTCCCGCCGGTGCCGGCGGCGCCGCCTCGCCGATCGATGCGCCGGGCGAGGCGCCGATCGAGGTGGTGGCGGCCATGCGCTTCGCGGCCCGCAAGCGCCCGATGGCAGTCCTCGAGGTCGCAGCCCGGGCCAGGGACCTCGTCGCCGCGTCGACCGGCTCCGGCCCCCGGATGCACCTCACGCTCTTCGGCGAGGGCCCCGAACGGGGTCGCCTCGAACGGTTCGCGACCCGGCACGACATGACGGACTGGGTCAGCATGCCGGGCCGGGTGGGGCGCGACCAGCTCCGCGAGCGGTACTGGGACAGCGACATCTACCTCACCCCGGCCCGCCTCGAGGCGTTCGGGATCGCCGCCCTCGAGGCCCGCACTGCCGGGCTGCCGGTCGTGGCCCGACGGGACACCGGGGTGGGCGACTTCGTCGTCGACGGGGTCAACGGACTGCTCGGCACCGATGACGCCGCCCTCGCCCGCGCGCTGGCCCGGCTGCTGACCGACCCAGAGCTGCGGGCCGGGATCACCGCCACCAACCGTTCTATGCCCCCCGAGCAGGACTGGCCCGCGGTCGCCGCCCTGGCCGAGGCCGAGTACCGCCGGGCCGGTGCCTCGTGACCCAGCCCCCCACGTCGGCGCAGGAGCCGCAGTTCGCCGGTGACCGCGTGGTCGTCCGGGCCGACGCCGTGGGTGGTCGCCGCGTCGCCGAGTTCGTCCTCGAGCACGGTGCCGACCCGGTCCGGGAGCTGGCTCGCCTCGGGTGGTCGCGTCCGCACCTGCGAGAGGCAGAGCGGGAGGCGGACGGCTCCCTGGTCTTCACCTACACCGTGACGGCCGCGTCCGCGGTGGCGAGCTTCGAGACCCCGGTGCCCACCGACCCGGGCCTGGTGCTCGAGCCGGGGGAGGAGCCGCGCCCCTACCAGCGCACCGCGGCATACGGTGTCGTCACGAGCGATCGCGGCATCCTGCTCACCGAGCTGTCCGCCCTCACCTCCGCCCCGGGGCGCTGGACGCTCCCGGGGGGCGGGCTCGACCCCGGCGAGACACCGGTCGACGCCCTGCACCGCGAGGTGTGGGAGGAGAGCGGCCAGGTCGTCGAGGCCGTCCGCCTGCTCGAGGCACACACGTCGCACTGGATCGGGCGGGCACCCAGCGGGCGCCTCGAGGACTTCCACGCCGTCCGGATCGTGTATGCCGCGTGGTGCCCGCAGCCGACCGACCCCGTCGTCCACGACGTGGGCGGCTCGACCGAGGCGGTGCGCTGGGTGCGGCGCGACGAGCTCGACCGGTACCACCTGAGCCGGTCCTTCGCACCGCACATGAAGCGCTGGCTGGTGCCCTGACGGACTCGGCTCGACGGGCTCGGCTCAGGAGGACCTGCGGCGCGAGCTCATCAGGCCCGCCAGCCCGAACAGCACGAGGATCGCGCCGACGACGACGATCCCGAGCGGGCCGATGTTGCCCCAGTCGACCCGCAGGTGCCCGAGCTCCTCCGCCAGCACGATGCCTGCAACCGCCAGGCAGACCAGCCCGAGCACGATGGCGGGGGCGTGTGGGCCGCTCGGACGCTCCGGGACGACGGGGGGCCACACCGGCTGGTCGGCGGTCGGGTGCTCGCTCGACTGCTCGGCGGTCACCGGGTCGGCGGTCACCGGGTCGGTCGTCACTGAGGCAGTCGCCTCGGTCGGTTCGGGGTGCACGGGCTGCTCCAACGGCGTTGTCTCGTCAGGGTGGTCGGGGGTGGTCATGGGTTTCACTCCTTGCCGATCAGGATCTGGCCGAGGCCGACGTGGGCGGTGACGACGACGTCGGGGCTGCCGACACCGAACGTCTCGACCGTGCTGATGTTGCGGCCGTCGCCCTTGCCGAGGGGGACGGTGGTTTCGCCGCTGGGCGTGGCACCGGTTCCGAGGTCAGGGGTGACGAGGCGGGAGATGTCTCCGGCGCCGACCGAGCTGCGGACCTGGACGGTGAGGTTCGACGGGATGTAGATCCTCAGCTCGCCGATCCCCACGCGGGCGTCGATCGCCCTCGCGGTGCCGGGGTTGTCCTGGGCGGCTGCGAGGTCGAGCACCGCCGAGCCGATCCCGAGTCGGTACTTGGCTGTGGTGTCGGTGGTCGAAGGACGCCAGGTGCGCTCGCCGATCCCCCCGCCAAAGGTGACGTCGGGCACCACGGATGCCATCCAGGTGACGAGGGCGATGACGATGGCCAGGAACCCGGTGAAGCCGGCCCGACGGCCGAGCAGACCGAGCACCAGGGTCCCGGCGCCGAGGACACCGAGCGCCGCGGCCAGGGCGACCGTCTCGTCGCTACCGGCCCAGCCGCCGGCCCGGTGCAGGGACAGGGTCGCGCCGTAGGCCGCGATGGCGAGGCCGCCCACGAGCAGCACCGAGACGAAGCCTCCGCTGCGGCGCCGGGGCACCTTGGGCGGGCGGGGCGGCCGCGGGGCCGCCGGGGTCGGGGGCGGGCCATAGGTGCCGCCGGGCGGGATGTCCGCGGGCGCCGGGGTGTAGCTGGTCGGCGACGCGGCATACTCCAGGGTCGGTGGGCCGAAGGTGGCGGCGCTGGTGGGGCCAGTGGACGTGGGGCCTGCGGGGGGTGCGTAAGGCGCGGATGGCGCGTAGGGCGCGGAGGCGTAGGGAGCCGGACCGTAGGGCGCGGAGGCGTACGGCGCCGGGCCGTAGGCGGTCTGCCGCCGTGGCTTGCCGTCGCGGTGGCGGGTCACCAGCCACACGACGAGGCCGACCGGGACCACGACCCACCAGACCCAGCCGAGTC
Organism: Pedococcus badiiscoriae; assembly: GCF_013408925.1. Classification (NCBI taxonomy): domain Bacteria; kingdom Bacillati; phylum Actinomycetota; class Actinomycetes; order Micrococcales; family Intrasporangiaceae; genus Pedococcus; species Pedococcus badiiscoriae. Next base: position 2,076,712 of record NZ_JACCAB010000001.1, read on the forward strand.
CGGGGCTGTCGCCCGCGAGACCCGTGCCGCCGACGAGGGACAGCCCGATGATGACGAGCAGGATGATCCCGAGCACGTCACCGTCGCGCAGCGCCTTCTCGGCGATGATCTCGTCGCGGTTGTTGGGCAGGAAGGCCCACGCGATCAGGTAGACGGTGATGCCGACACCGCCCAGGATCACGAGCAGCACCAAGGCGGCCCGGATCACGATGGGGTCCACCCCGAGCCGGGTGGCGATGCCGGAACACACACCGGCGAGCCACTTGTCGTCGGCATCGCGGCGGAGGTCGATCGAGCGGATCCAGCCGAAGAACCGGTCGAGACCGCTGACGGTGCCGCCGTTCGTCGGACCGGCGTTCGTGGGACCGGCAGGGGTGGGACCGGCATTCGTCGGGCCGGTGGTCGGCCCAGGGATCTGCGTCATGTCAACCATGGTGTCCGGGCCTGCGGGGCGCTGCCATGAGGGTCGACCCTGAACGGACCCTGATGCAGGGTCCGCGCACCCTGAATCTGCTCGGGATCCACTGGTTCGTGCGTCAGGATGAGGACATGCCGACTCCCTACGAGCGGCCCGTCCCCCCAGCGGAGGCAAGGGCCGCAGAGCGCCGCGCCGCTCGCCCGACCCTCACGCGACCCGTCGAGGACAAGGTGATCGCGGGGGTGTCCGTCGGCCTGGCCCAGCACCTGGGCTGGCCGGTGCGCTGGATCCGTCTGGGGTTCGTGCTGCTCTCGATCCCGACCGGGGCCGGGCTGGTGGCCTACGTCTTCCTGTGGGCGCTCACGCCGCAGTCGCGCGGTGGGATGGTCCGCGGCGGCCGGCAGGCGGTCGACCCGGCCGACGCCGCAGCCGTCGCCGCGGCGGGCCGGACCCCGTCCGAACCGGTCACCGGTCCAGGCGAGCGGGATGCGACCCGGGTGCTCCTGGTGGGCGGCCTGCTGCTCGGCATCGGCCTGGTCGTCGTGGCCCAGAACGCCGGTCTCAACGCCCGCCTCGGCATCCTCGTCCCCCTGCTGGTGGTCGCCGCCGGAGCGGTCCTCGCCTGGTCGCAGCTCGACGACTCCCAACGAGGTCGCTGGCTCGGATCCGAAACGGGGACAAGGCGATTCAGCGTGGCCCGTCTGGCGTTCGGCGGCGTCCTGGCGCTCACCGGCCTGGTCATCATGGCCACGCGGGGCCGCTCGCTCGCGGCGATCTGGGACATCGGGGCGGCGGTCCTCGCCGTGCTGGCGGGCGTCGCGCTCATCGCCGCCCCGTGGGCCCTGCGGCTGTGGTCCGACCTGCGTCACGAGCAGGCCGAGCTCGCCCGAGCTACCGAACGCGCCGACATCGCCGCGCACCTGCACGACTCGGTGCTGCAGACCCTGGCCCTCATCCAGCGCAAGGCCGGCGATGCCCCGGCGGTGACCCAGCTCGCCCGCGCCCAGGAGCGCGAGCTCCGCTCGTGGCTGTATGCCGGCCCGTCCCAATCCGACGCCACCCTCGCCACCGCGGTGGTCGAGGCCGCCCACGAGGTCGAGGACCTGCACGGCATACCCATCGACGTCGTGTCGACGGGGGACCGGCCACTGGACGAGGGCGGTCATGCCCTGGTCCGCGCCGTCCGCGAGTCGCTGCAGAACGCGGTCCGCCACGGCGCCCCACCCGTCTCCCTCTACCTCGAGGTCGGACCGGCCGGAGTGGAGGCCTTCGTGCGTGACCACGGGCCGGGGTTCGAGCTCGGCGACATCCCGCCGGACAGGCTCGGTGTCCGGCAGTCGGTCCTCGGACGGATGGAGCGCCACGGCGGCAGGGCAACCGTGCGCCGGCTCGAGCAGGGCACCGAGGTCAGCCTCAGCCTGCCCCCGGTCATGCGGCCCCCTCACCCTCAGCCCGACCCAGAGCACCCGCAACCCGCGTCGGAGGAGACCCGTGAACACGCCTGACAAGAAGCCCGTCGAGGTCGTGCTCGTCGACGACCACCGCATGTTCCGCTCGGGAGTGCGGGCCGAGCTCGGCAGCACGGTCTCGATCGTGGGCGAGGCACCCGACGTGGACTCCGCCATCGCCGTGATCCGCCAGACCAAGCCCCCCGTCGTGCTGCTCGACGTGCACCTGCCGGGCGGCAACGGCAACGGTGGCATCGACGTCCTGCACGGCTGCAAGGGGCTGGAGACCGCAGACGGCCAGCCGGTGCGCTTCCTCGCGCTGTCGGTGTCCGACGCCGCCGAGGACGTCATCGCCGTGATCCGCGCCGGCGCCCGCGGGTACGTCACCAAGACGATCAGCGCCACCGACCTGACCCGCGCGATCCAGCGGGTCGCCGACGGCGATGCGGTGTTCTCGCCGCGGCTGGCTGGCTTCGTCCTCGACGCGTTCGGGGCGGCGGCCGGCGAGGTGGCCCAGGTCGACGAGGAGCTCGACCGGCTCTCGGCCCGTGAGCGCGAGGTGATGCGCCTGATCGCTCGCGGCTACCAGTACAAGGAAGTCGCCAAGGAGCTGTTCATCTCCGTGAAGACCGTGGAGACCCATGTGTCATCGGTGCTGCGCAAGCTCCAGCTGTCGTCGCGACACGAGCTGACCGCCTGGGCGATGGGCCGCCGCCTCCTCTGACCGCGTCTCAGTGAGCGCCAACTGACGCTTGGCGCGCGTCTTGAGTCAGTTGGCGCTCACTCAGGGCTGGCGGGGGCTTGGGCCTCTGTGACGTGAGGGCTGGTCGGGTCCTGAGCCTCCGTGCCGCCGCCGGTGCCGGCCGCGCGGGCGCTCGGTCCACCGCGCCCCGTGGTGCGAGGGTCGACGTAGCCACCCTCGGGCGGCACCATCTCGGCCCGCACCCCCAGCAGCCGGATCGGCCGCTCGTCCTGCAGGGCCGCGAGCAGCTCGAGCGCGGTGGTGGCGATGACCTCGGCGTCGAACGTCGGCTCGCCCAGCTTGCGCACCCGGTTCGTCGTGAAGAACGGCGCGAACCTGACCTTGAGGAAGACCCGCTGGCAGGGGCGCCCCTCGCGTCGGATGTCCTCGACCACCTGGGCGGCGAGAGTCCGCACTGCGGTCGCGATCTCGTCCGGGTCGACGAGGTTGGTCTGGTAGGTCATCTCCCGGCCGTGCGCCCTGGCGACCCAGGGGGTGTCGTCGACCGTCGCCGAGCTCACGCCCCGGCCCAGGCGGCCGTAGTGCGGACCCATCGACGGGCCGAACTCCGCGACGAGGGTGGCGTCGTCGGCTTGGGCCAGGTCGCGGACGGTGCGGTAGCCGTGCGCCGCAAGCCGCTGCGAGATCTTCGACCCGACCCCCCACAGCGCGATGGTCGGCCGGTCGCCCATCACCTCGAACCAGTTGTCGCGGGTGAGGACGAAGACCCCTCGTGGCTTGCCGAAGTCGGTGGCGATCTTGGCCCGGACCTTGGTGTCCCCGATCCCGACCGAGCAGTGCAGGTCGGTGGCCTCGAGCACCGCGCTGCGGATCGACTGGGCGAAGGCGACGGGGTCGTCGGTCGTCACGCCCACGAAGGCCTCGTCCCAGCCGAGCACCTCCACGACCGCACCCGGCATACCCCGGAGCACCTCCATGACGCGGGCTGACGCCTCTTCGTACACCGGGAAGTCGACCGGCAGCAGGACGGCCTGCGGGCAGCGTCGCACTGCCACCTTGAGCGGCATCCCCGACCGCACCCCGAACTCCCGGGCCTCGTAGGAGGCGGTCGACACCACGGCACGTTCCGTCGGGTCTCCTCGGCCGCCGACGATCAGCGGCACCCCCGCCAGCTCGGGGTGCCGCAGGATCTCGACCGCGGCGAGGAACTGGTCGAGGTCGACGTGCAGGACCCACGGCGCGGCCGCGGCGACTGGGCTGGCGGGAGCCATGGGGCCATCCTGCCCCGCGCCGGTGTCAGCTCAGGGGATCAGGAGCAGCTTGCCGGTCGTGCGGCGGCCCTCGAGATCGTCGTATGCCGTGGCCGCCTCGGTGAGCGGGTAGCGTCCGCCGATCTCGATCGACAGCCGTCCCGCCGCGATGTCGCCGAGCACCGACGTGCCGCGTTCGAGGAGCTCCTCGCGCGTCGCCGTGTAGCTCGCGATCGTGGGCCGGGTCAGGAACAGCGAGCCGAGGGCGTTGAGCCGCTGGATGTCGAACGGTGGCACCTGCCCGCTCGCTCCACCGAAGAGGACCATCAACCCGCGGGGTCGCAGCGACTCGAGCGAGGCGTCGAAGGTCGCCTTGCCGACCCCGTCGTAGGCCACGTCGACTCCGGCCCCGCCGTTGGCCTCTCGCACCGTGCCGGCCAGGTCGTCGGCCTCGCGGTAGTTGATGACGGCATCTGCGCCGAGGCGACGGGCGATCTCCAGCTTGTCGGGCGACCCGGCGGTGGCGATGACCCGTCCGGCCTTGGCCTTGATCATCTGCACGAGCAGCTGGCCGACGCCACCCGCCGCTGCGTGGACCAGCGCCGTCGTGCCCGGCCCCACGGCATACGTGGAGTTCACGAGGTAGTGCGCGGTCATGCCCTGCAACATCGCCGCGGCGGCGACATCGAGCTCGACACCCGACGGGACCGGCACCACGGTGTCGGCGTCGCGGTTGACCACCGACGCGCCAGCGCCGAGGCCTGAACCCCACGCCACCCGGTCGCCGACTGCGCAGTCCGTGACGCCGGGGCCCACGGCGGTCACCGTGCCGGCACCCTCCGAGCACGAGACGAACGGGGTGGGGATCGCGTAGACCCCCTGCCGCTGGTAGACGTCGATGAAGTTGACGCCGACCGCGGCGACCTCGACCTGCACCTCGCCCTGCCCCGGGGGTGCCACCTCCACGTCCCGGACCTCCAGGACCGAGGAGTCACCGGTGTGGGGGACGACGAGGGCGCGGGCGGTGGTTGTCGAAGCCATACCCCGACCCTAGGCGAGGCTCTTGGAAGCATCGAGCCCACCGCCGTCGGGGGAGGGCGCGCTCAGTCCTGGCCCAGCCGGGCGATCGCTGCGTCGAGCATGGTCTGGGTCAGCTTGCCCGTGAAGGTGTTCTGCTGGCTCACGTGGTAGCTGCCGACGAGCCGCACGCCACGGCCGTCGGTGGTGGTGAGCACGGCTTCCGCCTCGTGCCCGAACCGGGGCTTGGGACGGGGGACGTCCCAGCCGAGCCGTCGGGCGCTGCCGAGGGTGGCGTCCCACGCGATCGACCCCAACGCCAGCACGGACCGCAACCGGGGCGCCGCGAGCTCGAGGTCGCGGTCCAGCCAGTGGGCGCAGGCGACCTTCTCGGCGGTGGTCGGCTTGTTGGCCGGTGGAGCACAACGGACCGCCGCGATGATCCGCAGCCCACGCAGCTCCAGCCCGTCCCCACTCGCCAGCGACGTCGGCTGGTTGGCGTAGCCGGCGCGGTGCAGCGCGGCATAGAGCCAGTCGCCGGAGCGGTCGCCGGTGAACATGCGACCGGTGCGGTTGGTGCCGTTCGCGGCGGGCGCCAGTCCGACGACGAGCACCTCCGCCTCGGCGTCGCCGAAGCCCGGGCCGGGGCGGCCCCAATAGGGCTGGTCCGCGAAGGAAGCGCGGCGCCCCTGGGTCGCCACGGTCTCGCGCCACTCGACCAGTCTCGGACAGGCTCGACAGACAGTGATCCGCGCATCGAGCTCCGCGACGTCACGCGACGTGCAGGCGAGCGCATCGGTCTGCGCGGCAGTGCGCGCCACCGGCGTCGCAGCGGTGGCGGGATCGCCTGGCCACCCGGTGCCCGGTGGCACCGGTGACTCGAACAGCTGCCCCGTGACCGGGTGCGGGTCCACGAGGCGGGTCATGGCCCGACGCTAGCCCGGCAGCCCACGGGACAGCGACCGGGACAGCCAGCGGACACCAGGGCGACAGCCAGCGGGACACCAGCGCGGCAACCACGGGATATCAGGTCTGTCGCCCGAGCCACGTAGGCTGGACCCAACATGAGCACGCTCTTCGATGACCTCACGCCCTTCGACAAGCAGGGTCCCCGTGACCCTTCGGGCTCCCGCCCGAGCGCTGCTGCGGCCCGGGCGACGGCCGTCGACGAGCGTGGTGTCCCCACCTGGGCGCAGGCTGCCGCGGAGGGGCGCGGCCCCGAGGAGGCGAGCCAGCGGCACCCCGACCCCGAGGCGCTGCTCGAGGGGCTCAACCCGCAGCAGCGAGCGGCCGTCCTGCACGAGGGCGGGCCGCTGCTCATCGTGGCCGGTGCAGGGTCCGGCAAGACCCGGGTGCTCACCAACCGCATCGCCTACCTGCTGGCGGCCCGCGGAGTGCAGCCGGGACAGGTGCTGGCCATCACCTTCACCAACAAGGCCGCTGCCGAGATGCGCGAGCGCGTCGCCTCCCTGGTCGGGGCGCGCGCCAAGGCGATGTGGGTGATGACGTTCCACTCCGCGTGCGTGCGGATCCTGCGCCGCGAGGCCGCCAAGGTGGGGCTCAAGTCGACGTTCTCGATCTACGACGCCGCCGACAGCCAGCGGCTCATGGCGATGGTGATGCGCGACCTCGACCTCGACCCCAAGCGCTACCCGCCCCGCTCGTTCAGCCACCAGGTCTCCAACCTCAAGAACGAGCTCGTCGACGAGGAGACGTTCGCCTCGCAGGTGGTCGAGGGGACCCACCAGGAGCGGATGCTGGCCGAGGCCTACAGCGGCTACCAGCGACGCCTGCGGCAGGCCAACGCGCTCGACTTCGACGACCTGATCATGACGACCGTCAACATCCTGCAGGCCTTCCCCGACGTCGCCGAGCACTACCGGCGCAGGTTCCGCCACGTCCTCGTCGACGAGTACCAGGACACCAACCACGCGCAGTACCAGCTCGTCCGCGAGCTCGTGGGTGGCGCCGCCGGCAGCGCAGGTATGCCGGTCGGCGACGGCCCGTCCGTCGGTCCGGCCGAGCTGGTGGTGGTCGGGGACGCGGACCAGTCGATCTATGCCTTCCGGGGTGCGACGATCCGCAACATCGTGGAGTTCGAGGAGGACTACCCGAACGCCCGCACCATCCTGCTCGAGCAGAACTACCGCTCGACCCAGACCATCCTGCAGGCCGCGAACTCGGTGATCGCCAGGAACCCCGAGCGTCGCAAGAAGAACCTCTGGACCGACAGCGGCAACGGCGCGGCCATCATCGGCTACGTCGGCGACAACGAGCACGACGAGGCGGCCTTCGTCGCGAAGACCATCGACGAGCTCGGCGACTCGGCCGGGGTCAAGCCCAAGGACGTCGCGGTGTTCTACCGCACCAACGCCCAGAGCCGGGCGCTGGAAGAGGTCTTTGTCCGGGTCGGCTTGCCCTACAAGGTGGTGGGTGGCACCAGGTTCTACGAGCGTCGCGAGGTCAAGGACGCGCTGGCCTACCTGCGGGTCATCTCCAACCCCACGGACACCGTCAACCTGCGCCGCATCCTCAACACCCCCAAGCGAGGCATCGGCGACCGGGCCGAGGCCTGTGTCGCGGCCCTCGCGGAGCGCGAGCGGATCCCGTTCATCGCCGCCCTGGGACGTCCCGAGGACGCCCCGGGCATCGCGACCCGCTCCGTCGCGGCGATCAAGGGCTTCACCGCTCTGCTCGAGGAGCTGGGCACCATCCACGCCGACGACGAGCAGGGCGTGGGTGCCCTGCTCGAGGCGGTCATCGAGAAGTCGGGATACCTCGCGGAGCTGCGGGCGTCCCACGACCCGCAGGACGAGACCCGCGTCGAGAACCTCGCCGAGCTCGTCGCCGTCGCGCAGGAGTTCGACGAGACGCGCGCCCAGACCGGTGAGGTGGCGTCGCTCGAGGACTTCCTCGAGCAGGTCTCACTGGTCGCCGATGCCGACGAGATCCCCGACTCCGAGGAGGCCGAGGACCTCGGGGTCGTCACGCTGATGACCCTGCACACCGCGAAGGGCCTCGAGTTCCCCGTCGTGTTCCTCACCGGCATGGAGGACGGCACCTTCCCGCACCTGCGCGCGCTGGGCGATCCCAAGGAGCTCGAGGAGGAGCGCCGGCTCGCCTACGTGGGCATCACGCGGGCCCGCGAGCGGCTGCACCTGTCGCGTGCCGCCGTGCGGTCGGCCTGGGGCGCCCCGCAGTACAACCCGGCCAGCCGGTTCCTCGACGAGATCCCCGGCGAGCTGGTCGAGTGGCAGCGGGCGGAGGCGGCCACCACCTCGCGACGTCCGGGCATGCCGGCGGTCGCGACGCTGGCCCAGCGTCCGGGGGTGCGTTCGCCCGGCAACCGCCCGCTGATCGCGCTGCACCCGGGTGACAAGGTCACGCACGACAGCTACGGCATGGGCACGGTCGTCAAGACCGAGGGCGAGGGCGACAAGACACAGGCCCACGTCGACTTCGGCGGCGACACCGGGGTCAAGCGCTTCCTGCTGCGGTACGCCCCGCTCGAGAAGCTCTGACGACCTCGGCTGACAACGCCTACTGCAGGCCGTGGTCGCGCAGCCAGGGGGCGGGGTCGATGGGGGCGCCGCCGTTGGGGTGGATCTCGAGGTGCAGGTGGGGGCCGGTGGAGTGGCCCGTGTTGCCCGACAGGCCGACGAGCTCACCGGGGGCGACCTTGCGGCCGACCGTCGTCTCGACCTGGCTCAGGTGGGCGAACACCGACACGGTGCCGTCCCAGTACTGGATCTCGATCTTGTTGCCGTAGCCATCTTCCCAGCCGGCGAAGGTGACGGTGCCGGTGGACATCGACTTGAGCGGGGTCCCGACGGGGGTGCCGAAGTCGTCGCCGGCGTGCAGGCGGCCCCAGCGCCAGCCGTAGCCGGAGGTGAAGACCGCGCCCTGGATGGGCATGACCCACTTCTCGCTGTTCTTGCGGACGGTCTCTGCATTGATGAGGGCGACCGCCGCGGCGCCCTTCTTGGCGACCGAGTGGCGCTCGGCGCTGCGGGCGATGCGCTGCGCCTCGAGGACTCGGGCCTGCACGGCCGTGAGCTGCACCTCGCGCTGCTGAGCGGCATCGACGCGGTCGAACTTCGCGAAGGCGTCGTCCTGTGTCTTGGCCTTGGCCGGGGCGGTCTTCAGGTTGAAGTACGCCGGCGCGGACTCGGCCACGCTGGCCCCCGTCGCGGTGACGACCAGTGCGGCTGCCGCAGCTCCGGGGAGGAGGTAGCCGCTTCGGGCGAAGCGGGCTCCTCTGCGAGGCGCGCGGTGGCGGCCCGGGGCACGGTGGCGGCCCTGGTAGTCAGCGTTGGTCACGAATGGAAACCTTGCGTGCGGGGGGACACGGAGTCACAGAGGGTAGCGTGATCAGTTCGTTATCCAAAATCGTTCCGGCAAAATCCGCGTTGAATGTCCGAAATATCCGTCGTCAGGAGCCGTGCCGGCGCAGCTCGGTGACCCCCGGGGTGAGGGTGTGGCCCTCGGAGTCGAGGTGCGCCAGCGTGCTGGAGATGCCGTGGACGACGCTGCCGATGATGGGCAGGGACATGTGACCGACCCCGTGCAGGTCGATGTTGCGGGCGCTCAGGTCGGGATGGGTCAGGGCCGCGTTGCGCTGCGGGAAGACCATCTGGTCCAGGTCCGACCAGTACACGACGAACCGGGTGCGGCAGTCGGGCACTGGCTGGTCCAGCTCGCGCATGAGCCCGCTGCCGGGGCGCAGCTGACGCGTCAGCTGGTTGTGCCATCCGTATGCCGTGTACGTGCCCTGGTGGGGGGTGCCCAGCGTGACGAGGGTGTGGACGCGTTCGTCGCCACCGAGCCGGGTGACGTAGTAGCGGGCGATCAGGCCGCCCATCGAGTGGCCGACGACGTGGATCCGCTCATAGCCCGTCTCGGCCACGAGGGCCTCCACCTCCTCGGCGAGCTGGGCCGCCGCCACGCGAACGTCCGCGGTGAAGGGGGAGTAGTTCATGCTCGTGACCCGGCCGAAGCCACGGCGGCGCAACCCGAGCCTCAGCAGGGTGAAGATCGACCGGTTGTCCACCATGCCGTGCACGAGCAGGATCGGCGTGCCGGCGGCCTCGACGTCGGAGATCACCAGGCCGCGCTGGATCGGCGGCAGGTGCTCGACCCCGAACCCGAGCTGGCTGTCCCGTCCGTGACGACCGACGACGCCCCAGGGGTAGAGAGCCAGGTGGGTCGTCACCCAGGCGGCCTCCACGACGGCGCCCAGCGCGCCCGTGGGGGTGGCCAGGGCCTTGACGGCTCCGCCGACGATGTCGGCCGCCGCCTCGGAGACGGTGCGGACACCGCCTGTCGCACGCGTGAGGAGGCCGGGGCGCGAAGTCCCGTCCGACGCCCGCTGCTCTGCGGCTGTCGGTCGATGAGGGCGCGGGATGCTCTGCGACATGACCTAAGTGAACGTAGCGGTTGACGGGGCGGCAACGGGGTCACCGGCTGCTCTGTGGCGCGTGTCTGCTCGTGGCGTGCGCCACCCGAGCCACTCCTGGCCGCCGGGAGTGGCTAGTCTGCGGCCATGACTGGATCTCCCCTGCGCGTCGTCGTGGCCAAGCCCGGACTCGACGGACATGACCGCGGCGCGAAGGTGGTCGCCCGTGCCCTGCGTGATGCAGGCATGGAGGTCGTCTACACCGGTTTGCACCAGACGCCCGAGCAGATCGTCGAGGCGGCCATCCAGGAGGACGCCGACCTGGTGGGCCTGTCCGTCCTCTCGGGCGCGCACATGACGCTCTTCGCCAAGGTCATGGAGCTGCTCAAGGAGCGTGACGCCGAGGACATCGTCGTCTTCGGCGGCGGCATCATCCCCGAGGCCGACATCCCCGAGCTGGAGAAGATCGGGGTGGCCAAGGTGTTCACCCCCGGCGCCACCACGACCGAGATCGTGGCCTGGGTGCGCGGCGCCGTCCGGCCCGACGAGGACGCCTGACCCGCTCCTCACGAGGCCGACGCTGCGCCGCGCACCGCTGCTCACGGCGTCACGGGCAGGCTGAGCGTCGCCGGGGTGAGCGGTGAGGCGTGCACCGTCACCGGCTGCACGGCATAGGCGTTCTTGTAGGCCGCGTCGGTGCTGGCCAGCACCAGCTCGATCCGGTGGCCCGCGGCGACGCGGTGCACGATCGCCGGCAGCTCGATGTGCACGGGCTGGGTCACATCGGCCACCCGGACCGGGCTGATCAGCTTGTGCACCAACGTCTTCGTGCCGTCAGGGGCCACGTCGTAGAGCTTGGCGAACACCTGCAGCTGACCGCTGGGTCCGGCCGACTGGGTGAGTGCGACGGCCGGCGAGTCGAACCGCACGTCCAGCGTGGGGGCGCCGACGATCGTCAGCGGCGTCGACTGCGCGGGGGTGGACCAGGCGCCGAAGGTGCCGGGGGTGTCGAACGGCGTCGTGAGGCCGCTGGGGAGCGGCACCCGGCCCTCGAGGCCGGAGATCTCGGTGTACGAGGCGGCCGCGCCCCCTCCCGGGTTGGACCAGGACGTCGAGCCGGGCAGGATCGCCGACTTCGACGAGACCAGCTCGTTGGCCGAGGAGAGGTACAGGGCCTTGCGGGTCCCCACCGGGTACGTGCTCGAGCTGGCGTAGGCCGGAGCCGCGCTGCCGGTGTAGCCCACCCAGTCGCGGAAATAGGCGAACGTCGGACCGGTCGAGACCGCGGCCCGCTTGAGGTAATGGTCGAACCAGTTCTTGATGCGCAGGCCGAGGTAGGTGTCCTCGATGTGCTGGCCGCTGAGGTCGAGCTCACCGGGAGCCGCGCCGCTGTTGCTGCCGGTCCCGCCGGAGTGGCCCCAGGACTGCCAGGCCATCGTCACCGGCACACCACGGGCCTTGAGCGACCGGTAGGTCGCGGCGGCTTCCTGCAGGTTGAAGAGGGTGTCGTTCTCGCCCTGGATCAAGAAGGTCGGGATCCGCACCTTGTCGATGTAGTGACCGACGGACACCCGGTCGGTGAGCTGGTAGGTCGTGGGGGTGGGATACCCAAGCGTGTCCAGGGTGGCCTTGGCCCCGCAGGCCTCGAGGACGAAGTTGGGGCACCCGACGTTCCGGGTCGGGTCGATCGCGGCGCCCTGCAGGCCGTCGGCGATCCCGACGCCGAAGAACAGGTCGGTCCAGCCGAGCTTCTCGGTGCCGGGCACGGACCCGGCATAGGTCACCCCACTCGTGAAGCTCGTGTTGTTGGGCGCGAGGGAGTAACGCAGGTCGTTCCAGGTGATCAGCGGGACGAGGGTGTCGACCCTGGAGTCGACTGCGGCAGTAGCGAACTGGATCTGCCCGCCGTAGGACCCTCCGATCATGCCGAGCCGCGGGTCATGGGTGGCCGGGTTGTCCAGCACGGTGAAGTCGACGCCGAGGGTCCCCGGCCCACCGGTCGTGCCGCCCACCTGCGAGGACGTGTATGCCGCGGAGCCGCCGCCGCCGAGGAAGGTCACCAGCGACGAGGCGGCCACACCGTCGACTGCCGGGTCGTCGAGGGAGATCTTGCAGCCGCTGTTGGGGAAGCCGAGGCCCGTGTAGGACAACACGGCGTAGCCGCGCTTGGCGAAGGCCTCGCCCAGCCCCGCCTGGTCGGCCTTGCTGCCACCGAACCCGTTGGTGGTGAGGATGGCCGGCACCCGGGCGGAGGGGCTCGCCGAGTGCGGCTTGTAGAGGTCTGCATCGATCGTGCAGGTCTGCGGCTGTCCGAGGTCGTTGGTGCCGGCGGGGACGGTGAACTTCAGTCCGGTGTAGGTGTCGACCGTGCCCAGCGCGGGGGCGGCTGCAGCCTGCGCGGCGGGGGCGGCGGCCAGCGGCACCGCCAGCGCGGTTCCGGCCAGGGTGGCAGCCGCCAGGACGGCGACGGACCGGATGGGGGACGAGGTGCGGCGCGACATCGGGCCTCCACTGTGGGCGGGCGGGCCGGGGTGGCACCGCTCCAGTGGTCTGTCAACGAGGCCGTGACCTGGGCGGTTACGTTTCCCCGGCCCGTGGGGTGCCCGTCGTGCTCAGCGGAGGCGCGGCACGCGCGTCCCACGCGGCATACCGCCGTCGCGTGAGATTGGTCCCATTGCGCTGGTGAGCACGCACCCGCGCGAGCCCGGCAGGCGTGACAGGGCTAGTCTCGGCCTCGAACCAACCCATCCTTAGGACGAGGACGTCAGACGTGGATCTGTTCGAATACCAGGCCCGAGACATGTTCGAGGCGCACGGCGTGCCGGTGCTCGCCGGTGCCATCGCCACCACTCCCGAGCAGGCCCGCGCGGCCGCCGAGGAGATCGGCCCCAAGAGCGGCGGCGTGACCGTCGTCAAGGCGCAGGTCAAGACCGGTGGTCGTGGCAAGGCCGGCGGCGTCAAGGTCGCCAAGAGCGCTGACGAGGCGCAGCAGCACGCCGAGGCCATCCTCGGGATGGACATCAAGGGCCACACCGTGGGCACCGTGATGATCGCCCAGGGCGCCCAGATCGCCGAGGAGTACTACTTCTCGATCCTGCTCGACCGGGCCAACCGCACCTACCTTGCGATGTGCAGCAAGGAGGGCGGCATGGAGATCGAGCAGCTGGCCGTCGAGCGCCCCGAGGCACTGGCCCGCATCGCGGTCGACCCGAACACCGGCATCGACGAGGCCAAGGCGCAGGAGATCGTGTCCGCCGCCGGCTTTGACGACGAGACCGCCGCCAAGATCGTCCCCGTCCTGCAGGCGCTCTGGACCGTCTACCGTGACGAGGACGCGACGCTGGTCGAGGTCAACCCGCTGGTCAAGACCGAGTCGGGCGACATCGTCGCGCTGGACGGCAAGGTGACGCTGGACGAGAACGCAGGCTTCCGCCACCCCGACCACGAGGCCCTCGAGGACAAGGCCGCGGCCGACCCGCTCGAGGCCGCCGCCAAGGAGAAGAACCTCAACTACGTCAAGCTCGACGGCTCGGTCGGCATCATCGGCAACGGCGCCGGGCTGGTCATGTCGACCCTCGACGTCGTGGCCTACGCCGGCGAGGAGTTCCCGGGCCAGCCCAAGCCGGCGAACTTTCTCGACATCGGCGGTGGCGCCTCGGCGGAGGTGATGGCCAACGGCCTGCACATCATCCTCGGCGACGAGCAGGTGAAGTCGGTGTTCGTCAACGTGTTCGGTGGCATCACCTCGTGCGACGCCGTGGCCAACGGCATCGTCGGCGCGCTGAACAACCTGGGCGACGAGGCCACCAAGCCGCTGGTCGTCCGACTGGACGGCAACAACGTGGAGGAGGGCCGGCGCATCCTCGCCGAGGCCAACCACCCGCTGGTGACCATCGAAGAGACCATGGACGGCGCGGCCCGCAAGGCCGCCGAGCTGGCTTCGGCCGCGACGAACTGACCGAAGGAACGGCATACCAATGGCAATTTTTCTCGATGAGAACTCCAAGGTCATCGTCCAGGGCATGACCGGCTCAGAGGGCATGAAGCACACGCAGCGCATGCTCGCCTCCGGCACCCAGATCGTGGGTGGGGTCAACCCGCGCAAGGCCGGCACGTCGGTCGACTTCGACGGTGGTGTCTCGGTGCCCGTCTACGGGACGGTCGCCGAGGCGATCGCGGAGACCGGTGCGAACGCGTCGGTCATCTTCGTGCCTCCGGCCTTCGCGAAGTCCGCCGTGGTCGAGGCGATCGACGCGCAGATCCCGCTCGCGGTCGTCATCACCGAGGGCATCGCGGTCAAGGACTCGGCAGAGTTCTACAACTACTCGCTCGGCAAGGTGACCCGGATCGTCGGACCCAACTGCCCCGGCCTGATCAGCCCCGGGAAGTCCAACGCGGGCATCATCCCCGCCAACATCGCGGGACCCGGGCGCATCGGCCTGGTCTCCAAGTCGGGCACCCTGACCTACCAGATGATGTTCGAGCTGCGGGAGTTCGGCTTCTCCACGGCGGTCGGCATCGGCGGTGACCCGATCATCGGCACCACCCACATCGACTGCCTCGAGGCGTTCGAGAAGGACCCCGAGACCGACGCCATCGTCATGATCGGCGAGATCGGCGGCGACGCCGAGGAGCGGGCCGCGGCCTACATCAAGGAGCACGTGACCAAGCCGGTCGTCGGCTACGTCGCGGGCTTCACGGCTCCCGAGGGCAAGACGATGGGCCACGCCGGCGCCATCGTCTCCGGCTCCGCGGGCACGGCCGCAGCCAAGCAGGAGGCCCTCGAGGCCGCCGGGGTCAAGGTCGGCAAGACGCCGTCCGCGACCGCCGACCTGATGCGCGAGATCATGAAGGGTCTCCAGAAGTAGGTCCTGCGTCACCTTTCGCGAGGGCCGTCACCCAGTGGGTGGCGGCCCTCGCGCATGCGGGTATGCCGCGGGCCGGCGGCCCGGGCCGCACTGGTCCCTACTTCAGGTGGGCCAGGGAGAGCAGTCGGTGGAGCTCGGCGAACCCCTGCGCCGCGGTGCCCTGGAAGCCTTGGCCATCGCTGCTGCCTGGGAACACGACCGTGGTCCAGGCGCCGGGGGTCGCCATGGCGGTGACGCCCACCCAGCGGTAGTCGGTGCGGGTGGCCCCGCCGTTGGCCCTCTTGGTCAGCAGGTAGGTGCCCTCCGTCGGTCCCCGCGTGGCCGTCACGGTGCCGTCGGACTCGGTGCAGCCCTTGGCCAGCAGCGCTCGCTCCTGCTGGAGCTGGGCGTTCACCGAGTCCTTGGCCAGGGCCGGGTCGGCCGACTGGTCGACCCGCACCCGCTGGTGCCCGATCACGGTGGCGTCGCCAGGGCCCCTGCTGATCTCGGCGACCCCGAGCTCCCCGCCGAACCCGGACAGGAAGTCCTTGGTCTCGCAGAAGACCCCGATGTCTCCGATGTCGGCGCTCTGGCCCAAGATGGTCCCGGCGCCCTTCCCGAAGAGGGGATTCCGCCACTGCGACGCCGGGACGAACAGGCTCGACGGTGGTAGGGGGTCGGGTCCGCTGACGATCATCATCTTCTCGGACGCCTTGGTGGACCCACCGGTCGGGCTGGTGAGCTCCGTGGGCAGGGGACCCGTCGCATAGACGCCGAGTCGCATCTGGGCCAGCTCGGACAGCGCCACCAGCTCGTCCTTCATGAACCCGCCCGACCTCACGTCCGGGTGGGCGGGGTCGATCAGCTGGAGCAGCTCGACCCCGTCGTCGCCGGGTACGACGGCGAACCAGCCGGACCCGGCCGCCCCAGCACTGTAGGAGTACAGCGCGTAGCCGCCCACGGACTCCGACTTGACGGTGAACCCGGGCCCCGCCTGGCAGGTCAGCACGGCCTGCTCCAACGAGCTCACCTTGGCCTTGTCGCCCCCGGTCTGCCAGTAGGTCGCCGCGGCGCTCACCGGAGAGCCGGCCTGCGTGACCGACTGCTGCGCGGTCGGCTTGCCCATCGGGTCGGCGCACTCGACGCCACCCTCGAGCGTTGTGGCCTGGACGATCTGCACGGAGTGCGCCGGTAGCTTGAGACTGGTCTCCCACTCCTCGGCGAGCGGCAGGATGCCGGGCTTGTCGAGCGAGAACGAAGTGTTGGGTGACGGCCCGGGCGAGGTGGTCGTGACCGGTGCGGTGCTCGTCGTGCGTCCAGCCGGGAGGTGCACGATGTCACCGGCCGGGTTCCACGCGGCATACCCGATGGTGCCGGCGACCACGGCAGCGGCTGCGGCGGCGGCACCCACGGCGAGGAACCGGCGGCGCCGCAACACGCGCCCCCTGGCCCTGACGAAGCGGGCGTCGGGCAGGGGGGCGGACTCGACCTCTGTGCGCAGGGAGCTGAGGGCAGCCCGCAGCCGGGCGTCGTCGTCCGCCGTCCAGTCGTCGTGGTCAGCCATGGGGGTTCTCCTCGTGCCGCAGGGCCAGCGCGAGCTGCGCGCGACCCCGGTGCAGGCGCGCCTTGATGGTGCCTGCGGGGGTGTTGGTCTCGTGGGCGATCTGGTCGATGCTCAGGTCGCCGATGTAGTGCAGGGTCACGGCCTCACGCACAGGCTCGGGAAGGGTGCGCAGGGCCGCCACCACGGCGACCCGGTCCTCGGTGGGTGGCGCCGTGGTGTCGTGGGCGCCGTGGCGCTCGTGCGCGCGGGACTGGCTGGTCTTCTTGCGCCAGCCGGAGATGGCGACCCGGCGGGCGACGGTGCGCACCCAGGCGAGCGGGTCGTCGTGGTGGCGGACCGTCGCCCACTGCTGCCAAGCGCGGGCGTAGGCCTCCTGGGTCGAGTCCTGGGCCACGGTGAGATCGCCGGTGAAGCCATAGACGAGCTGCACGACCCGCCGGGCGGTGTCGCGGTAGAACGCGTCGAACTCCGCCTCGGCGGACTGCGCGCCCATCGCCACCCCCTGCCCGGTCGGCTCGACTCTTCCCCTCGGAACGGCGGCGCCCGTCGGGACCACTGTGGCCATCACACCGCAGCAGACGCGCTCGCGCGAGGTTGGGTTGCGGCGCGTTCGGACATTTCTGCGCGCTGCTCGGCGTTGCACGCGGGCTGCGACGACCGGTTCGGCGACGATGGAGCAGCGATGACTGTGATGGAAATGCTGCGTGGGGGAACCGTGTCGACCGACGGCGGGCCCGGCCTCGTCGAGCACCGGCGGGCCATGCTGGCTGGAGCGTTGGCGGCCGCCGGCTCCGCCTCGGTGTTCGTCCTGCCGGCCCTTCTGGTCTGGGTGGCCGCGCCGGAGAGCACCGTGTCCTGGACCAGCTCGCTGGGGGTCGGGGCCAGCCTGTGGCTGCTCGCCTGCGGTGCCCACCTGAGCGTGGGCATCGCCCAGGTCACCGTGGTCCCGCTGCTCGCCCTCGCGGTCAACGTCGCCATCGGATCGTGGGCCGCGATGCGTGCCGCGCGCGAGACCGCCGAGGCGCGCACCATCCGTCTCGTCGGGGACACCGTGCACCGACCGCTAGCCCTCGCGCTGGGCGCCTGGACCGCCGGGTATGCCGCGTGCGCGCTGCTGTGGGTGCTCATCGCCTTCCTGGCGGGTCCGAGTCCCGTCGTGTGGACGCTGGTCCTGCCCGTGCTGGGGGTTCCGGCCCTGTCGGCCGCCATCGCCCTGGCCAGGCTCGTCACGCGGCGTCCCGAGCTGGCCGGACCCGGCCTCGGTCGACCGCGATGGTTGCCCGACGCGGTCCGACGTGCCCTGCGGCCGGGTCTGGAGGGGGCCGGCGCCCTGCTCGGTGCGGCCATGGTGCTGTGCGTGCTGTTCGTCGTGCTGCACTTCGACCGGGTGAGCCACCTCCAGGGCGAGCTGGCTCCCGGGTTCATCGGTGGCGTGGTCCTGACCCTCGGCCAGCTCGCCGTGCTGCCGAACCTGGCCTTGTGGGCGGTGTCGTTCGTCGCCGGGACCGGGTTCTCCGCCGTGCAGGGCGCGTCGGCGACCTGGACCGGCAGCCGCACCTCGCTGCTGCCGATGGTTCCGGTCTTCGGTGCACTGCCCCAGCCGGGCGCCTTCCCGGGGGTGCTGCCCGTCGTGGTGCTGCTGCCGGTCGCGGTCGGCGCCCTCGTCGGATGGCGGT
Source organism: Pedococcus badiiscoriae (assembly GCF_013408925.1). NCBI lineage: Bacteria > Bacillati > Actinomycetota > Actinomycetes > Micrococcales > Intrasporangiaceae > Pedococcus > Pedococcus badiiscoriae. The sequence goes on from NZ_JACCAB010000001.1 coordinate 2,095,030, forward strand.
CGCTGCGTGCGGTCGCGCGGCTGTCGACCGAACGCACCAAGCTGACGGTCGCCGGCGCGGCCGTGCTCGTGGCGGCCGGGACCCTGGGCCTGCTGGACATGCTGGGCGGCAGCTCGCTGGGGGTCGCGCGGCTGTCCCACATCGGGGCGCCTGCGGGCCTCATGACGCTGGCCCTGCTCGTCGAGCTCGGCATCGGGGCCTCGCTGGTCCTGGCCTGGGACCGCTGGAAGCTCCGCCGCTGACGGAGGCGTGGACGCGGGTGCGGGTCGGGGCTCGCGCCTCGGTATCGTCTCCCGGGTGACTTCGCCTGAGCCCACCGGGATCGTCGTCCTGGTCTCCGGGTCCGGCACCAACCTCCAGGCCCTCATCGACGCCGCAGCCGATCCTGCCTACGGAGTGCGGATCCTCGCCGTGGGCGCGGACCGCGCGGGCATCGAGGGTCTGCGTCGTGCGGAGGCTGCGGGCATCCCCACCCTCGTGTGCCGGGTCGAGGACTTCGCCTCGCGCGCCGACTGGGATGCCGCGTTCGCCGAGCTGATCGGCGAGCACGACCCTGCGTTCGTGGTGTCGGCCGGCTTCATGAAGCTGCTCGGCCCAGCGGTCCTCGGTCGCTGGACCGTGGTCAACACCCACCCGGCCCTGCTGCCCGCGTTCCCCGGCGCCCACGCGGTCCGCGACGCGCTCGCCGCCGGGGCCGCGCAGACGGGGTGCACCGTGCACGTCGTCGACGCCGGGGTGGACACCGGACCAGTGCTCGCCCAGGCCACGGTGGACGTGGCTGGGGACGACACCGAGGACACCCTGCACGAGCGCATCAAAGCTGTCGAGCACCCGCTGCTCGTCCAGATCGTGGGCCGCGCAGCCCGCGAAGGAATCACCGTCTCCGAGGGGAAGGCCAGCATCCCGTGAGCCAGCAGCCGACCGACCACACCGCCGACCGCCCAGCCGAGCGCCCAACCGACCAGGCCGCCGACCGCCCAGCCGAGGGCGCAACCGACCTGCAGCGGCGCCCGATCCGCCGGGCACTGGTCTCCGTGTACGACAAGACGGGGCTGGAGCAGCTGGCGCGGGGACTGCACGAGGCCGGCGTCGCCATCGTGTCGACCGGCGGGTCGGCGGCCCTCATCGAGGGTCTCGGCCTCCCGGTCACCAAGGTCGAGGACCTGACCGGCTTCCCCGAGTGCCTCGAGGGCCGCGTCAAGACCCTGCACCCGCGCGTGCACGCGGGCATCCTGGCCGACACCCGCAAGGCCGACCACCTCGCCCAGCTCGCCGAGCTCGAGGTCGAGCCGTTCGAGCTCGTCGTCGTGAACCTCTACCCCTTCCGCGAGACCGTCGCCTCCGGGGCCAGCCCCGACGAGGTCATCGAGCAGATCGACATCGGCGGACCCTCCATGGTCCGGGCCGCAGCCAAGAACCACCCGAGCGTCGCGGTCATCACCGACCCCGCGGCATACCCGGCGGTGTTGTCGGCCGTCGCGGCCGGCGGGTTCTCCCTGACGGAGCGCAAGCGGCTGGCCGCGCAGGCCTTCGTGCACACCGCGGACTACGACACCGCGGTGGCCAACTGGATGGGCAACACGTACGCGGACACCAGCGACGGCACCGGTTTCCCGGCGTGGACGGGTGCGACGTTCCAGCGCGCCAACGTGCTGCGCTACGGGGAGAACCCGCACCAGCCGGCAGCCCTCTACACGCACTGGCGGCCCGGGGTTGCCTCGGCGGAGCAGCTGCACGGCAAGGAGATGTCCTACAACAACTACATCGACACCGATGCCGCCGTCCGCGCTGCCCACGACCACGGCGACCAGCCGACCGTGGCGATCATCAAGCACGCCAACCCGTGCGGCATCGCCGTGGGCGCCAATGTCGAGGAGGCGTATGCCGCGGCGCACGCCTGCGACCCCGTGTCCGCCTACGGCGGCATCATCGCGACCAACGTCCCGGTGACCAAGGCGATGGCGCTGGCCGCGAACGAGACCTTCAGCGAGGTGATCGCCGCTCCGTCCTTCGACGCTGACGCCCTGGAGGTGTTGCGGGAGAAGAAGAACCGTCGCCTGCTGCAGCTCCCCGCCGACCTGGCAGCGCACCGCGACCCCATCGAGACCCGCCCCATCAGTGGTGGCCTGCTGGTGCAGGTCCCCGACCGGATCGACGCCGTCGTCGAGGGTTCGGCGCCGGGCGGTGACGACGCCTCGCACTGGCGGCTCGTGGCCGGCGCGGCCGCGGACAAGGCGACGCTGGCCGACCTGCAGTTCGCGTGGCGGGCGGTGCGTGCAGTGAAGTCCAACGCGATCCTGCTCGCCAAGGACGGCGGTTCGGTCGGCATCGGCATGGGTCAGGTCAACCGGGTGGACTCGTGCCACCTGGCGGTCTCACGTGCGAACACCGACGGCGCCGACCGGGCGCGGGGTGCGGTGGCGGCTTCGGACGCGTTCTTCCCGTTCGCCGACGGGCTGCAGGTGCTGCTCGACGCGGGCGTGCGAGCGGTCGTCGCTCCCGGCGGGTCGGTGCGCGACGAGGAGGTCGTCGCCGCGGCCGAGGCTGCCGGCGTGACGATGTACTTCACCGGCACCCGCCACTTCAGTCACTAGTCACAGCAGCCGCTGGGCACAGCAGCCACCAGACACAGCAGCCACCAGACACAGCGCCGCCTGACCCTGTCGCCGGGCGGGGAATGTCCGGCGACAGGGTGAGGCGGCGCTGTGCCGGGGTTCAGGTGGTCGGCGCGCGGTACCCGGTCGGCTCACCTGAGCCGAGGTCGACGATCGCGGCCACCGGGCCACCGCCGTCGGGCCCCTGGTGGGCCGCCGACACCGAGACGAACACCGCCGGGTCGCCGGTCACGGAGGCGGTGACCCCGCCCACGGCCGACTTGATCTGCCGGTGCCAGTGCACGTCCGAGTCGTCCAGCATGGCGTTGCGCCGACCTCGCACGGCCCCGTCCTGGCTGACCTCGCACTTGAGGAACACGTTGACGAGCCGGCCCTGGATGTCGCTGGTGTGCGGGCGCTCGGGCAGGTCGAGTCCGGCGTCCTTGATGGCCGCCCAGATCCCGTCGGCGTCCAGCGCGTCGCGCATCACGGAGTGGCCGATGCGGTAGCGACCGCCGATGCCCTTGGCGTTGCCGACGACCACGACCTGCGCCTGGTCGAGCTCGACACCCGACGAGCAGGACGCGACCGCGGAGAAGAGCGAGCGGTTGTTCATCACGTCCTCGTTCGTCGGCATCTCGATCTCGCCAAGGGCGACGGCGATGCCGAGGCCGGTGGTGCCGTTCGAGAGGTCCATCGACTCGTGGGTGTGGTGGGTCCAGACGGACTTGCCGCGCGACTCGGCGTCACGGATCGTGTGGATGGTCAGCAGTGGGGTCTTGGTCTGCACGTAGTGCACGTCGGCCGGGTCGGTGATCCCCGCACGCTCCATCGCGACCTTCACCGCATCGGCGACCTTGCTGATCATGCCGGTGTAGCCGATCTCCTCGGGCAGGATCGGCTCGCTCATCGCGAACCCGACCGTCAGGCGGGCCTCGTCGGACTGCTCCGCCTGGTCGGCCGGGACGGTGGCGAAAATCGTCGCGTGCGGGCTGATGATCCCGTCGGTGCCGCCGGACCAGACGATGGGCACCTGCTTCACCTGCTCGGCGGGAGCGCCCTTGGCGACCAGCACCTCCCGGAACGCACGGTCGGCGATGATCCGGGTGTAGTCGTTGACCCCGCCGTTGCCCTCGGTCTTGCCGATGATGGCGATGACGCGGCTCGCCTCCATCACCCCGTCGTCGATGAGCTTGGCCAGCTCGCTCGCGTCGGACACGCTGTGGATCGGGACCTTGCGGACCTCAATGGGCTCGGGCACGGGAGTTACCTTCCTGACGACTGTGCGGTTGTTGACGATTCGGTGTGCGGCGCAGTCACCACGGTGCCCACCTCGCCGCCGAGGGCGTCGGCGATGCGGTCGAGGGCCGTGATGACGCTGCGCCCGTGGCCCTCGCGCACGAACCTCAGGGCGGCCTCGACCTTGGGCCCCATCGACCCCGAGGCGAACTGGCCGTCCGCGGCATACGCCTCCATCTCGGCGAGCGTCACGCGGCCGACCGGTCGGGCCCGGGGGGTCCCGAAGTCGAGCACCGCGTTCTCCACGTCGGTGGCGATGACGAGTGCGTCGGCGCCGATGGCGCGGGCGAGCACGGCGGCGGTGAGGTCCTTGTCGATGACCGCCTCGACGCCGCGGACGGTGCCGTCGGCGTCACGGACCACAGGGATCCCGCCGCCACCCGCGGCGACGACGACGTAGCCGGCGCCCAGCAGGGTGAGCAGGGTGTGGGTCTCGAGGACCTCGACCGGCTCGGGGGAGGCCACGACGCGGCGCCATCCCTTCTCGCCGCGGTCCTCCCAGGTCTCGCCGTGCTCGATGAGCGGTCGGGCCTGGTCGTAGGGCAGGAACCGGCCGATCGGCTTGGTCGGCGTGGCGAACCCGGGGTCGTCCGGATCCACCAGCGTGCGGGTCACGAGTGCCGCGACCGGGTGGGACTGCCCGAGCGTCGCGAGGGCGGGCTCGAGGGTGTCGAGGATGGTGAAGCCGATCGTTCCCTGCGTCTGGGCCCCGCACCAGTCGAGCGGCACCGGCGGGACGACCTGCGCGGCGAGCTCGTTCTTGACCAGCAGGTTGCCGACCTGCGGACCGTTGCCGTGGGTGAGCACGACCTCGTGGCCGGCCGCGACGACAGTGGCGACGTGAGCCATGGCCCGCCCGATGGCCTCTCGCTGGGCCTGGGGGGTGGCGCTGCCGTCAGGACCGGTCATGGCGTTGCCGCCGAGCGCGATCAGGACCCGCATGCCACCTCCGTTCGTCGTCGTGCGGCGAGCCTAGGGATGCGCGGCGGCCGATGACGTTGGCAGGACCTGCCCAATGGCGGGTGCCGCCTTGGCAGATGTATGCCGGTTCAGCCCAGGCGTCGGTACCGCTCCAGCCTGGCGGCCAGGCGGGCGGCCGGGTCCTCGCGCGCCAGGGTGGCCAGCTCGTGCTGGATGGCCTGCGACATCCTTCGGCAGAAGTCCTCGGGCTCGTCGGCCGCGTCGGGGTGCTCCGCGACGATGCGGTCCACGATCCCGGCGCGGAGCAGGTCGAGGGAGCGCACCCGCTGGCTGGTGGCGAGCTCCGGGGCGTGGCTGGTGTCGCGGTGCAGGATGGCCGAGGCGCCCTCGGGAGGTAGCGGCGACAGCCACGAGTGCTGCGCGCTGATCACCCGGTCTGCGGGCATGACCGCCAGCGCGCCGCCCCCGGTGCCCTGGCCGAGCAGCACGCAGACGGTGGGCGCGTCGAGCATGACCAGCTCGGCGAGGCAGCGGGCGATCTCGCCGGCCATCCCGCCCTCCTCGGCCTCCTTGGACAGGGCGGCGCCGGCGGTGTCGATGATGCTGACCAGGGGCAGCTTGAGCTCGTGCGCCAGCTTCATGCCCCGCCTGGCCACGCGAAGTCCCTTGGGGGACAACGGTTCGTCGAAAGTCTGGCGGTCCCGGTCCTGACCCAGCACGATGCACGGGGCGCCACCGAACCGAGCCAGGGCCATCAGCATCCCGGGGTCGTACTCACCCTGCCCGGTGCCGTGCAGCGGGAGGACGTCGGTCGCGCCGAGCCGCAGCAGGGCGCGCACCCCCGGCCGGTCGGTCCGCCTCGAGCGGGTGATCGACTCCCAGGCCGGGGTGTCGGGGAGCTGCTCCTTGGGCACCTCGGGGACGTCGGGGAGGTCCTGTCGGGGCCCGGTCAGCACGGTCAGGGCCCGGTCGGCCACCTCCGCGAGCGCCTCGACGGGCAGGATCGCGTCGATGAGTCCGTGGTCGAAGAGGTTCTCGGCCGTCTGGACGCCCTCGGGGAACGGGTGGTCGTAGAGCGCCTCGTAGACCCGGGCGCCGAGGAACCCGATCATCGCACCGGGCTCGGCCACGGTGACGTGTCCCAGCGAACCCCACGAGGCGAAGACGCCACCGGTCGTGGGGTGCCGCAGGTAGACGAGGTAGGGGAGTCCGGCCTCCTTGAACTCCGCGCAGGCGGCGCTGATCTTGACCATGCCGACGAAGGCGGGCGTGCCTTCCTGCATCCGGGTGCCACCCGACGAGGGTGCGGCGAAGAGAGGCAGCTCCTCGCGGCGGGCGCGCTCGAACGCGAGCACCACCCGCTCGGCTGCGGTGCTGCCGATCGACCCGGCCAAGAAGCGGAACTCACCCGCGATGAGGGCGACGCGGCGCCCCCGGATGCGTCCCTCGCCGGTGATGATGGCCTCGTCGGCACCAGAGCGTTCCCGGGCCGCGGCGAGCTCCGCGGCATACGCCGAGCCCTCCGGCGCCACGTCGCGGACGGGACCGTCCCACGACACCCAGCTGTCCGGGTCGAGCACGACAGTGGCGAGCTCGAGCCCGCCGAGTCGGCGTGCGCGCTTTGCGGGGACTGACATGCCACCTCCCTGGTGCGAAGGCGCTGAGCCTAGGGCGTGCCCGTCTCCTGCGCGGCGGGAACGCCCAGCGCCATGACGAGGTCGAGGACGACGAGCGGGTCGTCGAGGTCGTCGCCGAAGAGCTCGCGGAGCTGGCCCATGCGGTAGCGGACCGTCTGCGGGTGGACGAACAACCCGGCCGCGACGGCCTCGCGCCTTCCGCCCAGCAGCAGCCACAGCCGCAGGGTCTCGACGAGCTTCTCGCGGGCGGACGGCGACAGGTCGTCCAGGGGCTTGAGGATGCGTGCCCTCAGGTCGCCGAGGGCTTCGGGGTCGGCGCTCAGGACGAGCTCGGCCAGGTGCGCGTCGGTGTCGTATGCCGTTGCGTGCGTGGGGTTTTCGGCCGCCACCAGGCGTGCGGCGCGGAGCGCGCGACGGTAGGAGGACGCCGTCTGGAGCCAGGGCCTGGCCGGTCCCAACACGCACCCGTAGTCGCGCAGGGACCGCAGCAACCGACGCCGCGCGGGCGCCCGCAGGTCGGGCACCAGCAGTGCGACGAAGTCCTCGGAGGCGGCCAGGTCGGGCAGGTCCTCGCTGAGGAACAGCGACCGCGGGTCCACCAGCGCCCGGGCCTGGTGCAGCCGTTCGTCGGGGACCAGCAGCACGGTGACCGTCGTCGGCGGCGCCCAGTCGGCACGCTCCGCCCGGCGGGTGGTCACCTCGTCGGAAGCGCCCCGCACCAGGTCGAGGGCCAGTCGCTCGAGCCGGCGTTCCTGGCTGCGCTCCGCGGTGGCGAGCTCGTCGGCGTGACCGGCGACGCTGGCGGCGGATAGCTCGTCGATGTAGGCGAAGACCAGCTCGGCGAACTGCGCCAGCAGGGGCGCGGACATGCCTGCCTTCACCCCCACGGCGGAGAGCTCGCGCCACGAGACCCGGGCGCCGATCCGGTAGGCCGACAGCAGGGCGTCCATGCTCCGGCCGCTGCGCGCCTCACCCCGGCCCAGGGCGTAGGACGCCTGGCGGGCGGGCCCCAGGGGCGAGCTGGGGTCGTCGGACCGGGCGGCCATCGTCAGGAAGCTGCCGAGGGCGACCTGCACGGCCGACTCGATGTTGCCCACGAGGTAGTCGCGGGCCTCGGCGTAGCTCGGGACCTCGACGATGATGGCTTGGACGGCATCCGCCGCCACCTGGGGGAGTGCCCGCTTGAGCTCGCTCTGCACCGCTGCGGGGATGCTGAGCTCCGCCGCGTGCTCAGCCGCTGTCCCACTCGCCGTAGTCACCATGGCATTTTATCCTTTGCGAACAATAACTGTCGAAAGTCTCACCCGCTGCGGTCAGGAAATTACCCTACCTGAGGCCTGATAGTGGAAACATGACCGCAGTTATCCCCTTCCGCACGACGCCCGGGTCCACGAGACCCCGGCCGTCCCTGCGCACGGTCCTCCGGCGAGTCGCCGAGGCAGTCGTCACCCCCGTGCTGCCCGATGACTACCTCGACCTGATCGCCCCCCTGCGCGCCGGCGCCGACCTGCGTGGTCGTGTCGTGTCGGTGACGCCCGAGACCCGCGACGCCGTGACGGTGCGCATCAAGCCCGGTCGCGCCTGGGCCGGCCACGTGCCCGGCCAGTACATCCGGATCGGCGTCGACGTCGACGGAGTGCGCAACTGGCGTGCCTACTCGCTGACCTCCCCGGTGACCGCCGAGGACGGGATCATCTCGATCTGCGTCAAGGCCATCCCGGACGGCAAGGTCAGCAACCACATCGTGCGGGCGCTCCAGCCCGGCACGCTGGTCCACCTCGACCAGGCCACCGGCGACTTCACGCTCCCGTCCCTGCGTCCGGCCCGCGCGCTGTTCGTCACCGCGGGATCGGGCGTCACCCCCGTGATGGGGATGCTGCGCAACCACCTCGACGAGCTGCGGGACGTCGTGGTCGTGCACTCCGCGCCCACCGAGGCCGACGTCATCTTCGCCGCCGAGCTGCGGGAGTGGGCCGAAGCCGGCCGCATCCGCCTCGTCGAGCGGCACACCGACAGCCAGGGCATGGTCGGCACCGACTCGCTCGACGAGCTCGTGCCCGACTGGCGCTTCCGCGAGACCTGGGCCTGTGGCCCCACCGGCATGCTCGACGCGTTCGAGGCAGCCTGGGCCGACGCCGAGATCAGCGACCGGCTGCACACCGAGCGCTTCCGCCCCGTCATCATCGCCGAGGGTGAGGGTGGCACCGTCACCTTCGGCACGCAGCGCATCACCGTCGATGCCGACGGCTCGACCCCGATCCTCGACGCCGGCGAAGCCGCCGGGGTCCTCATGCCGTCCGGTTGCCGGATGGGCATCTGCTTCGGCTGTGTCGTGCCCCTGAAGGAGGGTGCCGTGCGCGACCTGCGCAGTGGCGACCTCACCATTGCCGCCAAGGGCGACGGCATCCGCATCCAGACCTGTGTGTCGGCCGCTGCCGGCCACTGCGAGATCGACCTCTAGGAGACGACATGACTGCCACCGCAGAGAAGTTTGACCTCACCATCGACGGCTCGGCTGCCTCCACCCCCAAGGCACCCGGCACGCCCTCCGTGCGCACCGCGACCCGGGCCCCGAACAGCCGCCTGTCGACGGCCATCGCCGAGCGCCGGCACGTGCCGAAGCGCTCCGGCAAGGCCGACCCGACCGCGCACCTGACCGCCGAGGACGTCGAGGCCCTGGCCATGGAGCTCGACGAGCTCCGTCAGGGAGTCCTGGACTCGCGCGGCGCCAGGGACGCGGCATACATCCGCAAGGTCATCGACGTGCAGCGCAAGATCGAGCTCGCCTCGCGCGCGGTGCTGCTGTTCTCGATCTTCCCCCCGGCCTGGATCCTCGGCACCGCGGGCCTGTCCGTGGCCAAGATCCTCGACAACATGGAGGTCGGCCACAACATCCTGCACGGCCAGTGGGACTGGATGCGCGACCCCAAGATCCACTCCACCGTGTGGGAGTGGGACAGCGCCACCCCGGCCGAGCTGTGGAAGCACAGCCACAACGAGCTGCACCACACGTACACGAACGTGATCGGCAAGGACAACGACCTCGGCTACGGCATCATGCGCGTCGACGAGGACCAGCGCTGGATGCCGGCCTACCTCGGCCAGCCGATCTACAACTTCCTCAACATGTGCTTCTTCCAGTACGGCATCGCGGCGTACGACCTCGAGATCGGCAAGCAGCTCGCCGGCCGCGGCGACAAGGAGACCTTCCGCCGCAACGGCAAGACGGTGCTGCGAAAGGTCGGGCGCCAGGCGCGCAAGGACTACCTGCTCCACCCGCTGCTGTCCGGCCCGTCGTTCCTGCACACGATGGCTGCCAACGCCACGGCCAACTTCGTCCGCAACGTCTGGACGCACTCGATCATCATGTGTGGCCACTTCCCCTCGGGCGTCGAGACCTTCGCCCGCGCGTCCATCGAGGGCGAGAGCCGTGGCGAGTGGTACCTGCGCCAGATGCTCGGGTCGGCCAACATCTCGGGCAGCAAGGCGCTGCACATCATGTCCGGCAACCTGAGCCACCAGATCGAGCACCACCTGTTCCCCGACCTGCCGAGCAACCGCTACGGCGAGATCGCCCCGCGGGTGCAGGAGATCTGCGAGCGCTACGGCCTGACGTACACGACCGGGCCGCTGTACAAGCAGGTCGCGTCCGCGTGGGGCCAGGTCATCGCCCTGTCGCTGCCCAACCCGGAGCCCGGCCGCAACCGCGTGGGCATCGCCGCACAGGCGATCGGCAAGCAGGTGCGCCGCAAGCTGCGCAACCGGCGCCCGGTCCGCACCGCCTGATCCACCCCTACCCCCCCGTTCCTCCCTCGCGTTCGAGGTATTCCGCCACCGGATCCCGGTAGCGGAATACCTCGAACCGCGTTGCGGGCGGGCCTCAGACGCGCTGGGCGGTGACCAGCAGGTACTCCCAGTCCAGCACGGTATGGCCGTCCCCGCGGTCGAACCGTTGGGCCAGGGCGACGAGGTCGCGGTCCAGGGCAGCGACCTTGTCGGGGTCGTCCGCGATGGCCTTGTAGACCGCGATGGTCGGGCCGTAGTTGGTCTTGAAGAAGTCGCGGAACTCCTCCGGTGTCGCGAACTGGTCCACGACGAGGTCCTGCTGACGTGCGGTCAGGCCCTCCACCCGCTCGCCGAACAGCTCGCGGACGTGGTCCACGTGCCCCCACAGCGGCGGGGGCTGCGCCCCGGGAGGCGGCGGCGCGGCATACGGCTTCATCGCAGCGAACATCTGCCCGATGAAGCCTTCCGGCGTCCAGCTCAGCAGGGCGATCGTGCCGCCCGGACGGCAGGTGCGCACCAGCTCGTCGGCCACCAGCTGGTGGTGCGGGGCGAACATCACGCCGACGCACGAGGTGACCGCGTCGAACTCGCCGTCGCCGAACGGCAGGTGCTCGGCGTCCGCCACCCGCCAGGTGATCGCGAGCCCCTCGGCCTCGGCGTCCTGCCGCCCCTTCTCGAGCAGCTCGGGGGTCAGGTCGGTGGCGGTCACGTGGGCTCCCGTCCGCGCGGCCGGGATGGCGACGTTGCCGGACCCGGCCGCGACGTCGTGCACGCGGTGGCCAGCCGTGATCCCGGCTGCGTCGACCACGATCGGGCCGAGTGAGCCGATGATGTCGGCGGCCACGGCGGGGTAGTTGCCCAGCGCCCACATGGCGCTGTGCCTGGCCTTGAGGGCGCGGTCCTCGTCGGTGTCGGTGATGCCCGTGCCTGATGTCTGGGTTGTCATCGCTGTTCCCCTTCGCTCTGGTTGCCCTGCACGCTCGAAGGTAGGACCGGTGCGAGGGCGCGAACATCGGTGGATGCACCCATCTGCGGGGCGCCTGAGCTGCGTGTATGCCGTCAGGCCCGGGTGAGCAGGCGCGCGACTGCTGCCGTGCGGGCGGACTTGCCGTGCAGGTCGAGCTTGGCGTACACGTTGCTGAGGTGCCGCTCCACGGTGCGCACGCTCAGGGTCAGTGCGGCGGCGATGTCGTCGTTGTCCATCCCCTCGGAGGCGAGGCGCAGGATCTCGACCTCCCGCGTCGACAGCTGGTCGAGACGGTCGGGGCCGGCGGGCATCGCGGTACGCAGCGACGCGTCGGGAGAGAGGAAGTCACGCAGCTGCTCGCAGTAGACGGGCCACGCCGGCTCGTCCTCGAGCACGATGTGGTTGTCGCTCTCGAGGGCGACCAGCCGCGCTCCGTGGATGCCGCCGGCGAGGTAGCGGGCCTCCTGGAAGTCGTTCATCCGGTCACCGCGGGAGTGGATGACCAGGGTCGGCACGTCCAGCCGGCCCATCAACGCACTGCTGTCCGCAGCGAGCCGCTGCCGCCGTGAGGTACGGGCGGTCTCGGCATCGGTGGCGACCCGCTGCAGCTCGTCGAGCCAGGTGTGCTGCTCCTCCGTCGCGCGCGGAATCATCAGCGACGTGAACACCCGGCGGAACGCCGAGTCCGGGCGGGCCCAGCCGACCTTGATCAGGGCGTCCAGAGTGTCGTTCATCTCGGCCTCGGTCGGGTCCTTGGACTGCTGGCCGCAGTAGCTGCCGTAGAACACCAGCTTCGAGACACGCTCTGGGTGCTTGGCCGTGTAGGCGATCGCCACCGGCCCGCCCTGGGCCATGGCCTGCAACGCGAACCGCTCGAGTCCGGCATCGTCGACGACGGCCTCGAGGTCGCCGAGCCGGGCCTCGAGGCTGTGGTCGGTGACGCCACGGTCCGACAGTCCGTGGCCACGCTCGTCGAACCGGATGACCGTGTGGTCGCGTCCCCACTCGGTCAGGTAGTGCCGCCAGACGGGGGACTGCCAGTCGTACTGGAGGTGGCTCAGCCAGCACGAGTCCACCACCATCGGCGGACCCGAGCCGTGCACGGCATACGCGATGCGCACCCCGTCGGGCGCACGGCAGAAGCGGATCTCCTGCCTCGGCTCCCGCGGCTGCACGTCCACCTCACCGATGGTACGACCGCGTCCGCCGCTCAGTCCCGGAGTGCGTTCAGCTCAGCGAGCCACGCGCGGATGGCCGCGCCGTGCTGGTCGAGCGTCGGAGGTGCCGCATGCTCGCTGCGACCACCGGCATACGTGTTGTCGTCGAAGCGGATCGGCGGCCCCGGCAGCTCGATGTGGCCGAGGACGGGGTGGTCGACGTCCAGCACCAGGCCCTGCGAACGCGTCTGGTCCCAGTCGTAGACCCGGTCGATGGTGCGCACCTCGCCGGCGGGGATGCCCAGTTCGGCCAGGCGCGGGAGCAGCCCCGCGAGCGGGTATGCCGCGAAGGCGGTGTTGAGGGCGGCCGTCACCTGGTCGCGGTTGACGGTGCGCTCGCGGTTGGTGGCCATGCCGGGAGTGGCCGGGTCGATGTCGAAGGCCTCGGCGAGCTTGCGCCACAACGACTCGCTGCCGCACGCGACCTGGATGTCACCGTCCTGGCAGTGGAAGAGCCCGTAGGGGGACAGCGACGGGTGGTGGTTGCCCTGCGCGCGACCCACGTGACCGGCCACGGTGTAGGCCGTGCCCTGGAAGGCGTGCGCGCCGACGAGCGCGGCGAGGAGGCTCGTGCGCACGACCCTCCCGACGCCGGTGGTGTTGCGTTCGTGGAGGGCTGTCACCACACCGTAGGCGCCGTACATGCCGGCGAGCAGGTCGCCGATCGGGACGCCGACCCGTTGGGGGGTGTCGGCATCGGGACCTGTGACTGACATCAGCCCCGACTCACCCTGGGCGATCTGGTCGTAGCCGGCCCGGCCGCCCTGCGGTCCGTCATGCCCGAAGCCACTGATGCTGAGGAGCACCAGGCGCGGGTTGAGCTCGTGCAGCCGCTCGGCGGAGAAGCCCAGCCGGTCGAGGACGCCCGGCCGGAAGTTCTCGACGAGGACGTCGCCGCGCTGCACCAGCTTGGTGAGGACCTCGCGACCGTCGTCGGACTTCAGGTCGAGGGTGATCGACTCCTTGTTGCGGTTGGCGGCCAGGAAGTACGTGGAGATCGGGTCGTCCTCGGGTCCGACGAACGGGGGGCCCCACCCGCGCGTGTCGTCCCCGGTCCCCGGTGACTCGACCTTGATCACGCGGGCGCCCATGTCTCCCAACATCATCGCTGCGTGCGGGCCGGCCAGGGCCCGCGACAGGTCGATGACGACGATGTCCTCCAGCGGCGCGTTCACGGTCTGCTCACATCCAGTCGACGTCGGCGGCGTCCTTGCCGCCGGCGAGGCGAGCGTAGCCCGGGCCGCGGTCGAAGAACGGCTCCGCGTCGGGGCGGGCGTCGCGCAGCTGATCGCGCAGCGCGTCGCTCGCCGCGACATCGACGACCGGGGCGTCCTTGGTCCCCGAGGCGACCACCCCGTAGTCGGTGCGCGCGCCCTCCAACGACACCTTGCCCCAGCGCAGGTCGCGTTCGATGTCCTCGTAGGGACGCTCGAGCGGGTCGCCCCAGCCGCCACCGCCGGTGGTGCGGATCCGGATCAGCTGGCCTGCCTTGACCGGTTCGGCGTCGGCCAGCGCGTCGACCTCCCGCTCGTCCGGGCCGCCGAGGTCGATGGTGACGTTGAAGGAGCTGCCGGCCTTGCCGCCCTTGACACCCCAGCAGGCGAGGATCGAGCGGTCCGCGATGGACATGAAGTGCGCGTCCTTGAGCATCCGGATCTGCTTCTCGTACCCCAGGCCGCCGCGGTAGCGCCCGGCGCCGCCGGAGTCGACGGCCAGCCCGAGCCGCTCGACGATGAAGGGGAACCGGCTCTCGGTGAACTCGGTGGGCAGGTTGCGTGAGTCCGGCACGACGTGGATGGTGTCCTCCCCGTCGGCGTAGTAGCGGCCACCCGAACCACCGCCGAGCACTTCGCGCATGAGGTAGTCGTTGCCGTCCCGGTCCTTGCCGTAGACACCGGTGTAGCGGATGGTCTCCTGGTCGGCGGGCATCTTGCCGTCGACGGCCTTGGCCACGACGCCGGCCAGCACGCCCAGGAGCCGCAGGATGACGAAGGTCCGGGCGTTCGTCGGGGCCGGGAAGATCGGCGTCAGCAGGGTGCCCTTGTCGGGGAAGCGCATCTCGATGAGCGGCACGATGCCCTCGTTGACGTCGAGCTCGGCCATCCGCTCAGGGGTGTCGGCGAGGTTGCGCAGGATCGGCGCGAGCCACTTCTTGAGGAAGTTGCCGCCGACGTAGTCACCGCAGTGGTTGATCGGACCCTTGGCCTGCGGGGCGGTGCCGGTGAAGTCGATGATGAGGCGCGGCCCGCCGTCTCCGGGACCGGGGCCTCCGGTGGACTCCTTGGTGAGGGTGATCCGCTGGGTGTGCAGCTGCGGCTCGTCCACGCCGTCGTGCTCGGCGTAGTCCTCCCACACGTAGGTGCCGTCGGGGATCTTGGACAGGATCTCGCGCCGGTAGGTCTCGGTGGTCTGGTCCAGGATGGTGTCGAAGGCCGCCTCGATGGTGTCCCGGCCGTAGCGCTCGAACAGCTCGGACAGGCGCCGGGCGCCCATCAGGCAGGCCGAGCACTCGGCGTCGAGGTCCGCGGCCAGCGAGTCGGGCATGCGGGAGTTGCGGGTCATGATCCGCAGCGCCGCCTTGTTGGGAACTCCCTTGTCCCACAGCTTGATCGGCGGGACGGCCAGGCCCTCCTCGTACACGCTGGAGGCGTCGCTGGGCATCGACCCGGGCACGGCGCCACCGATGTCGTCGTGGTGGCCGAACGCCTGCACGAAGGCCACGACCTCACCACCGCTGAACACGGGGACGGTCACACAGAGGTCGGGCAGGTGGCCGATGCCGCCCTCGGACTCGTAGACGTCGTTGTGGAAGAAGACGTCCCCCTCGCTCATCTCCGCCAGCGGGAAGTCGCGGACGATCGGGTGCACGAGCGCCGAGTAGGACCGGCCGGTGAGCTTGCGCAGCTGGCGGTCGTGGATGCCCGCCCGGAAGTCGTGGGCGTCCCGGATCATGGGGGAGCGGCTGGTGCGCGCGATGGCCGTCTCGACCTCCATCTCGACGCTCGCCAGGGTCCCCTGGACGATCTCCACGAGGATCGGGTCGACCGTGGTGCCCAGCGGCGTGAGCCGGTTGCCGTGCTCGTATGCCGTGGGCAGGCCGGCGTTGTTGGCCATCAGTGCTCCTTGGTGATGACGAGGTTGCCGATCGAGTCGACGCGGACGGTGAAGCCGGGGTGCACGGGGACGGTCGATCCGAACTCCTCCACGATCGCCGGCCCCGCGAAGGTGTCGCCCGCGCGCAGGTCAGGTCGCCACAGCACCGGGGTGTCGACGTAGCCCGCGTCCGCGTCGAAGCAGACCGGCCGGCTGCTCTTGAGGGCGCGGGTGGCAACGTCGTCCTGCTCCTCGGCTGCGGCAGCCAGGTCGCGCAGCTCCGGGCGGGTGATCGGACCGACGCCCGTCACGCGCAGGTTGACCCATTCGACCTGTTGGCTCGGGTCGTCGCGGAAGTCGTAGCCGTACAGCGCACGGTGCTCGGCGTGGAACGCCTCGGCGACGTCGGCGGCATACGCCTCGTCGACGGCACCCTCCGGCGCGGCGACCCTGACCTCGAACGCCTGGCCGAAGTAGCGCAGGTCGACGGTGCGCGAGTAGCGGTGCTCGTCGCGCGGGAAGCCTTCACCGTCAAGGGCTTTCGCGGCCTTGGCGGTGAGCTCGTCGAAGGTCCGCTGGACGGCGGCGTAGTCGAGCGAGGCGTGCTTGGAGACCATCGTCTGGACGTAGTCGTTCTTCACGTCGACGGTGAGCAGGCCGAAGGCGGAGACGTTGCCGGGATTCTGCGGGACGACGACCCCGGCGAGGTCGAGGATGTCGACGAGGCGGCAGCCCAGCAGCGAGCCGGACCCGCCGAAGGTCGTGAGCATGAAGTCGCGGACGTCCAGGCCGCGCTTGACCGAGACCTGACGCAGCGCGTTGGCCTGGTTCCACGCCGAGATCTCGAGGATGCCGGTGGCGCAGCGGACGGGGTCGATGCCGAGTTGTCCGGCGAGGGAGTCGATGCCCTCGCGCGCGGCCTGCACGTCGAGGGGGATCTCGCCGCCGAGCAGGTGCGGGGGGATCCGCCCGAGGACGACGTGCGCGTCGGTGATGGTCGGCGCGGTGCCGCCCTTGGCGTAGCAGAGCGGGCCCGGGTCGGCGCCGGCGGAGTGCGGCCCCACCTTGAGCGTTCCTTCGGGGGAGATCCACGCGATCGACCCGCCGCCGGCGCCCACGGTGACGACGTCGATCATCGGGATCTTGCTCGGGTAGGCCCCGACCGTGCCCTCGGTCGTCAGGGTCGGCTCGCCGTCGAGGACCACGCTGACGTCGGTCGAGGTGCCACCGCCGTCGCAGGTCAGCACCTTGGGGAACCCGGCCCGTCTGGCGATCAGCCCCGCGCCGAGCGCGCCCGCCGCAGGACCCGACAGGACCGTCGTGATCGGCTGGTGCACGACCTCGTCGGCCGACAGCACCCCCCCGTTGGACTTCATGATGTAGAAGGGGATCCCGCTCGCGAAGTCGTCCAGGCGGGTGTGGATGTTGGTGACGTAGCGGCTCACGTTGGGCTTGACCGCCGCGTCGACGAGGGTGGTCATCGAGCGCTCGTACTCGCGGTACTCGCGCAGCACCTCGCTCGAGATCGACACGATCGCCTCGGGGTGCTCGCGGTGCAGGATCTCGCGCATGGCCAGCTCGTGGGTGTCATTGGCGTAGGAGTGCAGGAAGCAGACGCCAAGGGTGGTGATCCCCCGGTCGCGGAACCAGCGTGCGGCGGCCACGGCGGACTCCTCGTCGAACGGCCGGAGCTCGGTGCCCTGGAAGTCCATCCGGCCGCCCACCGTGCGCACGGCATCGGCCGGCACGATGCGCGGCGGCTTCACCCAGAAGTAGGAGTTGCCGTAGCCGTCCGGCACCGCCTGGCGGGCGATCTCGAGCATGAACTCGTAGCCCTCGCTGGTGATGAACCCGAGCCGCTCCACCTTGCCCTCGAGGAGCTTGTTGGTGGCGACCGTCGTGCCGTGGCAGACCGCGGTGATGTCGGCCCCGGCGGCGCCCATCAGGTCGAGCACCTTCGAGACGCCGTTGATGAAGCCGTCAGCCGGGTTGCTCGGCGTGGACGGCGTCTTGGTCGTCACCATCTCGCCGGAGTCCTCGTCGAACGCCACGACGTCCGTGAACGTGCCGCCGGTGTCGATGCCGATCCTGATCCGCCGCTGAGCCATGGGTGAGATTCAACAGGTCAGGCGTCCGCCTCGCCTTGGCACATGTTGCCAACCACATCGGCGATGTATGCCGCGTGGTGCCCATCCGCCGTACGTCCCGGCGCAGGCCGTGGCCCGCGGTCGGGCAGGCGCGGGTCAGGCCTCGCCGAAGCGGCCCCGGTGGTCCAGGGGGATGAGCGGCTTCTCGCCGCGCACCTTGAGCTGCTGGACGGCCCAGGTGTTCCCGTCAGGGTCGGCGAAGCCGAAGAAGGTGCCGCCGTCCCGCTCGTCGAACACGGTGACCTCGCTGCACTCGACACCCCGGCCGACCAGCTCGTCGCGGGCAGACGCGGCGTCGGCGACGACGAGCTGGAGGCCGCGCATCGACCCGGGCGCCATCTCCTGCTGCGAGGGCAGCGTGCCGATGACGACGGAGCAGCCGGACCCCTGCGGAGTCAGCTGGGCGACGTCCATGTGGTCGTTGGTGGTGCGGTGGTCGAGGTGGAAGCCGACCTTGTCGCGGTAGAACTCGATGGCCGAGGTGAGGTCGGAGACGGGCAGGATGACGACTTCGAGGGTCCAGTCCATGGCGCCCATCCTGCCGGGCGGCCGTCAGTGGGGGAAGGACGTCTGCGCGGGGCGCTCGAGGTCGTCGCGGTGGGCGCGGATCAGGTCGAGGTTGCGGTCGCGCAGGTGGTCGAAACCCTGGCCGATGTTCGAGCCGGGCGTGAGGGACGACAGGGCGGTCGCCGGGTCGAGCACGGCCGAGACCCAGCCCTCGTGCGAGGCGGCCTTGGCGGCGATGTGCGCGGTGGGTGTCACGATGTGCGAGTTCCCGAAGTAGAGCACCCCGGCCGGGTCGGTCCCGGTGGCGTTGGCGCCGATGACGAAGACGTGGTTGTCGTAGGCGCGCGCCCGCGACGTCAGCTCCCAGATGTCGGCCGACCGGAGCAGCGCGCTGGGTCGGCAGATGACCTCCGCGCCCTGCACCGCCTGGATCCGCGACAGCTCGGGGTAGTCGCCGTCGAAGCAGATGATCATGCCGATCCTGCCCAGGTCGGTGTCGCAGACCGTCACCGTGTCGCCGGGCGTGACCCAACCGCCACCGTCAACGTGCTCGGTGCAGAACGGGTGCGTCTTGCGGTAGACCCCGATCACCTCGCCGGACCGGTCGATGAGCACCGAGGAGTTGTAGATGACGCCTCGCTCCGGCCCCCGCTCGTAGGTGCCCAGCACGGCATACACACCGAGGTCGCGGGCCACGGCCTGCACGGGTTCGGTGACCGGCCCCGGGATGTCCGAGACGAGGTCCCAGAGCTCCTCGGTGGTGCAGTCGGGGGTGAACCCGGTGGTCGCCGACTCGGGGAGCACGACGAGCTCGGCCCCGGTCGCGTCGACGCAGCGTCGCGTGAAGTCGACGCACTTGTCCAGGTTCTTGCGCACCGACTCCGGGGACAACGGCCCGGGCACGGGTGCGAGCTGGATGGCAGCCGCCGTGAAAGCGCGCATCAACGTCCTCCGATCGCCCATCCCACGATAACCCCGGCCAGCGCGATCACCCCGCCGGAGACGACACCCCAGGCGTAGGGCCGGCCGGCGAAGGCGGCGGTCGCGGTGCCGACGCCCTCGATGGGTCGCGGACCGCTCGGCACGTCGACCGGCTTGGGCTTCTTGTCCTCCTTGCGGACGCCGGCGATGTCGTCGTCGACGGCCTCGAAGAACTGCCCGGCCATCTTCCTGGTCACCCCGGCGAGCATCCGCTGACCGACACCGCCGATCACCCCACCGACCGCCGCGTCGGCGTCGTAGCCCAGGTCGGTGCCACCGGAGGCAGAAGGCGCGAGGCGGACCACGACATCGGCGTCGACGGTTCCCGGGCCTCCGGCGCCCTGCGCCTTCATCGTGAACTGCTCCGGGTGCCGCGGGTCGAGCAACGCCACCTTGCCCTCGTAGGTGCCCTTGATCGCCGCCACGCCGGCGGTCACGACCATCGCGTACTCGTCGCGGCCCACCTCGGTGAGGGACTCGCAGCCGGGCAGGCAGCGCGCGAGCACCGCGGGGTCGTGGAACGCGTCCCACACCTGTTGGGGGGTCGCCCTGAGGGCGGCCGTTCCGGAGATCTTCATCGTGCCTCCTGCTGCGATGGGTTGTGCCGCGTGCGGGCCAGTGAGGGGATCTCGCCGCGGGCGTGCCGCTGGCGCAGCTCCCACAGCTCGACCGGGGAGATCGGCATCGAGGTGATCGGGAAGCCCTCGGCGTCCTCGATGGCCGAGGCGATGACCGCCGTGACGGGAATGCACCCGGCCTCGCCGGCGCCCTTGAT
Source organism: Pedococcus badiiscoriae (assembly GCF_013408925.1). Classification (NCBI taxonomy): domain Bacteria; kingdom Bacillati; phylum Actinomycetota; class Actinomycetes; order Micrococcales; family Intrasporangiaceae; genus Pedococcus; species Pedococcus badiiscoriae. The sequence continues at coordinate 2,114,954 of NZ_JACCAB010000001.1, forward strand.
CCCCAACGGGTTCAGGGGCGAGGGGGTCTCGAGGTGGTCAGTCTCGACGAACGGGACCTCGGAGGCGTAGGGCATCAGGAAGTCCATGAACGAGGCGTTGAGCAGCTGCCCGGACTCGTCGTAGACCATCCGCTCGTAGAGGGCCCCGCCCACGCCCTGGGCGACGCCGCCGTGGACCTGGCCCTCGACGATCAGCGGGTTGATCATGGTGCCGCAGTCGTGGATGACGCAGTAGCGCAGGATCCGGATCTCGGCGGTCACCGGGTCGGTCTCGACGATGGCCGCGTGCATGCCGTTCGCGAAGGTGGCCTGGGGCGGGGAGTAGAAGTCCCTGCCCTCCAGGCCGGGCTCGTCGTCGTCCGCCACGGGTGGCTTGCTGAGGTCGGTGTTCCCCGCGAACTGGGTGGCTGCCTTGGCCGCGTCGTCGAAGGCGTAGCGCAGCGGGTTGGACATCACCGAGATCGTGCCCAACGACATCCGGGTGCCCGGGGCGCCCTTGACCTGCACGATGCCGTCGACGATCTCGAGGTCCTCCGCCGAGACCTCCAGGGCGTCCGCCGCGATGCGCAGTGCCTTGGCCCGGACGGCACGCGCCGCCAGGGCGATCGCGTTGCCGCTCGTCACCGCGGCACGGGAGGCGAACGTCCCCACGGCATACGGCATGCGGCGGGTGTCGCCGGTCGTGACGAAGACATCGTCGAGGGGGACACCCAGCTCCTGGGCGACGATCTGGGCGAAGGCGGTCTCGTGCCCCTGGCCCTGCGACGTGAGGCCGGTGGACACGTTGACGCGCCCACTGGTCTCGATCTGGATGTGTCCACCCTCGTAGGGGCCGACCCCGGTGCCCTCGACGTAGCAGCCGATGCCCAGACCGACGCGCCTGCCCTCGGCCTCGGCCTGCGCGCGGTATGCCGCGAAGTCGTCCCAGCCGACGAGTGCCTTCAGCTTGGCCAGGGAGGCGGGGAAGTCGCCCGAGTCGTACTTCAGGGGTCGTCCGTCCTGGAAGAGCAGCCCGTGGTCGTAGGGCATCTCGCTCGGGAGGATGAAGTTGCGCGAACGCACCTCCGCCCGGTCGATCCCGAGACTGTCCGCGATGGCATCCATGGTGCGTTCCATGGCGAAGCAGCCCTGCGGGCGTCCCGCGCCCCGGTAGGGGGTCACGAGCACCGTGTTGGTGTAGAGCGACCAGAACTCGCAGCGGTAGGCGCCCGGCTTGTAGGGACCGAGCAGCTGGGTGCTGGTGATGATCGGCACGATGATGCCGTACGGGGTGTAGGCGCCGTTGTCGTGCCAGAACTTGACGTCAAGGCCGAGGATGCGGCCCTCGTCGTCGAACCCGACCCGGACCTGCTGCAGCTGGCCGCGCTCGTGGGCACTGGAGATGAAGTGCTCGCGTCGGTCCTCGGTCCACTTCACCTCCTGCTCGAGGAGCCTTGCGGCCCAAGGGATCAGGACCTCCTCGGGCCACGGGTGGTTGATCTTGACCCCGAAGCCGCCGCCCACGTCGGGGGCGATGCACTCGACCTTCGCGAGCGGCAGGTCGAGCTTGGCGGCCACGGCGGCCCGCACGCCCGTCGAGGTCTGCGTGGAGGAGAAGATGCGCAGCTCGCCCTTGTCGGTGTCCCAGCGGGCCAGGACGCCCTTGCCCTCCATCGGCATGCAGGCGCTGCGCTCGATGTCGAGCTCCAGCTCGAGGACGTGGGGCGCGGCGTCGATGGCCGCATCGACGTCACCGACCTCCTGGAGCATGCGGCAGGCGACGTTGCCGGGCACGTCCTCGTGGACCAGCGCCGACCCGTCGCGGGCGTTGGCGATCCCCACGACCGGGGTGAGCAGCTCGTAGTCGACCCGGATCCGCTGGCACACGTCCTCGGCGATGTAGCGGTCGCGGGCGACCACCATGACGATCGCCTCCCCGACGTAGTTGACCTCGTCGCGAGCCAGGGCGAACTGCGTGCGCCCGTGGGTGAGGGTGGGGTGGGGGATGAGCAGCGGCAGCGGTTCGCCGACCTTGCCCGGCAGGTCCTCATGGGTCCAGATGCCGACCAGGCCGTCGATCTCGAACGCGTCACTGACGTCGATGTCGAGGATCCGGGCATGGGCGTGCGGGCTGCGCACGAACGCGGCGGCCAGGGCGCCGTGACCCATGTCGTCGAGGTAGCGACCCCCGCCGGTGACCAGGCGCGGGTCCTCCTTGCGTGCCACCCGCGCTCCGAACAGCTGGGTCGTCATGCGGGTCCCGCCGTGGTCTCGGACTTCAGCTCGGCGGCGCGCAGCACGGACTTCACGATGTTCTGGTAACCGGTGCAGCGACACAGGTTGCCCGAGATGGCGTCGCGGGCCTCCTCGGCGGTCGGGTGGGGGTGGTCGTCGAGGTAGGCCGTGATGGTGGTCAGGAACCCGGGGGTGCAGAAGCCGCACTGCAGACCATGGCACTCGGTGAACGCCTGCTGGACCGGACCCATGGAGTCGATGGTGCCGAGCCCCTCGACGGTCGTGATCGCGTGGGCCTGGGCGGTGACCGCGAACATCAGGCAGGAGCGCATGGGCCGGCCGTCGACGAGGACCGTGCAGGCGCCGCAGACCCCGTGCTCGCAGCCGACGTGGGTGCCGGTGAGCCGCAGGTCGTGGCGCAGGAAGTCCGACAGCAGCCGACGGGCCGGAGCCTTGGCATGCCGCGGCACCCCGTTGACGGTGACCGTCAGGTCGAGCAGCTCCTCCGTGGCCGGTTCGCTCATGCTGCTGGTCCTTCCGTGTCGTGCGGGACCGGCTGCGGCGCAACGGAGCTCGCGGCGGCCTCGGTCAGGGTGAGTCGGGCGAGCTCGGCGGCCAGCATGGCGCGGTACTCGGCAGTGGCGTGGATGTCGCCCTCGGGGTCGATGGAATCGCGGACCAGGTCGCCTGCGGCCGACCAGTCCACCGCGGCCGGCTCCAGGCCGGCGAAGACGGAGGTGACGTCGAGGGTGCGGGGCACGTCGGTGACCGACACGAACGACAGGCGGGCGTCCGCGACGACGCCGTCGGTCGTGCGGACCGCAGCGGCCACGCCGGCCATGGCGTAGTCGCCGTGCCGCCGGGCGCGCTCCATGAAGGCCGTGCCGGTGCCCGCCGCGAACCGTCGGAACCGCACCGCGACGGCCAGCTCCTCTGGGGCCAGGGACGTCTCGAGCGCTCCGAGGAAGAAGTCGGCGACGGCGATCTCGCGGGAGCCGGAGGCGGAGACGGCCTCGACCACCCCGTCGGTCAGGGCGAGCATCGCGGGCATCTCGCCGGCCGCGTCGGCGTGGGCGATCGAGCCGACGGTCGTGCCCCGGTTGCGGATGACCGGGTGGGCCACGCAGACCAGCGCCTGGCGCAGCAGCGGCAACGCGGCATACGCCTGCGCGTGGTGCTCCAGCTGCGCGTGGCGCACCAGCGCGCCCACCCGCACCTCGGTGTCGCTCACGACCACGTCGGCGAGACCGGAGACCTGGTTGATGTCGACCAGGTGGGCAGGTGAGGCGAGGCGCATGTTGAGGATCGGGATGAGGCTCTGGCCGCCCGCGAGGACCTTGCCGTCGTGTCCCACCTCGGCCAGCACCGCAACCGCCTCCGCGACGGTGCGAGGGGCGTGGTGGACGAACGGCGCGGGCTTCACGGACTGATCCTGCCTTCTGCGGTGGATGGGGGAAAGGGCGGGGGAGCGGCGGGGCCGAGTGGTCGGCGCAGGCGGGGGAATGGCCGGGAAATGGCACGGGCCCCCGATGCTGGATCGGGGGCCCGCACCACGAGGGTCAGCGTCGGGCGTCGTCCTGGTAGAGGTCGTCGACCCCGTCGCTGTCGCCGTAGGTCTCCCGACCGCCGACGGTCAGGACCGCACCCTCGGCCCGGGCTCGGAGCTCGGCGGGTGCCAGCGCCTTGGCGACGTGGTAGGCCACCACGGCGACGATGGTGCCCAGCGCGATCCCGGTGAGGGAGAAGCTGTCGGTGAACTTGAGCGTCACGTTGCCGATGCCGATGACGATGCCGGCAGCCACCGGGACCAGGTTGATCGGGTTGCCGAAGTCGACCCCGTTCTCCTTCCAGATCTTGGCGCCGAGCAGGCCGATCATGCCGTAGAGGACGACCGTGATGCCGCCCAGGACGCCACCGGGGGTCGAGGCCACGAGCGCACCGAACTTCGGGGAGAACCCGAACAGGATCGCCACGATCGCCGCGACGAAGTACGCGGCCGTCGAGTAGACGCGCGTCGCTGCCATGACCCCGATGTTCTCGGCGTAGGTCGTCGTCGGCGAACCACCCACCGCGGAGGCCACCACCGTGCCGAAGCCGTCAGCGGCGATGGCGCGACCCATGTAGGGGTTGAGGTCGGTCTTGGTCATCTCGGCGACGGCCTTGACGTGCCCGGTGTTCTCGGCGATCAGGGCGATCACGGCAGGCACCACCAGCAGGATGGCGGCCACCGAGAACGACGGTGCGTGCCAGCCGACGACCTCCTTGCCACCGACGACCTGGGTGTGCGGCGGGAAGCCGAACAGCGCGGCGTCCTTGATGCCCTGGAAGTTGGTGCGGAAGTGCGTGGTGATCTTGCCGGCGCCGGGGTCGAACGAGGTGATCTTGCCGAAGCCCTTGTCGAACAGCCAGGACAGGACGTAGCCGAAGATCAGCGCGAGGAAGATCGCGATGCGCCCGATGAAGCCCTTGAAGGCGACCGCACAGATGATCGTGAAGGTCATCACCAGCAGCGCGACCCACTGGTCCTGCGGCCAGTAGATGTTGGCGACCACCGGCGCGAGGTTGAAGCCGATGAGCATGACCACGGCACCGGTCACGACCGGCGGGAGCACCCTGTGCAGCACGGCCGACCCGAGGAAGTGGATGAGCACACCCACCAGGGCCAGCACGACGCCCGCCACGAGGATCGCACCGGTGACGGTGGCCGAGGTCGAGCCCGCCTGTGCGCGAATGGCCACCACGGCCCCGACGAACGAGGCCGACGTCCCCAGGTAGCTGGGGACCTTGCCCTGGACGATCAGCAGGAAGCAGATCGTCGCGACGCCGCTCATCATGATCGCGAGCTGGGCGTTGAGCCCCATGATCAGGGGGAAGACGAACGTTGCCCCGAACATGGCCACGACGTGCTGGGCGCCGAGCCCGATCGTCTTGCCCCACGACAGTCGCTCGTCGGGAGCGACGACGTCATCGGGGCCCATGGTGCGGCCGTCTCCATGCAGTTTCCAACCCAGGCCCAATGACATGCGGACTCCTTTATCCACCAGGGGCCACCCCAGGTGACGTGGCCCACAGTCCCGTTCGGGATAGGCGAAAACTAGCGGCCAGACCGGGCCGGTGCATTGGGCAATTGTTGCTATCGGAGCCGGAGCGCCTTTCGGCAGAGTATGCGGAGTGGCGCGCTCGCGTTTCCCGTCCCGGAGGAGTCGAATGGGCTGTGCCGCGTCCCTCCCGCCAGAGGGCGCGGCACCTTCATGTGGGGTCCCACGGATGGCACGCGGACGGCATGCAGACGCATGCGGACGGCATGCAGACGCCTACAGGGGCTCAGATGCCCCGCATCTGGTGCACCTTGAGGGCCAGCGCGAGCTTGAGCCGCAGCTGGGGGTCGGTGGTGAACGGGCCGAGCATCTTCTCGAGCTTCACGATCCGGTAGCGCAGCGTGTTGTAGTGGAAGAACAGCCGGCGGGCCGTCTCGGCCACGTTCATGTTGGTGTCGATGAGGATCGACAGGGTGCGCCTCAGGTCGACGTTCTCGGGGGAGTCGTCGGCAGCGAGGCCGCCCAGCGACTCGTCCACGAAGCGGCGCAGGTCGGCGCTGTCCGGGATCAGCGCGAGCAGCCGGAAGACCCCGAGGCCGTCGAAGTGGGTGACCGCCGAGTCACCGTGCAGCTGGCGTCCGACGCTCACCGCGCTGAGCGCCTCGTCGTAGGCCTGCGGCAGGTCGGCGACGGAGTCGATCGGCCGGGAGACACCGGTGGAGAAGGTGCGCCGACCGCCGCCGCCGATCCCGCTGATGACCCGGACGACTTCGGAGACGGTGCGCATGATCGCGTCGGTGTCCGCCGTGGGCGAGACGCCGCAGAGCGCGACGACCTCCTGGCTGAACCCCATCACCGGCGCCCGCGGGTCCCGCACTGCCATCGCCTGGCTCCATGCCCGCGAGAAGCGTTCCTGCAGGACGCCGACCTCCTCCGGTGACCGCGTCGAGTGCGCGTCGTCCTCGTCGGTCTCGGCGACGACGACGACGAGCCGGCGGTCGATGTCCCACCCCAGGGAGGCCGCGTGGGCCACGGCCTCGGTGGGGGAGCCGGCCCGTCCGGACAGGGCGTCCCGCAGGAACTCGGCGCGGTACTTGCTCTCGACCGCGGAGACGGCCTGCTCCTTGGTGATGGCCAGCGCCGCCACCGTGGCGGCCCGCTCGAGCAGGTGGACGTCGTCGGCGGTGAGGGCGCGGTCCCCGACGAACGCGGCCAGCAGCCCGTGGTTGAGGTTGCCCGCGGCGATCCGCACCATGGCGCGGCGGGCGCTGGCTCCGTGGGGAGGGCGGATGCCGACCGGCTCGTGCTCGGTGATGAGGCGGCCGGTGCGGTCGAAGCAGTCGAGGGACAGTGCCGCGGCGAGGTCGGCCTCCGACCCGGCGCTGGCCAGCACCCGACCGTCGCTGGTGGTCACCATGGCCGCGCCTCCCAGGAACCCGGCCAGCTGCTGGCAGAGGTCTTCGAGCCCACCCCCGGCGAGGACGACCCCGACCAGGATCTGGTGGGCCTCCTCGACCCGTTCGAGGATGCCGGCCTGCTGGTCCAGCACCGCCTCGAGGACCTCGGTGACGATCCGCTCGGGCGCGGCGGTGCGCGATGCCAGCACCAGCGGGAGCCTCGCCGCGGCGGCCTGTGAGCCCCAGTGCAGGGCCTGGTCGGAGGTGCCGCCGGCGACGGCCAGCGCGGTGGCACCGTCGAGGGAGCACTGTTCGAAGGGGTCGCGGCCTGCTGCCTGCCAGGCCTCGATGGTCTCGGCGTCCGCGCAGACCAGGTGGTGGCGGGGCTCAGGTGCGGCGCCGAGCAACGAGGCCCGGCTGACGCCTCGCGCCGGCTCGTCGGGGTCGTGGAGCAGCCGAGCGCCCGCCAGCGATGGCAGCGCCAGCAGTCGCTCGAGGCTCACGCCGCCGACGAGGTCGTGGCTGGGCGGGGCCGTGAGGGGGGAGGCCGATGGCAACTCCGCGTCAACCAGGGCGTCATCCTTGGCAACATTCACCATGAGCCGACTGTAACGGCACTCGATAGCGTCGCTGCGTCAGTCCGAGGAAACCCCGAGGAACCCGCACGCACCGGAGGTCGTCCGTGACAGCGTCCGAGCCGCTCTGGCCGGCAGCGGTGTCCGAACGTGCTGCCACGCTGGTCCACGGACCCGCCCGCTCGGCGAAGGTCCTCGGCACCTTTCCGACGGCGCTCTACCTCCAGGTCGGCGGCCACGCGCGGGTCCTCCCGGTCGTGACCCCCGACGGCCTGCGCCTGCCGACAGCCCTGGCCGTCGCGACCTCGTTGCCCAGGGTCGGGTGGGGCGTCCAGCCGGGCGACGACGTCGTGGTGGGTGGTGGTGACGTGCTGCTGCCGGGCGTGACGATCCGCGCCGTCCGCACCTGGCACCCGCGCCGGGTGCCGACCGCCTCCGTCGCGACGTTCCTCGGTGCGCCGCTTGCCCCCCTGGCTCTGCCCTGGCGAGCCGCCTCGCGCGTGCTCACGCAAGGACTGACCGGCGACGAGCGCTCCCTGCCGTCCCGGGTGCAGGAGCTGGTGGGGCGGGGACCTGGTCTCACCCCGAGCGGCGACGACGTCCTGTGCGGGGTGATGCTCGCCCTGCGCCTGCACCCTCGGGGATCCGACGTGCTGCTGGGCCGCCTCTGGCGGGCGGTGCGTCCGCTGCTCGCGACGACCACGAGCCTGTCCGCGGCCCTGCTCACCGAGGCTGCGCGGGGGTATGCCGTGGCGCCGGTCGTGCGCCTCACCGAGGCTCTGGCGGGCGCCGACCGCGCAGCCCCGACGGGCTCGGCACGCCTGACGGGGGAGACCGGCCCCGCGGGCTCCACGCTCCCCGACGAGGTCGCCGCAGCCATCCGCGAGGTGCTCGCCATCGGTCACTCCTCGGGTGCCGACCTGCTGGGCGGCCTCGCCGGCTGCCTCGACGCGCTCGACGCCCTCGACGAGGCTGACTCGGCTGACCTCCTCGGCGCCCCCGACCTGCTCGTCCACTCCGGCCGCCCGGCCATGACCCCCAGGAGCCTTCAGTGACCGACCACCTCGAGGTCCGCAGCGGGGCCTACTACGACTCGGTCAGCCTGATGCAGGTCTCCCGGCAGGTCGCCGGTGCCCCCGGCGTGGCGGCCGCACAGGTTGCGATGGCCACCGAGCTGAACCTCGACGTCATCGCCGGCATGGGGTTCTCGGTCCCCGCCGGCGTCCAGCCCAACGACCTCGTGGTCGCGATCCGAGCCGAGGACGAGAACGGCGTCGCCAGCGGGTTGACCGCCCTCGAGACGGCCCTGGCCGCCCTGCGGTCCGCGGGGTCGCAGGCCGGCGGCTTCGGTGAGGCCCCTGCCCCTCGCACCCTCGGACGCGCCGTCGCGGTCGGGGCTGCCAACCTCGCCCTGGTCTCCGTCCCCGGCCAGTACGCCACCGTCGAGGCCTACGACGCCATCGACCGCGGTGTCTCGGTCATGCTCTTCTCGGACAACGTGCCGGTCGAGGACGAGGTGCGGCTCAAGGACGCCGCGGCCGCCCGGGACATCCTGGTCATGGGGCCGGACTGCGGCACCGCCGTCGTCGCCGGCGTCGCCCTGGGCTTCGCCAACGTCGTCGAGCGGGGCCCCGTCGGCATCGTCGCGGCGTCCGGCACCGGTGCACAGCAGGCGATGGCCCTGCTCGACGCCGCCGGGCTGGGGGTGAGCCACTGCCTCGGCGTCGGGGGCCGGGACCTCTCGGCCACGGTCGGCGGCCGCTCCACGAGGCAGGCTCTCGCGGCGCTCGCGGCAGACGAGTCGACCGAGGCGATCATCGTGGTGTCGAAGCCTCCGGCCGCGCAGGTGCTCGCCGACCTCGAGGCGTATGCCGGCGAGCTCGGAAAGCCGGTCCACTGGGCGACGCTCGGCACCGGGCGCCCCGACCTGACGGCCGCCGTGGAGGCCTTCCTCGAGGCCCGCGGGCAGGCCGTCCCCACCTGGCCGTCCTGGCCCGCGCACGACTCGCGCGACCCGCTCGACCCCCTCGACGCGGCGACGGGAGCCAGCGGCCGGTACCTGCGCGGGCTCTTCTGTGGCGGCACCCTCGCCGACGAGGCGATGCTCGTCGCCGGGGCGCAGCTCGGCGGCATACGGTCCAACATCCCGCTCGCCCCCGAGCTGGCGCTCGACGCGGACCTGCGGGCCGACGACCACGTCGTGATCGACTTCGGCGACGACGGCCTGACCCGGGGTCGGGCCCACCCGATGATCGACCCGACCCTGCGGCTGGAGCGGGTCGCCGCCGAGGGGAGCGACCCGACCTGCGGGGTGCTGTTGCTCGACCTCGTGCTCGGTCACGGCGCCCACCCCGACCCGGGGCCCGAGCTCGCGGACGCCATCCGTGGGGCGCGCGAGGCTGCCCGTTCCGGCGGGCGCGAGCTGCCGGTCGTGGTCTCGCTCACCGGCACCCGTGGGGACCCCCAGGACCTTGCCGCGACAGCCGCGGCGCTGTCCGCGGCGGGCGCGTCCGTGCACCTGTCCAACGCCGAAGCCACCCGGACGGCTCTGTCCCTGCTGTCCGACCTGCCGGCCGACCTGCTGTCCGACACCGACCCCCTGGGAGGACCTCGATGACCTCGCCCCTGCACGGGCTGCTGGCCGCGGACCCGGTGCTCGCCACCGCTGGTGCCTCGATGTTCGCGGACGCCTTGCGCGACCAGGCGGTGGTGGTCACCGAGACGGACTGGCAGCCACCCCTCGACGGCACCGCCGCCCACCTGACCGCCGTCCTGGGTGACGCGCGCCGCGCCGACGCGAATGCCGTTGCGCTGCAGCGGATGACGGCGGCAGGCGCCGACTTCGTCGACGTGCGTCCGGCCAGCGAGGCGCTGGGTCTCGAACGCGGTACGTTCCTGCACGCCGGTCCTCCCATCGAGTGGGACCGGGCCTCCGGGCCGCTGCGCGGAGCCCTCATCGGCGCCATGCTCTTCGAGGGGATGGCGGACACCCCCGAGGCCGCCGAGGCTGCCTTGTCACGGGGTGACGTCGAGCTCGAGCCGTGTCACCACCGTGACGCGGTCGGACCGATGGCCGGCGTGATCTCGCCCTCGATGTGGGTCTACGAGCTGCGCGACGAGGTCCATGACCACACCTCGTGGTGCTCCCTCAACGAGGGACTGGGCAAGGTGCTGCGTTACGGCGCCTACGGCCCCGAGGTCATCGACCGGCTGCACTGGATGAACTCGGTGCTGGGGCCGTTGCTGCAGCAGGCGATCCGCGCCGCGGGTCCCATCGACGTGAAGTCGATCATCGCCCAGATGCTGCAGATGGGCGACGAGGGCCACAACCGCAACCGGGCCGGTTCGCTGATGCTCCTGCGCGAGCTGCTGCCCTCGCTCATCGTCGCCGAGGCGTCGTCCGCGGACATCGCCGAGGCGGTGCGGTTCTCGGGCGCCAACGAGCACTTCTTCCTCAACCTGGGTATGCCGGCCTGCAAGCTGTCCACGTTGGCGGCCGAGGGGATCGCGGGCTCGACCGTGGTCACCACCATGGCCCGCAACGGCACGGACTTCGGGATCCGCACGGCCGGCACCGGCGCACAGTGGTTCACCGGCCCGGCCAACACGCCCGAGGGACTGTTCCTGGGCTCGTACGGGCCGGACGACGCGAACCCCGACATCGGGGACTCGGCCATCACCGAGACGGCGGGCATCGGCGGCTTCGCGATGGCGGCGGCGCCGGCGATCGTCCGGTTCGTCGGCGGCGACGTGCCCCTGGCGCTGCGGGCCACGCGCACCATGTACGAGATCACCGTCGGCGAGCACACGGCATACCAGGTGCCCATCCTGGAGTTCCGCGGAACGCCGACGGGGATCGACGTCTCGGCCGTCGTGCGCACCGGGATCCTGCCGCAGATCAACACCGGCATGGCGGGACGCGTGGCGGGGACGGGCCAGGTCGGCGCCGGCCTGGTGACCCCGCCCGCGGAGTGCTTCACCCAGGCGATCGCCGCGCTGGCGGCCGCCGCGGGAACACCCTGACCTCCGCTCCGCCTCGTCCCGCGCCAGTCCTGTGCCCCGGACCACGCAGCGGCACTGCCGCGGGCGGTCGCAGTCGGGCGTGGCAGGATACGGGCTCGTGACGGCACGCATCCTCGACGGCAAAGCGGTCCTGGCGACCATCAAGGACGAGCTCCGCGGGCGGGTGGACGCGCTGCGCGAGCACGGCGTCGTACCGGGCCTCGGCACGGTGCTCGTGGGTGACGACCCCGGCAGCCGCTGGTACGTCAACGCCAAGCACCGGGACTGCGCCGAGATCGGGCTCACGAGCATCCGCCGCGACCTGCCCTCGAGCGCCACGCAGGCAGAGGTCGAGGCCGTCATCGACGAGCTCAACGCCGATCCGGACTGCACCGGGTTCCTCGTGCAGCAGCCGACGGGGCTCGACGAGTTCGCCCTGCTCTCGCGCGTGGACCCGACCAAGGACGTCGACGGCCTGCACCCGACCAACCTGGGCTGGCTCGTCCTGGGCAAGCCCGCGCCGCTTCCGTGCACCCCAGCGGGCTGCATCGAGCTCCTCCGCCGGTTCGACGTGCCGATCGCCGGGGCCCGGGTGGCCCTGGTCGGGCGCGGGATCACCGTGGGCCGGCCGCTCGGGCTGATGCTCACCCGACGCAGCGAGAACGCCACGGTCGTCCTGTGCCACACCGGGACCCGTGACCTCGCCGCGGAGGTCCGCCAGGCCGACATCGTGGTGGCCGCCGCCGGCCAGCCCGGCCTCATCACGGCCGACATGGTCAAGCCGGGTGCCGCCGTCCTCGACGTCGGCGTCAGCCGGATCACTGCCGAGGACGGCAGGTCAGTCGTCGCCGGAGACGTCGCCGACGACGTCGCGGAGGTGGCCGGCTGGGTCAGCCCCAACCCCGGAGGCGTCGGTCCGATGACTCGCGCCATGCTGCTGTCCAACATCGTGGCAGCGGCCGAGCGTCAGCTCGCCGAGACCCGGGCCTGACCCGCATGATCGCACCGCGCCTGGGCTGGTGGTGGGTCGCCGCCCCGGTCCTGGTGCTCGGTGTCGGGCTCTTCCTGCTCGACCAGGTGCGGCTCGCGGGCTACGTCCTCGCGGCTGGCCTCGGACTGGCGGCGCTGTTGCGCCTGGTGCTCCCCACGGCGCGCAGTGGTGGACTCGCGGTGCGTTCCCGGGGCATCGACGTGGTGACGATGGCAGCCCTCGGACTGGCGCTCGCCGTCATCACCTCGGTGCTCGACCTGCGTCCCGGCCGCTGACCCCGCGGCGCGGGGGTCAACGGCGCGGGGTCAACGACGCGTGGTCAGCGGCACTGCCTCAGCCGAGCAGGCCCAGGCCGCGGACCGCGTCGCGCTCCTCCTCGAGCTCCTTGACGGAGGCGTCGATGCGGGCGCGGGAGAAGTCGTTGATCTCCAGGCCCTGGACGATCTGCCAGTCGCCGTTGCTCGTGGTGACGGGGAAGGAGGAGATGAGCCCCTCCGGCACACCGTAGGAGCCGTCCGAGCGGACCGACATCGAGACCCAGTCACCGGGGGCCGTGCCGAGCGCCCAGTCGCGGGCGTGGTCGACCGTGGCCGAGGCCGCGGAGGCGGCTGACGAGGCGCCCCGCGCGTCGATGATCGCCGCGCCGCGCTTGGCGACCGTGGGGATGTAGGTGTCCGCCAGCCACGCCTCGTCGTTGATCAGCTCTGCGGCGTTGCGGCCGCCGACCTCGGCGTGGAACAGGTCGGGGTACTGGGTGGCCGAGTGGTTGCCCCAGATGGTCATGTGGGTGATGTCGGTGACGGCGGCACCGGTCTTGGCGGCCAGCTGGCTGATCGCGCGGTTGTGGTCCAGACGGGTCAGGGCCGAGAAGCGCTCCTGCGGGATGTCGGGGGCGTTGCTCATCGCGATGAGGGCGTTGGTGTTGGCCGGGTTGCCGGTCACCGTGACCCGGATGTCATCGGCGGCAACGGAGTTCAGCGCCTTGCCCTGCGGGGCGAAGATGCCGCCGTTGGCCTCGAGCAGGTCGCCGCGCTCCATGCCGGGGCCGCGCGGCCGTGCGCCGACGAGCAGGGCGTGGTTCACGCCGTCGAAGACCTTCTCCGCGTTGTCGCCGATCTCGACCCCGGCCAGCGTCGGGAACGCGCAGTCGTCGAGCTCCATGACGACGCCTTCGAGCGCCTTGAGCGCCGGCGTGATCTCGAGCAGTCGCAGCTCGACGGGGGTGTCCGGGCCGAACAGCGAACCGCTCGCGATCCGGAAGAGGAGGCTGTAGCCGATCTGGCCGGCGGCGCCGGTGACGGCGACCTTGACGGGGGAGGTGCTCACGGTGGGACCCTTCGCGTGCTGGTGGGCTGGTGACTGCCAACGACGCTAGCAGGCGGCCCGCAGCACGCGGCCGGGTGGCTAGGGTCGACTCATGCCGACTCCGGAGTTCATCCTCGCCCTGCGTGAACGGGTCGGCACCCAGCTCCTCTTCCTGACGGGCGTGACTGCGGTGGTGCGCAACTCGCATGGTGAGGTGCTGCTCTGCCGCCGCGTCGACAACGGCCAGTGGGCCCTGGTCAGTGGCATCCTCGAACCGGGTGAACAGCCGGCCGAGGGGCTTCGCCGCGAGATCGCGGAGGAGACCGGGGTCGCGGCGCGGATCGACGACCTGACCGGCGTGTGGACGCTGCCCGCTCAGCAGTACCCGAACGGCGACCGCGCCCAGTACCTCGACCTGTGTTTCACCGCCACGTACCTGTCGGGGCAGGCCCGGGTCAACGACGACGAGTCGCTCGAGGTCGGCTGGTTCGCGCTCGACGCCCTCCCGGAGATGATGGAGCGTTCGAGGGTGCGGCTCGAGCGCGCCCTCGCCTTCACGGGTCACGTCTGGTTCGAGCGCGCTGCGACTCCCACCGACCGGTATGCCGCCGGCTCCGACGACGGTCCGCCCCCCGCGGCCGTGGGCGCCCCCTTGGCAGCCCTGGACGCCGGGGGCCGTCCGGTGGTGCTCCGACGCGCGACCCGCGAGGACGTGCCGGCCGTGGTCGCCCTGATCGCCGACGACCAGCTCGGGGCGACCCGGGAGTCGCCGGGTGAGCTGGCGGCATACCTGCGGGCCTTTGCGGCCATCGATGCGGACCCGGCTCAGCTGCTCGTGGTCCTGGACGACGGCGGCGTCGTGGTCGGCACTATGCAGCTGACGGTCATCCCCGGCCTGGCGCGTGGGGGCGCGCTGCGCGCACAGGTCGAGGCGGTCCGGGTGGCAGGCAGCCAACGCGGGCAGCGCCTGGGGGAGCAGCTGATCCGGTGGGCCGTCGCGGAGGCGTCACGCCGCGGCTGCGCCCTCGTGCAGCTCACCACCGACAAGCGACGGGCCGACGCGCACCGGTTCTACGAGCGACTGGGGTTCACCGCGTCGCACGAAGGGTTCAAGATGGCGCTGTCAGGCCGGCAGGTCCCCACGATCGAGGAGCAGCGATGAGCGGAAGCGGGACGAAGGACGACCCCTGGGCACTGAAGACCCCACCCGGGACCGGCGAGTACGCGATGTACCGCGACGACGATGCCGACCCGGCGCAGCTGGTCTGCCAGGTGGGCTCGACCACGCTGCGTTATGACGCCCGGGTCGTGGAGGACCTGCACGCCTGGCTGCGCGAGCAGGGCGACTGGGTGCCGCTGGGCAGCGCCGACGAGCAGAAGCCCGCCAAGGACGGCACGGTCGAGGCCTGGGGTCGGTCGGAGGCCAACCCCGTCGGGGGCTGGTACGGCCTGCGCAAGGGCTACCGCGGCCGCGTCGGCATGTACCTGCCACCGCTGCTCGAGGAGCTCGGGCTCGCGGAGGTGGAGCACAACCCGCGCAACAACCGGATGCGGGCGCTCTGAGGCTCTGCCGTTCCCGGCGCGGACCGGGTCAGGCGACGGGGCGCAGCCGCAGCACCGGGATGACCCGGCTCGTCTTCGTCTCGTACTCGCCGAAGCCCGGTCGCTCTGCCACGATGAGCGGCCAATGCTTCGCGCGCTCCTGCGGGCTGAGCTCCGCGGCGTCTACGGTGAACGTGCGGGTGCCCACCTCGACCTCGAACCGGGGGTTGGCCAGGACGTTGTGGTACCAGTCCGGGTTCGTCGGGGCACCGCCCTTGGACGCCACGACGAGCATCGAGCCGTCGTCCTGCGGGAAGTACACCAGCGGAGTCACCCGCACCGTGCCGGTCTTCGCCCCGATGTGGTGCAGCAGGATCATCGGCGCGCCCTCGAAGTAGCCACCGACCTTGCCCTCGTTCGCACGAAACTCGGCGATGACACCGTCATTCCAGTCGCTCATGTCCGGTGCAACCCCGCGGGTCCCTGGCCCATTCCGGGACGAACCGCTCAGGACAGCGAGGCCAGGGCCTCGTTGAAGGTCGCGGACGGTCGCATCACCGCTGAGGCCTTGGCCTCGTCGGGGCGGTAGTAGCCCCCGATGTCGGCCGGGTGGCCCTGCACGCCGAGGAGCTCGTCGTTGATCTGCGCCTCCTGAGCGGCAAGGGTCTGGGCCACGGTGCTGAAGGAGGCTGCGAGCTCCGCGTCCTGGGTCTGCGTCGCCAGCTCGTGCGCCCAGAACAGCGCGAGGTAGAAGTGGCTGCCGCGGTTGTCGATCTGGCCGACCTTGCGGGCCGGCCCCTTGTTCTCGTTGAGCAGCCGCTCGGTCGCCCGGTCGAGGGTGTCGGCGAGGATCTCGGCGCGGGGGTTGTCCGTCGTCATCGCCATGTGCCGCAGGCTCTCGGCGAGCGCGAGGAACTCACCGAGGCTGTCCCAGCGCAGGTAGTTCTCCTGGACGAGCTGCTGGACGTGCTTGGGGGCCGAACCGCCCGCGCCGGTCTCGAAGAGGCCGCCGCCGTTCATCAGCGGGACGACCGAGAGCATCTTGGCGCTGGTGCCGAGCTCGAGGATGGGGAAGAGGTCGGTGTTGTAGTCGCGCAGGACGTTGCCGGTCACCGAGATGGTGTCCTCGCCCTTGCGGATCCGCTCGACGGAGAACGTCGCCGCCTCGACGGGCGACAGGATCTGCAGGTCGAGGCCCTCCGTGTCGTGCTCGGGGAGGTACGCCTCGACCTTGGCGATGAGGTTCGCGTCGTGGGCCCGCTCGCGGTCGAGCCAGAAGACGGCTGGCGTCTGCGAGGCGCGCGCCCTGGTGACGGCGAGCTTGACCCAGTCGCGGATGGGTGCGTCCTTGGTCTGGCAGGCCCGCCAGATGTCGCCGGGCTGGACGTCGTGCGACATGAGGACCTCACCGGCGGAGTTGACCACCTCGACAGTCCCCGCCTCGGTGATCTCGAAGGTCTTGTCGTGGCTGCCGTACTCCTCGGCCTTCTGGGCCATCAGGCCGACGTTGGGCACCGAGCCCATCGTGGTCGGGTCGTACGCGCCGTGCGCGCGACAGTCGTCGATGACGGCCTGGTAGACCCCGGCATAAGAGCTGTCGGGGATGACGGCGAGGGTGTCGGCCTCGGCGCCGTCGGGGCCCCACATGTGGCCGGACGTGCGAATCATCGCGGGCATCGAGGCATCGACGATGACATCGCTGGGCACGTGCAGGTTGGTGATCCCCTTGTCGGAGTTGACCATGGCCAGTCGCGGGCCCGCCGCGAGGCCCTTGTCGATCGCCGCCTTGATCTCGACACCCCGGTCGCCGAGGGCCCCGAGGCCGTCGATGATCGAGCCCAGCCCGTTGTTGGCCGACAGGCCCGCGGCTGCGAGCTCCGCGCCGTAGGTGGCGAACACGTCCGGGAGGAAGGCGCGCACCACGTGGCCGAAGATGATCGGGTCGGAGACCTTCATCATGGTGGCCTTGAGGTGGACCGAGAAGAGCACGTCCTCTGCCTTCGCCCTGGCGATCTGCTCGGCCAGGAAGGCGTCGAGGGCGGCGGCGCGCATGACGGTCGAGTCCACGACCTCGCCCTCCAGCACCTTCAGGCCGTCCTTCAGGGTCGTCGTGTCGCTGTCGGTGACGAGGCGGATGGTCAGGGTGTCGTCGGACGGGAGCACCACGGACTGCTCGTTCGAGCGGAAGTCGTCCACGCCCATGGTCGCGACGTTCGTCCTGGAGTCGGGACTCCAGGCGCCCATCGAGTGGGGGTGCTTGCGGGCGTAGTTCTTGACCGCTGACGGGGCCCTGCGGTCCGAGTTGCCTTCGCGCAGCACGGGGTTCACGGCGCTGCCCTTGACGCTGTCATACCGCGCCCGAGCGTCTCGCTGCTCGTCGGTGGTGGCCTCGTCGGGGTAGTCGGGCAGCGCGTAGCCCTTGCCCTGCAGCTCGGCGATGGCGGCCTTGAGCTGAGGCACGGACGCCGAGATGTTGGGGAGCTTGATGATGTTGGCCTCGGGCGTCGTGGCCAGCTCGCCCAGCTCGGCGAGGGCGTCGCCGATCCGCTGGTCCTCGGGGAGCAGGTCGTCGAACGCGGCGATGATGCGACCCGACAGGGAGATGTCGCGGGTCTCCACATCGACGCCCGCGGTGCCGGCGAAGGCCTCGATCACGGGGAGGAACGAGTAGGTCGCCAGCATCGGCGCCTCGTCGGTCAGGGTGTAGATGATCTTGGCCATGGAGGCGACTCTCCTGAGGTGGTCTGGATGTCGAAGCGGTTGAAGCGGTGGGGAGACGACGTTCAGGCTATCGGCCCTCGGCGGCGTCGTCCCTCGACCAGACCACAGTATCTTGATGTCAAGATACTGGCGCAACCGCGGTCAGCTGGTGGGCCTGAGGTCCTCCGGGTCGACCACCCCGGTGATGTCCTCGTCGCGACGGTCGATGCCGGTCACCAGGTGGTACGTCGCGCCTGCGATCGCGGCGCCGACGAGGGGGGCCACCCAGAACGCCCACAGCTGGGCCGGTGCGCCGTTGCCGTTGAAGAAGGCGACCGCGGTGGAGCGCGCGGGGTTGACCGAGGTGTTGCTGATCGGGATCGAGATCAGGTGGATGAGCGTGAGGGCCAGCCCGATGGCGATGGGGGCGAAACCCGTCGGCGCGCGATCGTCCGTGGCTCCCAGGATGACGTAGAGGAAGAAGGCGGTCAGGATGGCCTCGGCGCACAGCACCGCGACCAGGGTGTAGCCGCCGGGGGAGTGCTCGCCGTAGCCGTTGGCGGCGAGGTGACCCGTGGCGTCGAACCCGGGGACGCCACGGGCGATGCCCCACAGGGCCAGTCCGGCCAGGAGTCCGCCCCCGACCTGCGAGCCGACGTAGGCCGGCACGTCCGTCCACGGGAAGCGCCGCGCCACTGCGACGCCGATCGTCACCGCGGGGTTGAAGTGCGCCCCGGACACGTGCCCCACGGCATACGCCATCGTGAGGACGGAGAGCCCGAAGGCGAGCGCCACGCCCAGGAAGCCGATCCCGACCTGGACCCCCTGACCGGCGACGACGCTGGGGGCGAGGTACTTCGCCGAAAAGATGCCGCTGCCGCAGCCGGCGAAGACGAGCCAGAACGTGCCCAGTGCCTCCGCGCCGAGGCGTGAGCTGAGTGCCGGTGTGCGCATGCGTGGCTCCCCTTGGTCCGGCCGGTGGCCCGTCACGGGCGCCGGTGCGGGACCACTCTCCCGCACCAACGTCGCGCGCACACCCCCAACACCCCGTGCAGGTCAGGACCCACGCAGGAGGCCGATGGGAAGGTGCCCGGAGCACGGCCTCTCGATGTCAAACGGGTCATCCTCCGAAAGGACTAGTGAACTGTCGGTGAATACGTCGAATGAATGAGGTCATATCCGGACAAACCATATCGTTTAACTTTCATTTCTTTACCAAATGCTGGTAAAAGCAAACCCTGTCCTTTACGTTCTCCCCAACATCAGAGCGAGCCCGTGCGGGACTCGAGAGGCGGGGTTTCGGTGGATGAGCAGGGGAGCAGCAGGGACGGCGCGCGGCCGTTGCTGAGTCGACGCAGCGTTGCACTGGGTGCAGCCTGGTCGGTGCCCGTCATCCTGCTGGCCACGGCGGCCCCGGCCGCGGCCGCCTCGGGGGTCGCACCGGTGATCGGGGCCAGGCTCGTCGCGGACAAGCAACCTGCCAACCAGTTCGGCCAGAAGGCGATGGACTTCGTCATGACGCTGACCAACACCGGCAATGCGGCCGGGTCGGTCCAGGTCCTCTCGGTGACATCGAGCGCCACGACCGGCTCCACGGTCGGCGTGCCGACGACGGTGACCGTGCCCGCGGGGGACAAGGTCGACGTGAGCTTCTCGTACATCTACACCGGCAACGCTGGCACCGCGACCTACACGGTCAGCTACCGGACCGACGGCGGTCCGGTCCAGGTCGTCCAAGTCAAAGCCTGAGCTCAGCCAGTCATGGAGCGGTCAGGCGGAACACGCGACACCAGCCCTCGGGACTCCAGCTCGGCCAGGAACCCCAGGACGTCCGGCTCGACGTCGGCGGCAGGGAGCCCGAAGGCGGCGGCCACCCGAGCGACCAGCTGGTCCGTCGTCGGCCGGCCGTCCAGGGCCTGCCAGATGGCGTGGGCCGAACCCTCCATCACGAACGGCCGGGCGGTCCGGGGGGTGGTCAGGTCGAGCACGACGACCCGTCCCGGCGACTCGACCACCGCCAGGTCGGGCTCGAGGCGCCAGACCGTGTCAGTCAAGCTCCACCAGTCCCTGCGTCGCCAGCGTCCGCAGTGCCACGTCCGTGGCCACGACGGCGTCGACCCCCTCGGGTGTCGGACCGAACACCGCCAGCAGCACGTCGACCAGCTCCGCAGCCCCGGTCCACTCGACGCACGAGTCGACGAGTGTGGTGGCCAGTGCCGAGAGGCGCACCACCTCGCGGCCGACCAGGACCACGGCCTCGCCGTCCCGGTCCACCCGGTCGGCCGCCGGCAGGTAGCGCGCTCTCATGACGCCACACCGATCAGCTCGTCCACCAACCCGGCCACGTCGGCCGACTCCCGATAGGTGATCCGATGCACACCACCAAGCGACTCGCACAGCGCCGCCAGGCGCTGCAGTGGGCGTGCCATCTCGGGCAGGTGCGAGGTCTGGGGCACCAGGGCGACCAGCGCGTCGAGGGTGGGCAAGGTCTCGACCGTGGGCTCCCGGCGGTGGCCGGGGTCTCTCTCGAGCAGGCACAGGGCCGCGAGCTGGACACGGCCGGTCGGTGCCACGAGTCCGACCGCGCTCGGTGGGGTCTCGTCCTTGAAGAGGCTGTCCGGGTCGCGGCGGATCGACAGGGGCTTGGGGTAGGGCAGGACCGTGCCGTCCTCGAGCACCACGGTGGTCTCGTCGGTGACGTACCAGCGATCCCGACCGAGGGTCCGCGCGAGCGTGGTCTTGCCAGTGCCGCCACGCGCGACGAAGGCTGCGGCGTCGCCCGTCCGCGGGTCGGCGATGCAGGCTGCGTGCAGCATGAGGCACTCACCGGCGCGGGCGTCGATGGCCGACAGGGTGATGCGCTGGGTCAGCACCTGCAGCAGGTCCTCGAAGTCGAGCCGCGAGACGGCGCCCTGCGCCTCCGCCAGCAGCCAGGCCTGGGGGTCGCTGTCGAAGACCACCTCCACCGTGACCTCGCCCGTCGCGCCGGCCGGTGCGGGGCAGAACTCCCACAGCAACGGCAGCCGGTCCAGCACCTGACTTGCCCGGTCGCCGCGCACGCTCACCTCCACGTGCACGCCGAAGGCGTCCACCACGGTGGGGCGGCTGGAGGTCTCCAGCTCGACTGCGGTCACAGGCCGCACAGTAGAGCAGTTCGCACCACTGCACGGGGCAACCGCACCCGCGCAGCCGAGCGCGTCGACACCGCACGTCAGGAGCAGCCGTGGAACTGACCGACTACCTCAGGGTGGTGCGCGCCTACTGGCGCGGCGTCGCCGCGTTGGTGCTGCTCGGGGTCGTCCTCGCCGGCGGGGTGAGCCTCGCCCAGCCCAAGGTGTACCAGGCGGACGCCAGCGGTTTCGTCAGCGCGGGCACGACGAGCTCGGCCGGCGAGGCGGCGGTCGGGGACAGCCTGGCCAAGTCGCGGGCCGCGTCCTACGTCGACCTGGCCCGGTCCCGGGCCACGGCACAGACGGTGATCGACGACCTGGGTCTCCAGGTCGCACCTGCCACCCTGATCGGCGCGGTGGCGGTGTCGCAGCCGCTCGACACGGTGCTGATCAAGGTCAGTGCTCGGGCGGCGACCCCCCGCTCCGCCCAACAGCTGGCGGACGCGTGGGTGCAGGCCCTCAAGCAGCAGGTCGACCAGGTCGAGAACCCGTCCGGTTCCTCGACCCAGGCCCTGCGCATCGTGCCGATCGAGTCCGCTGCCCTGCCCTCCTCGCCCGTGTCGCCCAACACGACCCGGAACGTCGGGATCGGCTTCGTCTTCGGCTTCCTGCTCGGCATCGGGTATGCCGTGGCGCGCAGCCAGCTCGACCGGAAGCTGCGCCGCGGCGAGGACGTCGAGCGGGAGTTCGGGGTCACCGTCGCGGCCGCCATCCCGGCCAGCCCCGCCATGGTCCGCAAGCCCGGTGCGCTCGCCCCCCTCGTGGTCGGCCACTCGGCGGTGAAGGACCCCGTGCATGCCGCGGAAGCCTTCCTCAAGCTCCGGACGAACCTGCAGTTCATGGACATCGACAGCCCGCCCCGCGTGATCGTGGTGACCAGCCCGCTGCCGGGCGACGGCAAGTCGACGATCGCGGCCAACCTCGCTGCCGCCCTGGCGATGTCGGATCGGCGCGTCGTGCTGATCGACGGAGACCTGCGTCGCCCGGTCGTGGCCGAGTCCTTCGGCATGGTCGAGGGTGCCGGGCTCACCGACGTCCTCATCGGCCGCGTCGACTTCGCGGACGTGGCCCAGCAGGTGGCCGCACTGCCCAACCTGACCGTCCTCGCGGCCGGCGGGATCCCGCCGAACCCCAGCGAGCTGCTCGGATCCAAGGCGATGCGACGACTGTTGCACGGGCTCGCCGAGAGCGGTCACACGGTGATCATCGACGCGCCTCCGCTGCTCCCGGTCACCGACGGTGCCGTGCTCACGGCGGCGGCAGACGGTGCCCTCGTGGTGGTGACGGCCGGCAAGACCCTCGACACCCAGCTCGGGGCAGCCCTGGCGAGCCTGCAGGCCGTGCAGGGGCACACCCTGGGCGTGGTGCTCAACAGCGTCGAGCCCAAGGCGTCCGGCGTCGGCTACTACGGCGGCTACTACGGGTCCGCGAAGCCGCTCACGGAGCGGCTCCAGTCCCCGGTGGTCCGCGCTCTGCAGCGGCGCTTCGGCGCCACACAGGAGCGCCCCTCCGGCTCGGAGTCGGCCCGGGTGGCTGCGCGGACGCCGGACCGTACTGCCGAGGCGCTCCCAGACCTCCAGCCCGGGCGACTGCCGGAGGTGGGTCAGGCGGTCGAGGCGGCCCGGGCAGCGGCGGAGGGCGTCAAGGCGGCTCAGGCCGCTCGACCCGCAAAGCCAGCACGGGGGATGTCACAGGCGACCCCGCCGGGCGCGTCCGCGGTCACCCAGGCCTCGCCGGTCACCCAGGCCTCGCCGGTCACCCAGGCCTCGCCGGTCACCCAGGCCCCGCCGAAGCCCGCGGTGAAGCCGCGTGCGCCGCGTGCGCGGGCGGCGGCCGGCGCCCGGCGCTGACCGACGGGCTGCTCAGCGGGCTCCCGCGCCACCGGACCCCGCGCGGCTGGGCTCCACGCCACTGAACCGGGTCACGAACGAGGCCAGGTCCTTGGACTGCTGCAGCCGACTCGGCTCGTGGACGTACATCATGTGTCCGGCCTCGTAGTAGGCGTCCTCGACGTTGGCCCGCAACGACGCAGGGATCTCCAGGTGGGCGACCGCGTCCTGCGCGCCGTAGTACGGCGTCGCCCCGTCGTGGTAGCCGTACGCGATGTGCACCCGGAGGTGGGGGTTGCCCCGCATGGCCCGCGCGAGCTGCGAGCTGACGTCGATCGGCTTGCCCTCGAACTCCTTGAACGACCACTCCGTCGACGCGAGCTCGGAGATCTGGGCATAGGGCAGGTCGTTCTCGTAGCCCAGCTCGTCGCGCACGTAGTGGTTCCAGGCGGCGGCGTACGGGCCGCTGATCGCGTCATGGGACGGGTCTGCGTCCCACTTCTCGGCGTTGGCATGCACGAGTGGGCCGGTGAACCGTGCGTCGAGCCGGCCCACCGCCAGGCCCTGGTCGCGCAGCAGCTCGGTGAAGAACCGGACGTGCTCGATCCGCAGGTCTGCGCGGTCGACGTAGCCCTCCGACAGGCCGGTGAGCGCGGCAAGGCGACCCACGTGCTCGGCGCGCTCCGCGGCGGTCAGGCGCGACCCGCGGGACAACGCCCAGGGGTAGTCGCGCGCGGCATACTCCTCGGCCTCGGCGAGGACCGTGTGCAGCGACTTGCGTCCGTGCTTGCCGTGGTAGTGGGCGGCGGCAGCGTAGGTCGGGAGGTAGTCGACGTGCGCGCGGTCGTTGCGGAACTCGAAGTCGACCGTCGCGACGTCGAGCACCGAGCTGATCAGCATGATGCCGTTGACGAAGAGCCCATGACGGGCCTGGAGGTGCTCGGCGAGCGCCGCTGCGCGGATGGTGCCGTAGGACTCGCCGGCGATGAACTTCGGTGACAGCCAACGGTTGTGGCGGGTGGTCCAGAGCCGGATCAGCTCGCCGACGCTCTCGATGTCAGCCTTGAAGCCGTGGTAGTCCTTGGGCTTGCCTCCCTCCACGGCGCGCGAGTACCCGGTCGACACGGGGTCGATGAAGACCAGGTCGGAGACCGCCAGCAGGGTCTCGGTGTTGTCGAGCAGGCCGTAGGGCGGCGGGGTCGGGTTGCCCACGTCGCCGGAGTCGACCCGGCGCGGACCGAGCAGGCCCAGGTGCAGCCAGACCGAGCTGGATCCCGGTCCGCCGTTGAACGCGAACGTGACGGGGCGCCGGCTGCCCGCAGGCGCGTCGAGGACGTAGGAGGTGACGCTCAGCTCGGCCTTGGCGTTGTGCCCCTTGAACACACCGTCCTCGAAGACCTCCTCACGCAGCACCATGCGCCCGGCCGTCGCCGTGTAGCGCAGCGTCTTGCGGCCGATCTTGAGGGTATGCCGCGTGGTCACCAGGTCGTCCTGGGGAGCCGGGGTCGTGGGCGCATCCGCGCTCGTGGCCGGCTCGGTGTCCGAGGCCGCCGGGGACGCCGACGATGCGGCGGGGACGGGCGCTGGGGTGTGGGTGGACTCGTGGGGCATGCGTGGCACCCTAGTGCGGGTCGAGGGTGGGTGGCACGGACAATGTCCGGATGCGGGTTGTCTCGGCCAACGTCAACGGTATCCGCGCCGCCGTCCGCCGCGGTGGCATGGGATGGCTGGCGGCGCAGCGACCGGACGTCCTGTGCCTCCAGGAGGTGCGCGCGACCGATGACCAGCTCCGGGAGGCGCTGGAGCTCGGTGGCTTCGGTGGATGGCACGTGGCCCACACCGAGGCGCAGGCCAAGGGTCGGGCGGGGGTGGCCGTCGTGAGCCGGATGGCGCCCACCAGGGTGCAGGTGGGGGTCGGCCACGCCGAGTTCGACGGCGCCGGCCGCTGGGTCGAGGTCGACCTGGCGACGCCGGTGGGACCGGTCACGGTCGCGTCCACCTACGTGCACACGGGGCAGGCGGGCACCCCCCGGCAGGAGCTGAAGCTGCGTTTCCTGGACGCGATCGGCGCAAGGCTGCGGGACTGGACGGCCTCGGGCGCCCTGGCTGTCGTCACCGGCGACCTCAACGTGGCGCACCGGGAGGACGACCTCAGGAACTGGAAGGGCAACGTGGGCAAGTCGGGGTTCCTGCCGCAGGAGCGGGCTCGGTTCGACAGCTGGTTCGCGGCGGGCGCGTGGGTTGACGTGCATCGCGCCGCGCACGGGCCGGGTCCGGGCCCGTACACCTGGTGGTCCTGGCGCGGGCAGGCTTTCGACAACGACTCGGGCTGGCGGATCGACTACCAGCTGGCCAGCCGTCCCCTGGCGGACCGTGCCGTGACGGCGACGGTCGGCCGCGCCGCGGCCTACGACCAGCGGTGGTCCGACCACGCCGCGGTGACGGTCGACTACGACTTGGGCTGAGTGCTCAGCGGTCGCGGTCGGCGGCGCCCGAGGCGGTCACCAGGAAGCTGTCGGGTGACCGGAATCCCCTCGCCGCGAAGGCTTCCCGCACGGTTGCCTGGACGGCCGGCGCACGGTCGGCCGGGACGAGCGCGATGGCCGAGCCACCGAAGCCACCGCCGGTCATCCGCGCGCCGAGCGCGCCCGCCGCGACCGCCGACTCCACTGCCGTGTCGAGCTCCGCCACGGAGATCTCGAAGTCGTCGCGCATGGAAGCGTGCGAGGCGAGGAACAGCTCGCCCACCGCGCGGAAGTCGTTGCTGCGCAACGAGGTGACGGCCTGCTGGACTCGCGAGATCTCGGTGACGACGTGCCGCGCACGCCTGCGCAGCACGTCCGAGGACAGCGCCGACAGGCGTTCCTCCAGGCCCTCGGCCGGCACCTCGCGCAGACTCGCGACGCCGAGCTCACGGACGGCGGCTTCGCACGAGTCGCGCCGCTGCGCGTACTGGCCGTCCACCAGCGCATGCTGCGCCCGGGTGTCGACGACGAGCAGGGCGAGCCCGTGCGCCGACAGGTCGAACGGCACCTGTTCGGTGTGCCCGTCCCGGCAGTCCAGCAGCAGGGCATGGCCTTCGGAGGCCAGCAGCGCCGCCGACTGGTCCATGCCGCCGGTCGGCGCCTGCGCGATCGTGTTCTCGGCGTCGACACAGGCCGCGGCCAAGGTCGTGCGGCCGACGTCACCGGCCAGCAGGTCGAGGTGGAACAGGTCGGACGCCGCGGCTCCCACCGCGCACTCCAGGGCGGCCGAGCTGGAGAGCCCGGCACCCAGCGGCACGCGGCCGTCCACGGCCACGTCGAGCCCGGTCACGGCATACCCCGCCCTGCGCAGGGCCCACGGGACACCGGCGACGTAGGCGGCCCACCCACCAGGGCGGCCCGGGGCCACCTCGGCGAGGGGCACCTCCACCAGGCCGTCGCCCTGCGCTGACACGACCCGCACGAGGTCGTCCTCGCGGGGCTTGGCCGCGACGAAGGTGCGGTGGGGCAGCGCGATGGGCAGACACAGGCCGCTGTTGTAGTCGGTGTGCTCGCCGATCAGGTTGACCCGCCCGGGCGCAGACCAGACCCCCGTGGGGTCGGAGCCGAACGTCGTGCGGAACAGCAGTGCAGCGGCGTCGGCCGTCACGAGGCGACCTCGACGGCGACGCCTGAACCGACCCCTGAACCGACCCCGGGTGCCACCTCACGGAGCCTGGCCGCGATCTGCTCCGGCGGCACGTCGTTGACCCAGCCGCCGACGCCCGACTCCGAGCCGGCGAGGTACTTGAGCTTCTTGGGCGAGCGCAGCACCGACATCACCTGCAGGTGCAGCCGCGACACCTCGCGCCCCCGGTGGGCGGGCGCCTGGTGCCAGCCCGCGATGTAGGGCAACCGGATCGCACTGCCGTCCTTCGCGACGTAGTAGCGGTCCAGCCGCTGCAACAGGTCGAGGTAGACGCGGGCGAGGTCGTCGCGTTCGGCGCTCGTCAGGGACGCCAGGTCAGGCACGTCCCGGCGGGGTGCGAGATGCACCTCCACGGGCCACCGCGCGGCGAACGGGACGTAGGCGGTCCAGTGCTCGGTGTCGATCACCACCCGCTCCGCGGCCTCCAGCTCGGCCGCCAGGATGTCGGCGCCGAGCAGGCGGCCGGTGCGGGCGTGGTGTGCCGTCGCCTGCGCGAGGATGGCGGCGGATCGTTGTGGCACATAGGGATACGCATAGATCTGACCATGCGGGTGGTTGAGCGTGACGCCGATCTGCTGGCCACGGTTCTCGAAGCAGAAGACCTGCTCGACCTCGGGCAGCGCACCCAGCTGCGCCGTGCGGTCGGCCCAGGCGTCGATGACGGTGCGCGCCCTCTGGGGAGTGAGGTCGGCGAACGTCGACTCGTGGTCGCTCGTGAAGCAGACGACCTCGCAGCGACCGAGCGCCGGCCGGCTCTGGAGCAGGTCGCCGCCGAGCCGGCCGTCAGGTCCGCAGGCCTGCGCGGAGACGGGGGAGTACGAGGGAAACCGGTTCTCGAAGACGACGACGTCGTAGTCGGCCTCGGGCACCTCCGAGGGGACGCTGCCGACGCCGCTGGGGCACAGCGGGCACTCGTCCTTCGGCGGGAGGAAGGTGCGGTTGCTGCGGTGCCCGGCGACCGCGACCCAGTCGCCCACGAGGGCGTCGAGGCGGATCTCGCCCGACGCGGCCCGCTCACCGAGTGGCCGGGTGTCCTCGGCGATCCGCGGCGGCGCCTGCGGGGAGTCGTCGAAGTAGATGATCTCGCGGCCGTCGGCGAGCCGACGACTGGTGCGCCGCGCCATCATGCCTGCTCCCGCAGCGGACGAGGCGTCCTGGCCGTGGCGGCGGTGGCCAGGACCATCTCCACGCCGGCGTCGGTCACGGCCTGTCGTGCCCGGGGGGTGAGTCCCGGGTCGGTGACCAGCAGGTCCACCGCCGACAACGGGATGATGGTGCTCAGGCCGACCGTGCCCCACTTCGTGTGGTCGGCGAGGACGCAGACCCGTCGAGCCGTGTCGACGAGGGCCTGGTTGGTCTCGGCCTCGACCAGGTTCGGGGTGGTCAGGCCGGCCCGGGCGTCCATGCCGTGCACGCCGAGGAAGAGCCGGTCGACGTGCAGCATGCGCAGGGCCGCGACCGCGACGGGACCGACCAGCGCGTCGGACGGCGTGCGCACCCCGCCGGTGAGGACCACGGTCTGGCCCGGCGTCCCGGACTCGTGCAACAGCTGCGCCACGGGGACCGAGTTCGTCACGACGGTCAGGTCCGGGACGTGCCGGACGGCGCGCGCGAACTCGAAGGTCGTCGTCCCCGCCGAGATGCCGATGGCCGCGCCCGGTTCGACGAGCTGGGCGGCGGCGTGGGCGATGGCGTTCTTCTGCGCCTGCATGAGGGCGGACTTCGCGGTGAACCCGGGTTCCTCGCTGCTGCGCCTGCCCATGGCCAGGGCTCCGCCGTGGACGCGCTCGACGAGGCCCTCGGTCGCGAGCTGCTCGATGTCGCGGCGGATGGTCATGTCCGAGACGCCGAGCTGGTCCACGAGGTCGGACACCCGCGCGGCGCCGCTGTCCTCGACGAGGCCCAGGATCGTCGCGCGACGCTGGCTGGCGAGCACTAGTCCTCCCTGATGACGGCGACCGCACCCGCGGCCAGAGCGGTGTCCGGTCCGAACGGACGGTCGGCGACGAGGTCGTGACCAGTTGCAGCGATGTGCTGTTCCCGGTCGGTGTCGTTGACGAGGAACAGCCAGGACCCATCATGACTGCTGCGCCGGACGGCCTCGACACCGACAGGCACGTCGGCTGCCGGGGTGACACCCGCGGCGCCGGTCACGTCGTCCAGCAGAGCGCCCAGCGCCGCGTCGTCGAGCAGCGTGCTGAGGTACCACGCGGCGCCCGAGCCGACCTCACGGCGGGTGATGGCGGGACGGCCGGCGAGCGGGCCGTCGGAGTACCGCTCGAGCACCTCGGCGGCGACGGCGGTGACGTCCTCGCTCCAGCGGCGACCCGTGCCCGCGCCGACGGACACCTCCTCGTGGTCCAGGAGGGGGAAGAACTCCTCGACGCGCACCCCGAGCAGCTCGCGGAAGGCCCCGGGGTACCCACCGAGCCGCACGTGGTCGTTCTCGTCGCTGATGCCGGAGAAGAAGGTCACCAGCACCTGCGCGCCCGCCTGCGCCGCCGCCGCGACGGCGGCTGCGTGCTCGTCGGTGACGAGGTAGAGCGTCGGGACGACGACGACCTTGTATGCCGTGAGGTCGGCGCTCGGGTGCACGACGTCGGCCGTGATGCCGCGGTCTCGCAGCACGCGGTGGATCGCGTGCGCGGTGGTCGGGTAGCCGAGCTCGGTGGACGGCATGGCGGGACCGGAGGCGGCCCACTGCGCCTGGTAGTCCCAGAGGATCGCCACCTGGCTCTCCACCCTGGAGCCCACGACCTCCCCGAGGCGCTGCGCGATCCGCCCGAGCTCGACCACCTCGCGGAACCGTGCACTGTCGGGCCCCGCGTGCGGCACGAGCGCCGAGTGGAACTTCTCGGAGCCGGAGAGCGACTGCCGCCACTGGAAGAAGCCCAGCGTGTCGGCGCCCCGGGCGACGTGGGCGAGGCTGTCGCGCAGCGTCTGGCCGGGCGCCTTCGCGGGGTTCACCGCCTGCCAGTTGACCGCGCTCGTCGAGTGCTCCATGAGCATCCACGGCCCGCCGCCGGCCAGGCCGCGGGTGATGTCGCCGCTGAAGGCCAGCTCCGCCCTCGGGTGCTCGAGGCTGTTCACGACGTAGTGGTCGGTGCTGATGACGTCCTGCTCCGCCGCCCACTGGTGGTAGTCGAGGTGGTCGAAGTGCGCGAGCGTCATGAAGTTGGTCGTCACCGGCACGCCGGGGGAGAGGTCCGCGAGGATGGCCTTCTCGCTGCGGTGGAAGTCCAGCAGCGTGTCGGACTGGAACCGCTTGTAGTCGAGCACGTGCGTGGGGTTCGCGAACGTCGTCGTGAGCCGCGGCGGGAGGATCTGCTGCCAGTCGGTGTACCGCTGGCTCCAAAAGGCCGTGCCCCAGGAGTCGTTCAGGCGCTCGAGGCTCTGGTGACGTCGCTGCAGCCACCCGCGGAAACCGGCCGCGCAGGTGTCGCAGTAGCAGGGGACGTTGTGGCAGGCGTACTCGTTCGAGACGTGCCACATCGCCAGCGCCGGGTGCCCGTGGTAACGCTGGGCGAGCTGCGTCGTGAGCGCGAGGGCGTGGTCGCGGTAGACCGGCGAGCTCGGGCACCAGGCCTGGCGGCTGCCCGGCCACAGCGTGTGGCCCTCGTGGTCGACCGGCAGGATCTCGGGGTGTGCGGCCGACAGCCACGGCGGAGGCGTGGCTGTCGCCGTGGCGAGGTCGACGGCGATGTCGTTCGTGTGGAGCAGGTCCATGACGTCGTCGAGCCAGGCGAAGTCGTACTCGCCCTTGGCGGGCTCGAGCCACGACCAGGAGAAGACCCCCAGGGTGACGAAGGAGACCCCCGACTCGCGCATGAGCTCCATGTCGTGCGACCAGACCTCGCGCGGCCACTGCTCGGGGTTGTAGTCGCCACCCAGGGCGATCCGACGGCTCGGCCATGAACGCATGGGCGCCAGTGTGTCCCTGTTCGGGAAGCCATGTCAACAAAAATCAACACGCGGTTTGGGGTGCCGTCCTCGGCCCTCCTGCTGTGCTCGCACCAGAGCGTATGCCGCGTGGTTGAGCCGATCCCGCGACCTGTCCGTCCAATGAACAGGGTGGGCCGTAGGTCTTGACAGACCCGGCCCGGGCGTTCATCCTCGGGTGTTGTTGATGGTTTTTGATCGAATCTGTCGGAAGATGGCGATGGCCCATCGCACCGGTGGAACCCGCGTCAAGCCCGTGTCAAAGGAGACCCGAAATGACCCGCCCGACCTCAGAGGCCGAGTACCTCGCCAGCCTCGTCCCTGCCTCTGTCCGTGGCGTCAGCCGGCGGACCCTGCTGCGCGGCGCCCTCGGCGCCGGCACCCTGCTTGCCGCACCCACCCTGCTCGCCGCCTGTGGTGGCAGCGGAGGCAGCAGCGGCGGTGCCGCGACCGGCACCGTGACCGTGGGCTCCAACCAGTCCGACGCCGTCCCGAAGGCGGCCATCCAGGCCGTGATGGACGCCTTCCAGAAGGCGAACCCCGGGCTGACCGCCAAGGTCAACACGATCGACCACAACTCCTTCCAGGAGAACATCAACAACTACCTGCAGGGGTCGCCGGACGACGTCTGGATGTGGTTCTCCGGCTACCGCATGCGGTTCTTCGCCTCCAAGGGCCTGGCCGGTGACGTCTCGGACGTGTGGAAGAACCTGTCCGGCATGTCGGACGCGCTGAAGAAGGCCTCGACGGGCGACGACGGCAAGCAGTACTTCGTGCCGTCGACCTACTACCCGTGGGCTGTCTTCTACCGCAAGAGCGTCTTCTCCAAGTACGGCTACACCGAGCCCAAGACGCTCGACGAGTTCAAGGCCCTCGGTGCGCGGATGAAGAAGGACGGGCTCGTCCCGATCGCCTTCGGAGACAAGGACGGCTGGCCCGCGATGGGCACCTTCGACCAGCTCAACCTGCGCATCAACGGCTACGACTTCCACGTCAGCCTGATGGCCGGCAAGGAGGCCTGGAACGGCGACAAGGTCAAGAAGGTCTTCGACACCTGGGCGGGCCTGCTCGACCTGCACCAGCCGGACTCGCTCGGCCGCACCTGGCAGGAGGCGGCCCAGGCGCTCCAGCAGAAGAAGGCCGGCACCTACGTCCTCGGCTCCTTCCTCGCCCAGCAGTTCGGGAAGGGCGCGGAGCAGGACGACCTCTCCTTCTTCAACTTCCCCGAGGTCGACTCGAACATCGGCGCCGACGCGATCGAGGCCCCGATCGACGGCTACATGATGGCGAAGCGCCCGAAGAACGAGGCCGGCGCCAAGAAGCTCCTCGGCTACGTCGGCTCGGCCGCGGCGCAGAACATCGTCGTCAAGGCGGACCCGAGCGTGATCGCCACGAACGAGCAGGCCGACAAGGGCGCCTACACCGCACTGCAGAAGAAGTCGGTGGAGTTCGTCTCCCAGGCCAAGTCGATCGCCCAGTTCATGGACCGGGACACCCGCCCCGACTTCGCCTCCACGGTGATGATCCCCGCCATCCAGTCCTTCATCAAGAACCCCAAGGACATCGACGGCCTCGTCAACGGCATCGAGAAGCAGAAGCAGAGCATCTTCGCGAGCTGACCGCGACGACGCCGACGCAACCGAGGAGCCTCCGTGGCCAGACGTGCGAAGTACAAGGGGATCGACCACCTGACCCCTGTCGACCGAGTGGTGGTCGGGCTGATGATCGCCGTCCCGACGATCCTGGTGCTGTGGCTGGTCTGGGTGCCGGCGATCGGGTCGGTCCTGCTCTCCTTCACCAACTGGGACGGGATCGGCCCGATCAGCGCGGCCAAGAACGTGGGGCTGAGGAACTACCACGACGTCCTGACGATCTACCCACCCTTCGTGCCGGCGTTGCAGCACAACCTGATCTGGCTCGCGGTGATGTTCCTCTTCGCGACCCCGGTCGGGATGTTCCTCGCGGTCCTGCTCGACCGGGAGGTGCGTGGTTCGCGGGTCTACCAGACCGCCATCTACCTCCCGGTCGTGCTGTCCCTCGCCCTCGTCGGGTTCATCTGGCAGCTCATCTACAGCCGTGACCAGGGCCTGATCAACGCGGTGACCGGGGGCAGCATCGACTGGTACGGCGACCAGCGCTACAACCTGTGGGCCGCCCTGATCGCCTCCAGCTGGCGGCACGTCGGCTACATCATGTTGCTGTACCTGGCGGGGCTCAAGGGCGTCGACCCGACGTTGCGCGAGGCGGCCAAGGTCGACGGCGCCTCCGAGCGCCAGACCTTCTTCAGGGTCGTCTTCCCGGTGATGTTCCCGATCAACATCATCGTCCTGGTCGTCACCGTGATCGAGTCGCTCCGGGCCTTCGACCTCGTCTGGGTCATCAACAAGGGCCGCAACGGGCTCGAGCTCATCTCGACCCTGGTGACGAGCAACATCGTCGGTGAGGCGAGCCGCATCGGCTTCGGCTCGGCGCTGGCGACCTTCATGCTCGTCATCTCCTCGATCTTCATCGTCCTCTACCTACGCATCGTCATGAGGGAGCAGCGATGACTGCCGCCAGCGAAGCACCGCAGACCGCTGCGCCACGGAGCCGGAACCCACTCAGCAGCAGGCGTCCCCAGGGCGTCGGTCAGCAGAAGGGCAACCGCGGCATCCAGATCTTCCTGGCCGTCGTCGCCCTGATCTGGATCTTCCCGGTCGGGTACGCGCTGCTGAACAGCTTCCGCAACTACGCCTACACCGCGAAGCACGGCTACCTGTCCTTCGGCGGCTTCACCCTCGACAACTACAGGAACGCGTGGCAGCAGGCCGACTTCTCCCACACCATGCTCAACTCGGCCTACATCACCATCCCGGCCGTCCTGCTCACGCTGTTCCTGTCGTGCTGTGTCGCGTTCGTCGTGTCGCGCTTCTCGTTCAAGTTCAACCTCGCGCTGCTCGGCATGTTCACGGCGGCCAACCTGCTGCCGCCGCAGGCCCTGCTCATCCCCGTGTACCGGATGTTCCGCGCCATCCAGGTGCCCTTCTGGTTCAGCGACTCCGGCACGCTGCTCAACTCCTACTGGGGCCTGATCCTGGTGAACGTCGCCTTCCAGACCGGCTTCTGCGCCTTCGTCCTGTCCAACTACATGAAGACGCTGCCGCGCGAGCTCTACGAGTCGGCGGTGGTCGACGGGGCCGGCGTGCTCCGGCAGTTCTTCCAGCTCACGCTGCCACTGTGCCGGCCGCCGCTCGCGGCGCTGGCCACCCTCGAGGTCACCTGGATCTACAACGAGTTCTTCTGGGCGACGGTGCTCCTGCAGTCCGGCGACAAGTTCCCGGTAACCAGCTCGATCAACAACCTGCGTGGCCAGTTCTTCACCGACAACAACCTCGTCGCGGCAGGATCGGTCGTGATCGCCCTGCCCACCCTCATCATCTTCTTCGTCCTGCAGAAGCAGTTCGTCGCCGGCCTGACTCTGGGAGCCACCAAGGGATGACCATCCCCACCACCACCCTCCGTTCCGCAGGCACCTGCCTGGTCATCGAGCTCCCCGAGGGCGAGCTGCCGCGGGTCCTGCACTGGGGGGTGGACCTGCCCGATGCCGTGCACAGCCAGCTCGCGGGTGTCACCACCCGACCGGTGCCGAACAACGCGCTGGACGAGCCGTGGCCCCTGACCGTCCTGCCCACCAGCGGCGACGGCTGGCTCGGCACCCCCGCGTATGCCGCCCACCGCGCCGGCGGCGCGACCGCCCCCCGCTGGGCCGTCACCACCGAGCAGGACGGCGAGCGGTCGCTGGTCGTCACCGCTCGCGACGGGGTCACCTCCGTGCGCAGCGCGTGGACCCTGGACGCCCACGGGGTGCTGCGGGTGTCGAGCTCGGTGACCAACCTGGCGAGCCGGGACGACGCCGGGTCGCCAGGGCCTGGCGCCATGCAGGCGTCGACGCTCGACCTCGGTGCGCTGCGGGCACTGCTCCCGCTGCCCACCCGGGCCACGGAGGTGCTCGACCTCACCGGTCGCTGGTGTCGCGAACGCTCCCCGCAGCGATCGACCCTCCAGGACGGCACCCACCTGCGGGCGTCGCGTCGCGGCCGCACGGGGCACGACGCGACGCTGCTGCTCACCGTGGGCACGCCCGGCTTCGGCTTCCGCACGGGCGAGGTCTGGTCGGTCCACGTGGCCTGGAGCGGCAACCACGAACACCTCGTCGAGCGGCTGCCCGAGGGCGCCGGCGTCCACTCCGCCGTCCTCGGTGGTGGCGAGCTCCTCGAGCCGGGAGAGGTCCGGCTCGCGCCGGGGGAGACCTACACGGCCCCCGACGTCGTCTTCGTGCACTCCGCCGACGGGCTCGACGGGGTCTCGCGCCGGCTGCACCGCAGCCAGCGCGCGACCGCCAAGCACAGCAACGACCCGCGTCCCCTCGTGCTCAACACCTGGGAGGCCGTCTACTTCGACCACGACCTGACCCGGCTCAAGGCCCTGGCCGACACCGCCGCCTCGATCGGGGTGGAGCGCTTCGTCCTCGACGACGGGTGGTTCGGCAGCCGCCGCGACGACCACAGCGGCCTCGGCGACTGGGTCGTCTCGACGGACGTGTGGCCGGACGGGCTCGCACCGATCGTCGAGCACGTCAAGGGACTGGGCATGGAGTTCGGCCTGTGGTTCGAGCCCGAGATGGTGAACGTCGACTCCGACCTCGTGCGCGCCCACCCCGACTGGGTGCTCGGGCCCCGGGCGGGACTGCCGCGGCCGTCGCGGCGCCAGCACGTGCTCGACCTCGCGAACCCGGACGCGGCGGCGCAGATCGAGGGACAGATCAGCACGCTCGTCGCCGAGCTCGGCATCGACTTCATCAAGTGGGACCACAACCGCGACCTGCACGAGGTAGTGCGCACGGACTCGACCGGGACCGACCGCCCTGCGGTGCACCGCCAGACCGAGGCGGTCTACGCCCTGCTCGACCGGCTGCGGGCCGCCCACCCCGGCCTGGAGATCGAGTCGTGCTCCAGTGGCGGGGGCCGCGTCGACCTCGGGATCCTCGCCCGCACCGATCGGATCTGGACCAGCGACTGCAACGACGCCCTCGAGCGCGCGGCCATCCAGCGGTGGACCTCCCTGCTGGTCCCCGCGGAGCTCATGGGCACGCACATCGGGCCGGCCACCGCCCACACGACGCACCGCACGCTCGACCTGCCGTTCCGGATGCTGCTCGCGCTGCAGGGCCACGCCGGCCTGGAGTGGGACATCACGGCCTGCACTCCCGACGAGCTCGAGTCCCTGCGCAGCTGGTCCGCGCTCTACCGCGAGCTCCGCCCGCTGCTGCACGCCGGCGACCTGGTCCGGGCCGATCTCCCGCCGGAGCAGGGCCTGCTCGTGACGGGCACCGTCTCCGCGGACGGCGCCCAGGCGGCATACACGGTCCTGCGCACCGTGAGCGGACCGGCCGTCCAGCCGGGGCTGCAGACCCTGCCCGGGCTCGACCAGGACCGCACCTACACCGTGCGGGTGCGCGGCGAGGCTGGGCTGCCCGCCGTGACGCAGAACAGCTGGCCGGGGTGGTGGGACCAGGCCCTGGACGGTGGTTTCGACGTCAGCGGGGCAGTGCTCACCCACGTCGGGCTGGCCCTGCCGGTGCTCGACCCCGCCCAAGGTTTTTTGCTGCACCTGACCTGACAGAATGGCGCGCATGCCTGAAACGTCCGCGCCCGCCGTGCTGCCCCGGATCCTGTCCGGGATGCAGCCGACCAGCGACTCCCTGCACCTCGGCAACTACCTCGGGGCGCTGGTCAACTGGGTCACGCTGCAAGACGACTTCGAGGCCTTCTACTTCGTGGCCGACCTGCACGCGCTCACGGTGCCCACCGACCCCGAGGTGCTGCGCCGGCGCACCCGCGTGACGGCGGCCCAGTTCCTCGCCGGCGGCGTCGACCCGAAGCGCTCGGCGGTCTTCTGCCAGAGCCACGTCACCGAGCACGCCGAGCTCGGCTGGGTGATGAACTGCCTCACCGGCGACGGCGAGGCGCGCCGGATGACCCAGTTCAAGGACAAGGTCTCCAAGGGCCAGAACGCCAACGTCGGCCTGCTCACCTACCCGATGCTGATGGCGGCCGACATCCTCATGTACGACGCGGCGTACGTGCCGGTCGGGGAGGACCAGCGCCAGCACCTCGAGATCACCCGCGACCTTGCCGAGCGGTTCAACACCCGCTTCGGCGAGACGCTCGTGGTGCCTGATCCCTACATCGTCAAGGGCGCCGCCAAGATCATGGACCTGCAGGACCCCACCGCCAAGATGAGCAAGACGGGGTCCTCGCCCAAGGGACTCATCGACCTCATGGAGGATCCCGCCAAGATCGCGAAGAACATCCGGTCGGCGGTCACCGACACCGATGGCGAGGTGCGCTACGACCCGGACACCAAACCGGGCGTCTCCAACCTGCTCGTCATCCACTCGGTGCTCTCGGGGACCTCGGTCGAGGACCTGGCCGCGTCGTTCGCGGGTCGCGGCTACGGCGACCTGAAGCAGGAGGTCGCCGACGTGGTCGTGGACCGGCTGACCCCGTTCCAGACCCGGATGGCCGAGCTGCTGGCCGACCCGACCGAGCTGGACCGCATCCTGGCCGACGGCGCCGACCGCGCTCGCGAGGTCGCCCAGGCCACCATGGCCCGGGTGCGCGCTGCCGTGGGGTTGCTGCCCAGTGCCCGCTGACCCCGTGCCCGCTGACCCCGTGCCCACCCCGATGGCCGGGACTCACAGCAGGGTGTCCGCCGAAAGCATTGGGTAGGGTCGCCGGGTGCCCACCATCGGTGTGTCCATCGCCATCCCCTCTCCGCACGCGGAGATGCTCCAGGGCAAGCGGGCGTCCTTCGGGGACCCGCTCGCCGAGTCCATCCCCACCCATGTGACGCTGCTGCCCCCCACCGAGGTCGACGACGACGAGCTGGCCTCGGTCGTCGAGCACCTGGAGTCCGTGGCCACCCAGGGACGCTCGTTTCCGATGGTGTTGCGCGGCACCGGCACCTTCCGGCCGACCTCGCCGGTCGTCTTCGTCCAGGTCTCCGGGGGACTGGCCGACTGCGAGCTGCTCGAGAAGGCGGTGCGACGCGGGCCGCTCGAGCGCGAGCTCGACTTCTACTACCACCCGCACGTGACCGTGGCCCACCACGTCTCCGACGACAACCTCGACCGCGCCTTCGCCGACCTGGCGGACTTCGAGTGCACCTTCGACGTAGGGGAGTTCCACCTCTACGAGCACGGTGCCGACGGGGTCTGGCGGCCGGTGCGTTCCTTCGCCCTGAACGGGAGCTGACATGCAGACGATCAAGGGCTGGTGGGCGCGGTTCCAGACGACCCACGTCTGGCGTGCCTGGAAGCGGTACGGCGACCGCAACGGCAACCTCCTCGCCGGAGGCGTCGGGTACTTCGCCTTCTTCTCGATCTTCCCCGCGGTGCTCCTGGCGTTCACCGTGTTCGGCCTCGTGCTGCGCAGCCAGCCCCAGCTGCTCACCGACACCAAGAACGCCATCAACAACCTGCTCCCTGGCTTCGTGAAGACCGCTGCCAACCCGAACGGGATCATCAACGTCAACGTGCCCACGGGTGCCGCCCTGTCGATCGAGGGGATCGTGTCCGTGGTGGGACTCGTCCTCGCCGGGACGGGCTGGCTCGGCGCGCTGCGGGACGCGATCCGGGCGATCTTCGGCGTGCAGGGCAGCTCCGGGAACCCCGTCCTGGCCAAGCTCCGGGACATCGGGGTCCTGGTGCTCCTCGGCGTCGGCATCCTGCTCTCGGCCGCGGTCGGGGCCATCGCGGGCGCCGCCGCGAGCTGGGTGGGCCACTTCGTCGGACTGGGCGGTCAGGGCTGGATCCTCACCGTCGTCGCCTTCCTCGTGGGGATCGCCCTCGATGCGGGCCTGGTGGCGATCATGCTCCGCCTCCTGACCGGGGTGCGGCTCCCGTGGGAGGTCCTGCGCAACGGTGCGCTCTTCGGCGGGATCGGCCTGACGGTGCTCAAGAAGTTCGGAACGCTCCTGCTCTCGAGCACGACCCACAACAAGCTCTACCTCGGGTTCGCCCTCGTCGCCGGCCTGCTGGTGTGGCTGAACCTCATGTCCCGGGTCATCCTCGTCGCGGCGGCGTGGGCGGCCAACGACCTCGACGGCCCCGCCGGCGCCCGCCTCGGTCGCGACGTCAGTCCCGGCCAGGCGCAGAAGCTTGCCGAAGGTCCGGCCCCCGAGCCCGTGGGCAGCGTCCGTCAGCGCACCGACGCAGGGCTGCCGACCTTCGGCCAGCGCGCGGCGGACCGGACCAGTGTGGCTGCGGGTGCGGTGCTGGGTGCGGTCGGCGCGGTGGCACTGGGCTCGGTCACCCGCGGCATACGGAGCCTGGTCCGCCGCGGCTGAGCCGTCAGCGGTGACGCCCCCGGGCCCGCACCGATCTCCGGCGGGTCCGGGCAGCGAGGAGCAGGACGAGGGCCGCCGCTGCGGCGAGACCGGCTGCGCCCACCCAGGGCCGCAGACCCGAGAACGCCATGCCCGAGCTGGACAGGGCGGCAGCGGCCGCATTCGCAGCGGCGGGCCCGGCACCGCCCGCGCCGGGCGCGCCCAGGCTCGGTGAGGTCGACTGCGGCGGGAGGGTCGGCGATGTCGTGACCGAGCCGGGTGCGACGAGCTCGCCCACCGGCCTCGCCTTGTCGCCGTAGGCGAAGGCCCAGTCGTACATCGCCGCCTGCGGACGCCAGGACGAGTCGAGCCCGTGCATCTCGGTGAGCAGGTAGGTCCTCCTCCCGCGGGTGACGGCGGAGATGAAGGTGCGGCTGGCGGCCTCGGTGTAGCCGTTCTTGACGCCGATGGTGCCGGGGTAGTTGTACAGCAACGTGTTGTGGTTGTTGACCTTGTAGGTCGCGCGCTTCTTCGTCTTCGGGTCCAGCCGGCCGGGGAAGTCGACCTGCTTGGTCCGCACGTAGCCGCGGAAGTCCTGGAGCTGCAACGCCGCACGACCGATCAGGGCCAGGTCGTACGCGCTCGACGTCTGCCCCGGTTCGTCCAGCCCCGCGGGGTTCCGCGCGACCGTGTCGTGCGCCCCCAGGTATGCCGCGCGCTCGTTCATCGCAGTCAGCGTCGCCGCCCGGCCGCCGGCGGCCTCGCTGAGCGAGTAGGCGGCGTCGTTGCCCGACGCCATGAGCAGCGCCTGGAACAGCTGTCCGGCCGTGTAGGAAAGCCCGGGCACCAACCCCACCCTGGTGCCGTCCGCACTCGCGTCCGCCTGGGTGGGCACGATGCTGCGGGTCGCAGGCACCTTCGGGATGAGGGTGAGCGCCGTCAGCGTCTTGAGGGTGCTTGCCGGGAGCAGCCGGGCGTGCGCGGCCTTCGCCGCGATCACCGCTCCGGAGTCGAGGTCGGCCAGCACCCACGACACGTCACGAAGAGTGGGCGGGGCAGGGACCCCCGGCGGCAGATCCGTGACGACCCCCATCGACGCCAGTCGCGGGCCGCCGACCGACACGGACGGGTCCACCGTGGCGCTCGGCACCGGCAGCGTCTTCGTCGTCGCCGACGGCGCCGGCCTCACCGCGACAGCGTGCGTCGTGCCCGACGAGAGCGCCGTGGCCGCGCCTGGTTCTGCTACCGCCATGAAGAATGCGAGGCCCGCGGCAAGGAGTCCGAGGAGCGCGCCCCGGAAGCGGCGTGCAGCGCCGTAAAACGAGCTTGCGAGAGGCGCAAACGCCCCTTCCGGGGCGCGCGACGACACCCGGCGCCTCATGGAGCTCAGAACCGGGACGTCAGAAGCGCGCGCTTCACTTCTTGGATCGCCTTCGTCACCTGGATGCCGCGCGGGCAGGCGTCGGTGCAGTTGAAGGTCGTGCGGCAGCGCCACACGCCTTCCTTGTCGTTCAGGATCTCCAGCCGCTGGGCTCCGCCGTCGTCACGGGTGTCGAAGATGAACCGGTGCGCGTTGACGATCGCCGCGGGTCCGAAGTACTGGCCGTCGTTCCAGAAGACCGGGCAGCTCGTGGTGCACGCGGCGCACAGGATGCACTTGGTCGTGTCGTCGAACCGGTCGCGGTCGGCCTGGCTCTGGATGCGCTCGCGGGTCGGCTCGTTGCCCTCGGTGATGAGGAACGGCATCACCTCGCGGTAGGCGTCGAAGAACGGCTCCATGTCGACGATGAGGTCCTTCTCGAGCGGAAGGCCCTTGATCGCCTCGACGGTGATCGGCTTGTCGGGGTTGACGTCCTTGATGAGCGTCTTGCAGGCAAGCCGGTTCTTGCCGTTGATCCGCATCGCGTCGGAGCCGCAGACCCCGTGGGCGCAGGACCGGCGGAACGACAGCGAGCCGTCCTGGTCCCACTTGATCTGGTGCAGGGCGTCGAGCACGCGGTCGGTGGCATGCGCGGTGACCTGGTAGGTCTCCCAGTGGGGCTCGGTGTCGGTCTCGGGGTTGTAGCGCGAGATCCTGAGCGTGACGGTGAAGGTGGGCACGGCCGTCGCGGCCTTGGGCTCCTGGGCTGTTGCGGTCATCAGTACTTGCGCTCCATCGGCTGGTAGCGGGTCACGGTCACGGGCTTGTAGTCGAGGCGGACCTCGTCCGCGAAGGTCGGCCCCTGCTCCTCGTCGGTGACCGGCGGGCGGTAGGCCATCGTGTGGCGCATGAAGTTGACGTCGTCGCGGGCCTCGTAGTCCTCGCGGAAGTGACCACCGCGGGACTCCTTGCGTGCCAGAGCCCCGAGGGTGATGACCTCGGCCAGCTCGATGAGGAAGCCGAGCTCGACGGCCTCGAGGAGGTCGGTGTTGTAGCGCTTGCCCTTGTCCTGGACCACGACGTTGGCGTAGCGCTCCTTGAGCTCGTCGATGACGCCGAGGGCCTCCTTCATCGAGGCCTCGGTGCGGAAGACCTGGACGTTGCGGTCCATCGTCTCCTGCAGGGCCTTGCGCAGGTCGGCGACCCGCTCGCCGCTCTCGCGGGTGCGGATGGTCTCGACCATGGCCTCCACGAAGGTCGAGGGGTTGGCCGGCAGGTCGACGTACGGGGCGTTCGCGGCATACTCCGCGGCGGCGATGCCGGCCCGGCGCCCGAACACGTTGATGTCCAGGAGGCTGTTCGTGCCGAGGCGGTTGGAGCCGTGCACGGAGACGCAGGCGACCTCGCCCGCGGCGAACAGGCCGGGGACGACGTCGGTGTTGTTGCGCAGCACCTCGGTCTCGACGTTCGTCGGCACGCCACCCATGGCGTAGTGCGCGGTCGGGTAGACCGGCACCGGCTCGGTGTAGGGCTCGACGCCGAGGTAGGTGCGGGCGAACTCGGTGATGTCGGGGAGCTTGGCGTCGATGTGGGCCGGCTCGAGGTGGGTCAGGTCGAGCAGGACGTAGTCCTTGTTGGGACCGGCGCCGCGACCCTCGCGGACCTCGTTGGCCATCGAGCGCGCGACGATGTCGCGGGGCGCGAGGTCCTTGATGGTGGGGGCGTAGCGCTCCATGAACCGCTCGCCGTCGGCGTTGCGCAGGATGCCGCCCTCACCGCGGGCCGCCTCGGAGAGCAGGATGCCCAGGCCGGCCAGGCCTGTCGGGTGGAACTGGAAGAACTCCATGTCCTCCAACGGGATCCCGCGGCGGAAGGCCACGCCCATGCCGTCGCCGGTGAGGGTGTGCGCGTTGGAGGTGGTCTTGAAGACCTTGCCCGTGCCGCCGGTGGCGAAGACGACCGACTTGGCCTGGAACACGTGCAGCTCACCTGTGGCGAGCTCGTAGGCCACGACGCCCGCGGTGTGCTGCTCGCCGTCCGCGCCGGTGTTCATGAGCAGGTCGAGGACGTAGAACTCGTTGTAGAACTCCACGCCCTGCTTGACGCAGTTCTGGTAGAGCGTCTGGAGGATCATGTGGCCGGTGCGGTCCGCGGCGAAGCAGGACCGGCGGACGGCAGCCTCACCGTGGTTGCGGGTGTGCCCACCGAACCGGCGCTGGTCGATCTTGCCCTCGGGGGTGCGGTTGAACGGCAGCCCCATCTTCTCGAGGTCGATGACCGCGTCGATGGCCTCGCGGCACATGATCTCGGCAGCGTCCTGGTCGACGAGGTAGTCGCCACCCTTGACGGTGTCGAAGGTGTGCCACTCCCAGTTGTCCTCCTCGACGTTGGCCAGGGCGGCACACATGCCACCCTGCGCCGCGCCGGTGTGGGAGCGGGTCGGGTACAGCTTGGTGAGCACCGCCGTGCGGGTGCGGGTGCTCGACTCGAGCGCGGCACGCATGCCCGCGCCGCCGGCCCCGACGATGACGACGTCGTACTTGTGCGTCTGCATGTTCAGCGGATTCCTTAGCTCGAGCTCACTTGTGACACACGGAGAGGGTCGTCGACGGGTCGAGGCACGGGTCGAAGGTGAAGATGACCAGCGTGCCGAGCACCATGACGAGCAACGCGCTCGCCACGAGCAGACCCTTGAGGATCCACCGGGTGCGGTCCTTCTCGGTGTAGTCGTTGATGATCGTGCGGACCCCGTTGAACCCGTGCAGCTCCGCGAGCCACAGCATCAACAGGTCCCACGTCTGCCAGAACGGGCTGCTCCACTTGCCGGCAACGAACGCGAAGTCGATGCCGTGGATGCCCTCGCCCAGCATGAGGTTGACGAACAGGTGCCCGAAGACGAGGACGAGCAGCAGGATGCCGCTGCCGCGCATGAACACCCAGGACCAGAGCTCGAAGTTGCCGCGGCCCGTGGAGACCCGGCGGTAGCGGGACTTCT
Organism: Pedococcus badiiscoriae; assembly: GCF_013408925.1. NCBI lineage: Bacteria > Bacillati > Actinomycetota > Actinomycetes > Micrococcales > Intrasporangiaceae > Pedococcus > Pedococcus badiiscoriae. The sequence continues at coordinate 2,158,050 of NZ_JACCAB010000001.1, forward strand.
TGGCCGAGACGGCGTCGGGGCCGGCCTGGTAGTTGGTTTCGGTGCTGGCGCTCATCGTCAGCCTCTCAGTGCGTGAACACGACGGTCAGGTGCCGGATCGCGAAGGGCGCGAACAGCACGACGAAACCGATGACGACGCCCCAGAAGAGCTGTCGCTGGTACTTCGGGCCCTTCGCCCAGAAGTCCACGGCGATGATGCGAAGACCGTTGAGCGCGTGGAAGATCACTGCGGCTACCAGCCCCGCCTCGGCGAGCCCGACGACGGGGTTCTTGTAGGCCCCCATCACCTCGTTGTAGGCGTGGGGGGAGACCCGCACGAGCGCCGTGTCGAGCACGTGCGCGAACAGGAAGAGGAAGATCAGAACCCCGCTGATGCGGTGGGCCACCCACGACCACATGCCTTCACGGCCGCGGTAGAGGGTCCCGTTGGCTGCCTGCGCCACTGCGCGTCCCTTTCGAAGCAGATGTCACGGCAGTCGTCGCGAGCGTCGAGGGCCGTAGTTCGCCCGTCAGGTTATCGGCCCGGCCACCGGGTCCGTGAACGGCCTGCCTGTGAGAAACCAGACAGGCCGGGTTACCCGCCGGTATGCCGAGGGCGCCAGCCCTACCCGGCGAGGGACCGGGCCTGCTGGGCGGACGAGTAGTGGGTCAGCAGCTGGTCCGTCAGGGACGCCCAGCTCCGCGGAGCGACCCGCAGCCGTCCGGCCTCTCCCATCGCCTCCCGCTTGACCCGGTCGCCGGCCAGGTGGGCCACCGCCTCACGCAGGGACTCCGGTCGGTCCGGGTCGAAGAGCAGGCCGGTCCGCGAGTGGTCCACCAGGTCGAGGGGGCCGCCGCGCGCGGGGGCGATGACAGGCAGCGCCGTCGCCGCGGCCTCCTGCAGGGTCTGCCCGAAGGTCTCCCGGGTGCCGGTGTGCACGAAGAGGTCGAACGCGGCATACGCGCGGGCGAGGTCGTCCCCCTCGCGCCGGCCGAGGAACACGGCGTCGACACCGGCTGCAGCCAGGGCCGCGGCGTCCTCGTCGCGGGTCGGACCCTCGCCGACGACGACCACCCGCAGGCCCGGCAGGCCGGCGAGCGATGCCAGCCGGGTCAGCTCCTTCTCGGGAGCGAGCCGTCCGACATAGCCCACGAGCACCTCCCCCTTCGGCGCGAGGGACCGGCGCAGCGCGCGGGTGCCGGCGTCGGCGCGCCAGCCGGGGTGAAACAGGGCCGCGTCCACGCCCCGGGCCCACAACGCCGTGCGGGGTATGCCGTGCGCGCGCAGCTCGGCGAGGGTCGCCGACGAGGGGGCGAGGGTCAGGTCGGCCATCTCGTGCATCCTGCGGATCCATCGCCAGGCCGCCCGCGCGGCGCCGCGTCCCACCGCGCCGGGGCCGTGCTGTCGGACGTAGCTGGGCATGTCCGTCTGGTAGACGGCCACCGTCGCCAGCCCGAGCCGTGCAGCGGCGGACAGGGCGCTGGCGCCGAGCACGAAGGGTGAGGCCACGTGCACGACGTCCGGGGCGAAGTCGGCCAGGGCGGCCTCGACCTCGCCGCCCATCGGCAGCCCGACCGGGAACTGCCGCACAGGCACGGACGCGAGGCCGTGGACGGCATACCCGGCGTAGTGGGACGGGGCGGGGCGTGGGGCGAGGATGAGCGCCTCGTGGCCACGGTCCCGCAGGCACTCGGCGACCCGGCAGACGCTGGTCGTGACCCCGTTGAGGTAGGGCAGGAACGACTCGGTGACGATGGCGACGCGCACACCATCAGCGTCCGCACCCAGGGTGAGGGGTGGGCCACGACTGGGGGTGTGTCGGGTGAGCGGCAGGTGACGGGCTGGTGGTGGGCTAGCGTTCCGGCCATGTCATCCGCGGCGAGCAACGACGTTGCACCCACGAACGACCACTTCTGGGCGGTGATCCCCGCCGGGGGTGCCGGCACGAGGCTGTGGCCGGTGTCCCGCGCGGGGTCGCCCAAGTTCCTGCACGACCTCACCGGTTCGGGCCGCTCCCTGCTGCAGGCCACCTGGGACCGGCTCACGCCGCTGACCGGCGCGCGAGTGCTGGTCGTCACCGGTGTCGCCCACCGGGCGGCGGTGGGGGAGCAGCTGCCCGACCTGCCGCCGGACCAGCTGTTGGCCGAACCGGCGCCACGGGACTCCATGGCCGCGATCGGGTGGGCGGCGGCAGTCCTCGAGGCGCGCGATCCCGATGCGGTGCTGGGGTCCTTCGCAGCGGACCACGTGATCACGGACGAGGACGCGTTCCGCGCCTGTGTCGCCGAAGCGGTGCGGGTCGCGGAGCAGGGCTTCGTCGTCACGATCGGCATCGAACCCACCCATCCCGCAACGGGATTCGGCTACATCGAGATGGGTTCACCCCTTGGGGACGGCCCGACCACCGCGGTCAGCCAGTTCGTCGAGAAGCCGGATCGGGCCCGAGCGCAGGACTACCTGTCGACCGGGCGGTTCCGGTGGAACGCCGGCATGTTCGTCGTGAAGGCCACGGTCCTGCTGGACCTGCTGGCCCAGTGGCACCCCGAGCTCGCGGCGGGAGTCCGCGCGCTCGCGGCCGACCCGGGTCGGCTCGAGGAGGTGTGGCCCGGGCTGGAGAAGATCGCGATCGACCACGCCGTCGCCGAGCCTGCGGCCGGCCAGGGGAGGGTCGCCATGGTGCCGGGCGGTTTCGGCTGGGACGACGTCGGCGACTTCAGCTCCCTGGGCGGGTTGCTCTCCGACGCCTCCGGTATGCCGGGGGTCCGAGTCCTCGGCGACGCCTCAGCCGTGCGGGTGGTCGACTCGACCGGCATCGTGGTGCCCGGAACGGGGCGCGTCGTGGCGCTCGTCGGCCTCGACGACGTCGTCGTGGTCGACACCCCCGACGCCCTGCTGGTGATGTCCCGCGAGCGGGCCCAGGACGTCAAGGCCGTCGTCGACGCCCTGCGGTCCGAGGGGCGCGCCGACCTCCTCTGACCCGGTGCCACAGTCCCGCGAGCTGGCTGGGGCTCTCAGCGCTCTCAGCTGACCAGGTCGCGGCGGCGGAACTGGGTGAAGCCGAGGCCTGCGACCACCACGGCCGCGACGACCAGCGCGACGAGGCCGCCCGCGTTGGCGTTGCCACCGGGCAGGCTGCCGAGGTGGTCGAACGGCGAGAGGGCCAGCGCCCACGCCGGGAGCGACAGGAGGGCGCCGAACTCACCGAGGAGCACGAACGCCGCCAGCAGACCCCAGGCCAGGGTCGAGCGCCGCGGGAGCAGCCCGAACAGCAGGACCGCCAGGGCCACGCAGACGAGCACGGCGGGGGCCGTCGCGAGGGCGGCCGGCAGCAGCTGGCCCACCCCGGTGCTGCTCACCGCACCCGCGGACAGCCCGGCCGCTGTGCCCACCACGGCCAGGAGCCACAGCGAGCCCAGCACGGCGATCGTCGCGTGGCTGCCCAGCCAGGTCCACCGGCTCACCGGCGCGGCCAGCACGACCTCCGCGCGTCCGGCGCTCTCCTCGGACCGCAGCCGCAGGGTCGTCGCGATGCCGTAGGCGGCCACGCCGATCGCGAGGAACCGCAGCTCGGTACCGAAGAACGCATCCACGAGGGAGCCCTTTCCACCGCTCATCGTGCGCAGCATCTCCTCGACGCTCGGGCTGCTCGCGATCTGGTCCACGGACCTGGCGATGTTGCCCACGGCCAGGCCGAGTACGGCATACCCGATGGTCCATCCGAGCAGCGCACCGCGCTGCAGGCGCCAGGCGAGGCCGAGCGGGCTGGCCAGGGCGGCGGAGGCCCTCGTCGGACCTGGGCGGGGGGCCCACAGGCCCGAGCCGAGGTCGCGACGGTGCAGCAACACGTCGGCGACGAACAGCAGCGCGGCGGTGGCCAGGACTGCGGGCAGGAGCAGCCACAGCCGATCGGCACCGAACGGGCTGACCTTCTCGGCCCAGCCGAGGAACGACAGCCAGGCGAGGTGCTGGCCGCCGGCTTTCGTGGTGTCGGCCAGGGCCCGGACGACGAAGGCCAGGCCCAGTGCCCCCACCGCGATGCCCCCCGCCCCGCGGGTGGTCGAGGTCAGCTGGACGGCGACGGCGGTGACGCCGGTCATGACGAGTCCGGCCACGACCTCCACCGCCCCGAGCGCGAAGGAGCCGGTCACGCCCACGCCCGTGGCCACCAGGCTCAGCGCGGAGAGCAGCCCGGTGGCGAGGACCGTCGCCGTCGCCAGCCCTACGGCGGCCGCGAGCGGGGCGCGGCGCCCCACGACGCCGGCTGCGACGAGCTCGAACCGGCCGTCCTCCTCCTCGCTGCGGGTGTGCCGGCGCACGATGGCGAAGGCGAGGAACGCGGTGAACAGGCTGCCCATCATCACGGTCTTGAGCACCCCGATCCCGGCGGCCGTCGCCGACGGCAGCGGCCCGTACAGTGCGGTGAGCGACGGGTTGTCGACCATCACCGCGGCGCCCGAGGCGGCCTCGGCGTCGGTCGGGTAGAGGTCGAGGGTGGCGACCATCGACCCGTAGGCCGTGGCCACCAGGGCGAGGACGCTGGCCACGATGACCCAGCGGTCGCGGCGCCAGGCCAGGCGCAGGAGCGGTCCGGTGCCGACGAGCGACGTCACGCCGACACCCCCTCCTTGGCCCCCGGCGTCACCGACGACCCCGTCGACTCGGTCGTCGGTGTGTCCGGGTCGGTGCCGACCGTGTCGCGTACTGCGAGAGGAACAGCTCCTCGAGGGTGGGCGGCTGGCAGATGAGGGCCTGGATGCCGTGGGGCCCGAGCCGACCCAGCACGTCGCCGACAGCGCTGGTCTCGACCGACAGGACGAGGCGGTCACGGTCGAGGCGTGCGGCATCCACTCCGGGCCAGCCGGCCGCCTCGGTCTGGGCGACCGGCCTGGCCAGGGTCGCGGTCACGCTGGTGCGGGTCAGGTGGCGTAGGTCGGCGAGCGTGCCGGAGTCGACGATCCGGCCGGCCCGCACGATGCTGACCCGGTCGGCCGCCGTCTCGACCTCGGACAGGATGTGGCTGGAGAGCAGGACCGTCCGACCTTCGGCCCGCACCTGGGTGAGGTGGTCCTGGAAGACCTTCTCCATCAACGGGTCCAGGCCCGAGGTGGGTTCGTCGAGGACCAGCAGCGGGACGTCCGAGGCGAGGGCCGCGACCAGGGCGACCTTCTGCCGGTTCCCCTTGGAGTAGGAGCGGCCCTTCTTGGTGGGGTCGAGCTCGAACGCCTCGAGCAGCTTGTCCCGCTTGCCCTCGTCGATCCCGCCGCGGAGCCGGCCGAGCAGGTCGATGACCTCGCCCCCGGTCAGGTTGGGCCACAGGACGACGTCGCCCGGCACATAGGCCAGCTGGCGGTGGAGCTCCGTGGCGTGCGTCCAGGGGTCTCGACCCAGCAGGCTCACGGTGCCGCCGTCCGAGCGCAGCAGGCCGAGCAGGATGCGGATCGTGGTGGACTTCCCGGCACCGTTGGGGCCGAGGAAGCCGTGGACCTCGCCCTCGTGGACCGTGAGGTCGAGTCCGTCGAGGGCAGTCGTGGCGCCGAACTTCTTGACGAGGCCGGTGGCTTCGATGACGGGTGCCATGGCTTCGACTGTACACCGTTTTCAGAAACTCTTGAATGTTCTAAACTCCTCGTATGACCGCCGACAAGCCCACCGCGCAGCACCGGTTCGTCGAGCGGTTCGGGTCGGCGCTGACCGAAGCAGGGCTCCAGCGCCTGCCCGCCCGGGTGTTCGCCGCGCTGCTGGCGGACGACGACGGACGGATGACGGCCGCCGAGCTCGGTGAGGTCCTGTCGGTGAGCGCCGCGTCCGTGTCCGGGGCTGTCCGCTACCTCCAGCAGCTGCGGATGATCCACCGTGAACGCGAGAAGGGGAGCAGGCGGGACGTCTATGTCGTGGCCGACGACGCCTGGCACGACATGATGATGAACACCCCGCGCGTCTACGAGCCGATGACGACGGCGCTGCGTGACGGGGTGGACCTCGTGGGTGGGCGGGCCACCTCGGCCGGCAAGCGGATCGCGCTGAGCGTCGACTTCCTCGAGTTCGTCAGCGAGGAGATGGGCTCCATCGCCGAGCGGTGGGACAAGCGCCGGGCCGAGCTCGGCCACTGACCCGTGACGTAGCCCCGTGACGTAGCCCACGGTGAGGTGGGCCACGGGTGGTGACCACACGGCATACGGGCTCACTATCGTGGGCGACATGGCCGCCGACGTCCCCTCCGCACGCTCTGAGTCCGACCTGCCGATCAAGGCGGTCTATGGCGCGGGCGACCTCGAGGGCTTCGACCCGCAGGTCCAGCTCGGCGAGCCGGGACAGTTCCCGTACACCCGGGGCGTCTACCCGAACATGTACACCGGTCGCCCGTGGACGATGCGCCAGTATGCCGGGTTCGGGACGGCCAAGGAGTCCAACGAGCGCTACCACGAACTGGTCAAGGCGGGCACCGGCGGACTGTCGGTGGCGTTCGACCTGCCGACCCAGATGGGGTACGACTCCGACGAGGCCATCTCCAGCGGCGAGGTCGGCAAGGTCGGCGTCGCGATCGACTCCATCGACGACATGCGGACGCTGTTCGGGGGGCTTCCCCTGGGCGACCTGTCGACCTCGATGACGATCAACGCCCCGGCGGCCACGCTGCTGCTGATGTACCAGCTGGTCGCCGAGGAGAACGGTGCCGACCCGTCACGGCTGGCCGGCACGATCCAGAACGACGTGCTCAAGGAGTACATCGCGCGCGGCACCTACATCTACCCGCCGAAGGAGTCGCTGCGGCTGATCAGCGACATCTTCGCCTACTGCCACAAGGAGCTTCCGCGCTGGAACACCATCTCCATCAGCGGCTACCACATGGCCGAGGCCGGGGCGACACCCGCGCAGGAGATCGCGTTCACCCTCGCCAACGCCAAGGAGTACGTGCGAGCCGCCCAGGCTGCCGGGCTCGACGTCGACGACTTCGCCCCCCGGCTGTCGTTCTTCTTCGTCGCGCGGACCACGCTGCTGGAGGAGGTCGCGAAGTTCCGGGCGGCCCGCCGGATCTGGGCGCGGATCATGCGTGACGAGTTCGGGGCGAAGAACCCCAAGTCCCAGATGCTGCGGTTCCACACCCAGACCGCCGGCGTGCAGCTGACCGCCCAGCAGCCCGAGGTGAACCTCGTGCGCGTCGCGCTGCAGGGGCTCGGCGCGGTGCTCGGCGGCACCCAGTCGCTGCACACCAACTCCTTCGACGAGGCCATCGCGCTGCCGACGCAGAAGGCCGCGCGGCTCGCCCTGCGGACCCAGCAGGTCATCGCCTACGAGACCGACGTGACCAAGACCGTCGACCCGTTCGCCGGCTCCTACGTGGTCGAGTCGATGACCGACGACGTTGAGGCCGCTGCCCTCGAGCTCATGCAGGCCGTCGAGGACCGCGGCGGCGCCGTGGCCGCGATCGAGCAGGGTTTCCAGAAGTCGGAGATCGAGCGCTCGGCCTACCGCATCGCCCTCGAGATCGACCACGACGAACGCACCGTCGTCGGCGTCAACCGGTTCACCCTCGACGAGGAGGAGCCGTACGAGCCGCTGCGGGTCGACCCGCAGATCGAGCACGACCAGCGCGAGCGACTGGCGGCCCTGCGTGCGGAGCGCGACAACGACGCCGTCGAGGCCGCCCTCGAAGCGGTCCGCGAGGCCGCGCGCGGCACCGACAACCTGCTCTACCCGATGCGCGAGGCCCTGAGGCTGCGGGCCACCGGCGGCGAGGTCAGCCACGCGCTGCGGGACGTGTGGGGCCTCTACGTCCCCCGCGAGACCTTCTAGGGGACGGTCGGCCCGGCGCTGCGGGAACGAGCGTGGCTGCGCCGGACCCGCGAGTAGAGTGCGCGCTGACATGAGCGACAACCAGCTGCTGGCCGACCTGTGCACCACCATCGACTTCCTCACCCCCGAGCTCCTGGCCCTGCAGCACGACCTGCACACACACCCAGAGCTCTCCCGTGGCGAGACGCGCACGACCGCCAAGGTCGCGGAGCGCCTGGAGGCCGCCGGGGTCTCTCTGCGCCGCCTGCCCGTCAGCGGGCTGATCGCCGACCTCGGAGCCGAGCAGCCGGCATACCGGGTGGCGTTGCGCGCCGACCTGGACGCCCTGCCCGTGGGGGAGCGCACGGACCTGCCGTGGGCGTCGACCACCGAGGGCATCTGCCACGCCTGCGGGCACGACGTCCACGTGGCGGGCATGGTGGGCGCCGGCCTCGCCCTCAAGGCCCATGAGGACGCGCTGCGGGAGCGCGGCATCGCGGTCCGCCTGCTCTTCCAGCCCGCCGAGGAGGTGATCCCCGGCGGCGCGGTCGACCTGCTGGCCGAGAGCGCCCTGGACGACGTCCACGCCATCTTCGCGGTCCACTGCGACCCCAGCCTGGACGTCGGCACCGTGGGCCTGCGCGACGGGGCGATCACCGCGGCAGCCGACCGCGTGACGGTGCACCTCTCCGGCCGCGGAGGCCACACCTCGCGACCCCATCTCACCGAGGACCTCACCTTCGCGATGGCCAAGGTGGTCACCGAGCTGCCGGCCGTTCTGTCCCGCCGGCTCGACCCGCGCACGGCGTTCGCGCTGGTCTGGGGCGAGGTGCACGCCGGTCAGGCCGCCAACGTGATCCCGTCGAGCGGCACCCTCGCGGGCACGCTGCGCATGCTCGACGCCAAGGCCTGGACGACGATCGGACCGCTCCTCGCGCAGGCCGTCGAACACATCGTGGCCCCGTACGGCGTGACGGCAGTGCTCGAGCACGTCCAGGGAGTGCCTCCGGTGGTCAACGCCACGGAGGCGGTCGAGGTGTTCCGGGCGGCGGCAGAGGGAGTCGGCCTGACGGCCCTGGGGACCGTGCAGTCCCTCGGCGGGGAGGACTTCGCGTGGTACCTGCGCGAGGTCCCGGGCGCCATGGCCCGGCTGGGGACGCGGACACCCGGCGGCCACACGTACGACCTTCACCAGGGTGACCTCGTGGTCGACGACGACTCGGTCGTGCACGGCGCACGCCTGCTCGCAGGTGCGGTGGTGTCCGGCGTGGTCAAGACCCGAGCCAGCGCCGATGGGTCCAGCGGGCTCGGCTAGTTCGACGCGATGCGGTACGTCACGTTGGTCAGCGAGTAGCCCGTGCCCACTCTGATCTCTGACCGGGAGCCCCCTGCCTTGGAGACGTAGGGGCCGAACTGGGTGCGACAGCCGCTCGCGTTGCAGACGCTGGCCTCGACCCGGATGTACCCGGTGTCGAGGATGCCGGAACAGCTCGCGTAGGCGTACTGCAAGGTCGGGCGGTAAGACCCGCACCCGGCTGCCTCTGCCCCCGGAGCCGCGGCTATCGCCGCACCGGCCGTGAGCCCCACGGCCAAGACAGTTGCGTGCATCTTCTTCATGTGCCCCCCTTTGACTGCGATGGCAATGGTTTGCATCATCGCAGTCGAAAGCTAGCGGGCGCCTCACGGTTCACAAGGCCGGTGGAACGGCAGCGAGGCGGTCGCGGATCGGTAACGGTTTGTCACCCGACTGCCCGAAGGCTGAGTTGCCGATCCGTCGGTCGGGCTATCCTCACGGCCTAGTGGCGCAGCAGAGCGCCTCTTGCATACCAAAGAACAGGAGACAGCCTTGCGTCACACGATGAAGGTTGCAGCGGTGATGTCGGTGGCAGCACTGACCCTCGCCGCATGCGGTGGCTCGGGCAGCGGCTCGGGGTCCAGCGGTTCCAGCTCGAGCTCGAGCTCGAGCACGAAGGCCGCGCTCAAGGTCGGCATGGCCTACGACGTGGGTGGTCGCGGGGACCAGTCGTTCAACGACGCCGCCGCGGCGGGTCTCGACAAGGCCAAGACCGACCTCGGGGTGACCACCAAGGAAGCCGCCGCGGTCGCCAACGAGAACGAGGCCGCTCGCGAGGAGCGCCTCCAGCAGCTCGTCGACGCCGGCTACACCCACGTCGTCGCGGTGGGCTTCGCCTACGCCAAGTCGGTCGGCAAGGCCGCCAAGGACAACCCCAACGTGCACTTCGCGATCGTTGACGACGCGTCGCCGGACTCCGCGGGCCCCAACGTCGACCAGATCACGTTCGCCGAGAACGAGGGCTCGTTCCTCGTCGGTGCGGCCGCTGCACTGAAGTCCAAGACGGGCCACATCGGCTTCGTCGGTGGCGTCAACGTGCCCCTGATCAAGAAGTTCGAGGCTGGCTACATCGCCGGTGCGAAGGCCGTCAACCCGGCCATCAAGATCGACTCGCAGTACCTCACCCAGCCGCCGGACTTCACCGGCTTCGGTGACCCGGCCAAGGGCAAGACCGCAGCCGAGGGCATGTACCAGAAGGGCGCCGATGTGGTCTACCACGCAGCCGGTGGCTCCGGTGGTGGCGTCTTCACGGCCGCCAAGGCTGCCGGAAAGCTGGCCATCGGTGTCGACTCCGACCAGGCCCTGACGGCCCCGGCGGACGTGCGCTCGGTCATCCTCACGTCGATGATCAAGAAGGTCGACGTCGCGGTCTACGACTTCATCAAGTCGGCGTCCGACGGCAAGGACCTCACCGGTAACCACGTCTACGACCTGAAGGCCGGCGGTGTGGACTTCGCCACGACCGGCGGGATGATCGACGACATCAAGAGCAAGCTCGACGACTTCAAGGCGAAGATCATCGCTGGGACGATCAAGGTGCCCGTCACCCCCTGATCACCTTTGTCGAGCATGTGGGCAACACACGGCCCGGGCGGCGCGGTAGCGTCTGACCCGGGCCGTGTGCTTCCTTGAACTACCAGCACCCGTGCTTCCCTGAGCGACCCCGCACACGGCATCCGACCCTCGCCGCAGGTGCCCGAAATGCGCCCCCCGCCCGCCATGCCGCGGGCCCGGACCAGGAGTGTGAACCATCACCGCCTCCCCCCCGATGACGCAGACCACGACCGACGCCGGTGCCCCCGCCGTCGAGCTCGAGGGGATCACCAAACGATTCCCGGGCGTGGTCGCCAACAAGGACATCGCCTTCTCCGTCCGGCGAGGCACCGTCCATGCGATCGTCGGTGAGAACGGCGCCGGCAAGTCGACCCTGATGAAGATCCTGTACGGCGTGCAGCGTCCCGACGAGGGCACGATCAAGATCGACGGCCGGCTGGTCAACCTGCACTCGCCCGCGGACGCGATCGCCGCCGGGATCGGCATGGTCTTCCAGCACTTCATGCTCGCCGACAACCTCACCGTCCTCGAGAACGTCGTGCTGGGCGCCGAGAAGCTGCACGGGATCGGCGACAGCGCGCGACGCGAGATCATGCGGATCTCCGACGCCTACAAGCTGGACGTGGACCCCGACGCCCTGGTTGCGGACCTCGGCGTGGGCGCCCGTCAGCGGATCGAGATCCTCAAGGTGCTGTTCCGCGGCGCCAAGACGCTCATCCTCGACGAGCCCACGGCCGTCCTCGTGCCGCAGGAGGTCGACGAGCTCTTCGACCAGCTCGCCGAGCTCAAGGACGAGGGACTCACCGTGCTGTTCATCTCGCACAAGCTCGACGAGGTGCTGAGGGTGGCCGACTCGATCACGGTGATCCGTCGTGGCACGACGATCGACACCGTCGACCCCAAGTCCGTCAACGCCCGCCAGCTCGCCGAGCTGATGGTCGGGTCCGAGCTCCCCTCGCCGACGACCGAGGAGTCCACGGTCACCGACCGGGTGCTGCTCAGGGTCGACGACCTGGCGCTCGGCGGCGGCACCGGGCGCCCGATCCTCGACGGGATCTCGCTGACGATCCATGCCGGCGAGGTGCTCGGCATCGCCGGCGTCGAGGGCAACGGGCAGGCAGAGCTCGTCGAGGTCATCATGGGCATGCGCGAACCCACCTCGGGCCAGGTCTTCCTCGGCGACGTCGACATCTCCGACTGGCACACCCGTGAGATCCGTGAGGCCGGTGTCGGCTACATCCCCGAGGACCGGCACCGCCACGGCCTGCTGCTCGAGGCGCCGTTGTGGGAGAACCGCATCCTCGGTCACCAGACCGAGGCGCCCAACGTCAAGGGCCAGCTCATCGACGCCGCCGCGGCCAAGGCCGACACCGAGCGCATCGTCAAGACCTACGACGTGCGCACCCCTTCCATTTTCGTCACGGCGGGCTCGCTCTCAGGCGGCAACCAGCAGAAGCTCATCATCGGCCGCGAGATGAGCCACCAACCCAAGGTCCTCATCGCCGCCCACCCGACCCGGGGCGTCGACGTCGGCGCTCAGTCGAGCATCTGGGACCTCATCCGCGACGCCCGCCGCGAGGGGCTTGCGGTGCTGCTCATCTCGGCCGACCTGGAGGAGCTGATCGGCTTGTCCGACACCATCCGCGTCATCCTGCGAGGCAAGCTCTCCGGTGACTTCGACCCGGACCACGTGACGGCCGAGGACCTCGGTGCGGCGATGACCGGAGCCGGCGAGAAGGAGGAGTCGCGGTGAAGCCGCTCAACGTGCGCCGGATCCTGATGAGCATGGCCGCACCGGTCCTTGCCCTCGTCGTCGCGTTCGTCGTCACCTCGCTGGTGCTCGCGGCGGTCGGGGACCCGGTGTGGGACGTCTGGAAGACCATCCTCGCCGTGCCCAAGCCGCGCCAGATGGTCAACGTGGTCAACGCCGCCTCGGTCTTCTACCTCTCCGCGATCGCCGTCGCGGTGGGGTTCCGGATGAACCTGTTCAACATCGGGGTCGACGGCCAGTACCGCGTGGCCGTCTTCGCCGCAGCCGTCTTCGCAGGCCAGGCGTGGCTGCCCGGCTGGCTGAACATCCTCGCGTCGATCGCCATCGCGATGGTGGCCGGTGGGCTGTGGGCCAGCATCGCGGCATACCTGAAGGTGAAACGCGGTGTGTCCGAGGTGATCTCCACCATCATGCTCAACGCCATCGCCACCGGCGTGGTGAGCTGGCTGCTGGTGACGGTGTCCGATCGGCACGCCGGCTCCAACAGCATCGAGACCAAGACCATCCCGGACTCCTCCCAGCTCCAGGGCTTCACGCTGATCCCGGGAGCGACCAACCGCGTCTACACGCTGATCGTGCTGTCGCTGCTCGTCGGGTTCCTCTACTGGTTCGTCCTCGGCAAGACGCGGTTCGGCTTCGACCTCCGCGCCACCGGTCGGTCCGAGAGCGCGGCCGTCGCCAGCGGCGTGAAGGTGCCGCGGATGGTGACGACCGCGATGATCGCCTCGGGTGCGCTCGCGGGCCTGGTCGGGATGCCGCTGCTGTTCGGGCAGGACCACAACTACGGCACGACCTTCCAGGCGGGGCTTGGCTTCGCCGGCATTGCCATCGCCCTGCTGGGCCGGAACAACGCGGTCGGGATCGCCTTCGCCTCGATCCTGTGGGCGTTCCTGGACGTGCAGTCCAACGCCCTGCAGATCCAGGCGAACGTCGCCCAGGAGCTCGTCAACATCATCCAGGGCGTGATCCTGTTCGCCGTGGTCATCGCCTACGAGCTGATCCGGCGGGCCGACAAGCGCCTCGAGCAGGCCCGGGTCGCCCGTGAGCTCGCCGCCCAGCGACAAGCCGCCTCGGTCACGGAAGGAGCCCCCGCATGAGCGCCGCCGGACTCGAAGTCGGCACCCAGACCGTGCTGGACCGTCCCCGTCGTCGTCGGTTCGGCCCGCGCGAGTACGCCGTCGTCGCTGTCGGTGCGCTCCTCGTCATCTCGGTGCTGCGACTGGTGACCGGCGCCGACGACATCGCCTCGTCCGGCGCCCTCGCCGCCGCGATCGGTCTGGCCGTCCCGATCGGCCTGGCCGGTCTCGGCGGCCTGTGGTCCGAACGCGCGGGCGTGGTCAACATCGGGCTCGAGGGCATGATGATCCTCGGGACCTGGGGGGCCGGGTTCTTCGGCTACCACATGGGCCCGTGGGCGGGCGTCCTCGGCGCGATCCTCATGGGCATGCTCGGCGGCCTGATCCACGCGACCGCCACGGTGACCTTCGGGGTCGACCACATCGTCTCGGGTGTCGCCATCAACATCATCGGCCTGGGCGTCGCGAAGTACCTTGCGGCCCGCTTCTTCAACGGGCTGCCCGGCGGTGGTCCCACGCAGTCGCCGCAGATCCGGTCGCTGCCGAACTTCACCCTGCCCGGGGTGTCCAGTGGGCTCGGCACGGTGGAGCGGAAGAACTGGTTCTTCGTCAGCGACCTGGCGGCGGTGCTGCGTGCCCTGTGCACCAACATGTCGATCCTGACCATCATCGCGCTGCTGTTGTTCGTCGGGACGTGGTGGGTCCTGTGGCGCTCGTCGTTCGGCCTGCGCCTGCGCTCGGTCGGGGAGTCCCCGGTCGCGGCGGAGTCGCTCGGCGTCAACGTGCTGCGCTACAAGTTCCTCGCCGTCATCATCTCCGGGGGTCTCGCCGGTCTCGGCGGTGGCTTCCTGGCTCTCGTCGCGGCGAACATCTACCGCGACGGCCAGACCGGTGGCCGTGGCTACATCGGCCTCGCGGCCATGATCTTCGGCAACTGGCGACCCGGTGGCCTGCTCACCGGCGCCGCGCTGTTCGGCTACACCGACGCGGTACAGCTGCGCGGCGGCGCCACGGTGCACGCCTTCCTGCTCCTGTTCGCGGTCCTGCTCGTGGCCGTCGGAGTGTGGCAGATCGTGCGCAACCAGCGGATCGTGCAGGGGGCCCTGGCCATCGCGGTCGGGGTCCTCGTCGGCTGGTGGTACTTCGCCTCCGACGCCGTGCCGGCCGAGCTCACCGGCACCACCCCGTACGTCACCACGCTGCTGGTGCTCGCCTTCGCCTCGCAGCGGTTGCGCATGCCGGCGGCCGACGGCCAGATCTACCGCAAGGGCGAGGGGCACTAGGTGTCTCCCGACCCTGAGGGCCAGCCGGGCGACGGGTATGCCGCGGAGCCGGCTTCGCGGCATACCGCACCTCCCGCTCCAGAGGATGTGGACTGGGAAGCCTTGCGCGCCAAGGCGATCGACATCATGGGCAAGGCCTACGCCCCCTACTCGAACTTCCCGGTGGGCGTTGCGGGCATCGTCGACGACGGTCGCGTCGTCGCCGGGTGCAACGTGGAGAACGCGGCCTACGGCGTCGGGCTGTGCGCCGAGTGCGGCATGGTCTCGGAGCTGCACGCGACCGGCGGCGGACGGCTCGTCGCCGTCTCCTGCGTCGGGGGCGACGGGCAACCACTCATGCCCTGTGGCCGCTGTCGCCAGCTGCTCTGGGAGAACGGCGGACCTGACTGCCTGCTGCTGACTCCCGAGGGCGTGCTGCCGATGCGCGAGGTGCTGCCCCAGGCCTTCGGCCCGGACAACCTGACCGCGGCCGCACACCCGGCCTGAACCCCGCCCTAGTACCTGGCCTGGGTCTCACGACGATCTGACACGATGGCCACATGAGTGAAGCCTTCGACGCCGTCGACGTGATCATCACCAAGCGGGGCAACAGCGAGCTGTCCGACGGGCAGATCGACTGGGTCATCGACGCCTACACGCGCGGGGCCGTCGCCGACGAGCAGATGTCCAGCCTGGCGATGGCGATCCTGCTCAACGGGATGAACCGGCGCGAGATCGCCCGCTGGACGTCGGCCATGATCAACAGCGGTGAGCGGATGGACTTCTCGTCCCTGTCGCGCCCGACGGCCGACAAGCACTCGACCGGCGGGGTCGGCGACAAGATCACGCTTCCGCTGGCGCCGCTCGTGGCCGCGTGTGGGGTGGCCGTCCCGCAGCTCTCGGGCCGCGGACTCGGCCACACCGGTGGCACCCTCGACAAGCTCGAGTCGATCCCCGGCTGGCGGGCGGCGATGAGCAACGAGCAGATGATGAGGCAGCTCGAAGAGGTCGGCGCCGTCATCTGTGCCGCCGGCGACGGTCTCGCACCGGCCGACAAGAAGCTCTACGCCCTGCGTGACGTCACGGGCACCGTCGAAGCCATCCCGCTCATCGCCTCCTCGATCATGAGCAAGAAGATCGCCGAGGGCACCGGCGCGCTGGTGCTCGACGTGAAGGTCGGCAGCGGCGCCTTCATGAAGACCGTCGACGACGCCCGCGAGCTCGCGCGCACCATGGTCGACCTCGGCACCGATGCGGGCGTCACGACGGTCGCGATGCTGACCAACATGCAGGTTCCCCTCGGGCTCACCGCGGGCAACGCGCTCGAGGTGCGCGAGTCCGTAGAGGTGCTCGCGGGTGGCGGGCCCGAGGACGTCGTCGAGCTGACGCTGGCCCTGGCTCGCGAGATGCTCGCCGCTGCAGGTCGCGAGGAGGTCGACCCGGCCGACGCGCTCAAGGACGGCCGGGCCATGGACGCGTGGAAGGCGATGATCCGGGCCCAGGGCGGAGACCCCGACGCCGAGCTGCCCGTCGCCAAGGAGACCCACGAGGTGCTGGTGCCCGCGGACGGCGTGCTGACCGAGCTCGACGCCCTCAAGATCGGCGTGGCTGCCTGGCGTCTCGGCGCCGGCCGGGCGCGCAAGGAGGACCCGGTCCAGGCCGGCGCCGGTGTGGTCATGCACGCCAAGCCGGGTGCCACCGTCCGGGGTGGCGAGCGCCTGCTGACCCTGCACACCGACACCCCCGAGCGCTTCGAGCGGGCCCTGGAGTCGCTCGAGGGCGCCTTCACCATCGCCCCCGAGGGGTCGCGCCCCGACCTGCTGCCGCTCGTCATCGAGAAGATCTCCTGACGACAGCGGGTCGGTAGGCTCCCACGCTCGGGGCTAGGGTGGCCGTGTGCCTGAGCTCATCGCGAAACCCACGACCATCCCCGTGCCCGGCGGCAAGATCATCGACGAACACGTCGGCCGGGTGAACACCGGCAGCGAGGCCGTCTCGGTGGCCCACATGAAGGCGCCGGCCGACTGGACGGAGCCGTTCCAGGCGCCCGCGTTCGACGAGATCACCCTCGTCATCTCCGGGGCCGTGCTGGTCGACCACGACGGCGGCACCCTGCGCGTCGAGGCCGGTCAGAGCGTGGTCACCCGGGCTGGTGAGCGGATCCGCTACTCCACCGGTTCCGAGGGTGCCGAGTACGTCGCCGTCTGCCTCCCGGCGTTCAGTCCCGACACCGTCAACCGCGAGGAGGAGGGCGCGTGATCTTCGGTCGCAAGGGCTCCGACGGGGCCTCCGACCCGAGCGCGACGGCCCTGGATGACCAGGTGCGGCGCGCACCGAAGGCGCTGCTGCACGACCACCTCGACGGTGGCCTGCGTCCGCAGACCATCATCGAGATCGCCGACGAGATCGGGTATGCCGGTTTGCCGGCCACCGACGCCGACAGCCTGGGCGCGTGGTTCCGTGAGAGTGCGGACTCCGGCTCGCTGGTGCGGTATCTCGAGACCTTCGACCACACGCTGGCGGTCATGCAGACCACCGGAGGGCTGCGTCGGGTGGCCCGCGAGAGCGTCCTGGACCTCGCCACCGACGGCGTCGTCTACGCCGAGAGCCGGTATGCCCCGGAGCAGCACCTCTCGCAGGGTCTGTCGCTCGAGGACGTCGTCGAAGCGGTCAACGCCGGGTTCCGCGAGGGCGAGGACCTGGCTGCCCAGGCCGGCACGCCCATCCGGGTCACCGCCCTGCTGACGGCGATGCGGCACGCCGCCAAGAGCACCGAGATTGCCGAGCTCGCGGTCCGGTACCGCGACCGGGGGGTCGCGGGGTTCGACATCGCGGGGGCGGAGGCGGGCTTCCCTCCGACTCGCCACCTCGACGCCTTCGAGTATCTCCGTCGCGAGAACGCGCACTTCACGATCCACGCCGGAGAGGCGTTCGGGCTCCCGAGCATCTGGGAGGCGATCCAGTGGTGCGGGGCCGACCGGCTCGGTCACGGGGTGCGGATCGTGGACGACATCACGGTCGGTGACAAGGCCTTCGGTGAGGACGTGGCGGCGGCGGTCTCGGCCGAGGCGGCCGAGGTGCACCTCGGCCGCCTCGCGGCATACGTCAGGGACACCCGGATCCCGCTGGAGATGTGCCCGAGCAGCAACGTGCAGACCGGTGCCGCGGAATCCGTGGCGCTGCACCCGATCTCGCTGCTCAAGCGGTTGCGGTTCCGGGTGACGGTCAACACCGACAACCGGCTGATGAGCGGCACCTCGATGTCTCGCGAGATGGGACTGCTGGTCCAGGACGCGGGCTGGACCATGGAGGACCTGCGCTGGGTCACCATCAACGCGATGAAGTCCGCGTTCATCCCGTTCGAGGAGCGCCTGGCGATCATCGAGGGTGTCGTGAAGCCCGGCTACGCCGCCCTGTCCGAGCACGCGCAGGCCTGACCAGGCCCGAGATCCCAGCTCTCGGGCCTGTGGACCCGCCACGGTGCCGAGAGCTGGGATCTCGGGCGTCAGCCGATCGGGTCGGGGGGCAGGAGCCCGGTGGTGGGTGCCCCGGTCAGCGTGCGAGGGCGGAGAGCAGGGGCTCGAGGTCCTTGGCGCGGGCCGAGACCGCTCCCAGGGACTCCTGGCGCGCGACGACGCGGGGTTCGTCGCGCATCAGCGCCAGGCCGCGGCGGACCAGCGTCCACGGCGGCTTGCGGTGCTCGGACAGGTCGCGCAGCAGCCGCCAGACGAACGTGACCCCGCGGTGGTGGTGCACGCAGTAGGCGCCGGCGAGCAGCCCGCGCTCGCGCAGGTCAGGGATGATCTCGGCCGCGAAGATGCCCTCCGCGAGGATCAGGTCGTCCGGCGAGGCACGGACGGTCGTGGTGTCGACTGCCCTGCTGTGCGCGATGTCGTACACCGGGGTCTCGACCTCGCCCGTCGCGACCAAGGCTTGGATGGCGTCGACGGCGGCCGAGCGGTTCCAGGAGTCGGGGTGGTCCCAGTCGACGATGCCCAGCTCCTCGCTGCGCGGCATGGCCGGGTCGTCCTCATCGCGGTAGAAGTCGTCCAGCCGCACGATCGGCCAGCCGTGGGCACCCTGGAGGCGTGCGGCGAGCCGTGACTTGCCGGCGCCGCTGGGACCCGCGAGGACCACCACGCGGGCCCGGGTCGCCGGAGTCAACGGCCCTTGGGGTGCCAGACCGTCTTGGTCTCGAGGAAAGCCGTGACGCGTGCGAGGTCCGGGGTGCGCGACCAGTCGGGCTCGACCGCGTCGGAACCCTCGCCCGCAGGCCGCAGGACCCGCTTGAGGTTCTCGGCTGCCGCCAGCTCGAGGTCGCCCCAGCTGACCCCCTCGGCGTCCGCGGCACCGGTGAGGTCGATCGCGTTGACGTCGCGGTGGGACGCCAGCCACGGTGCGACCTCGGCGGTCCGTCCGGTGATGAGGTTGATGACCCCGCCGGGGACGTCGGAGGTGGCCAGCGCCTCGGACAGGGTGACCGCCGGCAGTGGACGCCGCTCGCTGGTCAGGACGACCGCGGTGTTGCCGGAGCAGACCACCGGGGCGAGCACCGAGACGAGGCCGAGCAGCGAGCTGCCCTGCGGCGCAAGGACGGCCACGACGCCGGTCGGCTCGGGGGCGGAGATGTCGAAGTAGGGTCCTGCGACGGGGTTGAGCCCGCCGAGGATCTGCGCGAGCTTGTCGGTCCACCCGGCATACCAGACCCAGCGGTCGATGGCCTCGGACACGATGGTCTCGGCGCGACGCTCGGTGACACCCTCGCTGGCCCGCACCTCTGCCACGAACTGGTCGCGGCGGCCCTCCATCACCTCGGCGACGCGATAGAGCACCTGCCCCCGGTTGTATGCCGTGGCGCCGGCCCAGCCGCCGAACGCACCCCGGGCGGCGACGACCGCGTCACGGGCGTCCTTGCGCGAACCCTGCGCGGCGTTCGCGAGGAACCGACCCCGGCTGTCGACGACCTCGTAGGAGCGGCCCGACTCGGAGCGGGGGAACTTGCCGCCGATGTAGAGCTTGTAGGTCTTCCTCACGTCGACGCGTGCGCTGTCTGTCGACCGCGTGGTGCCTGTCGACCGCGTGGCGGTGGGGCTCACTTGCTGTCTCCCGTCGTGACGTAGGCGGCGAGGCCGTGGCGGCCACCCTCCCGGCCGTAGCCCGACTCCTTGTAGCCACCGAAGGGGCTGGTCGGGTCGAACTTGTTGAACGTGTTGGCCCAGACGACGCCGGCCCGCAGCTGGTCGGCCATCCAGAGGATGCGCGAGCCCTTCTCGGTCCAGATCCCCGCGGACAGTCCGTAGGGCGTGTTGTTGGCCTTGGCCACCGCCTCGTGCGGCGTGCGGAAGGTCAGCACCGACAGGACCGGCCCGAAGATCTCCTCCTGGGCGATCCGGTGGCCCTGGCTGACGCCGGTGAAGACCGTCGGCCGGAACCAGAAGCCCTTGCTGGGCAGCTCGCAGCCGTTGTCCCAGCGCTCGGCGCCCTCGGCCTCACCGGCGGCGGTGAGCTCGACGATCCGGTCGAGCTGAGCCTTGGAGTTGATCGCGCCGACATCGGTGTTCTTGTCGAGCGGGTCGCCCACCCGCAGCGTCTGCAGGCGGCGCTTGAGGCGCTTCTCGACCTCGTCCGCGATGCTCTCCTGCACGAGCAGGCGGGACCCTGCGCAGCAGACGTGGCCCTGGTTGAAGAAGATCCCGTTGACGATGCCCTCGACCGCCTGGTCGAGCGGGGCGTCGTCGAAGACGATGTTGGCCGCCTTGCCGCCGAGCTCGAGCGTGGCCTTCTTGCGCGTGCCCGCGATGGACCGGGCGATCATCTTGCCGACGCCCGTCGAGCCGGTGAACGCCAGCTTGTCGATGTCGGGGTGGTCGACGATGGCCTGACCGGTCGCGCCCGCACCCGTGATGATGTTGACGACACCCGGGGGCAGGTCGGCCTGCTGGACCACCTCGGCGAACAGCAGCGCCGTCAGCGGGGTGGTCTCGGCCGGCTTGAGCACGACCGTGTTGCCGGTGGCCAGCGCGGGAGCGATCTTCCACGCCAGCATGAGGATCGGGAAGTTCCACGGGATGACCTGGCCCACGACACCATGCGGGCGGGGGTTGGTGCCCAGCCCGGCGTAGTCCAGCTTGTCGGCCCACCCTGCGTGGTAGAAGAAGTGCGCCGCGGCCAGCGGCACGTCGACGTCGCGGCTCTCCTTGATCGGCTTGCCGTTGTCGAGGCTCTCCAGCACCGCGAACTCGCGCGCGCGTTCCTGCAGGATGCGGGCGATGCGGAAGAGGTACTTGCCACGGTCGGCACCGGACATCCGGCCCCACGCACCGTTGTAGGCGCGCCGCGCCGCGGCCACCGCACGGTCGACGTCGGCGTCGCTGGCCGACGTGATCTCCGCGAGGACCTCCTCGCTGGACGGGTTGATCGACTTGAAGGCCGATCCGCCCTGGGAGTCGGTGAACTCGCCGTTGATGAACAACCCGTAGGAGGGCTTGATGTCGACGACCGCGCGCGACTCCGGCGCCGGTGCGTACTCGAACGTGGCCATGGCTTCAGGTTCCTCGGGATCCGTCGGGGGCAGGGAGCTGCTGGGGAGCAGCGAGCTGCTGGGGAGCAGGCAGCTGCTGGGGAGCAGGGAGCTGCTGGGGGGCTCGCATGTCAGTACAGGCTGGGCGAGTCGTCGGTGACGTAGTCCGCGCCGGAGTAGGCGCCGATCGCCATCCGCTGGCGTTGCAGGATGAGGTCGTTGAGCAGGCTCGAAGCGCCGAACCGGAACCAGTGCGGGTCCAGCCAGTCCCCGCCGGCGACCTCGCTCACCGTGACCAGGAACTTGAGCGCGTCCTTGCTGGTGCGGATGCCACCGGCAGGCTTGACGCCGACCATCTCGCCGGTGAGGTCACGCCAGTCGCGCACCGCCTCGAGCATGACCAGGGTGACGGGCAGGGTGGCGGCGGGGGAGACCTTGCCGGTGGAGGTCTTGATGAAGTCGCCCCCGGCCAGCATGGACAGCCAGGAGGCTCGTCTGACGTTGTCGTAGGTGACCAGCTCGCCGGTCTCCATGATCACCTTGAGCCTGGCCCGTGAGCCGTCCTTGCGGACGCACGCCTCCGCGACCTCGGCGATCTGGCGGAACACCGTGAGGTAGTCCCCGGACAGGAACGCGCCACGGTCGATCACCATGTCGATCTCGTCGGCTCCGGCGGCCACGGCGTCGCGGGTGTCGGCCAGCTTGACCGGCAGGAGGGCGCGGCCGCTGGGGAACGCCGTCGCGACCGCGGCGACGTTGACGCCGCTCTGGCCGAGGGCCTCCTTGGCGGTGGCGACCATGTCCCCGTACACGCAGACGGCCGCGGGCCGGGGGGTGTCGGGGTAGCCCGGGTCGGGGTTGAGCGCCTTGGCGCACAGGCCGCGGACCTTGCCCGCGGTGTCAGCACCCTCGAGGGTCGTCAGGTCGATCATCGAGATCGCCAGGTCGATGCCCCAGGCCTTCGAGGTCGTCTTGATGGACCGGGTGCCCAGGGCCGCGGCCCGCGCCTCGCAGCCCACCTGGTCGACCCCGGGCAGGCCGTGCAGCCAGCTCGTGACGGCCGCGTTGGTGAGGCGGGAGACGCCGAGGAGGTCGCGCGCCCGGGTCGTCGCGTCGACGGAGGGGGGCGCAGCTGTGGGGGTGCTCACCGAGCAATCCTAGCCGTGTCTCAGATGGCGGTCAGCAGGCCCATCGCCGCCTTGAGCTCTGCCAGCCGGGTGCTGGCCGTGGCGCGGGACTCCCGCAGTGCGTCGGCGCCGGCCACCGGTTCGACCACCTCGAGGTAGACCTTGAGCTTGGGCTCGGTGCCCGAGGGTCGCACGATGATCCGCGAGTCGTCCTCGAGGTAGTAGCGCAGCCCGTCGGTCGGCGGGAGGGCCTCACTGCCGACGGCGAGGTCGTCCACCCGCGAGACCGCGATCCCCGCCACCTCCTGCGGCGGGTCGTCGCGGAGCCGGGCCATCACGGTGCCGATCAGCGACAGGTCTGCGACCCGCACCGCCAGCGCGTCGGTGGCGTGGACCCCGTGCTCCACCGCCAGGTCGTCGAGCAGGTCGGTCAGCGAGCGCCCCTGCGACTTGAGGGTCGCCGTCATCTCGGCCACCACGAGCGCGGCACTGACGCCGTCCTTGTCCCGCACGTGGCGCGGGTCGACGCAGTAGCCGAGCGCCTCCTCGTAGCCGTAGCGCAGTCCCTCGACGCGCGAGATCCACTTGAACCCGGTCAGCGTCTCCTCGTGCCGCACCCCGGCGGTCCTGGCCATCGCCGCGAGCAGTCGGGACGACACGATCGAGTTGGCGAAGACCGCATCGCCGTCCACCCCGCCGGCCAGGATGTGCGCCCCCAGCAGGACCCCGACCTCGTCGCCGCGCAGCATCCGCCAGCCGCCGGGACCGGGTACCGCGACGGCGCACCGGTCGGCATCGGGGTCGTTGGCGATGACGACGTCCGGTCCGGTCTGCTCGGCGAGCTCGAGCGCGGCGTCCATCGCGCCGGGCTCCTCCGGGTTCGGGAAGTGCACCGTCGGGAACATCGGGTCGGGCTCGGCCTGGCTGGCGACGGGGATCGGCGCGGCATACCCGGCCCGCACGAACGCCTTGGCCACCGTCTCGGACCCCACCCCGTGCAGCGCGGTGTGGACGACCGTGACGTCGCGCGGGGTGTCCGCGGCCACGACCGTGACGACGTCCTCGAGGTAGGCGGCGAGCACGTCGTCCCCGAGGGTCTCCCAGCCGTCCGTCGCCAGTGGGACGTCCGCGACCGCAGTGACGCGCGCGATCTGGGCGGCGATCCCGCTGTCGGACGGCGGCACGATCTGCGAGCCGTCGCCGAGGTAGACCTTGTAGCCGTTGTCCTCGGGCGGGTTGTGGCTGGCGGTCACCATCACGCCGGCGTCCGCGCCGAGGAACCGGATCGCGTAGGCCAGCACCGGGGTCGGCAGCGGCTTGGGGAGGATCGCTGCGCGACCCCCGGCCCCCACCACGACGGCCGCGGTGTCGCGCGCGAACACGTCGGAGTTCTTGCGCGCGTCGTAGCCCACCACGACGAACGGTTCCGGCGTGAGCGTCTTGACGTATGCCGTGAGGCCGGCTGCCGCCCGGATGACGACCGAGCGGTTCATCCGGTTGGGACCGGCGCCGAGGGCCCCGCGCAGCCCGGCCGTGCCGAACTCGAGCATCCCCGCGAACCGGTCCGCGAGGTCTTCGACCGCCCGCTTCTTGCCCTTCTTCGCCCTCGCGAGGACTTCGCCCAGCTCGACGCGGGTCTCGTGGTCGGGGTCGTCGTCGACCCAGGCCTGGGCGGCGTCGATCAGCTCCTGGACCTGGGCCTCGTCGGAGGACGGCGAGTCAGCTCCGCGGCCGTGC
Source organism: Pedococcus badiiscoriae (assembly GCF_013408925.1). Classification (NCBI taxonomy): domain Bacteria; kingdom Bacillati; phylum Actinomycetota; class Actinomycetes; order Micrococcales; family Intrasporangiaceae; genus Pedococcus; species Pedococcus badiiscoriae. The sequence continues at coordinate 2,182,204 of NZ_JACCAB010000001.1, forward strand.
CGCGCGGCGTACGTCATGGTGGACGTCCTCTCGGGATGGGCTCTCAGATGGTGGCGACGACGGCTGCGAGCAGCGTGCCGCACCGCTCGGCGGCGGCCTGACCGGCCTCGAGCACCTCGGCGTGCGACAGCGGCTGGTCGCTGATCCCGGCGGCCAGGTTGGTCACCAGGGAGATGCCCAGGACCTCCATGCCCGCCTGGCGCGCCGCGATGGCCTCGAGGGTGGTCGACATGCCCACGAGATCGCCGCCGATGACCTTGGCCATCTGCACCTCGGCCGGGGTCTCGTAGTGCGGCCCGGTGAACTGGACGTAGACGCCCTCGTCGAGGTCGGCGTCGACCTGACGGGCCAGGTCGCGCAGCCGCGGGGAGTAGAGGTCGGTCAGGTCCACGAAGTTCGGGCCCTCGATCGGCGAGTGCGCCGTGAGGTTGATGTGGTCGCGGATGAGCACGGGCGTGCCGGGGCCCCACGCCCGGTTGAGCCCGCCGCACCCGTTGGTCAGCACGATCGTCGAGCAGCCTGCCGCGGCGGCGGTCCGGACGGCGTGGACGACGGCGCGGACGCCCTTGCCCTCGTAGAAGTGGGTGCGGGTGCCGAAGACCAGGGCGCGCCGACCCGTGTCACCGATGGCCACCGAGCGCATCGTGCCGGAGTGGCCGGCGACGGCGGCCTTGGCGAAGCCGGGGACCTCGGCGTTGTCGATGGACGCGAGCGTCTCGCCGATGCGGTCGCCGGTCTGGCCCCAGCCGGAACCGAGGACGAGCGCCACGTCGTGTCGGTCGGTGCCGCTGCGTTCGGCGATCACTGCGGCCGCCGCGCGGGCCACCTCGAACGGGTCGGTAGCCGGGTCGGCCAGGTCGGGGATGCCCTCGGACGGGCTGTTCTGCTCGCTCACTCCCGAAGACTATCCATCCCCGGGATCGGGTGGCGCGACGGTGGCGGCGCGCCCCGGACGGCCCGGAGCCGCCTCGGGCTCACGCGCCCGCGGTCACCGCCAGGGCGGGCTCGCCGGTCGGTTGCACCCTGACCCGGCTGCCCGGTGCGTACGACGAGACCGAGCCGCTGGGCACCTGGACGATGGCCTGTCCACCCTGGCCGAGCTCGACGATGACGCGACCGTGCGCTCCGAGGAAGCTGCCGCTCGTCACGGTGTCGGGGCCGCTCGGATCAGCATGCACCACAAGGTGTTCCGGTCGGACGAGCACGACGACGGGACCGGACGTGGCCGACCCGCTGAGCAGTGGGACCGAGCCCCCGAGCACGGTCGCGGCCTGCGCCTGCGCCTCGCCGGGAAGTCGGTTGGTCACTCCCACGAAGTCGGCCACGAAGTCGTTCGCCGGTCGCGAGTAGAGCTCCTCGGGAGCGGCGATCTGTTCGAGGCGGCCGTTGCGCATGACCCCGACGCGGTCCGCCACGGCGAGGGCCTCCTCCTGGTCGTGGGTGACGAACAGGGTGGTCGTGCCGACCTCGAGCTGGATCCGACGGATCTCGTCCCGCAGCTGCACCCGGACCTTCGCGTCCAGGGCGGACAGCGGCTCGTCGAGCAGGAGCACCTGCGGCTCGATGGCGAGAGCGCGGGCCAGGGCGACGCGCTGCTGCTGACCGCCCGACATCTGGTGGGCGTACCGGTCGGCCTGGCTGCTCAGGCCGACCAGCTCGAGCATCTCGGCGGCGCGCGCACGTCGGCGCTCGCTGGCCTGCCCGCGAAGCTGCAGCCCGAACTCGACGTTCTGCCGGGCGGTCAGGTGCGGGAACAGGCTGTAGGCCTGGAAGACCATTCCCATGTCTCGGCGGTTGGTGGCGACGGCCGTGATGTCCTTGCCTCCCACCTCGATCCGCCCGGCGTCGGGGTCCTCGAGCCCGGCAAGGCATCGCAGTGCGGTCGTCTTGCCGCATCCTGACGGGCCGAGCAGGGCAACCAGCTCGCCCGGGGCCAGCCGCAGCGTCAGGTCGTCCAGCGCGACGACCTCGCCGTACGTCCGGCGCAGACGGGTGAGCTCGACCGCGACACCGCGCCCGCTGTCCGGGGTGCGAGGTGCGGCGGGGGCGGTGGCACTCATGAGGGCTCCTTGCGGGGACGGCGTAGCCGGGCGAGTGGGGCGACCGCACCCCGTTGGCCGCCGGCGAAGGACAGGGCGAACAGCACGACGAAGGAGAAGACGAGGAACGCCAGTCCGACCGCGACCGAGATCTGGGCGTCGGACTTGCCCAGGAGGTACATGGCGACCTGCAGGTTGGTGCGGCTGAACAGGCTGGCGATCGTGAACTCGCCGAGGGTGAGGGCCACCGCCAGGAACGACGCGGACAGAACTGCCGTGCGCACGTTGGGCAGGATGACCCGCACCATGACCGTGAGCCACCCCGCGCCGAGCGACCGGGCCGCCTCGCTCAGCGTCCGGACGTCGATCGCCCGCAGCCCGGCGTCCAGCGAGCGGTACGCGTACGGGAGCACGAGGACCACGTAGGCGAAGGCCAGCCAGATGGTCGACTCCCCGAGGAAGTAGGTGACCCACGCGTAGACCGGCGTCAGGCCGACCACCAGGACGATGGCGGGGACCGTGAGCGGCAGCAGGCACAGGAACTCCACCAGGCGGCTGGCTCCCGGCACCCGCAGCCGCACCCAGGTCATCGTCGGGACCAGGAGGAGGAGCATGATCGCGGGAGTCAGGACCGCCAGACCGGCGGACGCGAGGAACCCGGTCTGCAGGTCGGGGTAGCGGGAGGAGATCGCGCCCACGTCGAGCAGGGTCGACCAGGTCTGGGTCGACCGGTGGCCGCCGGCGTCACGGGTGGTGAAGTCCAGGCTGCCGGCCAGCGGGGCCAGGAAGAACAGCACGACGACGGTGACGACGACCCACCGGAAGAGGTCCTGTCGTCGTCGGAAGGCCGCTCGCTGTCCGCGCGCCGCGCTCACCGGACCAACCACCGGGAGGCGCGCCGGTCGAGCAGGACGTACGCGGTCATCACGATGGCGACGACCACCACCATCTCCAGGGCCATGGCCTTGCCGACGTTCTCCTGGCCCAGGACCACCTCGGAGCTCAGCGTGTTGCCGATCGCCAGCGGCAGCAGCGGGGATCCCTGCGAGACGAGGGCGGCAGCCGTGGCATACGCGCTGAAGGCGTTGGTGAACAACAGCAGCAGTCCACCGATGAACGACGGCAGCAGGATCGGGCCGGCCACCTTGCGCCAGTAGACGAAGGTGCTTCCGCCGAGGGTCTCGGCGGCCTCGCGCCACTGGGGCTTCAGGCCCTCGACCGCCGGCAGGAAGACGATGAGCATCAGCGGTATCTGGAAGTACAGGTAGACGAGCATGAGGCCCTGGTTCCACTCGTACAGCCACAGGCCGCCGTTGGAGTTGAGACCCGCACTGGTCAGGAGCTTCGTCAGGTACCCCTCGGCGCTGAACGTCGCGAGGAAGGCGAACGCGAGCGCGACCCCGCCGAACTGGGCCAGGACTCCGCTGAGCGAGGTGATGAACCGCTTGAGTATGCCGTCGGGGCGCCCCGTCGACACGGCATACGCGAGCACGGCCCCGATCACGGCACCGGCCACCGCGGTGACGGCCGAGAGGATCACCGAGTGCCACAGCGCGGAGGTGACGGCAGGGTTTCCGAGCGCGCGGACGTTGGCCAGGGTGAGCCCACCGTCGTGGCCGACGAAGGCGCCGAACACCACCACGAGGGTGGGGATGACGAGGAAGACCGTGACGTAGGCGAAGAAGGGCACCACGCCGAGCAGGGCGCCCGATGGCCGACGGCCACCGAACGCCCTGCGCAGGCGAGCGTCAGCCAACGGCGTTGGCCCAGTTGGCGGCGAGGTAGGCCTTCGCCTTCGTCGTGTCGTCCTGGCTGGGGATCGTCGGCGTGCCGGAGACTGCCGGCAGCTTGGCGGCGGCCGCCTGGTCGAGCGTGCCGGCCTTCTTCATGTCGTCGAACCGGACCGGACGAGCGCCACCGTTGAGCCACAGGTTCTGGCCCGCGTCGGAGTAGAGGAACTCCTCCCACAGCCGGGCCGCGGCGGGGTGCGGGGCGTCCTTGTTGATGGCCTGGAAGTAGTAGCCGCCCAGCACCGCGTTCTGCGGGACGAACACCTTCCAGCTCTTGACCTTGGCGGTCTGAGCAGCGTTGAGGTAGTCCCAGTCGAAGACGACCGGGGTCTGGCCCGAGGCGATGGTGGCAGGCGTCGGGTCGACGGGCAGGAAGTTGCCGGCGGCCTTGAGCTTCTTGAAGAACTCGACGCCCTTGGTGATGTCAGCGGCTGTGCCGCCATTGGCCATGGACACCATCTGCACCCCGGCGAAGGCCGCACCCGCCTTGGTCGGGTCCCCGTTGAGAGCCACCTTGCCCTTGTAGGCGGGCTTGAGCAGGTCGGTCACCGAGGTGGGCGCCGGGACCTTGGAGGAGTCGTAGCCGATGGACATGTAGCCGCCGTAGTCGTTGACCCACGCCCCACCGGCCTCCTTGAGGTTCGCCGGCACGGAGTCGAACTTCGCGACCTTGTAGGGCGCGAACATGTCCGTGTGGGCAAGAGCGACGGAGGCTCCCACGTCGAAGACGTCGGGTGCGCTGGACTGACCCTTGAGCCGAGTGGCCGCGGTGATCTCGTCCGCGCTGCTCGCGTCGGGCTGCGCGCTGTTGACCTTGATGCCGTACTTGTCGCCGAAGGCCTTGATGATCGCGCCGTAGTTGGCCCAGTCCGGCGGGAGGGCGATGACGTTGAGCGTCCCCTCCTTCTTGGCGGCGGCGACCAGGGCGTCCATGCCGCCCAGGTCTGCGGCCGAGGTGGCGGTGCCGGCCTTGGCGGCGGCGCTCGAGCCCCCCGAGCTGGTCTTCGCGGGGGGAGCGCACGCCGAGACAGCGAGGAATGAGGCTGCGGCGACCACGGCGACGAGGGCCGTGTGGCGGGGGCGAGCTGGCATGTGTTCCATCCTGACTATGGTGCCCTTTCGGCGGGCGGCGGTAGGTACCGTTGCGGAACTTAATGTCTGCTATTGGACCTTAAGCCCCACAGCCCGTGGCGGGAAGGCAAAAACCACGTGACGATCAGGCGTCGCCAGCAGGATGGTTGGATGGTCGCGTGAACGCGCCCCAGTCCTCAGTGGTCATCCTCGGCGGTGGCCCCGGTGGCTACGAGGCCGCCCTCGTCGCGGCCCACCTGGGTGCCGCCGTGACGGTGGTCGACCGGGACGGGGTCGGCGGCGCCGCGGTGCTGACCGACTGCGTGCCGTCCAAGACCCTCATCTCGACGGCCGACTTCATGAGCCAGTTCGAGACGGCGTCCGACCTCGGCGTGCACCTCGAGGACAACGAGGGTGACGAGGTCTCCGACTCCGTCGCCGAGCTGGCCGCCGTCAACCGCCGCATCCTGGCGCTGGCTGCCGCGCAGTCGCGCGACATCGGGGCACGTCTCGCCGGGGACGGCGTCACGGTGCTGCCCGGCGCCGGACGGCTGGTCGGCACCGGCGAGGTCCTGGCGACGCTCGCCGACGGGTCGACCCGGACCCTGACCGCCGACGTGGTGCTCATCGCGACCGGCGCGACCCCACGGGTCGTCCCGACGGCCCAGCCCGACGGCGAGCGCATCCTCACCTGGCAGCAGATCTACACTCTGGCCGAGCTGCCCGAGCACCTCGTGGTGGTCGGGTCGGGTGTCACCGGCGCCGAGCTGGCGCAGGCCTACCTCGGCCTCGGCTCGCGCGTCACCCTCGTGTCCTCCCGGGACCGGGTGCTCCCGGGTGAGGACGCCGATGCGGCCAGCGTCATCGAGGACGTGTTCCGCAAGCGCGGGATGGACGTGCTCGGGCGCTCGCGGATGGCCTCGGTGTCCCGCACGGACTCCGGCGTCGTGGTCCGGCTCGAGGACGGCCGCGAGGTCGAGGGCAGCCACGCGCTGCTCGCGGTCGGCTCGGTCCCGCAGACCACCGGCATCGGCCTCGAGGACGTGGGCGTGCGCGTGAGCGCGTCCGGACACGTGGTGGTCGACAAGGTCTCCCGCACCTCCGTCCGAGGCGTGTATGCCGCGGGCGACTGCACCGGGGTGCTGCCCCTGGCGTCGGTGGCCGCGATGCAGGGGCGCATCGCCATGGCGCACGCGCTGGGTGACGCGGTGGCCCCGCTCAACCTGCGTGCCGTCTCGGCCAACATCTTCACCGACCCCGAGATCGCCACGGTCGGCTTCTCCCAGAAGGACCTCGACGAGGGCACCGTGGATGCGACGTCCGTGATGCTCCCCCTGTCGACCAACCCGCGCGCGAAGATGCAGGGCATCACCGACGGCTTCGTCAAGCTGTTCGCGCGCAAGGGTGGCGGCACGGTCGTGGGCGGCGTGGTCGTCGCCCCCCGCGCATCAGAGCTCATCTACCCGGTGACCCTGGCGGTGCAGCACGGCCTGACCGTCGACCAGCTGGCCGGCACCTTCACGGTGTACCCGTCGCTGTCCGGGTCGGTGGCGGAGGCCGCCCGGCAGCTCCACCAGCGCGACTGACCGCGCCCCGGTGACTGTGGCAGGTCCGGTCATTCCCGCTCATTCATGAGTAGTGTCCGAGCTGGGCGTGCTCAGGCGCGCCGACCCTGATGTTCTGAGGAAAGGGCATGACCATGGCAGGCGGTTGGCTGGACAAGATCAAGGACCTCGCCAAGGGCAATCCGCAGCAGGCGGAGACTGTCATCGAGAAGGTCGAGGACCTCGTCGACAAGCAGACCGGCGGCAAGTACGCCGACCAGGTCGAGCAGGGTGCGGGCGCCCTGCGCGAGCAGCTGGGCCTGCCCGCGGAGCAGCCGGCACCCGCTCCGACCCCCGCTCCCGAGCCGGCGCCGACCCCGGCGCCTGAGCCCCCACCTGCGCCAGCGCCCGCTCCGAGCCCCGGCGGCCCTGCGCCATCTGAGCCGGCCCCGGACCGTCCCAGCTGGGACGAGCCCGCGCCGACCACTCCGGCACCGAACCCGTCGCCCGCCACCGGAGACCCCCAGCCGGGTTCCAGCGACGGCCCTCTGATCCCGGGTGAGCCGCAGCAGCCGGGCCAGCCGGGCGGCCCGCTCGACCCCGGTCAGCTCCCTGGTTATGGTGCCGGTGCCAGTGGCAGCACGGTGCCCGAGCCGGGGCCCGATACGGGGGAGACCACCGAAGGCACCAAGGAGCTGCCACCGTTCGGTCGCTGACCGCGCGCGGTCTGCCCGCGGCATACGACAGCGGCGCCGTCTCCCCGCTGGGAGGCGGCGCCGCTCGTGTCGGTGCTGTCGGTCCGTCAGTCCTTGATCTCGGCGATCACGGCGCCGTTGGTGACGGTCTGGCCGACCTCGGCGGCCAGACCGGTGATGGTGCCGGCCTTGTGGGCGTTGATCGGCTGCTCCATCTTCATGGCCTCGAGGACGACGACGAGCTCGCCGGCGGCGACCTGCTGGCCCTCCTGCACGGCGATCTTGACGATGGTGCCCTGCATGGGGGCGGTGAGGGAGTCACCGGAGGCGGCGGCGCCGGTCCTGGAGCCCCCGGATCGGCGCGGCGCCTTCTTCTTCGCCGCGCTGGGGCCGCCACCCAGCGAGAGACCGCCGGGTAGGACCACTTCGAGGCGCTTGCCGCCGACCTCGACGACGACACTCTGGCGCTCGCCGGATTCTTCGGGGACCTCGGCTACCGGGCCGGAGTAGGGCTCGATCTGGTTGTCGAACTCGGTCTCGATCCACCGGGTGTGCACCGAGAAGGGCTTGTCCCCCTCGGGGGCGAACGCGGGGTCGGACACGATGACGCGGTGGAACGGCAGGACGGTGGGCATGCCGTCGACGGTGAACTCGGCCAGCGCCCGACGCGAGCGCTCCAGCGCCTGGTGCCGGTCACGGCCGGTGACGATGAGCTTGGCCAGCATCGAGTCGAACGCGCCGCCGATGACGTCGCCGGCGACGACACCCGAGTCGAGGCGCACGCCGGGCCCGGACGGGGGCTCGAACACGGTGACGACACCGGGGGCGGGCAGGAACCCGCGGCCGGCGTCCTCGCCGTTGATCCGGAACTCGAACGAGTGACCGGTCGGGGTGGGGTCGTCGTAGCCGAGGGCCTCGCCGTTGGCGATGCGGAACTGCTCGCGGACCAGATCGATGCCGGTGACCTCCTCGGTCACCGGGTGCTCGACCTGCAGGCGGGTGTTGACCTCGAGGAAGGAGATGGTGCCGTCCTGGCCGACGAGGAACTCGCACGTCCCGGCGCCGGTGTAGCCGGCCTCGGCGAGGATGGCCTTGGAGGCGCGGCGCAGCTCGGCGTTCTGCTCCTCGGACAGGAACGGCGCGGGGGCCTCCTCGACGAGCTTCTGGTGGCGGCGCTGCAGCGAGCAGTCGCGGGTCGAGACCACGACGACGTTTCCATGGGTGTCGGCCAGGCACTGGGTCTCGACGTGGCGGGGCTTGTCGAGGTAGCGCTCGACGAAGCACTCGCCGCGACCGAACGCGGCGACGGCCTCGCGGGTGGCGGAGTCGAACAGCTCGGGGATCTCCTCGATGGTGCGCGCGACCTTCAGGCCGCGGCCGCCACCGCCGAAGGCCGCCTTGATCGCCACCGGCAGGCCGTGCTCCTTGGCGAACGCGACGATCTCGTCGGCATCGGCGACCGGGTCTGCGGTGCCGGGCACCAGCGGGGCGTTGGCGCGCGCGGCGATGTGCCGGGCCTTGACCTTGTCGCCCAAGGAGTCGATGGCCTCGGGGGAGGGGCCGATCCAGGTCAGCCCGGCGTCGAGGACGGCCTGGGCGAAGGAGGCGTTCTCGGCGAGGAAGCCGTAGCCGGGGTGGACCGCGTCCGCTCCGGACTTGCGGGCCACCTCAAGGAGCTTCTCCTGGACCAGGTAGGAGTCACCGGGGGTCGAGCCGCCGAGCGCGTACGCCTCGTCGGCCACTTTGACGTGCAGGGCGTCGCGGTCCGGATCGGCATACACGGCAACGGAGCCGATGCCGCTGTCGGCGCAGGCGCGCGCGATGCGGACGGCGATCTCGCCACGGTTGGCAATGAGAACCTTGGAGATCGGTTTCGTCGTCGACTCGGAGATGGGCGCCATGCGCCGGAGCCTAGCCCGTTTCCGTGACGGCACCCCCACCCGCGGGGTGTGGCCTCGCCAACACTCTCTCGCCAGAACAGGCGGTCAGCGTGCGGCGCCATAGGGTGACGCCATGAGCGGTGACGACGCGCGGTCGGTGCGTGAGATCGAAGAGGGCGTGCAGCGGGACTTCTCCGGGGCGATGTCCTACGGCGACTACCTCAGCCTGGACCAGCTCCTCACGGCGCAGCACCCCCGGAGCCGTCCGGAGCAGCACGACGAGCTGCTCTTCATCATCCAGCACCAGACGTCCGAGCTCTGGCTCAAGCTCATGCTGCACGAGCTGCGCTCGGCCCGCTCGCTGCTCGCCGGTGACGAGCTCGCCCCGGCCCTCAAGCGGCTGGCCCGGGTCAAGCGCATCCAGGAGGTCCTCACCGACCAGTGGTCGGTGCTGGCCACGCTGACGCCGAGCGAGTACGCCGAGATCAGGCCCTTCCTCGCCACCAGCTCGGGGTTCCAGTCCTGGCAGTACCGCGCCGTCGAGTTCCTGCTCGGCAACAAGAACGCCGACATGGTCAAGGTCTTCGACCACGACGAGACGGCGCGCTCGATGCTCGCGCAGCTGCTCGAGCAGCCGAGTCTCTACGACGAGTTCCTGCGCTACCTCGACCGCCACGGGTATGCCGTGCCCGCCGAGCTGCTCGACCGCGACTTCACCCAGCCCTACCGGGAGAACGACGCACTGGTCGACACCTTCGCGGCCGTGTATGCCAGCCCGGCCGAGCACTGGGGCGTCTACGAGACCTGCGAGGAGCTCGTGGACCTCGAGGACAACTTCCAGCAGTGGCGCTTCCGGCACCTGCAGGTGGTGACGCGCACCATCGGGCACAAGAGGGGGACCGGCGGCTCGTCCGGGGTCGACTTCCTGCGCCGGGCCCTCGACCTGACGTTCTTCCCCGAGCTCTACTCGGTGCGCAGCCGCGTCTGAGCCTGCGGGGACGCGGCCTCGAGGGACGCGGCCTCTGGGGACGCGGCGTCTGGGGAGGCGGTCTGCCGACTACGGCGTGAGCCAGCCCTCGGGGCCGGTGGACCCCGCGGGATACGTCTCGAGCGGCACCCGGTCCTGCGCCCAGGCCTTGATGACCGGGGCCACGATCCGCCAGCACTCCTGCGCGGCGTCCCCGCGCACGGTGAGCAGCTGGCTGCCGTCGAAGATCTGCGCCAGGACCTCCCCGTAGGGCTGCATCCGCGGCGCGGCGAGGGTCGCGGTGAGGGTCTTCTGCTCGAGGTCGAGCGGGTCGCCCTCGGCGTTCATCGTCAGGGTGAGGGAGACGGCACCGGGCTTGAGGTCGATGGTCAGCCGGTCGCCGGCTGCGCCCCCGGTGAAGCCGGTCGGCAGGTGCGGGACGTCGCGGAAGTGCGCGACGATCTGCTTGCGCGGCGCGCCCATGGCCTTGCCGCTGCGCAGCACGAACGGCACGCCCGCCCACCGCGAGTTCGCGACCTCGAGGGTGACCTGGGCGAGGGTCTCGGTGGAGCGCTTGGGGTCGACTCCCGCCTCCTTGGCGTAGTCCGGCACCCTCCGGCGACCGAGGGTTCCCGCGGTGTACCGCGCCCGTCGCGAGGAGCGCTTCGGGGAGCCTCCCCAGACCTTCGTGGCGCGCAGCACCTGGGCCTTCTGGTCCTGCAGCTCGCGGGCGTCCAAGGTGGCGATCGACTCCATCGCGAAGAGCGCGAGCACCTGGAGCAGATGGCTCTGCAGCATGTCCTTGAGGGCTCCCGCACCGTCGTAGTAGCCGGCGCGCCCCTCGAGTGCGAGGTCCTCGTCGTAGACGATCTCCACCCGCTCGATGTGCTCCCCGCTCCAGATCGGGGCGAGCATCCGGTTGGCGAAGCGAAGGCCCACGAGGTTGAAGACCGTTGCCACGCCGAGGAAGTGGTCGATCCGGAAGATCTCCTCCTCGGGCACCAGCCGGTGCAGCAGGGCGTTGAACCGCACTGCGGAGGCGTGGTCGGTGCCGAACGGCTTCTCCAGCGCGAGCCGGGTGACCTCGGGCAGGTCGACATGTTGCAGCACGTCGCAGACCTTCATCGTCACCTGCGGAGGCAGGGCGAAGAAGATGACCAGGGGACCGTCGCCACAGCTGTCCACCAGCTCGCGCAGCGCAGCCTCGTCCAGCACGTCGGTCTGGACGTATGCCGTGTGCTTGGTGACCGCGCTCGTCACCTTCGCCGGCGCACCGGCGTCACCGAAGGAGTCCTTGACGCGCGCCTTCCACTGCGCAGCAGTGAAGTCGACCCGGTCGGCGCCGACGACCCGGACGCGGCGCTCCGGCTCGACCACGAGCAGGCTGGCCAGTCCGGGCAGCAGCAACCGGTGGGTCAGGTCACCCCCGGCGCCGAGGATGAGCAGGGTCGTCTCCGGTGCAGTCGCCATGCGGTGCAGCATTCCACGACTGCCTGCGCTCGGGAGGGGGAGCACCCGTCCGCGCCGCCCGGCATACTCGCTCGGCATGACCACCCACGCGCCCGTGCCCGATGACGCACCGGTCCCGCGGGTCATCCACACCGCGCAGGCGCTGGTCGACGAGGTGGTCACGGTCGACGCGCTGCCGGCGCGCGGAGGCAACGCGGTGGCGCGGACCTACGGGCGGTATGCCGGTGGAGCGGTGAACATCCTCGTGGCCGCCTCCCGTTCCGGGGCGCGGGCGGTCCTGGCCGGTTCAGTGGGGACTGGCCCCAACGGTGACCTGGTGCGGGCGGCTCTGGCGGCCGAGGGAGTCACCGTGAGCAGCCCACCGGTCACCGACCTCGACACGGGGATCTGCTTCGTGATGGTCGAGCCGAGCGCCGAACGCACCTTCGTGACGACGCAGGGGGCCGAGCGACGGATCAGCATCGAGTCCCTCCAGACGTCGGCACCGGTGGCGGGGGATCTGGTGTGCCTGAGCGGCTTCTCGCTGGTCGGGCGCACCCGGGATCCGTTGGTGGCCTGGCTGGAGAGTCTCGAGCCCGCGGTGGTGGTGGTCCTCGATCCGGGCGCGGCCTTTGCGGACCTGCCTGCCGACGTCCGGGAGCGGGCGCTCGCCCGCACCACCGTGTGGACCAGCAACGCCGAGGAAGCCGGACAGCTGACGGGGCACGCCGATCCTGCGGCCTCGGTCGAGGCGCTGACCGCCGTCCTGCCGGCGGGCGCCGTCGTCATCGTGCGCGACGGCCCGCGGGGCTGCCACCTGCACGAGGGTGGCCGCACGACCTCCCTGCAGGGTTATCCGCAGGAGGCGATCGACACCAACGGTGCAGGGGACACCCACACCGGGGTGCTGGTGGCGTGCCGGGCGGCGGGCGCCGACTGGGAGACGGCGGCGACACGGGCCAACGCCGCCGGGGCGATCAAGGTGACCAGGCGGGGTCCGGCCACGGCACCCACTGCCGCGGAGATCGACGAGCTCCTGGCCGGGCAGGGTCGCGCCGGGCAGAGGCGCCGGCCTAGGCAGGGGCGCTAACCCCAGGCGGCGGCCACCTCGACAGCGGCCAGCCAGGTCGCCGCCGCGCAGGCGAGGACGAACGAGGCGTTCCACACCAGGGCGGGCACGTGCGTCAGCGAGGCGAGGACGGCCGGGTCGCTGCCGCGGGTGCGCGAGGACATCACGGCGCCGAGGTGCCGCCAGGCGCCCACGAGGAGCACGATCCCCGTGGCCACCATCACCTGGGCCTGCACCGAGTCGTCCCGCCACCACCACAGGGCTGCGGTCGCCGCGAGTGCCACCATCATGACGGCGGCCGTGAGCAGTGACCGCACCCGGACCAGGGTCAGCAGCCAGATGACGAGCAGGACGGTCAGCACCGGCGCCGCCCAGCCACGGGCGGCGGTCCAGACCAGCGCGGCTCCGACGACTGCGGGAGCCGGGTATCCCGACCAGGTCGACAGGACCCGGCCCGGGCCGCGCGCGGGCCCCACGGTCACGGCGTGCCCGGACATGTCTCCTCGGAGCACGAACCCGGTGAAGCGGCGTCCCACCGCCAGACCCACGAGGGCGTGACCCAGCTCGTGGACGAGCGTCACCGCGACTCGCAGCACCAGCCACACGGGCGGCACCGCGACCACGAGGACCGCCGCGACCACGGCCACCGTCACGGCGGGTGCGCCCATCGCGACGTCGCCGGGCGCGGTGACGACCCTGCTGCGCAGCACCTCCCAGTCCACGGCCGCGAACCTAGCCGACGCGGCTGTGGCGGTCAGACCCGGTGGGCGGCGACGAGCCGGTCGTAGAGCGCGTCGAGGTCGGCGTCGACCCGCTTGCGGGCCGGGTCCGCGTCGTGCCAGTCGACGATCTCCTGCGCGCCCTGGCGGAACGGCACCCGAGCGGCCCAACCCGGCACCAGCGTGCGGATCTTGCTGTTGTCGAACACCATCGAGTGGGCCTTGTCGCCCAGCAGGCTGGCGCCGAAGTCCTCGTCGACGGCGGCGATGGCCTCGGACGGCACGTGCACCAGCTGTGGCTCCACCCCGGCAGCCTCGGCGATGTCGGCGTAGATCTGGTTCCAGGTCGGGGCCTCGTCACCGGTGATGTGGAACGCCTCGCCGATCGCCTCCCCACGACCCAGGAGCCCGACGAAGGCCCGCGCGAAGTCCGTGTGGTGGGTGATGGTCCACAGCGAGGTTCCGTCGCCGTGGACCACGACGGGCCTGCCCTGGCGCATCCGCTCGACCACGGTCCAGCGTCCCTCGAAAGGCGGCAGCGTGTGGTCGTAGGTGTGCGAGGGCCGCACGATCGTCATCGGGAGCCCGCGCTCGCGGTAGGCCGCCACGAGCAGGTCCTCGCAGGCGATCTTGGCCCGCGAGTAGGCCCAGAACGGGTTGCGCAGGGGAGTGGACTCGGTGACGGGCAGCCTGCTCGGCGGCGTCTGGTAGGCCGATGCCGAGCTGATGAACACGTACTGGCCGGTCCTGTCCACGAACGCGTCGAGCTGCTGCTGCACCTGGTCCGGGGTGAACGAGAGGAAGTCGACCACGACGTCGAACGCCCTGCTGCCGACGACCTCCCGGACGGCCGCGGCGTCGCGGACATCGGCGTGCAGCCGCTCGGCGTCGGGATGCGGTGGATGGGTGGTGCTGGTGCCGCGGTTGAGGATCGTGACGCGGTGCCCGCACGCGACCGCTTCGGCGACGCACGCCGAGCTGATCACGCCGGTGCCACCGATGAACAGGACGCGCAGACCGGTCATGCCCGCTGAGCCTAAGGCCGCAGGTCCCGAAGGGGCAGCGTCAGCCCAGGCGACGCAGGTCGGCGCGGCAGCGGCGCTCGAACTCACCGAGCTCGGTGATGGCGTCCTCGAGGTCACGGCGGCGCTGCTCGAGGTCACTGCGCCGCTCGTCGATCTGGTCCAGGACGTACTCGAGCTGGCTGGCCTTGCCCCGCGGCCGGTCGTACAGGTCGATGATCGTGCGGATCTCCTCCAGGGGGAAACCCAGCCGCTTGCCGCGCAGGATCAGCGCCAGCCGGGTCCGGTCACGGCGGTGGTAGACGCGGGTCGTCCCCCGGCGCTCCGGCGTGATCAGCCCGAGGTCCTCGTAGTGGCGCACCGTCCGGTGCGTCACGCCGAACTCGTCCGCGATCTCCCGGATCGTCCAGGTCTCCTGGACGGCTGTGGCTGCGGGGGCTGGCATACCCGTGAGTATTGCTTTACGTTTACGTCAACGTCAAGCAACCACAGCATGCCGCGTGGCTGGGTGACCCCCGGCGCGCACCCCACGAAGGAGACACGATGTTCGAGCTGAGCAAGGAGCACGAGGACTTCCGCAAGGTCGTCCGGGAGTTCGCCGAGGCAGAGGTCGAGCCGCACATCGCCAAGTGGGACAAGGACCACCACTTCCCGAGCGACCTGGTCCCGAAGATGGGCGAGCTGGGGCTGTTCGGCCTCGTCGTGCCCGAGGAGTTCGGCGGGATGGGCGACGACGGTGACTTCACGTCGCTCTGCGTGGCCATCGAGGAGCTCGGCCGGGTCGACCAGTCGATCGGCATCACGCTGTCGGCCGGTGTCGGCCTGGGCATCAACCCGATCCTCACCTACGGCTCGCAGGAGCAGAAGGAGCGCTTCCTGCCCGACCTGGTGGCCGGGCGTGCGCTCGCCGGCTTCGGCCTCACCGAGCCGGACGCCGGCTCCGACGCCGGTGCCACCCGCACCAAGGCGGTCCGCGAGGGCGACGAGTGGGTCGTCAACGGCTCCAAGGCGTTCATCACCAACTCCGGCACCGACATCACCTCGGTCGTCACGGTCACCGCCCGCACCGGCACGAACGAGGACGGCTCCGCCCAGCTCAGTGCGATCATGATCCCTTCCGGCACACCGGGGTTCACCGTCGAGCCGGCCTACGACAAGCTCGGCTGGCACGCCTCGGACACGCACGGCCTGACCTTCGAGAGCTGCCGCGTCCCGGCCGGCAACCTGCTCGGCAACGAGGGCGAGGGCTTCAGGCAGTTCCTCAAGACCCTCGACGACGGCCGCATCGCCATCTCCGCCCTCGCGGTCGGCATGAGCCAGCGGATGCTCGAGGAGACCACGGCCTACGCGAAGACCCGCAAGGCGTTCGGCAAGCCGATCGGTGTCAACCAGGGCGTGTCCTTCCAGATCGCCGACCTCGCCGTCATGGTCGAGGCGTCTCGCCAGCTGACCTACAAGGCCGCGTGGCTCAAGGACGAGCTCGAGCACGGCCGCCGTTCGGTCAAGGAGGTCAAGCAGGCCGCCGCGATCTGCAAGCTCTACTCCACCGAGGCCGCCGTGACAGCCACCCGCATCGCCACCCAGGTCTTCGGTGGCAACGGCTTCATGGAGGAGTACCCGGTGGCCCGGTTCTACCGCGACGCGAAGATCCTCGAGATCGGCGAGGGCACCTCCGAGGTGCAGCGCATGGTCATCGCCCGCCACCTCGGCCTGCCCACCGCGTGAGCGCCGGAGTGCGAGAGGGTATGCCGGTGACCTCCACCTCGTCGTCCGGCGCGTCCACCCCTGCGGTCCAGCCACCGTTCGCGGTGGGGCAGGACTCCGGCACCGACCCCAAGGTGACCGACGTCCGCGAGCGGCTCGCCGCGGCCTACCAGGCCTCCGCGGTCGCGCCGGAGAAGGCGCAGGCCAAGCTGGACTCGCAGGGCAAGCTCTACGTCCGCGACCGGATCGCGATGCTGTTCGACGAGGGCAGCTTCGTCGAGGACGCGCGCTACGCCAACGCCACGGCCAGCGGTCTGCCGGCCGACGGCGTGGTCACCGGCCGCGGCACCGTCGACGGGCGACCGGCGATCGTCATCGCCAACGACCCGACGGTCAAGGCCGGATCATGGGGTGCGCGCACCGTCGAGAAGATCGTCCGGGCGACCGAGATGGCGCTGCGCGAGGAGCTGCCGGTCTTCTGGTTCGTCGACTCGGCGGGCGCGCGGATCACCGACCAGGTCGAGATGTTCCCCGGCCGGCGTGGCGCCGGACGCATCTTCCACAACCAGGTCGCCCTGTCGGGCAAGGTGCCGCAGATCTGCTGCCTCTTCGGCCCGAGTGCTGCTGGTGGTGCGTACATCCCGTCGTTCACCGACCTCATCATCATGGTCGAGGGGAATGCCTCGATGTACCTCGGCAGCCCGCGCATGGCCGAGATGGTGGTGGGGGAGAAGGTCTCGCTCGAGGACATGGGTGGCGCGCGGATGCACTGCACCGTCTCCGGGGTGGGGGACCTGCTCGTCGCCGACGACGCCGAGGCGATCGAGATGGCCAAGCTGTACTTCTCCTACCTGCCGCCGAGCTGGCGATCGGACCTGCCGACCTACGCACCCGAGGAGCCTTCGAAGCCGCTGACCCGGCACACCGTGCCCGAGCGCGAGAGCCAGCCCTTCGACATCCACGAGGTCATCGACGGCCTCGCCGACGAGGAGTCGTTCTTCGAGGTCAAGCCGCTGTTCGCTCCCGAGCTCGTGATCGGGTTCGGCCGCATGGCGGGCGAGACCGTCGGGATCGTCGCCAATAACTCCGTGGTCAAGGGCGGCGTGCTGTTCACGGACAGTGCGGACAAGGCGGCCCGGTTCATCTGGCTCTGCGACGCCTACTCGATCCCGCTGATCTACCTCGCCGACGTGCCGGGGTTCATGATCGGGTCGGAGGTCGAGCGCGGGGGGATCATCCGGCACGGCGCCAAGATGGTGCACGCGGTGTCCTCGGCGACGGTTCCGCAGTTCTGCGTGATCGTCCGCAAGGCCTACGGGGCTGGGCTCTACGCGATGGGCGGCCCCGGCTTCGGACCGGATGCGACCATCGCGCTGCCGACCGCGCGGATCGCCGTGATGGGTCCGGAGGCGGCCGTCAACGCCGTCTACGCCAACAAGATCGCGGCGATCGACGACCCCGCCGAGCGCGAGCAGTTCGTCCAGGACATGCGTCGCGAGTACGAGGAGGACGTCGACCTCGAGCGGCTCGCCGCCGACCTGGTCCTCGACCAGATCATCGAGGCGGACGCCCTGCGTGGCGAGCTGCTGCTCCGGCTGCGCTACGCCAAGGCTCGCGACCGCCACTTCGCCACCAAGCGCCGCGACATCCCCCCGGTCTGACACGACAGTCCTGCCCTGGCTCCCCGAGAGCCCAGCTCTCGGGCCGCCAGGCCCTCCGGGACGCCGAGAGCTGGGATCTCGGCGGCTCGCTCAGGCGCGCTCGACGTGGGCGCCCTGCGCGCCCCGGTGCGCCGAGCTGCGCAGGTCGTGCCACGCGAGGCCGAGCTCCATGAGCAGCTCGCGCAGCAGCGGCAGGGAGATGCCGACGACGTTGCTCGGGTCTCCCTCGATGCTGCTGACATAGGGGGCGCCGAGCCCGTCGAGGGTGAACGCCCCGGCCACGCGCAGGGGCTCGCCGGTCTCGACGTACGCGTCGATCTCGTCGTCGGTCAGCTTGGCGAAGTGCACGGTCGTGGACGCGGTGGCCCCGAGGGTCGCGCCCGTCCCGCCGTGGTCCTCGTCGCGGGTGTCGACGACCCAGTGCCCGGTGTGCAGGATGCCGGACCGGCCGCGCATCTGGCGCCACCGGGAGACGGCCTCCGCCGCCGAGGAGGGCTTGCCGTGGATCGCCCCGTCCAGGTCGAGGACCGAGTCGCACCCGATGATCACCGCGTCGTCGATCTGGTCGGCCACGTCCTCGGCCTTGGCCCTCGCGAGCAGCAGCGCGACGTCCTCGGCGACCAGCTCGCCATAGGTCTCCCGGGCCGCGGCGGTCACCGCCGACTCGTCCACGCCGCTCACGACGATGCTGGGTTCGAGCCCCGCGGCCACGAGCAGTCGGCGACGGGCGGGGGAGGCGGAGGCGAGCACGAGGGACGTCACGAGGGTGAGGGTACCCACCCCTGGCGCCCCGGCGGCATACCCGACGTCGTCAGCCGAGCTGGTCGTCCACGAAGCACCAGCGCCAGGACTCCCCGGGCTCGAAGCTGCGCATCACCGGATGGTCACTCTCGTGGAAGTGGCCCGTCGCGTGCTTCTGGGGCGAGGAGTCGCAGCACCCCACGTGCCCGCAGTCGAGGCAGAGCCGCAGGTGGACCCAGGTCGTGCCGTCGCGCAGGCACTCCTCGCAGCCGTGCGGGCTGGTCGGCGCGACGAACCGGTCGTGGTGGGCGGCGAGGTGCTCGCACTCGTCCTCGCCGCGCTCGGGAGGCAGCAGCGGCTCCTCACGCAGCTCGTCGGAACGCTCCTCGATCCGGTCGAGCATGGACTCCTCGATGTCGAGCTGCGCCAGGACGTGGGCCAGCACCTCGTGGTCGACCGTGCCGGCGTCACGGATGCGCAGGAGCTCGGCGCGCTCGGCGGCCAACATGATCAGGCGCACCCGGCGGTAGGTCGCGCTGGGCGTCTCGACGGCGTCGACCCGCCCCTGGCCGAGTCGCTCCCAGACGATGTTGGTGCGGTTCTCGGCGCGTCGGCGCAGCGTCTCGATGACGTCGGCGTCGACGTCGTGGTGCTCTTCGAGGGCCTTGAGGCCGGCCGCCACCGACGCCTGCAGGATGGTGGCCTCCTGCAGGGCGTCCTCGCGGGGGTCGGGGCCGCGTACGCCCAGCGTCCTGGCCAGCCACGGCAGCGAGAGTCCTTGCAGGAGAAGGGTGGCGACCGTCACCGTCATGGCGGCCAGCACCAGGGTCGACCGCTCGGGGGTGGCCGCCGGCAGGGTGAACGCCGCGGCGAGGGTCACCACCCCCCGCATCCCGGCCCACGAGATCACCGCTGCTGCCTTCGGGTGGAACTTGCCCTCGTGCTTGCCGAGCTTGGCCTGCAGCAGCTTGAACGGGAAGACCCAGATCGGGCGCAGGACCACCACGGTGGCCAGGACGGCCACGCACACCAGGATGACCCGACCCCAGCCAGGGCCGGTGTGGCCGGCGTCCTCGACCAGCCGTCGCATCTGCATGCCCAGCATGAGGAAGACGGCGTTCTCGAGGATGAACTGGATCGTCGTCCAGTTGATCCGCTCGCTCAGCCGGGACGACGCGTTCTGGACGATCGGCGACTTGTGGCCCAGGATCAGCCCCGCCACGACGACGGCCAGCACGCCGGAGCCGTGGTAGTGCTCAGCCGGCAGGTAGGCGAGGTAGGGCACGATGAACGAGATCGAGGTGTCGATGGCCGACTCGGTGACCTTGCTGCGGATGGAGGCGATCACGATCCCGACCAGCACCCCGAACCCGACGCCCAGCACCACGGCCCGGCCGAAGTCGAAGGCGACAGACCCCATGGTCACCGTGGTGGCGTGGCTGCCGGAGGCGACCGCCGTCGCGGCCAGGGGGAAGGCGGCGACGGCCGTGCGCAGCGAGACCAGGGCGGTCGCGTCGTTCACCAGCGACTCGCCCTCGAGGATGGTCACGATCCGCCGAGGCAGCCCGATCCTGCGTGCCACCGCCGTCGCGGCGACCGCGTCCGGCGGTGCCACGATGGCACCCAGCGCGAAGGCCACCGCGAACGGCACGTGGAGCAACCACCAGGTCACCAGGCCCACGCCTGCGGCGGTGAACAGGACCAGGCCCACCGACAGGCTCAGGATCGGCGTCCAGTTGGCGCGGAAGTCCACCAGCGACGTCCGGATCGCCGCGGCATACAGCAGGGGCGGCAGCAGGCCGACCAACACGACCTGGGCACTCAGCTCGGGCTCGGGGATGAACGAGATGTAGCTGACCACCACCCCCACCACGAGCAGGGCCAGGGGCGCAGCGACCCGCCACCGCTGGGCGATGCCGGCCACGACGATGACGGTCCCGACGATGGCGACGATGGCCACAGCTGTTTCCACGGCCACATCCTCGCAGGCACCCCCAGGTGTGCCGGGTGCCCACGGACGCGGGGCGGCCCGCCACCGATGGCGGACCGCCCCGAGGACGCGTGAGCGAGGGGTCAGCCGAGCTCGCCGAGCACCGCCTCGCGCAGCGTGTCGAGGCCGACGCCACCGATGTCGAGCGCCCGGCGATGGAAGTCCTTGAGCGAGAACGCCGCACCCTCACGCTCCGCGACCTGGTCGCGCAGCTGCATCCAGAGTCGCTCGCCGATCTTGTACGACGGCGCCTGCCCCGGCCAGCCGAGGTAGCGGTCGAGCTCGAACCGCAGCCAGGCCTCGCCCTGGTTGGCGTGGTCGGTGAGGTACTGCCAGGCCTTGTCGTAGGTCCACTCGCCACCGCCGACCTCCGCCGGGGCCTCGAACCCGCAGTGGACTCCGATGTCGATGACGACTCGCGCGGCGCGCAGCGACTGGCTGTCGAGCAGGCCCATCTTGGCGCCCGGGTCGTCCATGTAGCCGAGCTCGTCCATGAGCCGCTCGGCGTACAGGGCCCATCCCTCGCCGTGGCCCGAGGTCCAGGCGAGCATCCGTCGCCACTTGTTGAGCAGCTCGGAACGGAAGACGGTCTGGGCGACCTGGAGATGGTGCCCGGGAACCCCCTCGTGGTAGACGGTCGTGAGCTCCTTCCAGGTGCCGAACTCGGTCACACCCTTGGGGACCGACCACCACATGCGCCCGGGCCGCGAGAAGTCCTCCGAGGGGCCCGTGTAGTAGATGCCGCCCGTCTGGGTGGGCGCGATGAGGCACTCGATGGTGCGCACCGGGTCGGGGATGTCGAAGTGCGTGCCGGCGAGGTTGGCGATCGCCTCGTCGGCGCGCTGCTGCATCCACGCCTTCAGCTCGTCGGTGCCGTGCAGCTGGTATGCAGGGTCGGCGTCGAGCGCGGCGATGGCCTCCTTGACGGTGCTGCCGGGCTTGATCCGGTCGGCGACCTCCTCCATCTGCGCCGTGATCCGCTCGACCTCCTGCTGCCCCCACGCGTAGGTCTCGGCGAGGTCGACCCGGGCCCCGAGGAACGACCGGGACAGCAGGGCGTACCGCTCCTGACCGCACGCGTCGGCCTCGGGCGCGTCGTCGAGCAGGTGGTCCTTGAGCCAGCCGCGGAGCTCGGCGTAGGCCGCCGCGGCAGCCTCGGCGGCAGCTGCCAGCGTCTCGCGGGTCGCAGCGGCCAGCTCACCGGGGCCGGTGGCCTCGGCCAGCCGGGCGTCCGCGACGAGGTGGGCGAAGTAGCCGTCGTCCGCGACGAGGTCGGCGCACTGCTGGATGCAGGCCTCGACCTGGCGACGGGGGGCGATGTTGCCCTTGGCCGAGGCGCTCAGCAGGCTTTCCTTCCACCCGCGCAGGGCGTCGGGCACCCGCTGCAGACGCCGGCTGATGACGCCCCAGTCCTCGTCGGTGGCCGTGGGCATGAGGTCGAAGCAACCGCGCACCTCCTGCATCGGGGAGGCGATGACGTTGAGGGACATCTCGTCGATCCCGGCCCGGTGGGTCTCCTCCGCGAGGCCGAGGCGCTCACGCATGGCGGCCAGGGTGACCCGGTCGATGTCGTCCACGGGCTCGACCTGGTCGAGCTGCGCGAGGGTCTCGGCCCGCAGCGCGGCATGCGCCTCGTGACCGGCCGGGGAGAAGTCATCGAGCTCCTCGTCATGGCCGGGGATGCCGAGGTAGGTCGCGGTGATCGGGCTGAGGGCCACGAACTTCGCCAGGAAGTCGTCGGCGATGCGGTCGAGGTTGGTGGCCGGGCGGGCGGCGATGGTGGTCTCTGTGCTCACGCGAGCGAACGTACCCCAGGGTCCTGACGGTGGCACCGCGATATCCGGTTGCCCCGGATCCCTAGGGTGGGTCCATGGCTGCACACCTGTTGTCGCTCAATGTCGGGCGCGCCGAACCCAGCACCGCCAAGAACGTCGGCGTCACGGGCATCGCGAAGCGCCCCGTCGAGTCCGCCCAGCTGCGCGCTCCGGGGCCGAAGCACGGTGGGCTCGGCAGCGGGGTCGAGGGCGACTTCCTCGGCGACACGCGGCACCATGGCGGCGACTACCAGGCGGTGTATGCGTTTGCGCGGGAGGAGCTCGACTGGTGGGCCGACCAGCTCGGTCGCGAGCTGCCCCACGGCATGTTCGGGGAGAACTTCACGACCAGCGGTCTGGATGTCGACGGCGCGATCCTCGGCGAGCGCTGGGCGGTCGGCGACGACGTCGTGCTCGAGGTCTGCGGTCCCAGGGTCCCCTGTGCCACGTTCGCGGCGCGGATGGGTGAGCCGGGCTGGGTCAAGCGGTTCACCGACATCGGGCGCACCGGGGCCTACCTGTCCGTCGTGACGGGAGGGACGGTGCGTCCGGGCGACGAGATCGAGGTGGTCTCGCGACCGCAGCACGCCATCACCGTGCCCGACACGTTCCGCGCCTTCATGGGTGACCTCGCTGCCGCCGAGCGGGTGCTCGCCGCCGACTGCCTGGTCGAGGTCGAGGCGGCCGAGCTGCGCGAGAGGGTGCAGCGACGCCAGGCCGCGGGCACCGAGCTCGACTGACCTGCGTCCCGCCTCTCGCCTGGCGCCCCCAGCGCGCTCCCGGGAGCAGTCGTAGGGGTCAGTCGGGTGGGGTCATCGGGCTCGGCCGAAAGTGACGTCGCTGGTCCAGATCTTCACCTTCGCCACGACCTTGCCGGGCCTTGGTGCGTGCCAGACGTAGCCCGCCCCTGCATAGATGCCCACGTGGTAGACCGTCGTCGGCGAGGAGTGGAAGAAGACCAGGTCGCCCGCGCGTGCCGACCGAGGAGTGACGGCGGCGCTGGCCCGGTACTGCTCCTCGGCGGTGCGCGGCACCACCTTGGCGGCTTGTGAGTACACGTACTTCACGTAGCCGGAGCAGTCGAACCCGGTCTGCGGCGTCGTGCCGCCATACCGGTAGGGCACGCCGACCTGCGCAGCCGCGACGCGGGTCACGGTGCCGAACTGGACGGTCGTGAGGATCGCGGCATCGGCGCGGTCGGCGCCGAACGGGCCGGTCGACAGTGCTGCGACGGCGACGGTCGCCAGCAGGAGGGCGATCAGGCGGCGCGGCAGGGCAGGGCGGAGCGAGGGATGACGGGACACGGGAGGGCCATTTCTTTCGGACCGCCTGCGAAGAGTGACCTGTCGGGTTCGGGCGCGGAGCGTGCTGCTCCGTCCGAAACTGCCCGGCCGCCGGCTGGTGCCAGTGGCTTGACCCCAAGGAAGCGCGACTTCCGCTTCCGTCGTACCTGGGTTCTCCGTCCCCGACACTCTCGGCAAGGATCGCTTGCCATCCACACGGGTGTCGGGGCTCGGCGACCGCGGGGACCGCCCCACCTGGCCGGTGGGGACTCTGTCCACGGTAGGTCGGTCGCCGCGCGGTTCCCACTCCTGAGGCGAAGATGGCCCGTACGGCCGAGGGCCGGGGCAGTCCTACCGGCCCGGGTTCGTGGCGTGTCGCGGCGTGTCGCCGTCCCCGGCCGCGGAGCGGGAATGGTCAGGAGGGCCAGCCGGAGGCGCGCCAGGCGCCCGGTCCCGGGTGCAGCGGACGCCGCATCGCGCGCTCGCGGGAGCTCCACTGCGAGGTATGCCGCGGGGCCGGCTCGGGTGCGCCCGCCGTCACCGCGGAGAGCACCGCCAGCACCGCGGCGACCTCCTCCGGGGTCGCATCGCCGTGGACCAGCCGCATCGGGGGACGTTGCGCGGGCACCGCCTCGTGGTCCGTCACCGTCTCGTGGTCCGTCACCGCCTCGTGGTCCGTCACAGGGGGATGTTTCCGTGCTTCTTGGGGGGCAGGGTCTCGCGCTTGGTGCGCAGTGCCCGCAGCGCCTTGGTGACGTTCATGCGCGTGTTCGAGGGCGTGATGACGGTGTCGATGTAGCCGCGCTCGGCAGCGATGTAGGGGTTGGCGAGGGTGTCCTCGTACTCGGCGATGAACCGGGCCCGGGCCTCGTCGACGTTCTCTCCCGCGGCCTGCGCGGCGGCGAGCTGCTTGCGGTAGAGGATGTTGACGGCGCCCTGGGCGCCCATGACCGCGATCTGCGCGGTCGGCCAGGCCAGGTTGATGTCGGCGCCGAGGTGCTTGGACCCCATCACGTCGTACGCGCCGCCGTAGGCCTTGCGGGTGATGACCGTGACGAGGGGGACGGTGGCCTCGGCGTAGGCGTAGATGAGCTTGGCGCCGCGGCGGATGATGCCGTCCCACTCCTGGTCGGTGCCGGGCAGGAAGCCGGGCACGTCGACGAACGTCAGCACGGGCACGTTGAACGCGTCGCAGGTCCGCACGAACCGTGCGGCCTTCTCCGAGGCGTCGATGTCGAGGGTGCCGGCGAACTGCATCGGCTGGTTGGCGACCACCCCGACCGAGCGGCCCTCGATGCGCCCGTAGCCCACGATGAGGTTGGGCGCGAACAGCGGCTGGATCTCCAGGAACTCACCGTCGTCGACGACGTGCTCGATCACGGTCTTCATGTCGTACGGCTGGTTGGCGTTGTCGGGGATGAGGGTGTCGAGCTCGCGGTCCTCGTCGGTGACCTCGAGCGACGGCGGCTCGCCACCGTCGTCGGCGAACGAGGGCGGCTCCTCGAGGTTGTTGGACGGCAGGTAGGACAGCAGCGCCTTGACGTACTCGATGGCGTCCTCCTCGTCGGAACCCATGTAGTGCGCGACGCCGGACTTGGTGTTGTGGGTCCGGGCACCGCCGAGGTCCTCGAACGACACGTCCTCGCCGGTGACCGTCTTGATGACCTCGGGCCCGGTGATGAACATGTGCGAGGTCTGGTCGACCATCACGGTGAAGTCGGTGACGGCGGGGGAGTAGACCGCACCGCCCGCGCACGGGCCCATGATCAGGCTGATCTGCGGGATGACCCCGGAGGCGTGCACGTTGCGCCGGAAGATCTCGCCGTACAGTCCGAGCGAGACCACGCCCTCCTGGATGCGCGCGCCGCCGGAGTCGTTGAGCCCGACGACCGGGCAGCCGACCTTCATCGCGAAGTCCATGACCTTGCAGATCTTCTCGCCGAACACCTCGCCGAGGGATCCGCCGAACACGGTGAAGTCCTGCGCGAAGACCGCCACGGTGCGCCCGTCGACGGTGCCGTACCCGGTGACGACGCCGTCGCCGTACGGCCGGTTCGCCTCCTGGCCGAAGGCGGTCGAGCGGTGCCGGGCGTACTTGTCCATCTCGACGAACGAGCCCTCGTCGAGCAGCAGCTCGAGCCGCTCACGAGCGGTCTTCTTGCCCCGCGCGTGCTGCTTCTCGATGGCCCGCTCGGTCCCGGCATGGGCAACCTCGGCGACCCGCCGCTTGAGGTCGGCCAGCTTGCCGGCCGTGGAGTGGATGTCGATGCCCGAGTCAGGACCGGGCACGTCGGTGCCGCCGACCGAGAGCGGATCAGCGATGGAATCGGTGGTCTGCGCCATGTCGGCGAGCCTAGCCTTGCCTCCATGCGCGAATCGCTCGACCGTGAGGCATTGCACGAGGCGTTGGTCACGCCGGGTCAGCCCTGGACGGGGGTCGACGTCCACCCCAGCCTCGGTTCCACCAACGTCGAGGCGGCGCGGCTCGCGCAGCCGTGGCGGGTCGTGGTCACCGACCACCAGGAGGCCGGGCGAGGCCGGCTCGGCCGCACGTGGGAGACCCCGGCCAACACCGCGGTGACCCTCTCGGTCCTCCTGCCGGCCCCCGAGCAGGGCCGCGGCTGGCTGCCCTTGGCCACCGGTCTGGCGGTCCGCGACGCGCTGACCGAGGTCGCAGGGGTCGACAGTGCGCTCAAGTGGCCCAACGACGTGCTCCTGCCGGCCGACGACGACCGCAAGGTGTGCGGCATCCTCTGCGAGCTCCAGCCGGCCGGCGTCGTGGTGGGGCTGGGCATCAACGTCGACCAGGACCGCGACGAGCTCCCCGTCGACACCGCCACCTCGCTGCGGCTGGCGGGCGCGCTCGAGGTCAGCCGGGAGCGCCTGGTGGTGGCGGTGCTCACCCACCTGGCCCGTTGGCACGCCGACCTCAGCGGCGCCGCGCCGGCGCGCGCCGGTGTCCACGCGGCATACCGCAGGGCCTGTTCGACCATCGGTCGCGAGGTCGATCTGCACGTGGCGGGTGGTGAGGTGCGACGCGTGCGGGCGGTCGGGGTCGACGACGAAGGTCGCCTGGTCGTTAGCAGCGCGGGCAGTGAGTATGCCGTGGCGGCCGGTGACGTCGTCCACGTGCGCTCCACCACTGGCTAGGGTGGCCGCGTGAGCGAGGTTGGCCGGCACCGGGTGGTGCGACCGGAGGACTTCGCGGCGTTGCGCCCTGACGACCTCGAGGCGCGACTGCTCGGCAAGCCGGCCACGATGGCGCGCCGGGACGTCTCCCGCGGCGCGGAGGTGTCGCTGCTGTCGGCCAGGAAGTTCTGGCACGCCCTCGGCTTCCCGAACGTCGAGGACGAGGACGCCATGTTCACCGAGGCCGACCAGTTCGCCCTGGTGGCCGTCGCCCGGCTGGTCCGCGAGCAGGAGCTCGACGAGACCACGGCCCTGGCGATGACGCGGGCATTCGCCCGGACCACGGACCGCCTCGCCGTGTGGCAGACCCAGCTGATGGCCGAGGCCCTGGCCGACCCCGCGCTCGAGGCGGCGCTGGACGAGGCCGATGCCCGGGCGGTGCCGAACCTGGCCGCCGCCGAAGCCGCCGCGCGCAAGCTCACCGACATGGCCGACGAGCTCGAGCCGCTGCTCATCTACGCCTGGCGACGCCACCTCACCGCGGCCATCTCCCGCATGCTGGCCGATGCGGACCCGCAGCAGTCGGCCCAGGGGGTGCGCCGCGTCGTCGGGTTCGCCGACCTGGTCAACTTCACCTCGCTGGTGCGGCGGATGACCGAACGCCAGCTGGCCGTGATGGTGCAGCGGTTCGAGGCCCTGGCGACGGACATCGTGACGGCCCACGGGGGACGCGTCATCAAGACCGTGGGCGACGAGATCCTGTTCGTCACCATCGACGCCGCGCCGGCCGCGGCCGTCGCGCTGGACCTCGTGGAGACGATGGCCGAGGACGAGCTCCTGCCCGACGTGCGGGTGGGCATGGCCGTCGGGCCGGTCCTGTCCCGGCTCGGTGACGTCTTCGGCACCACGGTCAACCGCGCCAGCCGGCTGACCAGCGTGGCGCCGGGTGGGGGCGTGCTCGTGGATGACGCCCTCGCGTCCGCGCTCGCCGCACTGTCCGGCTTCGAGACGACTGCACTGCGTCGTCGCACCCTGCGCGGCATCGGACCGGTCACCCCGAGCGAGCTGCGTCGCGCGGCCGGCGGTCGCCAGGCGACCGCTTCCGCCATCTCCTCCCGAAAGGCTTCCTCATGACAGAGCTGGTCCGGATCGACCACCACGGCGACGGCGGCCACGTGGCCGAGCTCGTCCTCGACCGGCCGGAGGCGATGAACGCCGTCTCCACCGCCATGGCCCAGGCGATCGCCGCGGCGACCGCCGAGCTGAGCCAGGACCCGACGGTCCGGGCGGTGGTGCTGTCCTCGACCCACCCCAGGGCCTTCTGCGTGGGCGCCGACCTCAAGGAGCGCAACTCCTTCACCGACGACGAGCTGCGCGCCCAGCGCCCGCTGGCCCAGGCGGCATACCGGGGGGTGCTGGACCTCCCCGTGCCGGCGATCGCCGCCGTGGACGGCTACGCGCTCGGGGGTGGCTTCGAGCTGGCCCTGTCCTGCGATGTGGTCGTGTGCGGTGAGGACGCGGTGGTGGGTCTGCCCGAGGTGAGTGTCGGGGTGATCCCCGGGGGAGGCGGCACCCAGCTGCTGCCCCGCCGGGTGGGCTGGTCCCGGGCCGCGCAGATGATCTTCACGGCCCAGCGGTATGCCGCCCACGACGCCTGCCGGCTGGGGGCCGTGGACGAGGTGGTGGCGGCCGGGACGGCGCGCGAGCGCGCCCTCGAGCTGGCGACCATGGTCGCGTCGCACTCACCGGTCGGGGTGCGCAGCGCCAAGGCGGCCATGCGGCGCGGCCTGGACACGGACCTCGACGCAGGGCTGCGTATCGAGGACGAGATGTGGGCGGCCACCGCCTTCTCCGGAGACCGCGCCGAGGGGGTCGCGGCTTTCAACGAGAAACGCCGTCCCGTGTGGCCTGGTCGCTGAGATGGGTCCCTACTACATAGCATCACCCTCATGACCCGTGTGCTCCTCGCTGAGGATGACCCTGCCATCTCCGAGCCGCTAGCTCGCGCCCTGCGCCGCGAGGGGTATGACGTGGACGTCCGGGCCGACGGACGGGCCGCGCTGGAGGCATCCTCGGAGAACCCGGACCTGGTGGTCCTCGACCTCGGTCTGCCCTATGTCGACGGGCTCGAGGTGTGCCGTCGGATCCGGGCCGAGGGCCGCACCGTCCCGGTGCTGATCCTCACGGCCCGCGCCGACGAGGTCGACACGGTCGTGGGCCTGGACGCCGGCGCCGACGACTACGTCACCAAGCCGTTCCGGCTGGCCGAGCTGCTGGCCCGGGTGCGCGCGCTGCTGCGGCGCAACCCCACCGACGCACCCTCGGCGCACGAGCTCGTCCGCATCGACCCCGAGGGTCGCAGGGCCTGGTTCAAGGAGCAGGAGCTCCAGCTGACCGCCAAGGAGTTCGACCTCCTGCGGGTGCTGGTGCGCGAGCAGGGCAAGGTCGTCTCCCGCGAGCAGCTGATGCGCGAGATCTGGGAGACCGCGTGGTTCGGCTCGACGAAGACCCTCGACATGCACATCTCGGTGCTGCGTCGAAAGCTCGGCGACGATGCCGCGCAACCCCGGTACATCGCCACCGTCCGGGGGGTCGGGTTCCGGTTCGAGCGCGGCGACGAGATCTGACCGCCTGACGATGCGCCAGCAGCTGATCCGCTCGACGGTCCTCGCGGTGACCCTGGCGATCCTGATCACCATGACCCCGGTGGCGTTCGCCATCTGGCACGCGACGGTCCACGGCAAGGGCACCGTCGCCAAGTGGCTCGAGAACGGCACCCCGACCGCGACGTCGGTCCGGCTGGTGCTCATCGTCGTCGCGCTGGGAGCGGTGGCCCTGGGGGTGGGCGTCCTGGTGGCGATCCGCCAGGCGCACCGGATGTCACGCCCCATCACCCTGCTCGCGGAGCGCGCCGAACGGCTCGGCGCGGGCGAGTCCAGGATCCAGCCGATCAACTCGGGCATCGCCGAGCTGGACCAGGTGTCGGAGGTGCTGTCGCGCAGCGCCCAGCGACTGACCAAGTCACTCGCCTCGGAACGAGATTTCGCTGCGGACGCCTCCCACCAGCTGCGCACCCCCCTCACCGCCCTGCTGATGCGCCTGGAGGAGATCGCCGCCACCGACGACCTCGAGGTGGCCCAGGAGGAGGCCAGCATCGCCATGGACCAGGTCGAGCGCCTGACCAAGGTCGTCGACGACCTGATGGCGCGCACCCGCCGCGGCGGCGACGAGTCCAAGGCCACCGTTTCGCTCGACTCCGTCATCGCGGCCCTGCAGCGGGAGTGGCAGCCGGCGTTCGAGCAGGCACGTCGCAGCGTGCGCGTCCACGGCGAGCGCGGACTGGTTGTCCAGGCCAAGCCGGTCGACCTCTCCCAGGTGCTGTCCACGCTGCTCGAGAACTCCCTCGCCCACGGCCGGGGCACCGTCGACGTCCACGCGCGACGCAGCGGCCCCTCCGTCGTCGTCGAGGTGAGCGACCAGGGTGAGGGGGTCCCGTCCTCGATCGCGCCGCACATCTTCGAACGCTCGGTCACCACGACCGGCACCGGTCTGGGGCTCGCGCTGGCGCGCGACCTGGCCGAGTCCAACGGCGGCAGGCTCGAGCTCATCCAGGCCCAGCCGGCGATCTTCGCGTTGTTCCTCAGCGAGTCCGACGCCTGACCGCTGAAGGGCCGCGGATCAGACCTGCGGTGTCTCCGCCAGCGGCGAGGTGTCCGCGAGCGGCTCCTGCCTGAAGACGAACTGACGATAGGCCCAGAACCGGAACAGCGTCCCGAGGGCGATGCCGACGAGCTTGGCGACGTTCTCCGCCACCAGGCTCTCCTGGCCCAGCACGTGGTGGGAGAAGCCGACGCAGCCCGCCTGGATGAGCAGCGCCACGCCGTTGGTCAGGGCGAACAGGAGCGCCTCGTGGTGGACCGGCCGGTTGTGACGGTGCCGGAAGGTCCACATCCGGTTGCCGATCCAGGCGATGCAGGTCGCGACGGCCGCGGAGATGATCGTCGCGAAGACCGCCCGGGAGATCGGACCGTTGCCGTAGCCGGACAGCGCGGTGCGACGCAGGATGTTGAAGAGCCCGATGTCGACGACGAAGGCCACACCCCCGACGATCCCGAACTTGATCATCTCGCGGTACAGGACGTCGACCGTGCCGCGCAGGCGGGCGACGATGGAGTGGTTCTCGGACACCCGAGGAGCCTATCCGTCCGTGGGCGTTATCCTCGCCGCGTGACGTCACCGCAGCGCGCCCCCGGAGGATTCCCGGTCGTCGGGATCG
Organism: Pedococcus badiiscoriae; assembly: GCF_013408925.1. Taxonomy (NCBI): domain Bacteria; kingdom Bacillati; phylum Actinomycetota; class Actinomycetes; order Micrococcales; family Intrasporangiaceae; genus Pedococcus; species Pedococcus badiiscoriae. The sequence goes on from NZ_JACCAB010000001.1 coordinate 2,213,047, forward strand.
TCGGCGGGGGTCAGCTGGCGCGGATGTGCGCCGCCCCCGCGGCCGAGCTCGCGATCACGCTCAGCGTCCTCGCCGAGTCGCCGGACGCCGCCGCCGCGCAGGTCATCCCCTCCGCGCCGGTCGGGGACCACACCGACGTCGACGCGGTGCTGGCCTTCGCCAGGGAGTGCGACGTCGTCACCTTCGACCATGAGCACGTCCCGGCCGACGTGTTGGAAGCCCTGGTCGCAGAGGGGATCCCGCTGCACCCGACGCCCCAGGCGCTGCGGTTCGCCCAGGACAAGCTGGCGATGCGTGAGCGGCTCACCGAGATCGGCGTCGCCTGCCCGGACTGGACCCGTGTCGGGACCGCCGCCGAGGTCGATGCCTTCGCCGCCCGGGTCGGGTGGCCGGTCGTTGCCAAGACGCCCCGCGGTGGGTATGACGGCAAGGGCGTGCGGGTGATCGGTTCAGCCGCGGAGGTCGAGGACTGGCTGGCGATGGTCGAGGAGCAGCAGGGGACGTCCGGCCCGCTCGCCGACGGGATCCTGCTCGAGGAGAGGGTCGACTTCGTCCGCGAGCTGGCCGTGCTCATCGCCCGCAGCCCCTCCAACCAGGCCGCCGCGTGGCCGGTCGTCGAGACCGTGCAGACCGACAGCATCTGCACCGAGGTGCTGGCCCCCGCGCCAGACCTGGACCCGGCCCTGGCCGCGCTGGCCACCGAGGCGGGGCTGCGCATCGCCGAGAACCTGGGTGTGACCGGTGTCTTCGCCGTCGAGATGTTCGAGGTGAGGGACCCGGGGACCGGCGCCCCGGGATACGTCGTCAACGAGCTGGCCATGCGCCCGCACAACAGCGGGCACTGGTCCATGGACGGCGCGGTGACCGGCCAGTTCGAGCAGCACCTGCGCGCGGTGCTGGACCTGCCGCTCGGCGCACCCACACCGAGGGAGCCGCACACGGTGATGGCCAACGTGCTCGGGGGCGACTACCCCGAGCTCTACCCGGCCTATCGCCACGTCATGGCCAGGGACCCCGGGCTGAAGGTGCACCTCTACGGCAAGGGCGTCCGCCCCGGCCGCAAGATCGGTCACGTCAACGTCTCCGGCACCGACCTCGCGCAGCTGCGCGAGCGCGCCGCCCACGCGGCCGACTACCTCGCAGGAGTGATCACCGAATGAGCGCATCCGCCACCGGCCCCGCGACCCCGTCGAGCCCGTTGGTCGGACTCGTCATGGGCAGCGACAGCGACTGGCCCGTGATGGAGCTGGCGGCCCAGGCGCTGGAGGAGTTCGGCGTCGCCTACGAGGCCGACGTGGTCTCGGCCCATCGCATGCCCGAGGAGATGATCGCCTACGGGCAGAACGCAGCTGGGCGTGGACTCCGGGTGCTCATCGCGGGTGCGGGCGGGGCGGCTCACCTGCCCGGCATGCTGGCGGCGGTCACGCCGTTGCCGGTCATCGGCGTGCCCGTGCCCCTGAAGTACCTCGACGGCATGGACTCCCTGCTCTCGATCGTCCAGATGCCTGCCGGTGTCCCCGTCGCGACGGTCTCCATCGGCGGGGCCCGCAACGCCGGGCTGCTGGCGGCGCGCATCCTCGCCGCCGGTGAGGGGGAGTATGCCGCGCGGCTGCGTGAGCGGATGAGCGCCTTCCAGGCCGACCTGCGCGACCAGGCCCACGCCAAGGGAGCGGCTCTGCGGGCACGGCGCGGCGGCTCCTGACCGGCAGCGCCGGGCGCAACCCCGGCGGGGCCTAACGCGCCATTCCAGCCGAGCGGACGCCGCGCCACTCGATCCGCGGGCAGGTGTCCATCACGACGTCCAGCCCGGCGGCGCGAGCGCGGTCGGCGGCGGCCTCGTCCACGACACCGAGCTGCATCCAGATCGCGTCGATCTTCAACCGGTCCTTGTTGGCGATCGCCTCGTCCACGACGGCCCCGACGTGCTCGGAGTTGACGAAGCAGTCGACGACCTTGATGTCCGTGCCGTCGGGGATGTCGGACAACGAGGCGTAGCCCTGTTCGCCGTGCACGACCTCGGCCTTGGGGTGGACCGGGATCAGACCCTTGCCGAGCTCGACCTTGAGCCACCGCGAGACCCCGAACGCCTCACGCTCCTGGTTGTCCGAGAGGCCGACGACCACCCAGATGCCGGGGTCGATCAGGAGCTCGCGGATGAGGTCGGGGTCGTTCTGGTGACGAAAACTCATGATCTCAGCATCACACGGTGAGGAGCCGATGGGGAGAGCCGAGACGTGGGGCCTTGGGCAGTGGGCCGCGGGGGAAGGCAGTAACGTCGCCACCATGAAGTTCGGACTGTTCGTGCCACAGGGCTGGCGCATGGATCTTGTCGGGATCGACCCCAGCCAGCACTGGGGCGTGATGGCCGGGCTGGCGCGACGGGCCGACGCCAACGAGGACTGGTCCTCGATCTGGGTGTTCGACCACTTCCACACAGTGCCGATCCCCAGCGAGGAGGCGACTCACGAGGCGTGGACGCTGATGGCCGCCTTCGCCGCTGTCACCGGACGCGTGCGCCTGGGGCAGATGTGCACCTGCATGGCCTACCGGAACCCCGCCTACCTCGCCAAGGTCGCCGCCACGGTCGACATCATCTCCGAGGGTCGGCTCGAGATGGGCATCGGGGCTGGCTGGTACGAGCACGAGTGGCGCGCCTACGGCTACGGGTTCCCGCGTGCCGGCGAGCGCCTGCGGGCCCTGGACGAGGGGGTCCAGATCTTCCGCCAGATGTGGACGACCGGCACGGCGACGCTGGACGGCACGCACTTCCAGGTCGACGGCGCCCGCTGCTACCCCCAGCCCCTGCAGGGCACTTCGGCTCCCGGCTCCAAGCACAACGGCATCCCGATGTGGATCGCCGGCGGCGGCGAGAAGAAGACGCTGCGGATCGCGGCGCAGTACGCCGACTACACCAACTTCGACCCCAGCCCGGAGGGTTTCGCGTACAAGAGTGCGGTCCTCAAGGGGCATTGTGACGACCTCGGGCGCGACTTCGGCGAGATCGTCCGCAGCGTCAACCTCAACGTGTTCATCGGCAGTGACGAGCGGGAGGTCGAGGAGCGCTTCAGGGTGGTGCGGGAGCGACTGCTGTCCGTCGGCTCACCGCAGGCGCGGGTCGACCAGCTGCTCGCTGAGTACCGCAGCCAGGCGACGGTCGGGACACCGGAGCAGATCGTCGAGAAGCTCACCGCGTTGCAGGACCTCGGCATGACGTACGCGATCCTCAACTTCCCCGAGGCGGCGTACGACACGACCGGGATGGCGATGTTCGAGCGCGACGTGATGCCCGAGCTGCTCGACCGCGAGGAGCACGGGCACCTCTGGCACCTGTCGCGCCGTCGCTGAACGGGCCGTCTGCGCGGGCCCCCGCAGTGTCCGGCGCCACACCCGTCGCCGGCACGCGACGGCATACCAGCGGGTAACCTGAGGGACTGTGAGCACCGGTAACCGCGACTTCGACCTGTTCAGGATCTCCGAGGACCACGAGGCCCTCCGGGAGGCGGTGCGCGCCGTCGCCGAGGACAAGATCGCGCCGTACGCCGCGGCCGTGGACGAGGACGCGCGGTACCCGCAGGAGGCGCACGACGCCCTGGTGGCCTCGGACTTCTTCGCCCCGCACATCGCCGAGGAGTTCGGTGGGGTCGGCGCCGACGCGCTCGCGACGTGCATCGTCATCGAGGAGGTCGCCCGCGTCGACGCCTCCGCCTCGCTCATCCCGGCCGTCAACAAGCTGGGCAGCATGCCGCTGATCCTGGCCGCGAACGACGACGTGAAGAAGCGCTACCTCACGCCGCTGGCGGAGGGGAGGACGACGTTCTCCTACGGCCTCTCCGAGCGGGAGGCCGGCTCCGACACCGCCGCCATGAAGACGCGCGCGCGGCGCGACGGTGACGACTGGGTCGTCAACGGGCAGAAGTCCTGGATCACCAACGCCGGGGTCTCCGAGTACTACACCGTGCTCGCGGTGACCGACCCGGACGGCAAGCGCGGCAACAACGTGACCGCGTTCGTGCTGGAGAAGTCCGACGAGGGCTTCACCTTCGGGGAGAAGGAGCGCAAGCTCGGCATCAAGGGCTCCCCGACCCGCGAGCTCCACTTCGACAACGTCCGCATCCCCGGCGACCGCATCGTGGGTGCCGAGGGCGAGGGCCTCAAGATCGCGCTCGCGACCCTCGACCACACCCGGGTCACCATCGGGGCGCAGGCAGTCGGGATCGCGCAGGGGGCGCTGGACTTCGCGGTCTCCTACGTCAAGGAGCGCAAGCAGTTCGGCAAGCACATCGCCGAGTTCCAGGGCATCCAGTTCATGCTCGCCGACATGGCGATGGCCGTCGAGGCGGCCCGCCAGATGGTCTACGTCGCGGCCGCCAAGTCCGAGCGCGGTGACAAGGACCTGCCCTTCTTCGGCGCGGCCGCCAAGTGCTACGCCTCGGACGTCGCGATGCAGGTGACCACCGACGCGGTCCAGCTGCTCGGTGGCGCGGGCTACGTGCGCGACTTCCCCGTCGAGCGCATGATGCGCGACGCCAAGATCACCCAGATCTACGAGGGCACCAACCAGATCCAGCGCATCGTGATGGCCCGCCAGATCCTGAAGTAGTCACACGCGACCCGGGATGCGCGAGCCGGGCCGCACGCCGAAGGCAGTCATAGGCCGTCAACGGGCTGCCCTCAGGCCTCGCCGCTGTGGACGTCCCCCTTGTCTGAACGCCGATCTCATGGCGGCGCGATCGTGTGCTTTTCCGGGGGCTGAGTGGGGCGCACGTGCGTCGGGAGTCAGGGGCGGCGGCGCAGCAGCGCTCGTGTGCGCCATGTCAGCCGCCCGAAGCGCGGGACTGGGATGAACAGGTAGGTCGCCAACCCGGCGTAGGCGCTCTCGTGCCTGTGGGCGGCCAAGGAGGTCGCCCAGGCGGTCCCGAGGCTGAAGACCACTGCCAGGGCCGCGAACATGGCCCAGCGAAGGCGCGGGCGCTCCATGGTCGCGAGTCGTTGGTCCAACGAAACGGCCGCGCGAGTGGGGTTGCGACGAAGCTCCTCGTGCTGGCTTTCTCGTACCCGGTGGATCCACGTGCCGCTGATGAGCAGGGCTCCAGCAAGCGCCAGAGGCAGGGCAACGCCGGCGCGGGCGCCCGGACTGAGGCCCACGAGAAACTGGGCGCCGGAGCTCGCGAAGAGTAGGACAGCTCCAGCGACCCTGTACGGCCATCGTCCCCAGCGCGAACCATCACCCATGGCGCAACCCACTCTCCCCCTTGGCCACGCGAGTAAGGCACCGCTGGCCGGACCACGGGGAGCTCTCCGTATTTGGGCCCTGTGCATCCCCGATTCATTCATCGGCAGACCGCGCGGATCGCCGCATGATCGGACGTTTCCATAGGTGGCATAGAGCCGCCAACTCTCGCCAAGGGATCGTGATCGGCGTCGACGCGATAGCGGCAAGCGACGCGTCGCAACCCGCCGCCACCCCCGGGAGGGGTGACGAGTCCCCTGGCTTCTGGCGGCGCTTGTTCCGCCGGTAGCCAAGCACTCAACGCGGCATGAGCGAGCTTTTCGATCACCCGCCGGTGGTGAACTGGAAGATCGCGTTGAGCACCAGGAAGACCCAGAACCCGAGCATCAGCCACCACGGAGCCCACACGGCGGTGACCATCGGCCCCTGGGGCAGTCCAGCAGTCTCAGCCCACCTACTGAGATAGGCGCGGGACAGACGGGTCGCCGATGCGACCTCTGACAACCACGGAACGTGACCCTTCTCATCAGGTCTCGGGTCTTCGTCAACCACGCGATCGCCCAGCCTGAGGATCGCGACGGCAGCAGCCGCCCCAACTCCGAAGGGAACAGCACTCCAGCTTGCCTTGTCGTCGAGCCACGTGGTCAGCCCACCACCGGCAACGACGAGCCAACCCGGAAGCGCGCTGACCACCAAGGTGAGTCTGGGAGATGCCGCGTGAGCTTGCGATGGCATGCGATGCAGCATGGCATGGCCATAGCCATCAGAAGTCCGCTCATCGGCATGTCCCACAACCGCGAGCGCCGAAGCGCGGCAGGAGAACCCGGGTCATCTGGGGGTGTACATGCCGTGCATGCGGTGCGACTCTGACCCAGAGCACCCGGCCCGGGGGAGACGGGCCCCAATCGGGGAGAGAACCATGAACAGGAAGCTCGGTATCGTCGGCGCAGCCGGCATCGTCGCAGGGCTGATGCTCGCCAGCGCGCCCGCGCAGGCACAGAGCAGCGCACCGTCGCCCGCTGCCCGCACCCACGTCGCGGCATACGTCCCGCCGCCCATCGCGTGGGGCCCGTGCAGCAGCTCGACGCTGCAGCAGTTCGGCGCCCAGTGCGGCATGCTGACCGTCCCCTTGGACTACGCGCACCCGGCCGGCACCAAGATCCAGCTCGCGGTGTCACGGGTGACGCACACGACCCCCAGCTCGCAGTACCAGGGAGTGGTGCTGGTCAACCCAGGCGGCCCGGGTGGCTCCGGTCTCGTGTACTCCATCTTCCAGTCGTTCATCCCGAACGACGGGGGCATGTCCTATGACTGGATCGGCTTCGACCCGCGCGGTGTCGGGTCCAGCGTCCCGTCCCTGACCTGCGACGGAAACTACTTCGGCTTCAACCGGCCCTCGTTCGTTCCGGTCAACGAGCGGGTTGAGCACGCGTGGTTGGTCAAGACCCGGAACTACACCAGGGCGTGCAAGGCGGCCGGAGGGGCGCTGCTGGAGCATCTCAAGACGACCGACTCGGTCGCCGACATGGAAAGCATCCGGATCGCGCTGGGGCAGTCGAAGATCAACTACTACGGGTTCTCGTACGGCACCTACCTGGGCCAGGTGTACGCCACGCTGCACCCGAACCGGGTTCGCCGGTTCATCTTGGACTCGAACGTCGACCCGCGCCGCGTCTGGTACCAGGCCAACCTCGACCAGGACTACGCCTTCGACAAGAACCTGGGTATCTACCTGAACTGGGTCGCGGCCCACGACAGCAGCTACCACCTGGGGACCAGCGGCGCCGCGCTGCTCAGGACCTACTACCGCGTCCTGAACCGGCTGCGGACCCACCCCCAGGCCGGTGGCCTTGTCGGGCCGGACGAGTGGACTGACGCCATCGTCCCGGCCGCGTACTACGTGTATGGCTGGGACACCACAGCCCAGGCCATTGCTGCGGCAGTCAACGGCGGTGACTTCACCGCCATCCGTGACCTGTATGTCAGCTCGACCGGTGGCCAGGGTCCGGGGGCCGACAACGGGTACGCCGTGTACCTGGCCGTGCAGTGCTCGGACGTCCGGTGGCCCCAGGCGTGGTCGACGTGGGAGAGGGACAACAACCGGGTGTACTCGCGGGCGCCGTTCCTGACCTGGGACAACGCCTGGTACAACGCCCCGTGCCGCGGTTGGGGTGCCAAGCCGGGCACGCCGGTGACGGTCAACGGTCAGCGGTCGCCGGCGATGCTGCTGGTCGATGAGACCAACGACGCCGCCACCCCGTACGCCGGCAGCCTGTACGTCCGCAGCATCTTCCCGAAGTCAGTGCTCATCGAAGGAGTCGGCGGCACCACCCACGCGGGTTCGCTGTCGGGAGTGGCCTGCACCGACGACAAGATCGCGGCTTACCTGGCGACGGGTGCGCTGCCGAAGCGGGTGTCCGGCAACCGCTCGGACGTGCAGTGCGCGCCGGTGCCGCCGCCCACGCCGACCGTCGCGGCCGCGACCGCAAGCCGGAAGGCCACCACGAAGCCGGCGCGGGTCGGGACCCTTCGGCAGGTTCTCGGACCCATCGGCCGAGACCGCTGACAGCAAGGACAACTGACCGCTGACAGCAAGAAGACTGGTGGGGCGCCCGCGCGGCATACCTGGTCGGCTCAGCCGAGGGGCGATGGTGCTCAGCCTCCGGAGGGCTTGCCGTTCGTGCCGGCGGGGGGCGCCTCGAGGGGCTGGTCGTTGCGCAGCATGGTGAACAGCGCCTTGGCGCGCTGGGTGTCCCACTTGACCGAGTCGCCTGCCGACGTCTGGTAGTTCACGCTCTGGATCGGGACGACGAGGCTGAGTCCCTGCCCCTTGGAGACCGCCCGCATGGCCAGCAGCACCCGGGTGGCGTCACGCAGGGAGGTGTCCTGCCCGACGATCAGGCCCTGGGCCGCGGCATGCGTGAAGCCCCAGTAGCGCGTCGGGATGAGCACGGTGGCAGGCGTCAGGGCCTGCTTCATGATGGCGGCGAGGAACTGACGCTGCCGTTCCGCGCGCCCGATGTCCCCGCGCGGGTCCGAGTAGCGGGCCCGGACGAAGCCCAGGGCGTTCTTGCCGTCGAGGACCTGGCAGCCCTTCTGCAGGTTGATGCCGGCCTTGTGGTCGTCCATGTGGAAAGGCACGCAGATGTTGACGCCGCCGACGCTGTCCACCACGGAGGCGAAGCCCGCGAAGCCGATCTCGACGTACCCATCGATGTGCAGGTCGGTGACGTGCTCGATGGTCTGCACCAGCAGGTTGGGCCCGCCGAACGCGAAGGCGGCATTGATCTTGTTGCTGCCGTGTCCCGGGATCGGCACGTAGCTGTCGCGGGGGATGGAGATGAGGGCGGGCTTGCCGCCGTCCTGCGGGACGTGGACCAGGATGATCGAGTCGGTTCGGCGTCCGACCGCCTTGCCGGTCCTGAGCTCCCTGCGCTGGGCCGCGGTGAGGCCGGCGCGGCTGTCCGAGCCGACGAGCAGGTAGTTGAAGCCCTTGGTGTCAGCCGGGCGGGTCCCAGCGGGTGTGGTGTCGACCTTGGCCACGGCGTTCCAGGCGTGCAGGGGGGTGAAGATCATGAACGCCAGCCACGCCGCCACGAGCACCAGCACGATGCGCACGACGGGGAGACGGCGCCGCCGAGGCCCTTCGTCGCGTGCCTCGTCCGGCGCTCCCGGTCCGGACCGCGCTCGCCGACGGCCGCGGACGTCGACGGTGTACACCCCGTCTGCGGTGCCCGCTTCGGTCCCGTCGTAACCCCGACGGTCTCCGCCGGCGTCCCGCTGGGGGATGGCTCGTGCGTCGTCCGGGCGGGTCTGGCGTCCAGTCATGCTGTCCAGTCTCGGGTGCGAGCATGCAGGCTGGCAAAACGCCTCGACGGCCGGAGCTGGTGGTCCGGGTGACCGGAAACCGTCTCGAACCCCCGCAAAGCCGCCGGTCATCGCTCTGGCTGGCGCGACACTCGGTAAATCACACGCGTCACAGAAATCACACTGGTGTACCCCGATACTGGTCGACCATGAGGGCCACCGAGGTCGCGTCGACGCGTGAAGAGACTGGTTTGTACGTGTCCGAGCGCAGCACCACGGCCCTGGCCGACGGCGGGGTGCTCACCCCACGGATGCGACGGCGGCGCGCCTTCGCCCTCGTCCTGCTGACCCTCGTGTTGCCGGGTAGCGCCCAGCTCGTCGCCGGTCGTCGTGACCTCGGGCGCTTCGCACTGCGGGTCTGGGGTCTGGTCGTGGGGGTCTGCCTGCTGGTCGGCGTCGTCTTCCTGGTGCAGCGCTCCCTGGCCCTCAGTCTCTTCAGCCGGGGTGCTGTCCTGACGTTCGTGGAGTCGGTCTTCTTCGCCCTGGCCGCACTCTGGGCGCTGTTGTTCCTCGACGCGTGGCGGCTGGGACAGCCGACCACCCTCGTCGTCCGGGCCCGCCGCTGGCTGACCGCCATCACCGCGGTGCTCCTGGTCATGACCTCGGGCAGCCTGGTCTACGCGGCCTCCAACGTGGGTGCCGGACGCGACGCGCTCGACTCGATGTTCCAGGGCACCACGGCCGCCAAGGCGACCAAGGGCCGCTACAACATCCTGGTGCTCGGAGGCGACTCCGGGGCCGACCGCGTCGGGACCCGGCCCGACAGCATCCAGCTCGTCAGCGTGGATGCCACGACGGGGCGGGCGGTCACGTTCGGCTTCTCCCGCGACACCGAGAACATCAACTTCCGCCCCGGCTCGACGATGAAGCGGCTGATGCCGGCGGGGTGGAACTGCGGCGACCAGTGCCTGCTCAACGGCCTGTTCACGTGGGCCACGGACCACAAGGCGATGTTCCCCCCGGGGACCCGGGACCCCGGTGTCCTGGCGACGAGGGAGGCGGTCGAAGCGCTGTCGGGCCTCGATGTGCAGTACTTCGTGCTCATCGACCTGCGAGGTTTCAGCGGTCTGATCGACGCGCTGGGTGGGCTCGACGTGAACGTCCAGAAGCGCACCCCGATCGGAGGTGGCACGTCACGGATCAGCGGATGGATCGAGCCCGGCCTCCAGCACCTTGATGGCACCCACGCGCTCTGGTACGCCCGGGCCCGTGAGGGCTCGTCGAACTACGACCGGATGGCGCGTCAGCGCTGCGTGATGACCGCGATGGTGCAACAGGTCGACCCGCAGGCCCTGGTGCTCCACTTCGCCGGCATCGCCGCCGCGACCAAGGGCGTGCTCAAGACAGACCTGCCCCAGTCCGAGCTCGGCTACTTTGCCGACCTGGCCCTGAAGACCCGCGCGCAGAAGATCAAGAGCGTCAACTTCGTCCCGCCCCTGATCAAGCCGTGGCACTACGACCCGGCCATCATCCGGTCCACGGTGGCCTCGACGATCCAGGCCTCGGAGGACGGGACCAGCGCCTCGGAGTCAGTGGCCCGCAAGGCTGCCGCGGGCTCGGCGTCCGCGGCCCGCTCGGGTACCACAGCGGGGACGCCCAGCGCGGCCACCCCGGCGCCCGATGCCTCGGTCGGGACGCCGAGCGCCCCCGCGAACGCGAAGACCACCGACCTCGGCGGGATCTGTTCTGCGGGATGATCGTGTCCTCATGAGCTCCCATCCCCCCGCCGAGACCCCCGCCCACGCACCATCCGTCAGCGTCATCGTGCCCGTGCTCAACGAGGAACGACACCTGCGCGACGCCGTGGAGATGATCCTCGCCCAGGACTACCCCGGCCCCCTCGAGGTCGTGCTGGCGCTGGGCCCCTCGAGGGACCGCACCGATGCGGTGGCCGCAGAGCTCGCGGCGGCCGACCCCCGCGTGCGCACCGTGCCGAACCCGAGCGGGAAGACGCCGAACGGCCTCAACGCCGCCATCGCGGCCTCTCGGCACGAGGTCGTGGCGCGGGTTGACGGGCACGCCGAGATCCCCACCGACTACGTCGCGACGGCGGTGGCCGAGCTGACCCGCGTGGATGCCGACAACGTCGGGGGACTGATGCTGGCCGAGGGTCGTACGGCGTTCGAGCGGGCCGTGGCGTGTGCGATGCGCAGCCCCATCGGCGTCGGCAACGCCCGGTTCCACGTCGGGGGCGGCGCAGGCGAGGCCGACACGGTGTACCTCGGCGTCTTCCGGCGCAGTGCCCTGGAACGGGTGGGTGGGTACGACGAGCACTTCGCCCGCGCCCAGGACTGGGAGATGAACCACCGGATCCGGCAGACGGGCGGCCGGGTGTGGTTCACGCCCGACCTCAAGGTGACCTACCGCCCGCGGAGCACGTTCGCGGCGCTGGGCAAGCAGTACTTCTACTACGGGCGCTGGCGCCGCGTCGTGGCCAGGCACCACGTCGGCACCATCAACGTCCGCTACCTGGCACCGCCGGTCATGGTGGCCGGCACGACGGTCGCCATCGCGGCAGGCTTCCTGTGGTGGCCCGCCTGGCTGGTGCCCGCGGCATACGGCGTCGCCATCACGGCCGGTGGCCTGGCGATCAGCAGCGGTGAGTCGCTGCGCACCCGCCTCCTGACCCCCCTCGCGCTCGGCGTCATGCACTGGTCGTGGGGGATCGGATTCATCACGAGCCCACCCGGACTGGCACGCTGACCCCATGCGCGTTCTCATGCTCGTGGCCACCTCGGTGGCCACCGACACCAGGGTGCTCCGTGAGGCGGCCACCCTGGTCGCCGACGGACACGAGGTGCACATCGTCGGCAAGAGCGTGCCCACCGACTTCTCGCCGCCACCCGGGGTGACCGTGTCCAGCGTCGGCACCTCATCGGTGTTCCGGGCCGAGGGCGCCGAGTCGGCCGGCCACCGCAGGCTCGCGCCGCACCTGCGGCTGGCCCGCTGGGTCCTGCTTCCACAGCACCGCAACTCCGCCTTCGGGCGGTGGGCGCAGGGCGCGGTGGCGGATGCGCGGGCCCGCAGCTTCGACGTCGTCCACGCCCACGACTTCACCGCCCTCGAGGCGGGGGCGACGCTGGCCGAACACCGTGGCGTGCCGCTCGTCTACGACAGCCACGAGCTCTGGGCCGGCCGTCCGCGGCAGTACCGCCCCACCCCGGTGCAGGACTGGCGCGAACGCCGCGTCGAGGCGCGCCTCGGCGCCAGGGCGGCCGCGGTCGTGACGGTGGGGGAGGGCGTCGCCGACGTCCTGCGGCGGCGTTACGGGTGGTCCCACGTGGTCGTCGTGCGCAACACCTTCGAGGCCGTCGAGGGTGGCCCGCCCGCCACCCCCACGGCAGCGGTGTATGCCGGTCGGCTGGCTCCCTACCGCGAGCTCGAGGTGATCGCGCAGGCGTCGCGCACCAGCCCGCTGCCGATCACGCTCGTGGGGCCGAGCGACCCGTCCTGGCTGGCCCGCTTCGAGCCCGGTGACACGACCGTCCGCAGCGCGGTCGGGGTGGCGGAGGTCACCCACCTCCTCCAGGAGGCCGGCATCGCCCTCGTCACGCACGGTGACAACTTCGACAACCTGCGCCTCGCCCTGCCGAACAAGGCCTTCCAGGCCGTCGCGGCGGGGGTGCCCGTCGTTGCCACGGACGTGGGGGAGCTGGCGGCCCTGGTGCGCGAGCACGGGATCGGCGCGCTCTACGCCCCCGGCGACGCGGCGGGGCTGGTCCGCGCCATCGAGTCGGTCGTCGCGGACTACCCGCGCTGGTGCGCCCAGGTGGCGTCGGCGAGATCAGCCCTAGGGTGGGAAGTGGATGCCCAGAGGTTGCGCGAGGTCTACCACCGCGTGGCCTGAGGGCCGTCGCGGGTCGTCTAGACTCTGTCGGTCGGTGACGGCCGATGGGCGAAATCGAGAGCGAGGAAAATGAGCAGCGATCACCAAGTGGTGCTCAGCGAACCGGAGAACCAGTTCACGACGACACACCACGTCTACGAACCACACCGGGCAGGCATCCCTCCGTTGCGCTCCTACGCGACCGAGCTCTTCCGCCGCCGTGAGTTCGCGGCGGAGATGTCGCGCTCGAACCTTCGTGCGGCCAACTCCACGACGGTGTTCGGACAGATCTGGCTGATCCTCAACCCGCTGCTGCTCGCCGGCGTGTACTTCGTCCTCGTGCAGGTGCTGAGCGGTGGCAACCGCGGACTCGAGTTCTTCGCCAAGCTGACCGCGGGACTGTTCACGTTCTACTTCGTGGCCGGCTCGATGTCGACGGGCGCCGCCTCCGTCGTCAGTGGCGGCAAGCTCCTGATGAACACCGCGTTCCCCCGACTCCTGATGCCGTTCTCGGCCGTGCGCACCGCGTTCTTCCGGTTCCTGCCGACCGCCTTCGTCTACTTCGTCTTCCACATCGCGGCGGGGCGCCCCTGGAGGCTCGCGACGCTGGCAGCCTTGCCCTTCCTCCTGCTGCTGGTCATCTTCTCGCTCGGGCTCGCGTCGTTCTTCGCGACGATGCAGGTGTACTTCCGCGACACCACCAGCTTCATGCCGTACGTCAACCGCATCTGGCTCTACCTCTCGCCGGTGCTGTGGACGCTCGACGGCGTGCCGCACCGGTTCCAGCGCTTCACCGACGTGCTCGTGGTGATCAACCCGTTGTTCTCCCTGCTGGGCGGTTTCAGCCAGGCGCTGGTCGACGGGGTGGTGCCGGAGCTCAAGGTCTGGCTGATCGCGATGGCGTGGGCTTTCGGCACGTTCGCCATCGGTACGTTGTTCTTCATGTCGAGGGAGCGTGAGTTCGCTGTCCGCCTCTAGCCACAACTCGGTGGTCAAGGTCGAGAACCTCTCGATCACCTACCGAACCACGTTCGAACGGGTGCCCACGTTCAAGAACGCCATCACCCGCTTGGGCCATGGCCAGCGCGCGGTCCGCGAGATCCAGGCGCTCAAGAACGTCAGCTTCGACGTGCCCGACGGCACCGCCCTCGGCATCATCGGCAACAACGGCGCCGGCAAGTCGACCCTCATGCGGGCCATGGCGGGGATCCTGCCGCCCACCGAGGGGCGCATCGAGGTCCACGGCCGGGTCAGTCCGCTGCTCTCGCTCGGCGTCGGCTTCAACGCCCAGCTCTCCGGTCGCGAGAACATCATCCTGGGTGGTCTGGCCAGCGGGCTGTCGCGCAAGGCTGTCGCTGCCCGTGCCGAGCAGGTCACGGAGTTCGCGGACCTGCAGGAGTTCATCGACGCCCCGATGCGCACCTACTCCTCGGGCATGTACAGCCGGCTGGGCTTCTCGGTCGCCGTGCACATGGACCCCGACATCCTCATGATCGACGAGGCACTGTCCGCCGGGGACGCCTCCTTCAAGTCCAAGGCCGCCGCGAAGATGGCCGAGCTGCGCTCCAACGCCCGCGCCTTCTTCCTCGTGAGCCACTCGCTGTCCTCGATCAACGAGCTGTGCAACGACGCCATCTGGCTGCACAAGGGCCAGGTGATGATGCGGGGCACGCCCGAGGAAGTCACCGAGAAGTACACCGAGTTCGTCAACGTGGGCCAGTCCGCCGTCGTCCTCGAGGACCTGTGACCTGAGGTGGTCGACGTCAGCGTCGTCACCAGTGGTCACGACGTGTCCGACGCCCGGCTCCACCGCGTCTGCGCAGCCCTGCTCGGGCACGGCCTGACCGTCGAGGTGATCGGCCTGGGTGACGCCGGGCAGGGCCCCGACGGTGCCGAGGTGCACACCACCCCGCGCGGCGGCATGGCGGCACGGGCGCTGGCTGCGCCCCGCAAGGCCGCCGCTGCCCGCGGCGCCGTGCTCCTCGCGCTCGACCCCGACTCGCTGCTGGCCAGCCTCGTCGTGGGCCGGCTGCGCCGTCGCAGGGTCGTGGCCGACGTCCACGAGGACTACGCGGCGCTGCTGTCCGACCGGTCCTGGGCCGCAGGCTGGCGCGGCACCGTGGGGCGGGCGCTCGCCGGGCTGGCCACGGCCGCCGCGCGGCGGGCCGACCTCGTCGTCGTGGCGGACGACCACCTGCCGCCGCTCACCGCACGCCACCGGTTCGTCCTGCGCAACCTCCCCGACCTGGCCATGCTGCCGCCGCTCGGCGCGCCCGACCCCCAGCCGCGGGCCCTCTACGTGGGAGACGTGCGCGGGTCCCGCGGGCTCTGGTCCATGCTCGATGCCATCGAGCAGGCCCCCGCCTGGCACCTCGACGTCGTGGGCCCGGTGGCCGGCGGCGACGCCGACGAGCTGGCGGCCCGGCTACGCCGCTCCGGGCTCGACGACCGGGTGCGGTTCCACGGCCGGCTGCCCCCACGCCAGGCATGGGCCGTGGCCGAGGGCGCGTGGTGTGGTCTGGCCCTGCTCGAGGACACCCCGGCGTTCCGTGCCGCCACGCCCAGCAAGCTCTACGAGTACCTCGGGTGTGGGCTGGCCGTCGTCGTCACCGACCTGCCGCGCCAGGCCGAGCTCGTGCGCGACTCGGGCGGTGGGCAGGTCGTGCCACCGGGACCGCTCGCTGGGTCCGCCACGGCCGCCGTGCTGAACGATTGGGTCCAGGACCCGGCAACGCTGGCTGACCGGCGGACCGCAGCAGGCCGGTGGCGGTCGCAGGCGCTGCAGGACAACCCGTATGCCGACCTTGCTCGGCGGGTCGCGGCGCTCGGCGAGGCGCGCGCGGGTGCGGACCCCGCCGCCGGACCTCCGGCTCACAGACCCTAGGACTGCTGGTCTGCGAGCCTCTCGACGCGAGCCTGGAGGCATCGCGACGCGGCAGCCAGTCCGACGACCACGTCGGGTGCCGGGTGGCGACGGGCCAGCAACCACGCCGCACGGTGCGTGGGGGTGTCCAGGGCCACGACGACGTCGGCCACCCGAAGCACGTCGTCCACGTGGCGCGACGCCAGGCACGCGGCGGCATACCTGCTGGCGAGGGTCCCGCGCGCTGCGGCCTTGCGCACCCGGCGGACCTTGGCGGAGCCGACCACCCTCCCCACGACCGGCTGCCCCTTGAGGGTGGTGCTCAGGCGGTTGGTCCGCGAGCGGACCGCTCGACGCACGCGGTTGCTGCGCCAGCGGAGGGCGTGCGTCACTCCGGCCCGGGTGAACTTGGAAGCCCTCGCGGGGGGTGTGGAGGGCTCGGCGGGCTCGGCGGCCTCGTCGGCGAACGCGGTTTCGGGCTCCTCCTCCGGACCCCCGGGACCCAGGGCCAGCCCGGTGGAACCGTCGGGGTCGAGCTCCGACGGGGCGACCGGGATGGCGGCGTCGACCACGGGAAGGGTGCGGCCACCCCCGATGGCGCGCACGAGGATGTGCTGGTCCACCGGAAGCGGTCGCCCCGGTCGGTGCCAGGAGACGACCGTCAGCCGGGCGTCGGGGTCGGCCCGCAGCTGGTGCCGTGCCTCCTCGATCTGGCCGGCCCGCAGCGGAGGTCCGGCGCTGAGCAGGACGACGTTCACGATGCCTCCGTGGTGAGGGTCTCGGGGTGGTCCGCACCCGTGCGGGGCCGGATGCCGTCGGCCAGTGCCGCGATGCGTGGTGCGAGCTGGAGCTCACGTGAGTACTTCACCGCGAAGTCCCGGCAGCTGGCCCGCACCTCGTCACTGGCGTTGAGCGCGGCTTCGCCGGCCTTCTCCAGGGCCGTGGCCACCGTCTCCGGCTCCAGGTCGGCCACCGGGAACCACAACGGGTAGCCCTCGAGGACGTCGCTCGCGGCGTTGCGCGGGTCGTGGACCGAGACGATCGGCAGGGCGCTCGCGGTGTACTCGAAGACCTTGCCGCTGGTGACGTAGAGGCCGGCCCCGAGGATGAGCAGAGCCACGTCGAAGGTGTCGTAGACCTCCTTGACGCGCTGCTTGGCCAGAGGCCCGGCATAGCTGAGCCCCTCGTGGGCGTGGTCGGCGATGAGTCGCACCAGGTGGGGGCTGGGCGTCGCGTAGAAGCCGAGGTATCCCCACACCTCCGCGGTGGCGCCGGCCAGGGCGGAGGACCGACCACGAGCCAGTGACCACCCGGCGGCGAACTCGGCGAGCGGCACCTTGCTGCTGACCGTGCCGATGTAGCCGTAGCGAAGGGGCCGCGGGGGCTTGCGCGCCGCGAGTCGTGGGGTGGGCGCGAACTCGGGGTCGTAGCCGTTCGCGACCACGTGCATGCGGTCGGCCACCTCGGGGTAGCGCCGCTGGTGCCAGGCGCAGATCGGGGTGTTGACGAACCAGACCTCGGTGGCCGACTCGATCAGGTCCCGCTCGAGGACGGCGACCTTGGAACCCTCCTCGTGCACCTGGTGTCCGTCGAAGACGTCGAGCATCCAGGCGTCGCGATAGTCCATGACGTAGGGGACGCCCGCCGTCTCGTGCAGGTGCTGGGCGACCGAGAAGTCGACGTTGGGGTTGGCCGAGGCGACGACGAGGTCGACCGGGTCGGCCGCGTGCACCTCGGCAGCGGCGCGCGTCAGCGGGCCCTTCCACGGTCCGTAGCCGACCTCGGGGAAGTCGCGTACGTCACGACGGACCCGCGAGCGCCACCACAGCCGCGGGGCGAAGGCCCGAAAGGCGCTCCACTCGCGCACGTCCATCTCCAGGCTGGGCCAGGCGAACGGCACGCGGACGACCTCGATGCTCGGGTCGACGAGGGCCTCGAGGGAGGTGTCCGCGCCGGTGTACTTCAGGAACGTCTCGCGGTCGGCGGTGAGCGCGGTGACCCGGAAACCCTGCGCCGCGAAGCCGTTGGCCGTGGCGAGCGCCCGGTAGACGCCGCCACCCCGGCAGGGGGGAAAGCCCCAGGCGACGTAGAGGACGTGTGGTGCGTGCCCTTCGGCAGCAGCCATGTGGAGAACCCTTTCTGGGGAAGATCGTGAGCGCCGCGACTCTCCGCGACTCGCCGCGTCGAGTGCCTAGACTAAGGCACCGTGTCCGACGTCTCCCGACCCACGACCTGGCCTCGGCCGGGCTCGCGGACCACCCAGCTGCTCGTCGGGCCGGCCAACTTCGCGGGCCAGGGACGAGGCTGGGCAGCGGCAGCCCGGCGACTGCCCGATGTGGACGCCCTGTCGTTCCAGGTCGCGACCTCGACGACCTTGGCGGAGCCGGCCGACTTCGTCCTCGACCGCGTCGCCTTCGACGATCCGGGGCTGGCCAGGGCCCGCGAGTCGTGGGTGACCTCGTTCACTCACGTCCTCGTCGAGGCCGGTCGTCCGGTGACGGGCACCCAGCACGGACTGGACGCCGCGGGGGACCTCGCCTTCCTCGAGGACGCGCGGGTGCGGGTGGGAATGGTGGCTCACGGCACGGACGTCCGCCGGCCCGACCGACACCTCGACGCCGAGCCAGACTCGCCCTTTGCCCGGATGGCCGACGACACGGTCCGGTTGCGACAGCGCCATGCCGACCGGATGGCCGGGCTGATGACGCGACGGGACTGGTCGTTCGTGTCGACGCCCGACCTGCTGCTCGACGTGCCCACGGCCCGGTGGCTGCCGGTCGTCGTCGACCCTGCCCGCTGGAGCCCGCAGCCGTGGGAGCCGGCGCCCGCCGGGCGCCCACCCCGTGTCGTCCACGTGCCCTCGCACCGCCAGGTCAAGGGCACCGCGCTCATCGAACCGGCCGTGCTGGAGCTGGCCCGGCGCGGACTCATCGACTACACGCCGCTGCACGACGTCGCGTGGGCCGAGATGCCCGCCGTCATCGCGTCCGCCGACATCGTGCTCGACCAGTTCGCCCTCGGCGGGTATGGCGTGGCAGCGGTCGAGGCGATGGCCTCCGGTCGCGCGGTGGTCGGACACGTCCGCCCGGACGTGCGGGCCCACGTCCAGGCTGTCACGGGACGGGTGCTGCCAGTGGTCCAGAGCCGCGCGGCCGACGTCGCGGACGTCCTGATGGAGCTGGTGCAGGACCGCGACCGGTGGTTGGCGGTCGCCCGGCAGGGTGCCGAGTTCGCCTCCTGCGTGCACGACGGCCGGCTGTCCGCGGAGGTTCTGCGCACCTTCCTGCTGTCGAGGTCGACCGAGTCGCTGCCGCCCGCGCCCAGGCCGTAGCCTGTGACGCGCGCGGGGCCGCCCGCGCGCCCTGGAAGCCGCGCGCCCGCGCGCCCGTTGAGAAGGACACCCCGTGGCTATACGAGTTCAGGACAGCGCGGACGTCTCGCCCGACGCCACCCTCGGCGACGGGACCTCCGTCTGGCACCTCGCGCAGGTCCGTGAGGCCGCCGTGCTGGGGCAGAACTGCATCGTCGGCCGGGGTGCGTACGTCGGCACCGGGGTCGTGATGGGCGACAACTGCAAGCTGCAGAACTATGCCCTCGTCTACGAGCCGGCGGTGCTGGAGGACGGCGTCTTCGTCGGCCCCGCCGTGGTCTTCACCAACGACCACTACCCGCGCTCGATCGACCCCGACGGCACCCTGAAGCGGGGCGACGACTGGGAGGCCGTCGGCGTGACGGTGCGCCAGGGTGCGTCGATCGGCGCACGCTCGGTGTGTGTCGCCCCGGTGACCATCGGACGCTGGGCGCTGGTCGCCGCAGGGTCGGTCGTGGTGCGCGATGTGCCCGACTTCGCGCTCGTGGCGGGTGTCCCGGCGAAGCGGCTAAGGTGGGTGGGCCGTGCCGGCGTCCCCCTCGAGCGGGATGCGGACGGCACTTGGGTTTGCCCGAAGACGGGCGAGCGATACATCGAAGAGAATGACCGCTTGATGGAGGCTGCACAGTGACCGAATTCATCCCCCCGGCGAAGCCGCTGATCGGCGACGAGGAGCGCGAGGCAGTCGACCGCGTGCTCCGCAGCGGCATGCTGGCGCAGGGCCCTGAGGTGAAGGCCTTCGAGGAGGAGTTCTCCAGCCACTTCGGTCTCGACCGCGCATGCGTCGCCGTGAACTCCGGGACCTCCGGACTCCACCTCGGCCTGCTGTCCGCCGGGGTCAAGGCGGGCGACGAGGTCATCGTCCCCTCCTTCACCTTCGCCGCGACGTGCAACTCGGTCGCGCTCACCGGGGCCACCCCGGTCTTCGCCGACATCAGCGCCGACGACTTCTGCCTCGACCCGGCCGCGGTCGAGGCCGCCATCACCGACAAGACCGTCGGCATCATGCCGGTGCACCTGTACGGCCACCCGGCCAAGATGCCCGAGCTGCAGGCCATCGCCGACAAGCACGGCCTGAAGATCTACGAGGACGCCGCCCAGGCGCACGGGGCCTCCCTGAACGGCACGCCTGTCGGCGCGTTCGGCGAGTTCGCGATGTTCTCGCTGTACCCGACCAAGAACATGACCTCCGGTGAGGGTGGCATGGTCTCCGTCGCCAGCGCCGAGACCGAGCGGCTCATGCGCCTCTACCGCAACCAGGGCATGCAGCAGCAGTACCACAACGAGGTCGTCGGCTTCAACACGCGCATGACCGACATCCACGCGGCCATCGGCCGCGTCCAGCTGACCAAGGTCGGCGCCTGGACCGCCACCCGCCAGTCGAACGCCGCGTTCCTCTCGGCCAACCTCGAGGGCGTCACCCCGCCGCCGGTCGCCGACGGTGCGGTGCACGTCTACCACCAGTACACCGTGCGCGTCCCCAGCGACCGGGACGGCTTCAGCAAGGCGCTGCGCGAGGAGTACAACGTCGGGTCCGGCATGTTCTACCCCGTGCCGAACCACCAGCTCAAGCCGTTCCAGGTCGACGTCGACCTGCCGGAGACCGCCAAGGCCGCGGCCGAGTGCCTCTCCCTGCCGGTGCACCCGTCGCTGAGCCAGGACGACCTCGAGCGCATCGTGACCGCGGTCAACGCCCTCGCCAAGGCCGGTGCCTGATGGCCAACCTGCGCGCAGGACTCATCGGCCTGGGCATGATGGGTCGCCACCACGCCCGCGTGCTGGGCTCTCTGCCGGGGGTCGACCTGATCGGCGTGGCCGACCCGGGTGGCGACGTGCACGGTGTCTCAGGGGGACGTCCGGTCTTCGAGGACATCCACCAGCTCATCGAGGCCGGGATCGACTACTGCATGGTGGCCGTCCCGACGATCTACCACGAGGAGGTCGGCCTCGCGCTGGCTGACGCGGGGGTCCACGCCATCATCGAGAAGCCCCTCGCCCAGGACACGCCGTCGGCCGAGAAGCTCGCGGCGGCGTTCAAGGACAAGGGCCTCGTGGGCGCAGTCGGCCACATCGAGCGCTACAACCCGGCGCTCCAGCAGGCCCGCGCACGCCTGGAGTCCGGCGAGCTCGGCGACGTCTACCAGGTGCAGACGCGACGCCAGGGACCGTTCCCGGCACGGATCGCCGACGTCGGCGTGGTCAAGGACCTCGGCACGCATGACATCGACCTCACCGCGTGGGTGACGCAGCAGTCGTTCACCTCGGTGGCTGCCGGCACGGCATACAAGAGCGGTCGCGAGTTCGAGGACCTCGTGGCGGTCGTCGGCACGCTGTCCAACGGCACCGTCACCAACCACCTCGTCAACTGGCTGTCGCCGCTCAAGGAGCGCGTCACCATCATCACCGGCGAGCGCGGCACCTTCGTTGCCGACACCCTCACCGCGGACCTCACCTACTACGCCAACGGCGAGGTGCAGACCACGTGGAACGACCTGGCCCAGTTCCGCGGCGTCTCCGAGGGTGATGTCATCCGCTACGCCATCTCCAAGCCCGAGCCGCTGCGCGTCGAGCACGAGAACTTCCGCGACGCCGTCCTCGGCAAGGAGGCCGACATCGTCACGATGGAGCAGGGTCTGGCCACCGTGCGGGTCGCCGAGGCCTGCATCGAGTCGGCGAAGACAGGCACCACGATCAAGCTCTGAGCCGCCGGAACCACGACGAACGCCCGCCTCCTCGAGGCGGGCGTTCGCCGTGGTGCGTATGCCGTGGTGGGTATGCCGTGGTGGCCGCTCAGCGGGCGAGGTGCGCCTTCTCGAGCGCCTGCACGGTGGCCTCGGCGGCTCGTCCGTCGCCGTAGGGGGCGGCGTCGGTGGGGGCGGGTGCCGGACGGTCGACGATCTCGGCCAGCCGGTCGAGGTCGAGGGCCAGCACGTTCCAGCCGAGGTCGATCGTCTCGGTCCACTCGGTCTCGGTGCGCACCGTGGTGCAGGGCGTGCGCAGCAGGAAGGCCTCCTTCTGCAGGCCACCGGAGTCCGTCACCACCGCGCGGGCAGCCTTGACCGCGGCCACCATGGCCGGGTAGTCGAGCGGTTCGATCGTGTGCAGGGAACCGGCACGCAGGTCGATGCCGTAGTGGGCCGCCCTCGCCACGAGCCGGGGATGCGCCGTGAGCACGACCGGGTAGGGCAGCGCGGCGAGGCCCTCGATGATGGCCCGGAGCCGCGTCTCGTCGTCCGTGTTCTCCGCACGGTGGATCGTGGAGAGGACGTAGTCGCCGTCCACTCCGTCGGGGAGGGCCGGGCGCCGGTCGCCGACGGACTCGGACACCTTGAGGCACACGTCGGTCATCACGTCGCCGACCAGCACCGAGCTCGCGGACAGCCCCTCTGCGGCCAGGTGCTCCATGGCGACCGAGGTGGGGGCGAGGCACAGGTCCGCCGCGTGGTCGGTGAGGACCCGGTTGTGCTCCTCGGGCATCGCCCGGTTGAAGGAGCGCAGGCCGGCCTCGAGGTGGGCGAGCGGGAAGTGCAGCTTCACGGCGGACAGGGCGCCCGCGATCGTGGAGTTGGTGTCGCCGTAGACGAGGACCCAGTCCGGTGCGTGCTCCTCGAGCACCGCGTCCATCGCCGCGAGCATGGCGCCGGTCTGGACCCCGTGGGACCCCGAGCCGACCCCGAGGTGCACGTTGGGCGTGGGGATGTCGAGGTCCTCGAAGAACACGTCCGACATCTTCACGTCGTAGTGCTGGCCGGTGTGGACGATCACGTGCTCGTGCCCGGCTGCCGCGGCGGCGTGGGCGATGGGAGCCAGCTTGACGAACTGGGGCCGGGCACCAACGATCGACAGGATCTTCATGGACGCTCTTTCAAAGATGGCGAAGGGACGGCCCAGGGACGGCGAGGCGTGGCGGGGGTTGCGCGAGGCTTCTGCCACGGGGTCCGGCGGCCCGAGAAGGCCTGCCTAGGCTAGCGTGTGCGCACTGACGAGCGAGCGAGGCACGGACGTGGATGATCGAGGCGAGGTCGAGCAGCTGCGGGCCACGACGGCTCTGGCGCTGGGTCGGCTCGAGGGGGCCTTGGCCGAGGCCGTCGCGCTCAGGGCCCTCCTCGAGGACGCGCAGCAGCGGCTGGCCGCGGCCCGGTGCGAGCTGCTCGACGAACGTGAGGCCAACCGGAGCCGGTGGGAGCGCCTGCGCACGCGCGCCTCCGCCGACGCGCGCAAGGCGTCCGAGCTGATCAGGGACAAACCCGCCGAGGGCGTCGGCCGGATCGCACGGTCGGCTGCCCGTCGACTCAAGCGCTGACCCGGCGACCTGACGCGGCGACCTGACCCGGCGACCGGGACGCGCCCTAGCAGGCCGACCTGAGTCGTCGACGCAGTGCACCGATGCGACGCCGGACGCCGGCCGGCAGCAGGAGGAAGGCCGGCCGCAGCCGCTCCAGGCCCACCCGGCGCGGCGCCACGTACTCGTAGGTGGGACTGGCGTTGAAGACCCGCCCGGTCGGCTTGTAGCCATGACGGGCCAGAAGACGGGCGAGCTCCTTGGCGGCCTGGTCCGAGTGCGCCTCGGCGAAGACCACCGGCCGGTCCTTGGACAGGATGCGGCTTGCGCCCTTGAGGGCACTGGCCTCCATCCCTTCCACGTCGAGCTTGATCAGCCCCACCCGGTGCCGCACCGCGTCATCGAGCCGCACGACGGCGAACTCCTCCACCACTCCCTCGCCGGTCCCCTCGACGAAACCGACCTGGTGCTCGGGAGACAGGTAGTTCGAGGCCCGGCCCGCCACCTCGCCGACTCCCGTGCGGTGCAGGGTGACCCGCTCCTGCAGCCCATTCGCTGCGATGTTGCGCTCGACCAGGTCGCCGTACCGTCCGACCGGTTCGAAGGCGTGGACGTGGGCGGAGGGGCACATCGTGGCGAACCAGACCGTGTGGGTGCCGAGGTGCGCGCCGACGTCGAGGTAGTCCCCAGTCACGCCGAGCGAGCGGATGTACTCCAGGAACGGCTCCTCGTAGACATTCCCGGTGGTCAGCGGGCGGTAGACGTACGGGGTCTCGAGACAGCCCTCTTCGTCGAACTTCAGCTCTCGGCCATGGCGGGTCACGGTCAGCATGCGCGCCATCGTACGCAGCCACGGTCATGGGTCACGGCTCGTCGGTGGGCGGGAGGGGGGTGGTGGGCGCACCCTTTCGGGAAGGCGGCAGGCGCCGGGAGGTGGGCCGGCGGCGTTCGTTCCTGCGCTACCGTGTGACGCGGTCAGGCCAGCCTGACGGCCGTCCGCGCCGGACTCCGATCACCCGGTGCCCGTGCGCCCGAGGAGTTTCCGATGTCCCGAGTCCCTGCCCAGCGTGAGACGGGGCTGCGGGTCCACCGGAAGCGAGAGGTCTCCCCGCTCCGCCGGCAAGCGCAGGCCCGGGTGCTGGCCGCCCTGGTCGTGGCGGTCACGTTCGCGGTGACCTACACCTCCACCGTCAAGCTCAGGCCGTTGTTCGCGCCGGACTCGCGCTACTACGCGGGCATGGCCCTGTGGTTCGGCGGCGAGAGCCAGGCTGAGGCGGCCCGCCAGGTGGCCGAGGTCAGCGCCAAGTCGGGCTGGGCCTCGCCGGCGGCGTCGGTGCTGTTCGGGTGGGGGCTCGTCCAGCCGCGCGTGGTGCTGCCCGCCCTGTCCGTGCCGTTCGTGAAGCTCTGGGGGATCGACGGGCTGGTCGTCGTCCCGGGACTGGCTCTGGCGGCCCTCATCGGGCTGATGGCGTGGCAGCTGTCCCGCCGGTACGGCACGGTGGCAGCGCTCGGCGCCGTCGTCCTGATCATGTGCAGCCCGCAGATCATGTTCTACGGCTCGGCGATGCTGACCGAGTCGTTGTCCGCGCTGTGGGGTGCGCTGACCTTGGCGGCCGCGTGGCGGTACCAGAGGCGTCCCGGCTGGGCTCCGGTGGCGGCGATGGTCGGCCTGACCCTGGTTTCGGCGTTCACCCGGCAGTCCACCCTGATCGTGGCCGGCGCGTTCGTGGTGGCCTGGCTGGCAGCCCTGGTCCTGCGGCATCGCCCCAACGGGTGGGGCGTGGCCGCCCTGGCGGTCGGGGGCACCTCCGTGGTGGCCCAGGTCGTGCAGACGGTGCTCTTCCCGACCTTCTCCCAGCTGGACCAGTTCAAGACCAAGACCGGCGCCGACTCCCTGTCCGGTGCGCTGTTGGCCGCGCCGCGACTCGCGTGGCACATCGCCCGGACCGACGTGAAGACCTTCGCGCTGGCGGACCGGCCGCTGCTCGTGCTGGTCGCGCTGTGCATCCTGTCCGGGCTGGTCTTCTGGCGCCGGGAGGAGACCCACCTGCTCCTGGGTGCCTTCGCCGGGACCGAGCTCTACGGAGTCACCAACGGCACCCCGACCGCGTTCCGCTACGCGATGCCGGGTCTGGTCTTCTTCGCCCTCTCGCTCGCGCTGCTGTTCTCCCGAGCCGTCCAGCGCACGGGGCAACCGGCCCGGACCGATGATCTCGAGCCCGGGAGGGAGTCGCCCCTCGAGCCCGGCGGAGAGTCGCCCCGCAGGACCGTCTCGAGCGGGCAGGGTCAGCGCGGCGTGGCCTGAATGTCCAGCACCAGCGACTGGACGACCAGCTGGATGCCCACCAACATCGGGGCGACGGCCAGCAGCCAGGTGCCGGTGCTCGCCTCGGGCTTGCCCAGGCTGGCGATGACCGCCCAGATGCCGATCACCAACCCGAAGAGCATCAGCAGGCTGCCGGCGATCAACAGGAGCGCGACGGGGGAGAACGACCACAGCACGTACTTGTGCCAGATCCGACGCCAGAATCCCCTGACCAGCAGGAGCAGCAGCCGGGGGACCACGGCGTGCAGCTTGAGGGTGGAGACCTCCGTGCCGTAGCGCGCCGGGATGGGCACGTCGATGGCCCGAGCGTCCAGGATGTTCAGCCAGATCAGCTGGTCGTTCTCGAACTCGTACCGCTCGGCCAACCGGTCCAGGGGGAGGCGTTCGAGGTACTCGCGGGTGATGGCCGTGTAGCCGTTCTGCGGGTCCACCAAGTTCCAGTAGCCGGACGCCGCCTTGGTGAGGAAGGTCAGGACGACGTTGCCGACCACCCGGTACGTCGGCATGCCCGCGAAGCTCGTCGCGGAGTAGAAGCGGTTGGCCTTCGCGAAGGCGTACCCGTCGTTCGCCAGGGGAGCCAGCAGCCGGGGGAGCTGCTCGGGGTCCATCTGCCCGTCACCGGCCATCACGACGCACACGTCGGCGCCCAGCTCGAGGGCTCGGCGGTGGCCGGTCACGATGGACCCGCCCACCCCCTTGTTCTCCTCGTGCCGCAGGACCTCGGTGCGCGGGTCACCGACGGCCAGGGCCACCTGGCCGGTGTCGTCGGGGCTCGCGTCGTCCACGACCAGAACGTGGTCGACGGTGGCGGGCATCGTCGTGATGACCTCGGCGATGTGCTCGCGCTCCCGGTAGGCCGGCACCACCACCGCGACCCGAAGACCCTCGTACATCCACACCCCTCGTCACCGGTGTCGCCACCTCGTTTTCCGCGAGTCTAGACACACGGTCACGGTGCGGGCATCGACTAGCCTTGCCCCGATGAGCGACGACACGGCCACCCTCGCGCCCGCACCGACCCGTTCACGCGCGTTCTCGGTGTTCGCCGAGTCGGGGCAGCTCGACTGGGTGTCGTGGATGCGGGTGTTCGCCATCTGCGGAGTCGTCACCATCCACGTTACGGGTGCGACAGCGATCCGACACGATGCGCGGTCGACCACGGTGGGGATGCTGGCCATCGTGCTGAACCGCGGCTTCAACTTCACCGTTCCGCTGTTCGTCATGCTCAGTGGCGCGCTGCTCCTCGACCCCTCGAGGTTCCGAGGGGACGGCGACTTCCTGCGTCGACGAGCCCTTCGCCTGGTGCCGGCGATCGTGTTCTGGCACCTGTTCTACTGGGGCTTCCGGGTCTTCTACCTCGACCAGACGCTGACCGCACGCGCCGCTCTCAAGATGACCCTGCGCGGTCAGCTCTTCACCGCCCTGTACTTCTTCTGGATCGTGCTCGGTCTGGCCCTTGTCACCCCGGTGCTGGTCGCGTGGACCGCCCGGTCCTCCCGCCGGGCGGTCCTGGTCGGTGGCGCCCTGGCGGTCGCCGTGCCCGCCCTGACCCAGCTGACGGTGACGATCCGCGACGCGCCGCTGACCTGGGTCGAGACACCGTGGACCTGGTGGGTCCCCTATCTCGGGGTGTACCTGCTGGGCTGGGGACTGCGCGGAGTGGTGCTGAACCGGTTCGCGGTCGTGGCCGCCCTGCTGGCGTGCGCGGCCATCGCGGCCGCGATCATCTGGATGTTCGGACGGTCCCACGTGCCGTGGTGGTTCAGCGGGTTGTTCAGTGGCTACTACTCGCTCGGCTGCCAGCTGTACGCAGCACTGGTGTTCCTGGTCGGGCAGGCGGTCCTGCGGCGTCGTGACCCCGGCTCGGCGGACAGCCCACGCGGGGCTGCGCTGGGCCGCCGGCTGGGCGCCGTCACCCTGGGTGTCTTCGCCATGCACCTGGCGGTGCTCTTCGTCTCCTACGACCTCCCGGCGGTGGGAGGCACGCCGGCCGCCGGCAGTGTCGTGGAGTTGCTGGGCCGCCTCGGGTTGGTCTTGGTTGCGTCTTTCGCGCTGGCTACACTCCTGCGGCAGGTCCCTCTCGTGCGACGGCTCGTGTGAGTGGCTGGCTTGTCGGGGCCACACGGGAGAGGACGCCAATGTTCGAGCAGGTCCACGAGCCGCGACACGTGCTCTACGTCGCGTGGGGTTTCGCACCTCACCAGGGGCCAGGGGTCTACCGACCGCTCGAGACGGTGGCCGAGCTCGTGCGGGCAGGTCACCGGGTCACCGTGCTGACGGCGGACCTCGACACCTTCGACCTGGTCATCGGCGGTGACCGCAGCCTGCTGGACGACGTGCCCGAGAGTGTGCGGGTCGTGCGCGTGCCGATGGACCCGCGCGAGCGCGACCCGCTGCTCAACCGCTGGCCGGCCGACCGCATGGCCAAGCCGAGGCCGTGGGTCGCGAAGGTCCACCAGGACCAGGTGCTGGCCTTCCCCGAGGTCGTCTACGCGACGTGGCAGCCTCGCGCCGAGTCAGCAGCCGCCCGGATCCACGAGCTCGATCCGGTCGACCTCGTGATCGCCACCGGGAACCCCTACGTCGACTTCACCGTGCCGTTGCGGCTGAGCGTGGACCACGGCATCCCGTTCGTGCTCGACGACCGCGACAGCTGGCTCCTCGACGTGTACACCGGCGAGCTGGGACCCACGGCGGAGCGCACCTTGCCCTGGCTCGAGTTCGCCCTCGCCCGTGCGCTGCGCGTGTGGTTCGTCAACGAGCCGATCGCGCAGTGGCACCGCGAGCGCTTCCCGGAGTTCGCCGACCGGATCGCCGTCGTGGAGAACGGGTGGGACCCACGGTTCCTGGACGTCGACCTGATCCACCGCGAACGAGCGCCCGGTTCGCGGCTGGTGTTCGCCTACGTCGGCACCGTCAGCTCGACGATGCCCTTGCGGTTGCTGGCCGAGGCGTGGCGCGCCGCCCGAGGCCGTTCGGGCAGGCTCGCCGACGCCGAGCTCCGGGTGGTGGGATCCTTCGGCCAGTCGGGACGGATGAGTGTCGAGCAGCTCGCCGTCGCCGACGAGTTCGCGCGGGACGGCCTGGTCATGACGGGCCGCGTCCCCAAGCACCAGATCACGCAGGCGTACGCCGAAGCGGACGTGTTGGTGTTCTTGAAGGAGGGAGGGGGCATGGTGACGTCGGGGAAGGTCTACGAGTACGTCGCGACCGGGTTGCCGATCGTCTCCATGCTGGCGCCCGAGCACGATGCCCGGCGCGTCCTGGACGGGTACCCGCGCTGGCACGACGCGAAGGACTACTCGGTGGAAGCGCTGGCAGCGGCGATGCTCGAGGCGCTCGACGACGTGGTCGACGGCCAGGGTCTCTTCGCGGCGAGCAGCGAGTACGGCGCGCGACGCAGTCGCCAGGCCCACCTGCGGCCCGCCATCGACGACGTGTTCGCGGCGTTGGCCCCGTGACCGAAGCCACCGCGACATCGCCACAGCAGGTCCGGCTGCTCCACCTGTCCTCCAGCCCGCCCGACGCCAGCACGCTCGCCCGGGTCCAGGCCGCGCCGGCCCACCACAGGACCGCCCTGACCGTCGTGGTGGCCCCCGAGGGCACAGAGGTCTCACTGGTGGCGCCGGAGGCGGTCCCGATCGCGCCGACCGAGTTGCCGACGGTGAACACGCACCACGTCGACCAGATCAGGGACTTGCTCCGGGCCCACCTCGCCTCCGTGTCCGGTCCCGTCGTGCTCGCCGCCGTCGACCGGTTCGTGCAGCTCGCCGCCTGGGACCTCCTCGACGGGGACGACGACCTGATCGCGACCACCACCCTGGACGCGGCCCTGCGGGTCACCCAGATGCTCGACCGCGGGATGACTCCCCAGCGGGTCCTGCACTCGCCACCCCTCAACGTCGCCCTCAGCGTGGCGGATGCCGGCGTGGGGGCCTCCGCGGACGAGGTTTCCGTGGTGAGGGTGACCGAGTCCGCGCCGGCCTCCGGCGAGGCATGGCTCACCCTGGGCGACGGCGTGAAGGACCCCGGGCTCGAGGTGCACACGGGCTCGATGAGCAGTCGGAGCGCAAGGGCGGTCGCCGCGCTGGCCGGGCCGAACCGTCGGGTCCCGGCGACGGCCGAGCGCCGACTCGTGGTCGGGCCGGCCAACTACGCCGGTCAGGGGTTCGAGTGGGCCAGGTCGGTCCGGGAGCACGCCCCCGGCTGGACGGCCCGCAACGTCCACGTGATGGCGCTGCGCTCCCCGTTGATGTTCCGGTCCGACCTACCACTGACTGCCACCCAGTGGGCGGATCCGGCCACCCGGGTGAGCCTGGCCGTCGAGCTCCTGGCCGACTCCACGGACGTCCTCGTCGAGGCGCTGCGGCCGTTGCTCGCCGTGCACGACCCCAGCGAGTCGGCCAACGGCTGGGACCCGCGTCGCGGGCGCGAGGACGTCGAGGCGCTGCGAGCCACCGGACGCCGGGTGGCACTGCTGTTCCACGGGTCCGAGGTCCGTCGCCCGGCACACCATGCGCGGCTGACCCCGTACTCACCGTTCCACCGCCTGGGCAACGAGACCCTCACCGCGCAACGCGAGCAGGCGACCGAACGCGTCCACGAGGCCTTCGCCGACTTCGACGGTCCGGTCCTGGTGTCGACCCCGGACCTGGTCGACCACGTGCCTAACGGCGTGTGGCTGCCCGGGGTCGTCGGTGCCGCCTCGTTCGTCGCCCCCACCCGGGCGGCGTTCAGCGGGGAGCGCCTGGTGGTGGCGCACGCGCCGTCCAGCTCGGCCCTCAAGGGCTCGGAGTGGATCGACCCGGTGCTCCAGGACCTGCATTCGCGCGGGCTCATCCACTACCAGCGACTGCGGGACCTGCCCCCACTGATGATCCCGTCCGTGCTGGAGGAGGCGGACGTCGTGGTCGACCAGGTGGTGATGGGCAACCCCGGCGTGCTGGCGGCGCAGGCGATGGCTGCCGGCCGATTGGTGGTGGCCCACCTGCCCGAAGGAGTGCGACGCCGGATGAACCCGCGGCCGCCGATCGTCGAGGCGACCCCGGCCACCCTCAAGGACGTGGTGCTGTCCATCGTCGACCAACCTCAGCACTACAGTCGTCTGGCTGCCAGCGGCGTGGAGTTCGCACGCACCCACCACGACGGACGGATGTCCGCCCGCGTGCTCACGGAGGCTCTCGGAACATGACCAGCTCGGGGAATCCCCTCGCGATCGACCAGTCGATCGCGTTCTGGGACGCGCGCCACCAGAAGCTCGCGCACACGTATGCCGGCGGTGACATCTCGTACGACGACACCGCCAACGCGATGCTCAACGCCTTGCGGGTGGGCCGTCTGATCGACCTCATCGGCACGTTCTCCCGTCCCGCAGCGCCGCTGCGCATCCTCGACGGTGGCTGCGGGACCGGCTGGCTGACCCGTGAGCTCGCCTCGTTCGGCCACCAGGTCGACGGCATCGACACCTCGGCGCAGGCCCTCGCGACCTGTCGGGCCCAGGCGCGGCCCGACGGCCGCGACCGCTACGCGCAGAGCCGGCTCGACGCCTGGGCGCCGAGCTACCTCTACGACGTCGTGGTCAGCGTCGACGTGCTGTTCCACATCATGGAGGACGACGTGTGGGCGGCCTCGGTGCGCAACCTCGGGATGCTCGTCCGTTCGCGAGGCCGCCTGGTCATCGCCGACCACGACCTCGACGCCGACCACCACTGGGGGGACTACCAGGTGAGCCGGGCGCGCCACCGCTACGTCGACCTGCTCGCGCCGGACGGCTTCGTCCACAGCGCCTTCGTTCCCTATGCCTTCCGTGAGAACCACGCCGGTCTCCACGTCTTCGACAGGACATCGTGATGCTGATCCGAGAGCTCATCCTCCACCACCTCGGCAACGGCGCTGTGCACCAGCGCGGCTACACGCTGCCGCCCAGCCAGACGCCGGGGCTGCGGTTGCACCCGGCGGAGGAGCAGGTCGACCCCGAGCCGGGCGATCTCCTGCTGCTCAGGGCGCCGGGCGACGGGGAGCTGTCGGGGCTGATCGACGACGACCTCCCCGAGGGCACGACGGTCGTGCTGCTGGTCCCCACCGACCCGGCTGAGCTGCCCGTGGGTCGCGTCGTCAATGCCTTGATCGGCGCAGGGCTCCAGCTCGTGGAGGCGGTCGTCGCCTCCGGCCAGCGCGAGCCGACGGTGGCCGTGGTGGCACGCCGCAGTGCGGCGACGGTGCTCCCGCTCCCCACGGCCGCCCGTGCGCTCGAACCGGCAGTGGTCGGCCCCGACGGGCCCGAGAAGGATGTGCTGGCCAGGTTGCTGGCCGAAAGCGTCCTGGAGAACCTCACGTCCCGCGCCCGCGAGCGCGTGCTGCTCGCCGAGCTCGGGGGAGCCGAGGACGGCCGCCGGAACGCCGAGCGCGAGCAGCAGGCGCTGGAGCAGCTGAGGGCCCTGCCGGACGAGCTGTCCACGGTGAAGGCGGAGCAGGCCGCCCTCAAGGTGGAGCGCGACGCGTTGAAGAAGCGGCTCGGGCAGGTGGAGTCGTCGACGACGTACCGGCTGGCCTCGAAGCTGGCTGGCGTCTCCGGCGCCGTGCGCCGCTTGCCGGGCCGCCCGCGCCGGTAGCTCCGCCCGCCCGCGCCGGTAGCTCCGGGCCGCCGGAGGGGTCCCCCCGGAGCCCCTCGTGCTGAGTTCGGCTTCGGAGTCCTGCTTCCGTATGATCGGGGGGCGCGTTTCCCCTCGACCTAGGACTGATGCTGTGAAGATCTGCGTTGTTGCGCTGGGCAAGATCGGGCTGCCGCTGGCCGTCCAGTTCGCCAGCAAGGGCCATGACGTCGTCGGCGTGGATGTCAACGCCGAGACCGTGGCGACCATCAACGAGGGCCGCGAGCCCTTCCCCGGCGAGGCCCACCTCCAGGACAAGCTGAGCGAGCTCGTCCCGTCCGGGCGGCTCCGCGCCACCACCGACTACGCCGACGCCGTTCCCGGCGCCGACGCGGTCGTGCTGGTCGTGCCGCTGTTCGTCGACGGCGAGGGCGTGCCGGACTTCGGCTGGATGGACGCCGCGACGCGCGAGCTCGCCAAGCACCTGAACAAGGGCACCCTGGTCTCCTATGAGACGACCCTCCCGGTCGGCACCACGCGCACCCGCTGGAAGCCCATGCTCGAGGAGATCTCCGGGCTGACCGAGGGCGAGGACTTCGACCTCGTGTTCAGCCCTGAGCGGGTGCTGACCGGCCGGGTGTTCGCGGACCTGCGCAAGTACCCCAAGCTGATCGGCGCGCTGAGCCCGGCCGGCGCTGCCCACGCCCAGAAGTTCTACGAGGCCGTCCTCGACTTCGACGAGCGCCCCGACCTGGCCCGCCCCAACGGCGTCTGGGACCTCGGCAGCGCCGAGGCCTCCGAGCTGGCCAAGCTGGCGGAGACGACCTACCGCGACGTGAACATCGGGCTGGCCAACCAGTTCGCGACCTTCGCCGCGACCCAGGGCATCGACATCTACCAGGTCATCGAGGCCAGCAACTCCCAGCCCTACAGCCACATCCACCGCCCGGGCATCGCCGTCGGCGGGCACTGCATCCCGGTCTACCCGCGCCTGTACCTGCACACCGACCCGGACGCGACCGTCGTGCGCGCCGCGCGCGCGGCCAACGCCGCGATGCCGCGCTACACCGTCGGCCTGCTCGCCGGCGCCCACGGTGACCTCGCGGGTCAGCGCGTGGTCGTCCTCGGAGCGGCCTACCGCGGTGGGGTCAAGGAGACCGCGTTCTCCGGGGTCTTCGACACCGTCAGTGCGCTGGCCGAGAACGGGGCGACCGTCCTCGTCCACGACCCGATGTACTCCGACGACGAGCTCACCGCCCTCGGCTTCACGCCCTACCACCTCGGTGAGCCGGCCGATGCCGCCGTCATCCAGGCCGACCACACCGAGTACTCCCGGCTGGAGCCCGCCGACCTCCCGGGCCTCAAGACGCTGGTGGACGGTCGTCGACTGACCACACCGGACGGGTGGCCGGGCGTCACGCACCGCACGGTGGGGGTGTCCCCGACCGGGGCTGCCGCCCTGTGACCACCGCCCTGTCGCCCGGCGACGAGACCCAGGGTGAGCGGCCCAAGGTCGTGATGATGGTCGGCAACGACATCGCCCACGACACCCGCGTGCTCAAGATGGGCCTGACCCTGGCCGACGCGGGGGTCGACGTGACCCTCCTCGGGTACGCGTCCTCGGAGATCCGCGAGGAACGCATGCTGGGTGACGTGCGCATCATCCGGGTGCCAGTGGGCTGGCGCCTGCGGGATGCCGCCGCGCGTCGTCGCGCGGCTCGTCGCCGGCCGCGCCTCTCGGTCGCGGTCGAACCGAACGCCCGCCGCGTCCTCGATCTCCAGGCCGCGGTCCGTCGTCGCGAAGCCGAGTCGGTGGGTGGTCTGGCCAACACCATCCGCGGCAACAGGCTCCGGGCGTCGAGGTATGCCGCGCGCATCCGAGGCGGTGCCGACCGCCGGCTCCGCAAGTGGCAGGGCGAGGTCTGGCACGCCGTCGACGGGGTGACCCACCGCACCCCGTGGGGCGCGAGCTGGCGTCGCCTCCTGCCGGAGATCGACGACTACGAGCTGGCCTTCGGCCCGGTGCTCGACCAGCTGGAGTGGGACGTGCTGCACGCCCACGACATCCACCTGGTCGGCGTGGCCAGCCGGGCGGTCGCCCGTCGCCGAGCCAGCGGACGCACCGCGGCGTGGGTCTACGACGCCCACGAGTACGTCGCGGGCCTCTCGATCTACGGCGCGCGCACGAAGCGCAAGCGCGCGGCATACCTCGACCTCGAGCGTGAGTACATCCGCGACGCCGATGCGGTGGTCACGGTCACCGAGCCGCTGGCGGCGAAGCTGCGCAGCGACCACCACCTGCCCGCCGTGCCTGCGGTCGTGATGAACAGCCCGATGCTCGGGGCCGGCGACCACGCCGTCGAGCACACCATCCGCGAGCAGATCGGGCTGGGGCCGGAGGTCCCGCTCGTCGTCTACAGCGGGGGTGTGACCGCGGTCCGGGGCGTCGACACCGCCGTCGAGGCCCTCGCGCAGCTGCCCGACGTCCATCTCGCGGTCGTGGCGGTGCCCCACAAGCAGGTCGACGCGGCCCAGGCGCTGGCCCTGCTCGCCGCGGAGCTCGGGGTGTCCGACCGGCTCCACCTGCTCGACCCCGTGGGGCCGGACGAGGTCTCCGCCTACCTGGCGACCGCCGACGTGGGGATCCTGCCGATCCACCACTACGGCAGCCACGAGGTGGCGATCCCCAACAAGATGTTCGAGTACCTCCACGCCGGGGTGCCGTTGCTCGTCAGCGACTGCGAGGCCCCCAAGGCCTTCGTCCAGCAGCACGGCGTGGGTGGGGTGCACGTCGCCCAGGACACCGACAGCTTCGTGCGCGAGCTGAGGGGCGTGCTCGACCGGCTGCCGGAGCTCAAGCAGCGCATCGCCGAGGACCCCGACCTGCTCACCCCCTACGCGTGGGACCGCCAGGAGGCGGTGTTGCGCGAGGTCTACCGCGCCATCCTGGGGGCCGAGCGCGTGCACGAGCCCACCACGGTCACGCAGCTCGAGGGCCTCAGGGAGCGACCCTCGGTCCGCAACGACCGCGCGTCCGTGGTTGGCATCGGCCCGGCCAACATGGCCGGTCAGGCCTGGGCCTGGGCCAAGGCGATCGAGCGGTACGTCCCCGGCTGCTCCACCGAGGTGGTCTCGGTGGACCGTGGTTCCGCACTCGTCTTCGAGGCCGACGAACTGGTCCCGGCCAGCACCTACGCCAAGGATGCGTCCTGGGCCCAGGCGTTCGAGTCCCGGGCCCTCGAGCACTGGACGCACGCCCTCCTGGAGGCCGGGCGTCCGATGTTCGGACTGCGCAACGGGCGCGACTTCACCGGTGACGTGCCGGTCCTGCGGTCCGTGGGCATCGAGGTCGGCCTGCTGTTGCACGGCTCGGAGATCCGCAACCCGCGTCGTCACGCGTCCTCGACCCCGTGGTCGCCGTTCGGCGACCCCGACGAGGAGCTCACCGCGCGACTCCAGTCCCAGTGGGACGTCCTGCACCCGCTGGTGACGGCGTTCGAGGGTCCCGTCTTCGTGTCGACCCCCGACCTGCTCGATGACGTGCCCGGGTCCCACCTGCTGCCGGTGGTGGTGGACATTGCCGCCTGGGCCACCACCGCTCCGGTGCTCGAGCGCCCGGTCCCGGTCGTCCTGCACGCCCCCAGCCGGGCGTCGATCAAGGGCACGGCGCACGTCACGGCGGCGATGGAGCCCCTGGCGGCCGCCGGACTGATCGACTTCAGGCTCCTGGAGGGGCTCGCACCGTCGGAGATGCCGGCAGCGGTCGCCGACGCCGACATCGTGCTCGACCAGTTCAGCCTCGGCAGCTACGGGGTGATGGCCGTCCAGGCCATGGCTGCCGGGCGGGTCGTGGTGGGCCACGTGACGGACGCGGTGCGCGCGGCTTGTCCTGGTGACCTCCCGCTGGTGGAGGCCACTCCCGACACCCTCGCCGCCGTCGTGCGGGGTCTGCTCGACGACAGGGCTGCCGGCGTGGCCGCTGCAGCGGCCGGTCCCGGGTATGCCGCGGACGTCCACGGCGGGGAACGCTCGGCTGCCGTCCTGGCCGAGGTCCTCGGCCTGCGCGGGGAGTAGGTCCGGCAGAGTCCCGCTTGTGCGGGCATTTGGTTACAGCAGGGTCGCGATCTCTCCGGATGCGGATGGTCGTGTGGACATGCCGTGACTGGTGTTGCACGGTGGGTCAGGCCACACCACCAACGTTGGGAACCTGTCGTGCCCTCTCGCCGCCGAATCCTCGTCCTGTCGCTCGTCGCCCTCCTGCCCACGGGTCTGGCGCTCACCGTGCCGCTGGATGAGGCGGGGGCGGCGCCGCGCCCGGTCGTGCCCCACCTCGTCACGGTCCCGATGGGCGCGGTCGCGAGCCATGCGGATGCACGGTCGCTCTCGAGCGCTGACGCCACGGAGTCCACGGCCCGGCTGCGAACGGCGGTGACCCGGCCGGGGCGGCCCAGGGCCGCGGTGGTCGCAGCCTCGGCCCCCACGGCCGTGCCGCAACGCGTCGGCGTGGTGGGAGTGACCTGGGCCGAGGGGAGCGGACCGGGGGTCAGCGTGCAGTACCGCACCGAGAAGGCCGGGCGCTGGACGCGATGGGCCTTTCTCGAGGAGGACCAGGCGCACGGTCCCGATGCTGCCGAGGCGCGGCGAGCTGCCGCGCGCAGCGGGTCCGACCCGCTCGTCGTCACCGACGCGAGCCAGGTGCAGGTGCGGGTGCTGGGTGACCCTGCAGCAGGCCCCCGGTCGCCCCAGCTGGTCGTCGTCGACCCCGGTGACTCCCCGGCCGACCCGGGGGTCGGTGTCGCCCGGCCCGGGGCAGCCAGTGCCACAGCCAGCCGACCGACGATCTACACCAGGGCGCAGTGGGGCGCCGACGAACGGCTCCGCGACCCCTCAACGCTGGAGTATGGCGCGGTGAAGGCTGCCATCGTCCACCACACCGTGGACGCGAACGGCTACAGCGCCGCACAGGTCCCGGCGCTGATCCGGGGCATCTACGCCTTCCACGTCAAGGGGCGCGGCTGGGGCGACATCGGCTACAACTTCCTCGTCGACCGCTTCGGCCGGATCTGGGAGGGCAGGTACGGGGGCGTCACGCTCCCGGTGGTGGGGGCGCAGACGGCCGACCACAACTCCTGGACCACTGGGGTGTCGGTCATCGGCAACTACGACACGGCGGTGCCTCCCGCGGCGGTGACGAGCGCGCTGACCAGGCTGATCGCCTGGAAGGCCCAGATCCACGAGTTCGACCCGCTGGGGCGGGCGGACATCGGGAACTTGTCGGTGCCGGCCGTCCTCGGCCACCGCGACGCGGGCCAGACCGCGTGTCCCGGCCGCTACCTCTATGCGAAGCTCCCCGGGGTGCGGGCGGCCGCGGGTGCGGTCGTCGCCGGTCTGCCCTCCCTCTCGCTCGACCGCGACCTGGACAACCGGGGTGAGGCAGACGTGCTCGCGACCAACGACAACGCAGACCTGCTGCTCTATCCCACGACCAACCAGCGGACCATCTCGGCACCGAAGTGGCTCAGCACCGGCGGCTGGCGCGGCATCGACCTCGTCACCATCGCAGGCGACTTCACCGGCGACGGAGCGGTCGACCTCATCGGCCGCCAGACTTCGACAGGCAACCTCCTCCTCTATGCGGGCACCGGCTCGACGGGCCTGCGGGCCGCTCGCGTGATAGGCACGGGCTGGGGCGGCGTCGACGCGGTCATCGGTGTCTCCGACTGGACCGGCGACGGCCGGCCGGACCTGTTGGCCCGGATGAAGGCCGACGGGTCGTTGCGGCTCTACCCCGGCAACGGCGCGGGCGGCTTCCTCGCCTCCCGCACGGTCGGCGTCGGGTGGTCGGGCATGCGGCTGCTGGCCGGAGTCGGTGACTGGAACGGCGACGGAGCCCGCGACCTGCTGTCGGTCTCCACGGCCGGTGAGGCGCGCATCTACCGCGGCAACGGGAAGGGCGGCTTCGGGGCCAGCACCGTGCTCCCCGGGGACTGGTCGCAGTACACCTCCGTCACCGGCATCGGTGACGCCTCTGGCGACACCCGCGTCGACGTGTTCGCGGTCGACGGCCAGGGCGTCGGCTGGATCGGATCCCCGTCGCCGGCGACTGGCTTGATCAGCTGGACGCAGCAGAGCCAGGACCTCACCGGGGTGCGGGTCTACGGCGGCTGAAGCGCCGGCTCGCGTACCGTCAGGGATACACGTCGATAACGGTTGTGCCGCCCTCGGCACGTCGCGCGCGCCATGGTGCGAGGGGTGCATGCTGTTACCAGAGAGGTCAATGCCATGAATGTGAAGAATGTCCGGCTTCGCCATGTGCGCTCCCGCGCAGCCGCTGCGATGGGTGCGGTCGCCCTTGCCGCGCCGTTCGTGCTGGCTGCCGCCAGCCCGGCAGCCGCGGCCGAGACCTACCTGCGTCCGGCCTCCGGTGTGTTCCCCATCGACGGCCGCGGCTTCGGCCACGGCCACGGGATGTCCCAGTACGGCGCGAAAGGTGCGGCGGAGGGGCAGACGGGGCGGCCGGGGCTGACCTGGCCGGACATCATGGCCTTCTACTACCCGGGCACGACCATCGGTGACATCGGTGGCACCGGCAACAACCCCCTGTTGCGGGTGCGGCTCGTCGGGCAGACCACCCTCCCCGTGGTGGCGCAGTCCGGGCTGCGGGTGACCCTCGACCCGACCGCGGCTGGTGGTGGGTGGCATGTGCTGCCCCCCACGGTGACCCAGGGGGGCCAGACCCACCCGGTCGAGTCGTGGGACGTGGCCTACTTCAAGGACACCAACCCTGCCGCGCCGGATTACAGCGGGTGGTACCTGCGCTTCCGCTGGGTCGGGTCCACCGGCTTCCTCAACTACCAGAAGGCGCCGGCCACCGCGCCGAACACTGCGAGGTCCACGGCGTTCGACAACCCCAGCACCGGCATGCTGCGCAAGGGTACGAGCACGAAATACAGCACCTATCGCGGCGAGCTACGCCACGTGCACGCGTTGTCGAAGGCCGGGTCCAAATGGACCGTCACCGTCGTGGACGCCCTTCCCATGGAGAGCTACCTGCGCGACGTGGTGCCCAACGAGATGCCGGCCTCGTGGTCGCGCGAGGCGGTGCGTTCGCAGGCCGTGGCGTCCCGGACGTATGCCGACTACGACCGGCTGCACGCGCCCCCCAGCCGGGCCTACGACACCTGTGACACCACGTCGTGCCAGGTGATGAAGCCGGTCGAGACCGAGCAGGCCACCTCGGACGCAGCCGTCATCGCGACGGCCGGCAAGACGGTGAAGTACCAGGGCAGCTCGGCGTACGCTCAGTTCAGTGCGTCCAACGGCGGGTACATGCTCGACGGGGGTCATCCCTACCTCGTCAGCAAGCCGGACCCCTACGACACGTTCACCTGGACCAACACCGCGTCGGCCACCACCATCGAGCAGAGCTGGCCCAGCATCGGTCGGCTGATCTCGCTGTCCCTCACTCGTGACGGGCACGGCGCGTGGGGTGGCCGCGTGACATCGGTGGACATCCGGGGGTCGAGCACGACCGTGACGGTGTCCGGCAACGAGTTCGCCTACGCCATGGGTTTCATGTCCTCCTTCTTCAAGCCGCGCAGCACGCGGGTCTCCGCGCCGTCCTTCCCCAAGGACACCACGTCCGACGGACGGGCCGATGTCGTCGCGGCCGTGACGGCGACGTCCCAGCTGCGGGTCTACCCGGGTCGGGGTGGGGGAGCGTTCTCCACGCCGGTGATCGACTCGGGGACGGTGGTGAACCCCGCCAAGGCCTTCATGGCCGGCACGTGGGACACCGGGTCGGTCGCTGACCTGATGGCTGTCGCGCCGGACGGTTCACTGCAGTGGTTCCGCGGCAAGGGGAACGGCACGTTCGGCCCGCCGGTGACCCTCGGCACGGGCTACGGCGGCTACACCCTGATGTCGGGCGTCGGTGATCTCAACGGCGACGGTGGCACCGATGTCGTCGGTCGGCGCTCCGACGGGGCGCTGATGCTGCTCGCGGGCGACGGCCAGGGTGGCCTGCTGGGGCAGTCGGTCATCGGCACAGGCTGGGA
Source organism: Pedococcus badiiscoriae (assembly GCF_013408925.1). Classification (NCBI taxonomy): domain Bacteria; kingdom Bacillati; phylum Actinomycetota; class Actinomycetes; order Micrococcales; family Intrasporangiaceae; genus Pedococcus; species Pedococcus badiiscoriae. The sequence goes on from NZ_JACCAB010000001.1 coordinate 2,253,458, forward strand.
CGGGTTCACCACCATCTTCTCGCCGGGCGACTTCAACGGGGACGGTCGCACCGACCTGATGGGGATCGACGGGGCCGGCAACCTGCGCCTCTACCGGGGCGTCGGGAACGGCACCTTCCAGACGGCCATCCTGGTCGGCTGGGGATGGAGCTCCTTCACGTCGGTGAGCAGCCCGGGCGACTTCGACGGCGACGGCAAGGCCGACGTGCTCTGCCGCCGTGCGGACGGGAGCCTGTGGCTGTACCCCGGCAACGGCGCCGGCGGGTGGGGCCGGGCCCGGCAGATCGGCACCGGCTGGAGCGGCCTGACCATCCTCCGCTGACGCTCGCTGAGCACACGGTCGCTCGGCGACCACGCGGGTCTCCGGCCACACGGTCGCTCGGTGACCACACGGGTCTCGCGGGCCTGCGTCCCTCTGGACGCGGGAAAGGGCTGGCGCCTGGGCGCCAGCCCTTTCCCGTCCAGCACCTGCTAGAGGATGGAGGCCATCGAGCTCCAGCCGGTCCCTACCTTTATCCCTGAGCCAGTGCCCCCTCCCGGGCGGCCCGGGTACATGTAGAGGTCACCGTTCGCGGCCCGCGCCACCAGGTCGCTCAGCTTGTCGCCGGTCAGGTCACCAGGGCTCGTCAGCCAGTTCATGCCACCCCAGGCGCAGCCGACCTTGCGCCCGCTGGTGAGCCCGACGGCAGCAGTCGTGGTGTAGGCGTAGAGGCAGCCGTCCCTGCGGCTGACCGCCACGACGTCGCCGCGTCGGTCGCCGTTGAGGTCGCCCATCCCGATGATCCAGGACATCCCGCTCCACCCCGTGCCGACCTGCCTGACCTTCTGCAGCCCGCCCGTGGCGGTGAACCGGTAGAGCTGCAGCGCGCCCCCGCCGTCCCGGGCCAGCAGGTCGGGTCGGCCATCGAGGTCCATGTCACCGGGCGTGGCCAAGGCGGTGAAGCCCTGCCACCCGGTGCCGATCTGCCGTGCACCGGCGAAGGCGCCGTCTCCCAGGCCGGCATACAGCCGCAGCGTGCCGTCGGCCGTGCGACTGACGAGGTCGGTGCGCCGGTCGCCTGTCACGTCGCCGGGCGAACCGGTCCAGGTGAAGGTGTTCCAGCCGGTGCCGATGATCTGGCCGCTGCCGGTGCGACCGTTGCCGAGACCGGGGTAGAGGTAGAGGTTGCCGTTGGAGTGGATGCCGAGCAGGTCGACGGTGCCCTCGCCGGTCCAGTCACCGCGGACCCCGGCGTTGGGGATCGGGACGCAGCTGTAGACCGCCACGTCATCGACCTCGTAGGTCTGGTCGGTGGTGATGCCGAGACCGGTCTGGTCGAAGTCGACGAACATGTGACCGGGGTACGAGGCGACCTCGCTGGTCACGTCGAAGATGGCGTAGCTCCAGCTCGCGGCAGGCTGCAGGCTGAACCCCGTGTTGCCGAACCAGACGACGGCATTGTCCCCGGTGGCATTCGTGCGGTAGGCGAAGTAGGCGTACACCCTGCCGGAGGTCGGGATCGGGGCGTCGAGGCCGTACAGGTAGTGGTCAGCCGTCGTCTCGGACGCCGTGACCGTCGACGTGGCCCACTTGACGCCGTCCGCAGCCGTACCGCCCGAGGCCACGTCCCAGCCGTTCGAGAGGGGGTCGACGCCCGCCTCGAAGCTCTGCGAACCGTAGGTCCGGCCGAACATCTGCCCGGACGGGCACACCGTCTGCATCTCCGGCAGCGGCTGGGCGGCCGCCGCCTGAGGGGCGGTCGTCTGGGGGGCGGCGAGGAGGCGAGGGGTGGCGCCGGACGCGGGGGCCCGCGACGTGCTCGCCGCGCCGCGCGGGTGCCTCGACTGGTCAGCCAGGAAGCCGGTCGTGCGCACGCTCTTGTGCTGGGGAGGGGAAGGCGCGGCCGTTGTCGGTGTCGCCTGCGCCGCCGTCGCTGCTGTCGCTGCCATCGCTGCCATGATTGCAGTCACTGCAGCGCCGGCGATGGCGTGCGAGATACGTCTCATGGGGATCCCCTCCGCAGGCTGGCCGCGTCCGACGGACTGCGCTCCGAGCCAGCCACCCGGCAGGCTAGCAGGGGCCTCAGGCCAGAGCCGTGGTGAAACCCGGCTCCGTCTTCTCCCGGACCTCTTCCTCGGTCACGCCCTCGGCGAGCTCGCGCAGCACCAGGCCCGACTCGGTGACGTCGAAGACGCACAGGTCGGTGATGATCCGCTGCACGACCCCGCGGCCCGTGTAGGGCAGTGAGCACTCGTCGACGATCTTGTAGGAGCCGTCCTTGGCGTTGTGCTCCATCAGGACGATCACCTTCTTGGCGCCGTGCACGAGGTCCATCGCACCGCCCATGCCCTTGACCATCTTGCCGGGGATCATCCAGTTGGCGATGTCGCCCTTGGCGGAGACCTGCATGGCGCCGAGGATCGCGGCGTCGACCTTGCCGCCGCGGATCATCCCGAAGCTGGTCGCCGAGTCGAAGAAGGACGACCCCCGACGCAGGGTGACGGTCTCCTTGCCGGCGTTGATGAGGTCGGGATCCTCGTGCCCGTCCACCGGGTATGCGCCGACGCCGAGGATCCCGTTCTCGGACTGCAGGACGATCTCGACGTCGTCGGGCACGTAGTTGGGCACCAGCGTCGGCAGGCCGATGCCGAGGTTGACGTACGAGCCGTCGGACAGCTCGGCGGCTGCGCGGGCGGCCATCTGCTCACGGGTCAGTGCCATCTCAGGCCTCCTGTCCGTTGGTCGTGGCGGTTTCGGTGGTGGCGGTTTCGGTGGTGGCGGCGGGGCGGACGGTGCGGCGCTCGATGCGCTTTTCCTGGGCCTGCTCAGCCGTCAGGGGAAGCACCCGGTGCACGTAGATGCCCGGCAGGTGGACCTGGTCGGGGTCGAGCTCGCCGGGCTCGACCAGCTCCTCGACCTCCGCGATCGTGACCCGCCCCGCCATCGCTGCGAGCGGGTTGAAGTTGCGGGCGGACTTGTTGAAGACGAGGTTGCCATGCCGGTCGCCCTTCCAGGCCCGGACCAGCCCGAAGTCGGCGACGATCGCGCGCTCGAGGACGAACTCCTTCTCGGCGCCGTCGACCTCGAAGACCTTCGTCTCCTTGGCAGGGGAGGCCTTCGCGACGGTGCCGTCCGCGGCATACAGCCAGGGCAGGCCACCCTCGGCGACCTGGGTGCCGGCGCCGGTCACGGTGTAGAAGGCGGGGATCCCGCTGCCGCCGGCGCGCAGCCGCTCGGCGAGCGTGCCCTGAGGCGTCAGCTCGACCTCGAGCTCACCGGAGAGGTACTGCCGCTCGAACTCCTTGTTCTCGCCCACGTAGGACGACACCATCCGGCGGATCCGCTTGTCCTTGAGCAGGATGCCCAGGCCCCAGTCGTCGACTCCGCAGTTGTTGGAGATGGCTTCGAGGTCCCTCACCCCCGCATCGTGGATCGCCGCGATGAGCACGCTCGGGATCCCGCAGAGCCCGAACCCGCCCACCGAGAGGGAGGAGCCGTCGACGATCCCGTCGATGGCCTCGGCCGCAGTGGAGACGACTTTGTCCATGGCGTGGACTCTAGCCGTCGCGGCGCCTGGTCCGTTCGGGGGAGTGGCCGGCGAATTCCGTGGTTGTAGTTCGTCCGAAGCCCTTGTGACGGCTGAGCACTGGTGGGACAAATGTCCTGCCTGCTCCGGATGTGACCTCTGGGGCTGGTGTTCAACTCGTACCGCGGCTCGGGATCCGAGGCGCCATCCCCATGGAGTGTTCAGTGTCGCGTGTCGTGCGTGCCCTCGGAGTCCTGACCATCCCGGTCATCACCGTGCCCGTCGGCATGGCGAGCGCCAGCGCGGTCGGCGTGACGGTACCGCCGCCGCCGTCGAAGGCGCTCCCGTCGGCTCTGGACATCGCCTCGCCGTACCAGGCGCAGCACCTCTGCGACCCGCACGCCAAGCCGGGCGTCGTGGCCTTCGCCAAGCTGATGAGCGGCTACTACAAGCTCGGCACCGCCGACTACGGGATCACGCGAAACTGCAACAGCGGGGTCACGGAGCACTCCGAGGGTCGCGCCTGGGACTGGATGCTCAGCGTCGCCAAGCCCAACGAGAAGGCTGTCGCCGACGCGGTGACCCAGTGGTTGTCGGCTCCTGACGCGCTGGGTCGTCCGGGCGCGATGGCACGCCGGTTCGGGATCATGTACATCATCTGGAACCACAAGATGTGGCGCGCCTACGACCCCGCCAGGGGCTGGGCGACCTACACCGGGTCGGTCCCGCACACCGACCACATCCACTTCTCCTTCTCGTGGGACGGCGCGTACGGCCACACGTCCTGGTGGACGGGCAAGGCCATCACCACGGTCGACCCCGGCCCGGCCTCGACGCCGACTGCCACGACGCCGAATCCCACGACGCCGACTCCCACGACGCCGAAGCCCACGACCCCTCCGCAGCCGCCGTCAGCGGTCTACTCGCTGCTCGTGGCGGGAGCGACAGGTCCTGACGTGGCGCTGGCCCAGAAGGTCATCGGCACCACGCCCGACGGGGTGTTCGGGCCCAAGACGCAAGCCGCGTTGGTCGCGTGGCAGCGCGCGCACGGACTCAAGGTGACCGGTCAGCTCGACCCCGCCACGTGGGCCGCGATGGTGGCCCTCAAGCTCATCCCGGCGCGCAGCACCTCCGCGCCGAGCACGCCCAGCCCCACGCCCAGCCAGCCGACCACGCCTGCCAAGCCGCCGACCACGCCCAGCCCGACGCCCAGCCAGCCGACCACACCCGCGAAGCCGCCGACCACACCCTCGAGTGCCCTCGCACCGTACGCGAAGCTGACCCTGGCGCAGGGCGCGACGGGGGCGGCCGTGGTGGCGCTGCAGAAGTCTCTGGGGATCACGTCCGACGGGGCGTTCGGACCCCAGACCATGGCGGCGGTGAAGGCGTTCCAGACCCGGCGCAACCTGCCTGCGACCGGCATCGTCGGGCCGGCCACGTGGGCCGCCCTCATGGTGACCAGCGGAGGGTCCACGACAGCGTCGCGCAGCACCGCCACGCCTCGCGTCGCCACCCCGTACACGGCCCTCCTGTCGACGGTGCTCAGAGTGGGCTCCCACGGCACCGCGGTCAGGACCCTGCAGCGCGCTCTCGGCGGGCTCTCGGTCGACGGGGCCTTCGGGGCGCGCACCGCCGCCGCCGTGAAGGCCCTGCAGAAGGCCACCGGCCTGCCGCAGACCGGGGTCGTGGACGTCACGGTGTGGCAGGCGCTGGAGAACCGTGACTACCCGCTGCGGGCCTACTACGGCACGGTGTTGCGCCCGGGCTCGCGCGGGGCCGCGGTCACGGCCCTGCAGAATGCCCTGCGACTCACCCCGGACGGCACCTTCGGCCCGGGTGACGAGTCGGCCGTCAAGGCCCTGCAGGGGCGGGCCAAGCTGGCCCGGACCGGGGTGGTCGCCACGCTGACCTGGCAGGCGCTCGAAGCCGAGCTGCGGCGGCGCTAGAGGTCCCGCTGGGGGTCCCGCGAGCGATCCCGCGAGCGATCCCGCTAGAGGTTCCGCTGGGGGTCCCCCTAGAGGTCCAGGGTCACGCCCTCTGAAGCCAGTCGTTCCGCGCGACCCGAGGCGGGCTCGGGACCGAGGGACAGCACGATCGAGCCGTCCGACGCCCAGGTGGCCAGGGCCAGCTCGAGAGCGGTGCGCAGGTCCTCGGTCGCCGTGTGGATGCGTACCCCCGACGGCCAGCTCCGTTGCGGCACCACGTCCTCGTAGGCCGTGTCCGCGCCGTCCTGGCTCACGGCGGCCTCGCTGGGAGCGGGCTCCTGCCACGGGCTGAACTGGTCGGCATACGTGGACAGCTCGCGGGCCTCGTCCATGGCGCCGGACGGGACGGGGCCTCTCGCGCCGCGCGCCAGGGCGGCGAGGGTGACCAGGACGACGGGGCTGCTGGATTCCGCGGCAAGAGAGCCGTCGTCGGTGACCACGAGATCGCAGGGGCCGTCGTCGAGGACGGCGGTGGCGCCCACGGACCACACAGCCAGAGCCCAGTAGAGGCTGCGCCAGTGCGGGGGAAGGGCGAGGCGCACCCGCGAACCGGGACCCAGGTCCCACTCCTCCTGCAACGCGTTGGCGGCCTTGTTGACCCAGTTCGCGAGGACCTTGGCGCTCAGCTCGATGCGTTCGCCCCGGGTCGGACCCGGAGTGTCGTCGTAGCAGGTCACGCGAGGTCGAGCGGGGTCGGAGCGCAACATCGCGGCGAGGACGTCGGACGGGGTGGCCATGGAGCAACCCTAGGGGCGCTAGCGTTGCCGCCTGTGAGCAGCCGCGAGCCCCGCAGCTACCCCTATGCCCCTGACCCCGGCGACCTCCCGCTGCTGCGCGGTGAGGCGTGGGGCGGCTGGCTCGTCACCCGGACCGTCGTCTGGTCCGGCCTGTGGCTGGTGCTCGGCTCGGCCGCGGCGGCCCTGCTCGCCCTCGCCGGGCTCTGGTCGCCGGTGGTCGCGGGGGTGGTCCTGCTGGTCCTCGCGGTCATCGCCGGAGTGGCCACGTCCTTCGTTCCGGTGCGTCCGCTCCCGGTGTGGTCGGCCACCCTGCTGGTGGTGCTCTCCCTGGCCGCGATGGCCTGGGCCGGCGCCACCCACTCCGAGCAGGTGCTGCCCCGGCGGGACTCCGGGTCCTACCTCCAGTCGGCCATCCAGCTCGCGTCCGGGCACGCGCGCCCGATCGCGGTGCCGCCCGAGTCCGTCGGCGGGGCGCACGTGCTGGCCATCGACGGCATCACCCTCGCCAGTCCGGCGTTCTACGCGACCGGGACCCCCCAGCACCCCAGCATCCAGCCGCAGTTCCCGATCGGCGCCTCGGCCTGGTACTCGGTGGCCTGGTGGGTCGGTGGTGCCACCGGGGTGGCCTGGGCGCCGGCCATCCTGTTCGGCCTCACCGTGCTGGGGGTGGGGTTGCTGGCCTCCGCGGTCATCGGGCCCCGCTGGGGACCGCTGGCGGCCCTCGGCACCGGGCTGCTGTTCCCCCTCGTCCACGTCGCGCGGTCGACCTACTCGGAGCCGGTCTCGCTTCCCGTGCTGGCCGCCGGGCTGCTCACCCTCGTGATGTGCGCTCGCAGCGCCCAGGTCTCCGACGTCGTCGTCGCACGCCGGACGGCCGTGGTCGCCGGCGTCCTCATGGGTGGGGCGATCCTCATCAGGGTCGACGCCCTGCGCGAGGTGGTGCTGGTCGTGCCGGTCGTCGTCCTGGCAGCGCTGCAGCGGCAGGCCCATGCCCGCGCCCTCGGGATCGCCACCGCGGTCACGAGTGCCGTGGCCCTCGGGCTCACCTGGCTGACCTCGAGCGAGTACCTCGGCAGCATCGCCGGTTCCCTCCTGCCACTCGTCGCCCTCGCGGTGGGGGTGTGCCTCCTCGGGGCCGTTCTGCTGGTCGGCGCACGGCGCGGCTGGGGCATGCCGGCCCTTCTCCAGGCCTGGCTGCCGCGCCTGCTCGCGGCCGGTTTCGTCCTGGTCGGGCTCGTGCTGGCGAGCCGGCCGTTCTGGCAGACCGTGCGCCAGTCCGCCAACGACCCCGGCGCGCACGTCGTCGCGGGGCTCCAGGCGCGCCAGGGCCTGCCCGTCGACGGGGGCCGCACCTACGCCGAGGAGACCGTTGCCTGGCTGTCCTGGTGGGTGGGTCCGATCGCCCTCGTCCTCGCGCTGGTCGCGACGGCGGTGCTGGCCCATCGGATCGCGTCCGCCTGGGTGGACGGCCGGGAGCTGCCGGGATGGACCGGGCCAGCCGTCGTCGGCATCGGCTCCACCCTGCTCACGCTCTACCGCCCCGGCATCACCCCCGACCACCCGTGGGCGGACCGCCGCCTGGTGATCGCCCTGCCGACCGTCGTCCTGCTCACCGTGGCCTGCGCGGCGGTGGCGTCGCGCTGGTCCACCCGCCGGCTGCCGTATGCCGTGAACGTCGCCGTGAGCTGTGCGGTGGCGCTCGCTCTGCTCGTCCCGACCGGCCTGGCGACGTGGCCCCACGTCGGTGAACGCGTCGAGCGGGGGGAGTGGGCCGCCGTCGACGACGTGTGTGCCTCCCTGCGGCCCGGAGACGTCGCACTCATGGTCGACTCGCGGGCCGCGAACGAGTGGCCGCAGGTGGTGCGGGGCTACTGCGGCGTCGCGGCCCTGTCGACGACCTCGGCTCTGCGGAACGACCCTGCGCGCCTGGCTGCCGCCGTCGACCAGGTCCGGCGGGCCGTGGACGCCCACGGCGGTCGGCTGGTCCTGATGGCAGCCGACTCGACCGAGGCGCTCAGCAAGCTGGGGCTGACCTCCGCAGTCGTGGGGGTCGATGCGCGGGTTTCCGAGGACGCCCGGTTGCTCGAGAGACGTCCGGACGCGTTGGTGCAGCTGCCGATCCAGGTCTGGCTCGCGCGCCTCGACTGAGCGGGGCCGCCTCGGTGCGGTGGTCGTGCGTCAGGCCTCGAGTGCCCAGATCGTCGTCGCGCCGTCAGGTCCGGTCAGGGAGCCAGTGGCGAGGGCGGCCCGGATGAGTCGGCGGACCTCCCCCTCGTCTTCCACCGGGGCGTCGAACCGCACCGTGACGACGACATCGCGACCGGCCTCGGGACCGGCCTCGGGACCGGCCTCGAGTCCAGCGGCCGTGACGTCCGTGCGGTGCTCCCACCGGCACGGACCGTCGTGGTCCCAGTGCCCGCACAGGGCGATGGTCACGGCGCCGCCCAGGGCCGCGCTGGAGCCCTCCAGGCTCGCCACGCGGCATACCTCGCTGTAGGTCCACTGCCGCGGCGTCGCCATGGGACGAGCCTACGGCGGGGCCGCCGTCAGGCCGTGCGGGCGAAGGCCTCGGCAGCGTGGCGGCGCACTGCGGTGTAGGTGCCACGGTCGGCCGCCACGATGATGCCGGCCTTGAGAACCGTTGGTGAGTAAGAGGTCCCGTCAGCGTGACCCGCGAAACCACCTGCCTCGGTGACCATCAGGGTGCCGGGGGAGTGGTCCCACGGGCTGTTGCGCGCGTAGAGGATGTAGTCGGCGGCACCTTCCATGAGGCGGGGGTAGTCCACCCCGCAGCAGACCCACGACCCGACCAGGGCGGGCATCGACCCGAGCGAGTGTCCGCGCAGGGGCCAGATGGACGTGACGCCGCGAGGGCCGATCCCGTCGGGCACGGGCTCGCGCACCACTCGCTCCCCGTTGCGGTAGGTGCCGGCGCCCTTCTCCGCGACCCAGGCGACCTCGTGCTCGGGCTGCCAGATCCAGGCTCGCACCGTCTCGCCCCGGATGACCTCGCTGACCATGACCGCGTGGTCGGGGGAGCCGTGGACGAAGTTCTTGGTGCCGTCGACCGGGTCGACGGTGAAGGCGTGCTCGGCCTCGACGTAGCGGTCCAGTGTCGTCGGGTCCGCCGAGGTGAGCTCCTCGCCCAGCACGAACGCGCCGGGGTATGCCGCCGAGAGCTCGCGGGTGAGGATCGCCTCGGACTCGTGGTCGGCGATGGTCACGAGGTCGCCCGGGTTCTTCTCCATCACCTCGCCGGCGGCCAGCGAGCGGAACCGCGGTGTGATGACCTCGGCCGCGACGGACTTCATCAGCTCAAGCACCTGTTGGGTGTCCACGGGTCCCACCGTTCCACACCCCGGCCCCGCGCGGGCGACCGGTCCGGCTCACCCCCCGGACGTCTTCGGAAGATCTGCAGGGTCAGGGCACGGTCGATCCTCCGAACTACGAAGCCTGTGGACAACCGATAGGTCACCCATCGGCTACCCGGCACGGTGGTCCGATGCCGATCGACTGGGGACACCTGCGCCGGCTGGCGGACTCCCAGTGCGACCTGCTCACCCGGCGCCAGTGCCTTGCGGCCGGTATGTCGCCTGACGCCTTGGCCTGGCGGGTCAGCTCAGGGAGGTGGTCGCGCGTGCACGAGGGCGTGTTCCTCACCGCGCCTGGTCGCCGTGACTGGCACGGCCGGGCGGTGGCCGCGCTGCTCCAGGCGTGCTCAGGAGGCCCGGTCGCTGACGCCGCCCTTGGTGGCCGCAGCGCCGCCTACCTGTGGGGCATCGACGCCCGACCTCCTCGACAGATCGAGCTCCTGATCCCCGAGCCCCGCCGAGTCACGCCCCCGGCTGGAGTGCGAGTGCGTCGCGTGTCCCGCTTCGATTCCGTGGTCCACGAAACGGCCTACCCGTGGCGAAGCACTGTGGCCGCCACGGTGCTCGATGTCGCTGCCCTGGGCTCGCCTCTGGACGCCCTGTCGATCGCGGCACGCGCTGTCCAGATGGAACTCGTCGGCGCGGGCGAGCTCTCGCAGGAGCTGGGGGCACGCGCAGGACATCGCCACTCGAAGGTCCTGCGTCGCGCCCTCGGTGATGTGGCCACGGGGGCCGAGAGTGGCGCCGAAGTGCTGTACATCCGCGATGTCGAACGGGCTCACGGTCTTCCGACCGCGACTCGCCAGACCGCCTCCGACCAGGGATCTCGTCGACGTCATGACAACGAGTACCGGCCATACGGGGTCATCGTGGAGGTGGACGGTCGGCTGGGCCATGAGCAGTGGGCAGACCGGGTGAAGGACGGTCGGCGGGACCGTCAGCTCCTGGCCGAGGCGCGACTGACGACGAGGATCTTCTTCGCCGACGTGGCCGTCGAGCCGTGCCGGACCGCACTGGAGGTCGGCGCGATCCTGGCTGGACGGGGGTGGATGGGTCAGCTGCGCCGGTGTCGCCGAGCCGGGTGCTCGGTGGGGGCGTGACGAGCATCGTTCGGAACATCTGCGGGGTCCTGGCACCGCGGATCGTCCGACCAGGCGACGTGGGGCAGCGGGCCGGGCGAGGTGGCGGGCCGGGCAGGTGGGTTGGCGGGTAGGCTCCTCGCGAGATGAGCGAGCACCCCAGCACCGGCCCCACCGCCCCCGCCACGGAGCGCCTTCCCGTCGACCCCCCGCAGGTGTCGTCACCGGCCACCGAGGTGATCGGAGTCCCCGACCAGGGCGTGCCGACCGCGGCGGCGCCGACCGCTGCGGCGCCGACCGCGGCGGCGCCGACCGCGGTCGCGCCGATGCACCCTTCCGACGCGGCATACCTGCCGGCGGCAACCCCCTCGGCGACGCCCCTGCCGGGCGAACCCGGCCACGGGCGGCCGTACGTCACCATCGTCCTGCCGTGCTTCAACGAGGGTGAGCACGTCCTCCAGGAGATCGACCGGATCACCGCGGCGATGAACGCCAGCGAGTTCACCTACGAGGTGCTCTGCATCGACGACGCATCGACCGACGACACGCTCGAGGTGCTGCAGGACGCGGCCACCCGCTACGCCAACATCCGGGTGATGCCGTTCCGCCGCAACGGTGGCAGCGGCACGGCCCGTCGCATCGGCACGCAGCAGGCCTACGGCGAGATCGTCGTCTGGACCGACGCCGACATGACCTACGAGAACGAGCGCATCCCCGACCTGGTGCGGATCCTGCGGGACGACCCGTCCTACGACCAGGTCGTCGGTGCGCGCACCACCGAGGAGGGCACCCACAAGTGGGCGCGCATCCCGGCGAAGTGGCTCATCCGCAAGATCGCCGAGCAGCTCTCCAACCAGACGATCCCCGACCTCAACTCGGGCCTGCGGGCGTTCCGACGCGAGGTCTCGCTGCCCTACCTGCGGCTGCTGCCCCCGGGCTTCAGCTGCGTCACGACGATCACGCTGGCGTTCCTGTCGAACCAGCACGACATCAAGTACGTGCCCACCAGCTATGCCAAGCGCGCCGGGGTGAGCAAGTTCCACTTCGTCCGCGACGCCTACCGCTACATCCTCCAGGTCCTGCGCATGATCATGTACTTCGACCCGCTCAAGGTGCTCATGCCCCCGGCGCTGTGGCTGATCGTCATCGGCGTCGTCAAGGCCGTCGTCGACATGGTCCGCCACCCGTTCTACTTCCCGGCCAGCACGGTGCTGCTCATCGTCAGCGGGATCATGATCGGTTCGCTGGCGCTGCTGTCCGACCTCGTCGTGCGTTCCCGGACGGGCGTGTGAGCACGGTCCTGTATGCCGCGTGCCCCGGCAGCGGGACCCGCCGCGACCGCACGTGTCGGGCGGCCTCGCGGTGACGCCCAGCGCGGCTCTCAAGGTCGCCGTCGTGGGGCCGACGCACCCGTACAAGGGTGGCGTGGCCGCCCACACCACGAGCTTGGCCCACGAGCTGGCCGAGGCCGGCCACGACGTCACGCTGGTGTCCTGGTCCCACCTCTACCCGTCCAAGCTCTACCCGGGCGAGCAAGCCGTCCCCGGTGGCGCGCCGGATGTCGAGCCCTTCCCGCGCACCGTGCGGGCGCTGAGCTGGGCCCGTCCGGACACGTGGGTGCGCACCGGTCGGCGCCTGCGGGGTTTCGACGTCCTCGTGGTCGTCCACGTGATCCCGGCAGTCGTGCCTGCCCACCTCGCGCTGCTGCGGGCCGCCGGCGCCGGCCGTCGTTCGCTGCAGCGTGGAAGAGCTCGCTCCGGCCCCCGCACGGTCGTCATCGCGCACAACGTGCTGCCCCACGAGAGCCACCCGGGTGACCGCGAGCTCATGCAGCAGTTCCTGGCCCGGGTGGACTCCGTCCTCGTGCACAGTGACTCCCAGGCCAGGATCGCCTATGAGCTGGGTGCGCCACGGGTCTCGGTCACCGACCTCCCGCCGCATCTCCCGGGTGGAGCACCGGTCGAACGGGTCGACCATGACGGGCCCCCGCGGCTGCTGGCCCTGGGGATCGTCCGCGACTACAAGGGCGTCGACCTGCTCATGGAGGCGCTCGCCGACGTGCCCGGCCCCACCCTCACCGTGGCAGGTGAGATGTGGGGCTCCAGCGGTGAGCGGGTCAAGGAGCTGGCCCAGGACCCGCGCCTGCGCGACCGCGTCGAGGTGCACGGCGGCTACGTGCCCGCCGACCGGCTGGCGCCACTGCTGGCCTCCCATGACGTCCTCGCCCTGACCTATCGCAGTGCCACCGCGTCGCAGAACGCGCTGCTCGGGCAGCAGCACGGTCTCCCCGTGCTCGCCTCCGACGTCGGGACGTTCGCGGCACAGGTGCGCGACGGGGTCGACGGCATCCTGGTCCCGCCGGGGGACAAGGCCGCCCTGGTCGCCGCTCTCCAGCGCCTGGCCGAGCCGGGCATCACCGACCAGCTCCGGGCGCAGGTGCGCCCGCCCGACCTGTCGGGACCGTGGGCGCGGTACGTCGGGGCCATCGAGGCCCTCGCGGCGGTGGAAGCCGCGGCCGAGCCGGACGACCTGGATGCGGATGACACGGGCGCCGCCACCGGCGCCGCGGCCGTCGCGGGCCACCTCCGGCACCGGGTCACCAGCGCGGTGCGTGCCGTGGTCGCGGCCACGCGGCCCGAGGTCGAGCTCGGTCGAGGTGACATCCCCGAGTGGGTCCGGGCCTCCGACATCCTCTCCGACGGCCAGGACGCCGACGACGCGAAGGCCTTGGCGCGCAGCCTGGGCCTGCCTCGCTGCAGCGACGGAATCGCCGCCTGGGCCGCCCTCGGAGCGCTCGCGGCCATCGTCCGGGTCCGCGATGACGGACGACGCAGCGCGGTGATCGTCGACGAGTCCGGCAGCCGGTCTCCTCTCTCGCGCTGGGCCCGCGCCATCGGGTTCGCGCCGGTGGAGCTCGAGCTGACCGGCCACCGGTCGAGCGTCGAGGTGCTGGACGTCGACACCGCCTCGCTGGACGTGATCGTGCGACTGCACCCCGGCGGGTGCGACGCCGACGACATCGACGAAGCCATGAGCCAGGCGTCCTGGGCGCTCAAGTCCGGCGGACTGCTCTGCGTGACCCTGCCGATCGGCCACCCCGGGGCGGAGGGCGCCCTGGGCACCGCCGACGTCCGAGCGGTGCTGGCCCGGTCCCACGACTTCGGGTTCGTGCTCGTCGGCGACCTCGACGGTGACATCACCGGGCGGATGCGGTCGGCGTCGGACACGTCCACCCGCACCGACGCGGCGTATGGGCTGCTCCGACTCACGTTGCGGAGGCGCTGACATGACCGCCACCCCCATGACGCACCGCGCCCGGGTGTTCAGCGGGCTCCGAACCCTGTTGGCACTGTTGGTGGTCGCGGCCGTGACCGTGGCCGTCGCCCGCAACTGGCACGAGGTGTCCACCGACATCGGACGCATCGACGCCGCGACGTTCGCGTTGGCAGCCGTGCTGGTGTGCCTGCCCCCGATCCTGACCCTGTTCGGCTGGCGGGTCCTGCTGGCCGACCTCGGGTCGCCCCTTCACCTGGCGCCCGCTGCGGGGATCTTCTTCGTCGGGCAGCTGGGCAAATACGTGCCGGGGGCGGTGTGGAGCATCGTCGCCCAGGCGGAGATCGGTGCCCGGCTGCACATCCCCCGACGGCGGTCGGCGGTCGTCGCCTTCGTCACGGTCGGGATGGCCGCCATCTGCGGGCTGATCGTCGGAGTGCCGGCTCTGCCGTTGCTCATCACCCGCGACGACTCGGCGTCCCGGACCGGCTGGGTGGTGCTGGTCACGGTGCTGCTGCTGGCCGTCATGCTGTGGCCACCGCTGCTCAACTGGGGCATCGCCAAGGTCCTGCGCGTCCTGCGTCGTGAGCCGCTCGAGCACCAGCTGTCCGGCCGGGCCATCCTCACCGCCACCCTGTTCTTCGTCGCCGCGTGGGTCTGCTCCGGGCTGCAGGTGCTCGTCATCGCGCGGGCGACCAGCACCCACGTCCAGACGGGGCACCTGGTGCTGGCCAGCGTGTCGGGCTTCGCCCTGGCGTCGTCGATCGCGATGTTCAGCGTGATCCTGCCGGCCGGCGTGGGCGTGCGCGAGGGCGTGCTGGTGCTGATCCTGGCCCCGGTGACCTCCACCCCGGCGGCCACGGCCGTGGTCGTCATCTCCCGCTTCCTCACCGTGGCCTCGGACGTGGTGTTCGCCCTCGGTGGCTGGTTGTACGCGCGGTCGCACCACCTCGTCACCTCCCCGCAGGAACGAGAGCACGACCACATCGTCCTCGACGACCCCACCGGCGTCGAGGACGACTCGACCAGCGGGCAGGACTCCCGGGCGTGAGCGCCGCGGGAGCGGGTCGCGAGGAGCAGCTCGCCTACTCCGAGCTGATGGGTGCGATGCTCGACGAGCGCAAGCGCAGGCAGAAGGCCCAGAAGATCCTCGCCGTCGTCCGGCACGCCCTCGGCCGTGACACCCTCGGCCGCGACACCCTGGCCGGACTTCGCGCGCTGGACGTCGGGTGCTCGGCCGGCTTCATCGCCGACGAGCTCTCCCTGGCCGGCGCGCACACCACCGGCGTGGACATCGACGAGCCCGGGCTGATCGCGGCCCGCGCCCGGTTCGGCGAGCGGGTGCAGTTCAGCCTGGCCCGGGGGGAGGCCCTGCCCTTCGAGGACGGCTCCATGGACGTCGTCGTGTTCAACCACATCTACGAGCACGTGGTCGACCCCGAGGCGGTCGTGGCGGACATCCACCGCGTGCTGAGCCCCACCGGTGTCCTCTACCTGGGCATCGGCCACCGCCACCAGGTCATCGAGCCGCACTACAAGCTGCCCTTCCTGTCCTGGCTGCCCCAGCAGGCGGCGGACCGCTACATGCGGCTGACCGGGCGCGGCGAGCACTACTACGAGCACTACTACTCGCGCGCCGACCTGCGGAGGCTGTTCGCCGCCTTCGACATCTGGGACTACACCCTGCCGGTGCTGGCCGACAGCCGTGCGTTCGCCGGCACGGACCAGATCCCGCAGTGGGTGTCCCGCGTGCCCGCCCCGGTCCTGGAGCGGATGGCCCCGATGGCCCCGACCTACATCTGGGCCGCCTTCAAGGATGCCTCGCCCTCGGGTCCGGAGCTGAGCGTCAGCCCCGTCCACCTCAGCCCGGTCCACCCCTGAGGCCCCCGACGCAGGTATGCCGCCCGCTCAGGTGAGCGGGCGGCATACCGGGTGGTGCCTGAAGCAGCGGGGCGGGACCGTCAGGCCGCGCCGGGCTCCTGCGTGTCGGTCTTCGGGTACTTCTTGACGAAGTCGATGATCGCCTGGCCGGAGACGTTGCCGCAGAGCTGGCGGTGACCAGCGTCCTTGGCCCAGTGGGAGAGGGCGTAGACCTTGCCGGCCGGGAACGCGCCACGGCTGGCGTCCCACTCCACGACCTTGAACTTGCCGCTGGCCTCGGGGAGCTTGTTGGCCTGGTCCGCGATGTCCCGCAGGAGCTTGGTGTCCTTCACCTTGCTGCCGTCGTACCACAGGATCGTGTAGCCGTGCTCGAGGTTGTGCACGAGGGTCTCGAGGACGGGGCGGTCGGCCGCGGTGTAGAAGTCGCGCCCGCTCAGGTCCGGGCTGACGAAGTGGGGGCCGTTGCTCGGCGGCACGGTGGAGTAGTTCACCGACGTCTGGTTCGGCTTCGAGGTGCCGGGTCCGACGTGCTCGCCCGCACCACTCGAGGGGTCGGTCGTGACCGGGTCGCAGCTGGCGGCGGCGACCGTGACGCCGAGGTGGGGCAGCTGCTTGGCCTGCGCGTCGTTGATCGCAAACAGGATGACGCCGGTCAGACCCGCGAGCAGGACGAGGCAGCCGATGACGATGCCGGCCACCACCTTGCGTTCCTTGGCCTTCTGCTGGTTCTGGATCTCGGCCAGTCGGGCCTTGCGGTCCTGGCTCGCGCGCTTGTTTGCCACGGGTTCCTCGGGTCGTTCGGGGTCAGGTCGCGCAGAGTCTACGGGGCCCACCTGCGGACCCTGTCACCCCGGCGCGTCACACTGGCGGCATGACGCCGACGGCCGAGAGGACCCGCGTCTGGCGACCCGGCCGACCGACGTCAGTGGGCCTGATCGTCTCGGCGTTCCGTCGTGGGGGCGGGGATCCGACGTTCCAGCCCGACCGCGGGGACGGCTGGTGGCTGGGCCTGCCCACACCGCAGGGGTCCGCCACGCTGCGCCTCGTGCAGCGCAACGAGGTCGGCGAGGTGGTCGCGACGGCCTGGGGCGACGGCGCCCAGTGGGCCCTCGACCACGTGCCCGCACTGCTCGGCGACGGCGACGACGACACGGACTTCGTGGCCCACCACCCGCAGGTGGCCAGGGCCTGGAAGCGGTATGCCGCGTGGCACGTCCCCCGCTCCGGTCTGGTGATGCATGCCCTCGTGCCGGCGGTGATCGAGCAGAAGGTCACCGGACAGGAGGCCTTCGGTGGCTACCGCAAGCTCGTCCACCGGTACGGCTCCCGGGCGCCGGGCCCGGGGGAGCAGCGGCGGCTCTGGGTGGCGCCCACGGCCCAGGAGTGGGCCGGGATTCCTTCCTGGGCCTGGTTGGCGGCGTCGGTCGACGGGGCTCGCTCCAGCACGGTGATGCGGGCGGCGCGGGTGGCCGGCCGCTTGGAGGAAGGCGCCTCCCTGCCCCTGTCGGAGGCGCGACGACGACTTCGCTCAGTGCCCGGGGTGGGTGTCTGGACGGCCGCGGAGGTGGCCCAGCGCGCCCTCGGAGACCCCGACGCCGTGAGCTTCGGCGACTACCACGTGGCCAAGGACCTCACCTGGGCGCTGCTCGGCGAGGTGCGTGACGACGACGTGCTGGCCGAGCTGCTCGAGCCCTATCGCGGCCACCGGTACCGGGTGCAGCACCTCCTCGGGCTGGCGGGAGCCGCCAGGCCTCGGCGGGGTCCCCGGATGGCGCCGCGGACCCACCTGCCGACCCGCCGCTGACCGCCACCCGGGAGCAGTGAGAACTTCCAGCCGCTCGTCGAGGACCTCCGGGCGGCCGTCACCCGCGGCGCTGCGGTCAGCGCTCGCGCACCTCGAGCCGGACCTCCACGCCGTCCACCTCGTCGGGCGCCTCGGTGGTGAGGCCCTCACCCCACAGCGCCACCTGGAGCCGAGTCACCGCCACCCCGAGCTGGTAGGCGCTCTGGCCGCTGAGGTGCACCTCGTCACCACCGACATCCATCCCCACCTGGGGCGTGCCCCGCAGCGCGACGGCGACGGCCCTGCGCAGCCGGTCAGCGCGGGGCGTCGGGCCGACGTCGGGGATGCCGACCTCCTCCGCCTCGAGGGACCCGGGCTCGACGCCCAGCGCGGCCCGTACGGCCTCTGAGCTTCCGTGGTCGAACCAGTCCTCGCGCCCGGTGCGCAGGAGCACCCGTGCGCCCGCACCGCCGTGGGGCAGCGCCCATCCGGTGCCGCGGACGAGGGCGGCAGGGATGGCGTCGGCCTTCCCCTTGACCAGGTCGGCCGCGGCGGCCAGCTCGTCTCCGACAGCGCGGGCCGTGACGGACAACGGCCTGCCGTCCGCGTCGACGGCGCCCCTGAGGTCATCCACGACCAGGACCCCGGAAGCCCCCAGGGCGAAGTCGGTCTGCCCGGAGCGCCACGGCCGGCCAGCCGTGTCGCTCAGCACCACGCCCAGGCGCTGCAACCCCGTGGCGGCAAGCAGGGCGACCCGCAGGTGCTCGGCCTCCGCGTCCGGGTTGGCGGGCAGGAGCAGCACGTCGTCGCGGTGGCCGGTGTTCGAGGCGTCCACGCCCGCGGCCGCCATGACCGGGCCCGCCGTCGACTGCACGATCCGGGTGATCCGGCCCTGCGACATGCGCTCGGCGACGACCCTCACCGTCTGGCTCATCACGGCGGCACCCCGGTCGGCCGAATCTGCCCACAGCCCAAGGGACTTGGAGACGACCTTGCTCGAGACGACCACCACGTCGCCGTCCTCGAGCGCGATGTCGGCGGCGTCCGCGGCCCCCAGCAGGAGCGCGACCAGGTCGTCGCCCGCCCCCACCTCGGGGATCCCCGTCAGCGGGATGAGCGACACCGACACGGTCAGGCGCCCCTGAGCTCGAGCGCGAGCTCCAGTGCGGCGCCGGCGATCTCGGCCGCGGCATCGGCGTCGGACATGAGCAGGGGCCGAGCTCGCACGGTGGCCCGCGGCAGGCGCACGGCGGCCTCGTCCTCCGGCGCCACCAGCCATCCGTCCAGGAAGTCCTCGTACAGCCCTGCCACGGCGGCCGCCGTGGACTCCACCCCGATGGCCCGCAGGCACGCGTCCGCGTGGCCACGCACCGGCACACCGCCGATCAGCGGTGAGACGCCCACGACGCGGGCGGCGCTGCCCCGCAACGCATCTCGCACTCCCGGCACACCCAGGATGATCCCGATCGAGACCACCGGGTTGCTCGGCGGGAGGAGGACCACATCCGCGGTCCGGATCGCGTCGAGGACGCCGGGCGCCGCGGTGGCGCGGTCCATGCCGACCGCCTGGAACCGCTGTGCCGGGATCGAGGCCTGGTGCCGAACCCACCACTCCTGGAAGTGGATCGCGCGCTGACCTTGCTCGTCCTCGACGACGACGTGCGTCTCGACGGGTGAGTCGCTCATCGGCAGCAGGGTGATCCGCTGGTCGGGCAGCCCCCAGCGGGTCGCCAGCCGTGCGGTCACGTCGGTGAGGGACACCCCCTGTCCGAGCCACTGTGAGCGGATGATGTGGGTCCCGAGGTCGAGGTCGCCGAGCGCGAACCACTGCGGCACCGCGCCGTAGGCCGCGAGCTCGCCCTGGACCCGGTGGCTCTCGTCGGCGCGACCCCAGCCCTGGCCCTCGTGGATGCCGCCGCCGAGGGTGTACAGCAAGGTGTCGAGGTCGGGACAGACCCGCAGCCCGAACAGGCTGATGTCGTCGCCGGTGTTGCCGATGATCGTCAGCTCGGCGTCCGAGAGGTCAGGGGAGCGGTCCAGGTGGGTGCGGAGGCCGCGCAGGAAGCGGGCACCTCCGACGCCGCCGGCGAGTGCCGTGATGCGCATGCTCAGCAGTCTTGCAGCCCGCCCCGCGTCACCACACAGGGGACCTCCGGGAGGTTCTGGCGCCCCCTGCCGACCCTCGAGCGCACCTCTAGCGCCCGGCGAAGCGGCGTTATCAATGTTCGTCCGATCGGGCAAATATCAGACTTCCGCTTGACGAACCACGTATGACACGCGTGTAATTCCATTGTTGTGACCAGACAAGGTCACACGCAGCGGCGAACCGGGTCGAGGAGGAAGCCGTGCAGGAACTTCAGTTGGTCACCTTTGAAGGTGGCGAAGAGGTGGAGATGTCGTGGCAGGAGCGCTCGCTCTGTGCCCAGACGGATCCCGAGGCGTTCTTCCCCGAGAAGGGCGGGTCGACGCGCGAGGCCAAGAAGGTCTGCGTCGGCTGCGAGGTGCGGGCCGAGTGCCTGGAGTACGCCCTCGCCCACGACGAGCGGTTCGGCATCTGGGGTGGGCTGTCCGAGCGGGAGCGCCGCAAGCTCAAGAAGCGTGCGGTCTAGTCGCCCGCGCGGCGACTCACTCGTGACCAGCGCATGACGCTTGCCCCGGCCCATGAGGTGACAGACCCCGCAGGCTCGCCTGCGGCGGTCGCAACGGTGACGGCGGTTCTGGTCCTCCGGGGCCCCACCTCGGCGCTTCCGGAGACGCTCGACTCGCTCGCGCGCCAGACGCGCAGCCCCGACCGCCTCGTCGTCGTCGACCCGGGCAGGGACGAGCGCGACGGCAACGCCGTCGAGCTGGTGCGGGCCCACCACGGCCTGGCCGAGGCCATCGCCTCGATCAGCTTCGTCACCGTTCCCGACGCGCCCTCCCTCGCGTATGCCGTGCGGGCGGCCCTCGCGCAGTCCGCCCCGGGCGACGCGGACGCCTCGACCGACCGGGCCGGTGATGCGGGCTCAGCCGTGACCCACGTCTGGGTGCTGACCTGCGACAGCGCCGCTGCCCCCATGACCCTCGCGCGCCTGCTCGACGCCGTGCGACGCAGCCCTTCGGTGGGCGCTGCAGGCCCCAAGCTGCTCGAGTGGTCCGTCCCCGGCGCGCTGCGCTCGGTCGGCCTGCAGCTGACCCGCAGCGGCCGGGTGATCCCGTCGCCGGCCCCTGGCGAGCCCGACCAGGGCCAGTACGACCGCCGCACCGACGTCCTGGCCGTCCCTGCGACGGGCATGCTGGTGGAACGCCAGATGCTGGACGAGCTCGGTCGTCCCGAGCGAGCTTTCGGTGACTTCGGCGCCGACGTGGACTTCTCGTGGCGCGCCCAGCAGTCCGGACGTCGCGTGGTCGTGGTGCCCCGCGCCACGCTGCGCACCGGGGCACCGGCGGAGCCCGACGAGGTCGTCCCGGGGGACTCGGCCGCCAGGGTGCGCCGGCAGGCCAGGCGCGTGGCCATGGCCAGGTGCGCCTGGTGGTCCCTCCCGCTGCTCGCCGCCTGGATCGTGGCGTCGAGCACTGCTGCCGCCGTCGCGCTGCTGCTGGCCAAGCGCCCCCGAGCCGCGTGGGCGGAGCTCTGCGACATCGGGGCGGTGCTGACCCCCGGGCGCGTGCTCGGCGCGCGGTGGCGCTCGCGTGGCACTCGCCGGGTCCGCCGTCGCGACCTGCGGGGTCTGTTCGTCCGGTCCACCACCGTGCTCCGGCACACGACCGACCTCATCCACGACGAGGTCGCGCTCGAGCCCGGGCAGGTCGACGCCACCCGCGGGGACACGGCCGAGTCCGGCCCGGTCGCGGACGAGGCCCAGGACCTCAACGTCCTCGGAGCCACGTGGGCCTCGCACGCCGCGCGCAACCCCGGCCTGCTGGCGACCCTGGCCATGACCCTGGTTGCCGCCCTGTCCAGCCGTCACCTCGGGGGGACGTTCGCCGACCGGCTCGATAACGGCGTGGCCGGCGGCGAGACCGTCGGCGTCAGGGCGGACTCCGTCGCCACATGGCATGCCTGGCTCGACGGCTGGCACGGCCCGGGCCTCGGGGCCGCAGGTGAACAGGGACCGCACCTCGTCGTGCTGTCCGCGCTGTCGTGGCTGGTGGCCCACGTTCCGCTGGTCGGTCCGCCCGCCTCGCCGGTGGGAGCGGTGGTCACCCTGCTGGTCACCTTCGCCCTGCCACTGGCGACCCTCGCGGCATACCTCGGCGCCCGGGTCGTGACGCACTCCCGGTGGCCTCGGGCCCTCGCCGCGCTCGCGTGGTCGACCAGTGCCGTGCTGGCCACGGCTGTCGGCTCCGGTCGTCTGGGCGGCATCGTCGCGGCGATCCTGCTCCCGCTGGTGGCGGCCGGGGTGGCCCTGGCCGCCCGGCGCACCGGCACCGCGACGGTCACCGCCGCCACCGTGCTGGCGGCGAGCGTCCTCGGGGCCTTCGCCCCGGCCCTGCTGGTCCTCGTGGTGCTCGCCGGCCTGGTCGTCACGGTCGTCGCTCGCGGGGCCCGCGTGCGCGGGCTGGCCATCGCGCTCGGCCCGGTCCTGCTCCTGGGGTCCTGGGTGCCCGCGCTGGTCGAGCGTCCCGCGTTGCTGTTCACCGGTCCCGGCCTGTCGGTCTGGGGGACCGCCCAGGGGCAGCCCTGGCAGCTCGCGCTCCTGCACCCCGGCGGACCCGGGTCCTACCCCGTGCTGCTGTCGGCGCCGCTGGTCCTCGCCGGGCTTCTCGGCCTGCTGCGTGCCGGTCGCCGGGGTCGCGCGGCGACCGTCCTGGCGATCGTGGCCCTGCTCGGCCTGGCCTACGCCGTCGCCGCTCCCCGGATCCAGCTCGGCGTCGTGCCCCAGGGACTTCCCGGCGCCGGACGGCCAGTGACGGCGTGGGCCGGGGTCGGACTGCTCGTCGTCACGCTCGCACTCGTCGCCTCGGCGCTGGTGGGTGCCGAGGGCCTCGCCGTGAGTCGCGCGCGTGGTGGGTGGCAGGCGCTGGCACGCTGGCCCGTCGCCGCTGCCGTCCTGGGAGCCGTGCTGGTCAGTGCCGGATGGCTGGCCGTCCGGACCGTCGGCGATGAGCTGCGCGCGTGGCAGGATCCCCGGCCCGCGGTGGCGATCGACCAGGCAGAGAGCGGGCTCGGCAACCGGATGCTCCTGTTGCAGCCCGAGGGCGACGGCCTGACCTACGAGCTGCTCGGCCGGGAGGTCGGCGACGTCGCCCGGACGCTGCCCTCGGTGCCTGCCGACCATCCCTCCGCCGCTGCCCTGGCAGCCTCGGTCGGTGCCTTGTTCCAGCAGGGAGCCATCCCCGGCACCCTCGCCCCCGCACGCGACCTGGCCGACCAGGCGGTGGGCTTCATCGGTCTGCGCGCCGACGCCACCGACCCCCGCATCCGCTCGCTGGACGCGACGGCGGGGCTCAGTCGGCTGGGCGAGCACGACGGCGTGCTGTTCTGGCGGGTGCTGGCCGGCGGCGGGGCGACGGCCGACCACGCCGTCGCACCGTCTCGCGCCAGGATCGTGACCGGCACGTCGCAGCAGGCCATCCCCGTTTCCGGACCGCATGCGCAGCTCGACGTGAAAGCCGTTGTCCCGCAAGGGGCCTCGCTCGTCCTGGCCGAGCCGAGCCAGTGGGTCCGGCACGCGCGCGTGACCGTCGACGGCACGGTCGTCGCCCCCCGCGGCGACACCGCCGCCTACCCGCTGCCCGCGGGGACCGCCACGATCTCGGTCGACGTGCTCCCCACCAACGCCTCCTGGCGCTATGCGCAGGGCGGGCTGCTGCTGCTGGTCGCGTTCCTCGCCCTGCCCTTCGGCAACCGCTCCTCGAGGCGGAGGCGCCCGTGAACATCACCGTCAGCGGCATCGTCCGCACCTGCCTCGTGGCCGCCGCGGGGGTCGGCATCGTCGTCGCGGCGATGCACAGCCAGGGTGCCCTCGCCGTCGCGTCGACCAAGCCTGTCGACACCGCCACCGCCTCGGCCAACGGCCCGGTGCGCAGCTCGTCGTTGCTGTGTCCGGGGCCCGAGCTCAAGGGCATCAAGGGGGTCGCCGACCTCGGCGTCGGGGTGCGGGTTGCTGCGGCGGCGGCGCCCGTGCGCGCGCTGACCGGCTCCGCCCCCGCCACCGCCCCCGGCAAGCTCAGCCTCACCCAGATGCCGCAGGGGAGCCTCGCCCCGGACGTGACCTCGCGTGGAGCTGACCTGGTCGGCGACCTGACCACGCCCAACGGTGTCCTCGTGTCGGGCACCGAGTCGATGGCCGCCGGTGTCGCCGCGGCGCAGAGCTGGCTGGTGCCCTCGGGTGACCAACGGTCGTTCGGCACCGCCGCATGCGGGCCACCCGGCGCCGAGTTCTGGATCATGGCCGGCGGCGGAGCCCCAGGCCGGCAGGAGCGGCTCCTGCTGACCAATCCCGGCGGCAACTCGGTCAGTGTCGACGTCACCCTCTACGGGGCCAAGGGGGCGGTCGCGTCCCCGAACGGCAAGGGCATCGTCGTCCCGGCCCATGGGCGGACGGCCTTCCTGCTCGACTCGATCAACGGCGACCTGGCCACTCCCGTCGTGCACGTCGTGGCCGACGGCGGCGTCGTCGGCGCTGTCGTCAACGACCTGTGGCTCGACGGCACCCGGGCGGGCGGTTCCGACGATGCCCTGCCGACCGCTGCCCCGTCGCGCGACCAGGTGATCCCCGCCGTCACGGTGGGCGGCCAGTCCGTGCTGCGCGTCGCCGTGCCCGGCAGCAACGAAGCCGTGGTCCAGGCCCGAGTGCTGACCGCGCAGGGGCCACGGGCGTTGCCCACCGGTGGCGTGATCCGGATCGACGGCGGCACGGTGCGCGACATCGACATCTCGGCCCTGCCCGGCAATGCCGTGGGGCTCCAGGTGCGCGCCGACGTCCCCATCGTGGCGGCCGCCATGGTCACGCGCGCCGTGCCGGGCAAGCCGGGAGACTTCGCGTGGACGTCGTCGACGCCCCCGATCACCGGAGTCGCAGGTATGCCGCTCGCCGACCCCGCGGGGGCGCTCACCCCCGTCCGGCGGTTCCTGTCCCTCACGTCGTCCGGCGACAGCGCCGGGGTCGAGGTGGTCACGGTCGACGCCAAGGGGGTGGAGACGTCCCTGCGCCAGACGATCGGGGTGGACGCGACCGCGGGCGTCGATGTCACCTTCGCCAGGTCAGTGTGGGTGCACCGCGTGTCGGGGAAGGGTGAGGTGCGGGCCGGAGTCATCGCGTGGCTGGACGACGCCCAGGGCAGGCTGATCACGACGACACCCCTGCACGACGCCGCGCTGCGAACGTCGACCGTGGGCTTGCGCGAGGTCGCTCAGTAGGGCTTCACGGCGCATCGAGGCACCCGGGGCACCTGCGCGCGGCAACGCCCGCCGGGCCGCGGCGACTCAGCCCTCGTCGTCCTCAGCCCTCGTCGTCCTCAGCCCTCGTCGTCGTAGCGCGGATCGAGGTCCCCTGGGGGCAGGTTGAACAAGGCCGCGACCTGCTCCACCACCACGTCCTGGACGATCGCGGTGAGCTCGCGCTGGGTGTCGGCCCGGCTCTCGATGGGCCTTCGGTAGATGACGATTCGCGCAGGGGTCCTGCCGTGCGCGGGGAACGCCCGGGCCAGCGGCGCTCCCTCGCGCTCCCACGGTGCCGGGTCGGTCGGTGGGACGTCCTCGACGGCGAACTGGATGTCCTGGAAGCGCGGGCCCAGCCGCGTCTCGAGCCGGGCGGCGCTGTCCAGGACCAGGTCGTCGAACTGCTGCCTGCGGGTGGCCATCGCAGGGACGGCCGGCCACGCCAGCGGACCCCGCGTCCCTCGGCCCCGACGGTCCCTGCGCGCGGGCTGGGGGCGCCCTGCCTGCGGGCCCGTCGAAGTCACGGGACCAGCCTACGGCGTGCCGATTCGGGGGCTCGGCCCCGCTGGCATAGAGTCCGCGACGTGAGTCTGTCCAGGAGGTGCTCCCGCACCGCGTGCTCGAAGCCCGCCATCGCGACGCTCACGTACGTCTACGGCGACCAGACCGCGGTGGTCGGACCCCTGGCGACCTTCGCCGAACCCCACACCTACGACCTGTGCGCGACCCACGCCGAAGGCCTGACGGCGCCACGAGGCTGGGAGATCGTGCGGCTGTCGGGGGAGTACGTCGAGCCCGAGCCCTCGCACGACGACCTGCTCGCCCTGGCGAACGCGGTGCGCGAGGCGGGACGACCCCGGCTCGGCGAGCCGGTCGCGCTGACGCGGACGCAGCCCACCGACGAGGACGCCTCCGGGGCGATCGAGACCGGCCGCCGCGGGCACCTGCGCGTCCTGCGCGACAGCTGACCCCGCTAGGGTTTCGGGCGTGCCGTCGCCCCTGCTCTCCGACTTCGTCAAGGCCTATGACGTCCGTGGCCTCGTCCCCGAACAGCTCAACGTCGACGTGGCGTGGGCCCTCGGGGCCGCCTTCGCGCAGAGCGTCGTCGCGCCGGAGGGAGCGCAGGGGGTCGTCATCGGTCACGACATGCGCCCCTCCTCTCCGGAGCTGTCGCGCGCCTTCGCCGCCGGGGTCACCGCGCACGGCCTCGACGCGACCCTGATCGGGCTCTGCAGCACCGACGGCCTCTACTACGCCAGTGGTGCCCTCGACCTCCCCGGCGCGATGTTCACCGCCTCCCACAACCCCGCTCGCTACAACGGCATCAAGCTGTGCCGCGCGGGGGCCCGGCCGGTCGGCCAGGACTCCGGGCTGGCGGACGTGAGCGCCACGGCCCAGGGCCTGCTCGACTCCGGCACCAGCACCGGTCCCGTCGGCGCCCCCCGGGGCCGAGTCGTCGAGGCTGACCTGCTGGGGGACTACGCGGCCTACCTGCGCGGGCTCGTCGACCTGTCCGGCGGGCGCCAGCTCAAGGTCGTCGTGGACGCCGGCAACGGCATGGCCGGGCACACCGTGCCGGCCGTGCTGGGCACCGGCACCGGCCTGCCCGAGCTCCCGCTCGAGATCGTGCCGCTCTACTTCGAGCTCGACGGCACCTTCCCCAACCACGAGGCCAACCCCCTCGAACCCGAGAACCTGCGCGACCTGCAGGCCGCCGTCGTCGAGCACGGCGCCGACCTCGGGCTGGCCTTCGACGGCGACGCGGACCGCTGTTTCGTCATCGACGAGCGGGGCGAGCCCGTCAGCCCGAGCACGGTCACGGCGCTCGTGGCCACCCGCGAGGTCGCCAAGCTCGTCGCGGCAGGGACGCCGGCGGCCGACGTCGCCGTGGTCTACAACGTCATCTCGTCGGCGGCGGTCCCCGAGATCATCGCCGAGCAGGGAGCCCGCGGCGTCCGCACCCGGGTCGGCCACTCCTACATCAAGGCCGAGATGGCCCGGGAGGACGCGGTCTTCGGTGGCGAGCACAGTGCGCACTACTACTTCCGCGACTTCTGGTTCGCCGACACCGGCATGCTCGCCGCGATGCACGTCCTCGCAGCCCTGGGGGAGCAGGACGAGCCGCTCAGCCGGCTCGCGGCGGCATACAGCCGGTATGCCGCGTCGGGGGAGATCAACTCGACCGTCACCGACGCCGCGGCTGCGACCGCCTCGGTGCGACGGTGGGCGGCTGAGCGGGGTGCCGAGTTCGACGAGCTCGACGGGCTCACCGTCACTCACGCCGCGCGTCAGGACGCCCCGATGTGGTGGCTCAACCTGCGTGCCTCGAACACCGAGCCGCTGCTGCGCCTGAACGTGGAGGCGGCCGACCACGACACGATGACCCAGGTGCGAGACGATGTGCTCGCACTGGTGAGAGGAGAACGCTGATGTCGCAAGGACAGGGGCAGGACGCCCGGATCGAGCCGTGGCTGCGGGAGATCCTGAGGTGTCCGGCATGCCGCTCGGAGCTCGCCGACGCCACCGCGGACGGCAAGGCCGAGCTGCACTGCACCAACGCGGAGTGCGGCCTCCAGTACCGCATCGACGACGGTGTGCCGGTGCTGCTGGTCGACGAAGCCCGCAAGCCGGCCTGACCACGAAGTAGGCGTGATGGCACCGTTCTTCGACGAGTCGCGGGTCGACAGCGACGAGGTGCTGGCCGCACTCGACTCGCACCAGACGCTGCGGGGGCTGGCCACGGCCGGCGCCCAGGTCCGGGAGGCGGTCTCTCTCTCCGAGGAGGCCGGGATCGAGCGGGTTGCCGGTGGCGAGCGGCCACGGTCGGTGCTCGTTGCCTCGCTGGGCGGGTCCGCCGTGGTGTCCGACGTCCTCGAGCTGCTGGCCGAGCCGGGATCGCCGGTGCCGGTGAGCGTGCGCCGCAACCTCCCGCTGCCCGGCTGGGTGGGCCCGCTCGACCTCGTCATCGCCGTGTCGCTCTCGGGCCGTGCCCCCGGACCCCTTGCGCTGGCGGCCGAGGCCGCTCGCCGAGGCGCCGCCCTGCTGACCGTCGGCGCGACGGACTCGCCACTTGCCGACGTGGCCGCGCAGGCCAGAGGGGTGCACATCGGCATCGGTCGTGGCCGCACGACCTCACGGACCGCGCTGTGGTCACTCCTCGCGCCCGTCCTGCTCGGCGCCGGCCACCTCGGGATCGTCGACGTCGACCCGCGTGTGCTCGCCCAGACCGCCGACCGCCTGGACGAGCTGGCCGACAGCTGTCGCCCGTCGTCGGAGTCGTTCGTCAACCCCGCGAAGCTCCTGGCCGCCGACCTCGCCCAAGGCGTGCCAGTGGTCCTGGGTGACGGTCCGCTGAACGGAGTTGCCGCAGGCAGGGCCACGTCGATGCTGGCGCGGACCGCACGGGTGCCGGCGACGTCAGGGGAGCTCCCCGATGACGCCGCCCAGGTGGTCGCCTGCTTCGACGGCCCGTTCACGGCGGCCTACGCCGGCGGGGTGCAGGCTCTCTCGGGAGCAGGTGCCCAGGAGCCGCAGGATGACATCTTCGCCGACCCGTTCCTCGACGGACCGGTGGCGCCACGACTGTCCCTGCTCATGCTGCGCGACGTCCTGCCCGACCCGATGACCCGCGAGGCGGACGACGCGCGCGCGCTCGCGGAGGCGGTCACGACCGCCGCGCGCGAGGCCGGGGTCAGAGTCTGCGAGGTGACCGCTCAGCCGGGCCATCCCCTCACCCGGCTCGCGGGCCAGATCGCCACGACCGACTTCGCAGCGACGTACCTCGCCCTGGGGCTGGGACTCGACCCGGCGGTCTCACCCCACGTGGCCGACCTCCGGGGTCGCACTGGCGGCTGACTTCAGCCCTGGGGTCGCACCGACCGGACCAGGTCCACGAGGTCTGCGACGACCCCCTTCATGCCGGGGAGCCGGCTCAGTCGGACCAGCTTGTCGACCAGTGGCACCACGTGCCGCACGAGCGCGCGGGTGCGCTCCTGGCCCGGGCTCGAGTCGTGCACCCAGAACAACACCACTCCCATCTGCAGGAGCCACAGCAGCTCGGGCAGCTCGGCGCGGATGGGCGCGGGCGCCGTGAGGTCCGACCCTTCGACCACCTGCCGGAAGAGGTCGATACTGGCCTCCCTCGCTCCACGCGACTCGGCGCTGAACGGGGACAGCGGGCTCGTGGGCTCGGCGGCGATCTTGAAGAACTTCCCGGCGAACCCGTGGAAGGGCTCGGCCACGTCGACCCAGCTGGTCAGCACCTCGCGCAGCCGGTGGGCGAACTTCTGGCTGGCCGCCAAGGCTTCATCCGCCGCCGCTGCGTGGGCCACCTGGACCTGGTCGTAGAACGCCTGGACGAGGCTCTCCTTGGACGCGAAGTAGTAGTAGGCGTTGCCGATGCTGACGCCGGCACGGTCCGCGACCGCGCGCATGGTCGTCTTGTCGTACCCGCGCTCGAGGAAGAGCTCCTGGGCGGCCGCCGCGATGGCGGCTCGGGTCTGCTCGCCGCGGTCGGACCGTCCGGCTGAGTCTGGCCGTGGGTTCGTCACGCCGCACCCATTCCGTGGCGCTCGGTGGGGCTCGCCAAGGCAAGGAGGACGGCCACGCCAAGGCCTGCGGTCGCGGGAGCGACGAACACGCCGACGGTGAGCAGGCTGACAACGGTGAGGATGCCCAGCAGGCCGACGACCACCGCGG
Source organism: Pedococcus badiiscoriae (assembly GCF_013408925.1). Taxonomy (NCBI): domain Bacteria; kingdom Bacillati; phylum Actinomycetota; class Actinomycetes; order Micrococcales; family Intrasporangiaceae; genus Pedococcus; species Pedococcus badiiscoriae. The sequence goes on from NZ_JACCAB010000001.1 coordinate 2,283,137, forward strand.
CGATGACCTGCCTCGTGCGACCGCCCGGCCTGAGCAGCAACGCCCCGACGACCGCGCAGGCGAGCAGCGGGATGCTCGCCACGACCAGTCCCCATGCCCCGTTGACCTCGACCAGGGTGGCCGTGGTCGGGCTGCTGCTGACCTCGCCGGTCGAGTCGGCGCTGCTGGTCTCGCCCGAGTAGACGGGCACGGTGAGGGCCGCCACCACGAGGAGGGCGCTCCACGCCGACGCGCTGACCAGCGCGATCCGTACCGCCTTCACGAGCGTCCTCCCACTCATTTGAACGCGTTCAAGTACTAGTTCAGACACTACGCCTCAACTTGAACATGTTCAAGTGGTGAGGGGACTCCACGCCCGGCGGGACTGTTCAGAGCGAGAGGGACAACACCACGGCGCTGGGGAGGGCTGCCAGCTCCGCGGCTGGCAGGAGCAGCTTGCTGCCCCGGATCCCGCTGCCGACGACCACGTCCCCGGCCGCTACGACGGCCTCGTCGACCAGCACCGGCCAGTCGGCGGGCAACCCGACGGGGGTGATCCCGCCGAACTCCATCCCGGTCAACGACACCGCCTGGTCCATGGGCGCAAAGCTGATCTTGCGGACGTCGAGGTGCCGGCGCACCGCGCCGTTGATGTCGGCGCGCATCGAGGCCAGCACCAGCACCGCGGCATACCGGACCTCGCCCGCACGCTTGCCGGCGACGACGACGCAGTTGGCCGAGTGCTCCATGGCCACGTCGTAGGCCTCGCAGAACGCCGCGGTGTCGGCGAGCCCGGCGTCGATGGCGGCGACCCGGGCTGAGGGGGTGCTCGCGATCGCCTCCGCCACCGGCGCGGCCAGGAGCTCGGTATGCCGGGTGGCCGGCTCCCAGGTCAGGACTCCCTCAGCGCTGCTCACGCACGGAGGCTACCCAGTGGAGGGGCGTTCCAGCAGCAGGTCTCACCGAGCGGGCTGGGACTCCTGGATGTCGAGGACCATCGCGTGGATGAGCATGTGGAAGCCGCTGAGCAGGGGGGCGACTGCCAAGACCACCGTTCCCGCGCTCGCCGTCGCTGGACCGAGGGTGTGTGCGATGGCCCAGGCGCTGAGGACCAGGCCGATCCCGGTGAGCGCGAGGCCGCCGAACAACATGAGTGCGACCGCGGAGAAGGACTGAAGGACGTACTTCCACCAGATGCGAGTCCAGAAGCCCTTGAACAGGTGGGCCAGAGCGCGAGGGGCTTGCTTGCGCAGGTTGATCCCGGATACCTCCTCGCCGTAACGGGCGGGGATGGCGACGTCGAGGGCGGGCACGCGAAGGATGTTGAGGTGGATCAGCAGGTCGTTCTCGAACTCGTAGCGTCGCGAGATGTGCCTCATGTCCAGGCGTTGGAGTGCCTCACGACTGATCGCCGTGTAGCCGTTCAGTGGGTCGAAGAGGTTCCAATAGCCGGACGCGGCCTTCGTGAGAAAGGAGAGCGCCACGTTTCCGACGATCCGGTGCGTGGGCATGCCCGTGAAGGAGCCTTGGCCGTAGAACCGGTTTCCCTTGGTGAACTGGGCCTGGCCTGCGGCGATCGGGTCCAGCAGGGCCGGTAGGTAGTCAGGATCCATCTGCGCATCGCCGGCCATCACCACGGATACGTCCGCGTCGAGCGCCAGTGCCTGGGCGTGGCCGGTGAGGATCGCCCCACCCACGCCTTGGTTTTCGATGAGGGTGATGACCTGGGTGCGCGAGTCGCCTGCCGCCTTGGCGGCGCGGGCGGTGTCGTCCTTGCTCGCGTCGTCCACGACGATGATGTGGTCCACGAGCGGGGGCATCGAAGCGACCGTGCGGCCGATGAGCCGTTCTTCATTGTGTGCCGGTACCACGACGGCGACTGTGAGCCCTCGGTACATCTGCCCTCCCTGGACTTGGCTCTCAGAACGGTAGGGGCGGGCGCTGCGCGCATGACAGACCCGTGCGGTGAATGAGGATGTTCGTCGACGGCGGGCCGTCCGTTCGGACGATGCCGCGCCTTCGGCTATCCCGCGTGGCGGGGCAGGAGGGTCACCCTGCCCTTCAGGGTCGGTCCCAGGCCCGAGCGTGTGGCACCGATGCGGCGGTGTCTCAGCCTCTCCCGGGTACCAAGAGCACGTAGCCGGCGTCGCGCCCGCTGACGTGCCAGCCGCCCTCGGTCAGCGCCCGAGCGAGGGGGGACGGCTCGGCCACGAGGGCGGCGCGTGGGGCCAGGGCGTCGAAGTCGGTGCGCCAGCCCGGCTGCGTGGCCAGGATGCGCAGGTAGGCGCGGGCACGGGCGGGTCCGTAGAGCTCGGCCCGGGTGTCGGACGTGTGCCGCAGGTCCGGGTGGGCCCACATCATCCAGCCCCCGAGCAGGTCCGAGTTGAACACCACCGACCCGTGGGGCAGGGCGTCCAGGGACGGGTCGAGCGCCGCGGGGACGCCCACCGGCTCGCGAGGTCCCGCCGCGGCGAGGACGCCGGCCAGCACGAGGCTGGCGACGAGCGCGCCACCGACCAGTCGGCGTTCGCCACGGGTGACCACCGTGCGCGGTCGGCGAAGGCCCGTGCCGAGGGCTTCTGCCGCGAGGGGAGCCAGGATGATCGCACCGATCGCCACGCTCCTCATCGACATCGCCGCCCAGCCGACCCCGACCACCCACAGGGCGATCCGCGTCCAGCCCGGGTGGGTCCTGCTGCTCGCCCAGAGGAGCAGCACCAGGACCGCCAGTGCTGCCGTGGCCGCCACCGAGAGGCTGGACAGCGTCGGGTGGCGCCACTCCGAGATGTAGGGGCTCACCGCTCGCACGGTGGCAAAGCTCTCGTACAGGCGCGGACCGACGGGGGTCACCGCCGTCACCGCGGCCCCAGCCAGCACCACCGCGACCCACCGCAGGGCCTGGGCGCGGGGTGGTCGACGGTCCAGCACCAGTCCGACCGTCGCCGCCGCGCTGACGCTCAGGCCGACGACCCAGGTGCCGTGCGAGCTCGCCCACAGCCACATGAGCGGGACCAGCCACCACCGGGCCCGGCCGTCCTCGGCGGTCCGCAGCCAGGCGCCAACGACGACCGCCAGCAGCACGAAGCCGACCAGCTGCGGACGGGGGCTGAGGCTGTCGGTGGTCCCGAGGATGGCCAGCGCCGCGACGAGTGAGGCCGGCAGGGGACCGGCGACCAGTCGGCAGAGCACGAAGATGGCCACGCAGACCAGGAGCCGCCCGAGCTGGGTCACCCAGGCGACGGCCGCGAGGCCGCCGAGGTGGTTGGCCAGGGCCAGGCCGAGGTCCGGCAGCCACTGGTTGAGGACCCACGGGTGAACGGTGAAGTCGGACAGTGGGTCGGGTCCGCTGAAGCTCCCCGTCCGCCAGAGGTGGTCCCCGGCGAGGATGTGCCAGAGCGTGTCGGGGTCGCTGATGCCCTCGCCGGCGTGGCGTGACAACGCCACCAACAGCAGGCCGAAGGCGACCAGCGGGCCCCAGCGCAGCAGTGCCGGCGGAGCGGGCGGCTGCGTCATCGGGTCGGCTGCGGGCTGGCCGCGGCGAACTGCTGGAGGGTGGCGGCGTTGGTCCCGGAGTCGGTGGTGATCCGCATGCCCGCCACCTTGAGGGCGGCGAAGTCGCGGCCCTGGCTGCCGGGGATCGCCACCGCATCGCCGGTCGCCCGCAGGAGCACCCGAGTGGTGCCCGGCGGGACGGAGAGGCGCAGGACGACCTGGCGCTGCTGGCCGGCGGACACCGTGAGGACCTGGGAATCACCGCCGGGGGCGGTGAGGGTGAGGTTTCGCTCGGCGGGACCGTTGCCGGACACGTCCATCGTGAGGGTGACATCGACCGCCGACGAACCCATGGAGCCGAGGGTGATCTCGGTCTGGGGCCCGGTCCACTGGAACGGGCTGGGGCCGGAGACGTCCACCAGGGATCCGGCAAGGCTGGCCACGACGGGGCGCAGGACCTGGTCGCGTCGTGGGCCGCCAGCGCCCGTGCCGGAGGTCCCGGTGCTCGTGGCAGGCACGGGCCGCAGCCGGTATGCCGCGAGGTTGGCGCGGTCGGCCCGCGCGATGGGGGCACCCAGGAGGCTCTCGGTCTGGGCGCTGGGATCGGTGGCACCGGCATACCCGTTGCGGTCGATCTCGACGGCGCAGAACCCGGCGGCGGCGAGGTCCTCGAGCAGCCGTGGCTGGTTGTCGACCGGGAGCGCCAGCTGCCAGTCAGCGCGGGCGGTGCCGCGGATGGCCCCGTAGCTCCACGTGAGGCGCGCCGGGGAGGCGTTGCTGGGCAGCAGGTGCTCGTAGTCCTCCATCGACCCCGGCGGCGGCTCCTCCGGGTAGGCCACGACCGGGAGCTGGAACACCGCACACCCGGGGCCGACGGTGTCGGCGATCCGCTGGCTGAAGGTAGTGAGCTCGCGCTGCTGGGCGGCCAGGGAGGTGTACTGCGGGGCGACGTACGGGCTGGTCTGGTCGAGCACCCCGAGGGCGAGCACGAGTGCGGCCACCACCCATCCGGTCCGACGGCCGAGCCGTCGGCCGATCCGGCTCAGCCCCAGCCCCACGGCGACCAGCCCGAACAGCGCGATGAGGACCACGAAGCGCGACCAGGTGCGGATCTGGGGAGTGAAGAAGAGGGCGACCAACGAGCCCAGGCCGCCGCGCGTGTAGAACGCCAGGCTCACCAGGGTGAGGGCGGCGAGCAGGCCCCACGTCGGCGGGATCCTGCGGCCCAGCGCCAGCCCGGTGAGCGCCACCCACAGGATCGTGGCGACGCCTACGAGGGCGACCAGCCCAAGCGCGGGCCGCTCGATACTCGGGGGTGCGGCGACGCCATAGGCGAAGGACACGAAGCGCAGCCCGGCGACGCGGTGCTCGTACCACGGCAGGACCAGCTCGATGATCTTGCCGGCGTAGGTCTCCGACTCCCCGATGACGCGTTGCGCGGGCAGCGCGCCGGTCACCTGGTCACCCGTCCGCGCGCGAGTGGCGACCCACAGCGACAGACCGCACAGCAGGCCGATCGCCGCCGTCACCGCGGCCCCCCCGGCGAGCCGGACGGCGCGCGTGCCAGTACCCAGCCTGAACACGAGGACGATCGCGAGCAGCAGCAGGGTGAAGGCCACGTAGTAGACGTCGGCGAGCCCGATGGCTAGCACCACGAGCACGGTCCGAGTGACCAGCCAGCGCGCCCGCCGTCGACTCTGCGGGTCGCCCCGGAGCTCACCTCGGGCTGGCCAGATGGGAGTGCCGCGAGCCACCCGGATGACCAGCCACACCGCCAGCGGGACCATCCAGTAGGCCGACAGCCACAGGTGGGGGAACCACAGCTGGTGCCCCGGGAGGACGGCGAACAGCACCGACGAGGTGACCGCCGCCGGACGGGTGAGCAGCAGCTGACGGCACAACCAGTAGGCAGTCAACCCGGCTGCCGGGAACCCGAGGACGAAGAAGACCGCTCCCGCCGTGACCGGTGAGTCGGTGACGAGGCCGATGAGCCGGATGCCGGCGAAGTTGACGACGTCGGCCGTCGTGAAGAACGCCTGGTTCATCCCCAAAGGCGCGCCGACGTGCGGGTTCAGCCCGTACCACGAGCCAGCCATGGTGGCCCGGATCTGGGTGAGCACCTGCGGGGAGTCGCCGCTCAGGGACAGCGGAGTTCCCGGACGCCACTGCCACAGGCGCAGCGCTTGGGCGGCGGCCAGGAGGGACAGCACAGCGGTGAGGACCGGACCCGCGGCAGCGTCAACGCGCGTGCGCGTCCGGGGCGAGATCACCCCTGGGAGTATGCGCGACTCGCCGGAGGGCGGCCCGCAGGCACGCTCAGGTTCGGCCGAAGAGACGAGGCAGCCTCGTGTGGAGGGCACCGTTACGCTGTCGGCCATGTCGACCGAAGGTGGGACCCGAGCGGTCGTGGCCGCGCTGCTGGCCAACCTGGGGATCGCGGTGACGAAGTTCATCGCGTTCTTCCTGACCGGGTTCAGCTCGATGCTCGCCGAGGCCATCCACTCGCTGGCCGACTCGGGCAACCAGCTGCTCCTGCTCACCGGTGGCCGCAGGGCCAAGCGGGCCGCGACCCCCGAGCACCCCTTCGGTTACGGCCGCGAGCGCTACGTCTATGCGTTCATCGTGTCGATCGTGCTGTTCAGCGTCGGTGGCCTCTTCGCCCTGTACGAGGCGTACCACAAGTGGCACGAGACGCATGCGATGGCTGGCTTCGACCCGTTCAGCGACCAGCACGGTGGCAGCGACCGGTGGTGGTGGGTGCCGGTGGTCGTCCTGCTCGTGGCGATCGTGCTCGAGGGCTTCTCGTTCCGGACGGCGATCCTGGAGTCGGACAAGGTCCGCGGTCGTCGCAGCTGGCTCGAGTTCGTCCGTGGCGCCAAGGCTCCCGAGCTGCCGGTGATCCTGCTGGAGGACCTCGCCGCGCTGCTGGGCCTCGTGTTCGCCCTGCTGGGCGTGTCGTTGATGCTGGTCACGGGCAACCCGATCTTCGACGTCATCGGCACCGGTCTGATCGGTCTGCTCCTCGTCACGGTGGCCGTCTTCCTCGCCGTGGAGATGAAGTCACTCCTGCTGGGTGAGTCCGCCTCGCCGCAGCACATCGCACGGATCGTGGCGGCCATCGAGTCCGTCGGCGTCATCGACCGGGTCATCCACCAGCGGACCCTCCACGTGGGGCCCGAAGAGGTGGTGGTCGCGGCCAAGGTGGCGGTCCCCGCGGGCACGACCGCCGAGGCCATCGCCGAGGCGATCAACACCGCGGAGGCCAGAGCCCGTGAGGCGACCCCCGACCTCACCCTGCTGATGTACCTCGAGCCCGACATCGACACCGGCACGCGCGAACGCCCCGAGTGGGAGCACAGCGCAGCCACCCTGACCGACGCCGCCGACGACCCCCTGCCGAGCAGCGGCTCACACTAGGACTGCGGGCTCTCACCCGCAGCCGGGTCGTCGCTGCCGACGGCGTCCGCGTCCATGCTGTTGGGGACCGGCTCTCCACCGGGCTCGATCTGGTAGTCGCCCTTGATCTCGTCCCAGGCCTCGAGCTTCTCCTCGTCGAGGTCGAGCTTCACGGTGGTGGGCTCGTCGGTCGTGGGGGCGTCGACATCGGCGTCGGCGATCTCGCCGGGGACTCCGCTGCTGGGCTCGGTCATGGTGCTCCGTCCGTGGTTGGTCCCCCCTTCCTAGCGCCGCACGGCATCAGGCGCACCCCGGAGGCGCTGTGCAGCAGCGTGAGGACCGGCCGCCGGGCACGCCTCCGGTAGAGTGGGGGACCGCCGGCGCGGGTGATACCCCGCTCGAATCGTGAATGCCCAGATGGGCTGCGCCGGGTCCGCAAACCACGCACTCAACGGAAGCGATTTCACATGTCCTTTGAATACAAGGTTGCCGACCTGGGCCTCGCCGAGGCCGGCCGTCACCAGATCCGCCTTGCCGAGCACGAGATGCCCGGCCTGATGTCCCTGCGCGAGGAGTTCGGGGCGGCCCAGCCGCTCAAGGGCGCCCGCATCGCCGGTTCGCTGCACATGACCGTGCAGACGGCCGTGCTCATCGAGACGCTGACCGCGCTCGGGGCCGAGGTCCGCTGGGCCTCCTGCAACATCTACTCGACCCAGGACGAGGCGGCCGCCGCGGTCGTCGTCGGCAAGGGCACGCCCCAGGACCCGCAGGGTGTACCCGTCTTCGCCTGGAAGGGCGAGACCCTCACCGAGTACTGGGACTGCACCGAGCAGATCCTCACCTGGCCCGGTGACGAGGGCGCCAACATGATCCTCGACGACGGTGGCGACGCCACGATGCTCGTCCACAACGGCCGCGCCTGGGAGGCTGCGGGTCAGGTGCCCCCCACCGACGAGTCGGACTCCGAGGAGGTCGGGGTCTTCAAGGAGCTCGTCCGCAGGACCCTCGCAGCCGACCCGAAGAAGTGGACCAAGGTCTCCGAGCAGATCAAGGGCGTCACCGAGGAGACGACCACCGGTGTGCACCGCCTCTACGAGCTCGCCGCCACCGGTGACCTGCTCTTCCCGGCGATCAACGTCAACGACTCGGTGACCAAGTCCAAGTTCGACAACAAGTACGGCTGCCGCCACTCGGTCCTCGACGGCCTCAACCGCGCGACCGACGTCCTCATCGGCGGCAAGGTCGCCGTCGTCGCCGGCTTCGGCGACGTGGGCAAGGGCTGCGCCTCGGCGCTGGCCGGCCAGGGCGCTCGCGTCATCGTCACCGAGATCGACCCGATCTGCGCGCTGCAGGCCGCGATGGAGGGCTACCAGGTCGCCCGCCTCGACGACGTCGTGGGCATCGCCGACATCTTCGTCACCACCACCGGCAACTTCAACATCATCACCGCCGAGCACATGCAGCAGATGAAGAACAAGGCGATCGTGTCCAACATCGGTCACTTCGACAACGAGATCGACATGGCCGGCCTGGCCAAGGTCCCCGGCGTCACCAAGACCGAGATCAAGCCGCAGGTCCACGAGTGGACGTTCGAGGGCGGCAACTCGATCATCGTCCTGTCCGAGGGTCGCCTGATGAACCTCGGCAACGCCACGGGTCACCCGAGTTTCGTCATGTCGAACTCCTTCGCGAACCAGACGATCGCGCAGATCGAGCTGTTCACCAAGAACGACGACTACGACAAGCAGGTCTACGTGCTGCCCAAGCACCTCGACGAGAAGGTTGCTCGCCTGCACCTCGACGCCCTCGGCGTCCAGCTCACCGAGCTGACCAAGGAGCAGGCCGCCTACATCGGTGTCGACGTGGCCGGCCCCTACAAGCCGGAGCACTACCGCTACTGAGGCTTCGTCCTCACCGGCGGTTCGGTCCGCCACCCACCAGGTATGCCGCCCGCTCACCTCGAGCGGGCGGCATACCTGCGTCTGTGCTCAGCGGAGGTGACGCCACGGCACCGGAGGTCCGTGTCGTCCGCGTCGTCCGAACGGACCGTTCCCGGTTGTCTGCGCTCGGACGACCCACGGTGCATGGCACCATCTGCCATGGCGGTCGTCAGGGCCGCGCCGTGGGAATGCGAGGTGGCGGGGAATGCGTCAGAGCGCCACCGCGCGCGCCGTGGCGGCGTCTCCTGTGCCCGTCAGCGTGGGGCGTCCGGCGCCTTATGGCCACGACCGCGTGACCCCCTTGACCCCCAGGACGCTGGCCTCGAGGTTTGCGCGGGCCGTGCAGCTCGTGCCCGTGGTCTTCATGCTGTTGTTGGCGGCTGCGGTCCTGCTGGGTGAGGCGAGCGAGCTGACGGGGCTGCGGCCCCTCGCAGGAGCATGGGGAAGTCGGGCCTTCCTCATCCTGCTGGTACTCGTGACCGCAGGACTCTCGCGCCAGCTGAAGATATGGGAGACCGTCGCGCCCCCGATGCGCTTTGCCCTCGCCCCGGCCATTCCGGGGTTGGTACTGGCCGGCTATGCGATCGCGGTGCGCCCGCTTCCGGCGGGGAAGCGGGCGGAGTGGTTCCTGGGTGCGGACCATGTCCGGCACCTGATGTTCGTGCCTGAGCTGCAGGGAGCCGGCAACCTCAGCTACGCCCAGCAGTCCTACCCCCGCGCCTGGCAGACCCTTGTCACGGCAGTGTGGTCCGCGACCGGCGGCCGCCCGGACGCCGACGGGTTCCGATCGCTGGTCGACCTCATGTCGACCGCGGCCTGGTTCCTGCCTGCAGTCCTGAGCGTGGCCACAGGGTCTTTGGCTGTACACGTCGGGCGGAGGGTCGGTCTGGGCGAGCGGGGCCGCGGAGAGGCCCCGATCGCGGTCGCGGGCCTTGGCGCGGCGGCAATGGTCCTGTGGCCCTCGTTCCTCTCCATCTACCAGGCGCTCGGTTTCGAGAACTCGTTCGTGGGGGGCATCGTCCTGGCCGTGGTGGCGGTGGAGGTCATCGCCCGCAAGGACGGCGGAGGACTCGCAGCGGTCGGGGTCGTCCTTGCGGCCGCTGTCGTGTGCGCCCACTGCTGGCAGCTGCTGCTTCCGGCAGTGGGGGTGGCCTTCATCGTGCTTGCCGGTCCCTTACTCGCTCGGGGCGACCTGCGCACTCGCGCTGTCCTGCTCTGGGGCGTTCTCGCGGCCGGGCTGGTGGCGACGCCGGCGCTCGTCGCGGTCTTCACCGTGATCGGAATCCAGCACGCCACCGACGCGGGAGTGAAAGCGCCCCGTCCCGCGGCCATGCTGCTCGTCGCCCTCCTGTGCTCGACCTGGCTCGCCGTGCGCCACCGCGAGGACCGTCGGATGGTGGGGCTGTGGCTCGTCGTCCTGTTCCCTTGCCTGACCGGGCTCGCGCTGGCGGCACGCGTGGGCATCCCGGTCACGCAGTACTACCCGAGCAAGCTCCTGTGGCACTCGGCCACTCTCGGCCTGGCCCCGCTGGCAGTCGTGGCGGTCAGCGCGTGGCGAAGGCTCACGCCGGCTGCCCTCGAGAACGACACTGGCCCAGTAGTGCCACTCGCGGGAGTCCTGAGGGTCGTGACCGGCGTCGGTGGTCTGCTGGTCCTCGGCGTCGCCCTGATCGCACCGGCAGGCGCCTTCGTCGGGGCCTGGTCGACGGTGCGCGGTCCAGTGGTGCTCGACGCCGTCACGTCGCCGGGAGCGGACGGCGCCCAGGTCGTCTGGCTGGGCACGAAGGGTGACGACACCATCGGGCGAATCCTGCTCGACTTCTATCGCGCTGGGCACACGGCGGCGCGCACCCCGCAGCCACCGCTGGACGTCTCGCAGGAGTGCGCCTTGCTGAAGGCTGCGTCTACGCCGACGGTGCTGAGCGACCGGGCACCCGACGAGGTCCGGCGTCGCTACTCGTGCGTGCCGGCGGTGCGGGTCATCCCCGTGCCGCGCTAGCTGCCCGCGGCCGCGCGGACCTTCGCCGGGGAGCTCGAGCCGTCGGCGTGTTCCCCTGCCAGATACTGCGATTTCAACGGATTGCTGATCGGCCGAAAGGACGAGATTGTGTCGATGTTCGTACGGATCAGGCCGACCTCCCTTCTGCCCGGCGCGGCCCGTTGTCAGACTCGCCGACACAAGTAGTGCGGACCGATGAGACTGGGCAGGGGGTTTGACCGATGCTTCGCTGGCGCGTGGGCAGGCGCGGTTCGAAAGCCCGCGAAAGGGGGGCAGTGGCCGTAGAGACCGCCTTTGTCTCCATGCTGCTGCTCACCATCCTCTACTCGATCGTCGAGACCTCGTTCCTCATGCGTGACGGCATCGTCGTCTCCGCAGCGTCCCGGGCCGGGGCCCGCATGGCATCGTCGCTGCCGCGGGACCCCAGCTTCTCCAGCTCTGCCAAGGACCAGGTCGCGAACGCCCTCTCCGGCATGGTCATGTCCCGGGTCACCAAGGTGTGGATCTTCAAGGCCGATGCCACCACCGCCCTCCCGGACAGCGGCAACTACACCAGCTGCACGACGTGCAACAAGTACGTGTGGGACGTGCCCACCAGCAAGTTCGTTGCCAGCTACACCGGCTGGGCCGCGCTCAACCAGAACGCCTGTCAGGGCAGCCAGGACCAGCTCGGCGTGCTCGTCGAGTACAGCTACCCGTCGCGCCTCGGGTTCCTCTGGAACAACAAGGTCCTGCGGGAGGCCACTGTCATGCGCCTCGAGCCCTATACCGGAATCGGGGTGTGCAAATGATGAGAGGTGGGCGCCTGCGTGGCGAACGCGGTGCGTCAGCCGTCGAGGCCGCGATCGTGACCCCGGTGTTCGTGGCCATGCTGTTTGGCATCATCGAGTTCGGCATGCTCTTCAAGGACTATCTCGGCAGCCAGGCGATGATCCGGGCCGGCGTACGTCTGGCCTCCGCGGAGCCGCGGACGGCAACCTTCGCCCAGGACGCCGCCAACCAGATGCGCCAGACCGGCACGGTCATCCAACCTGGCGATATCCAGGCGCTCTGGGTCTACAAGGCCAACGCCACCGATGACTTCCCGATCACCTACAGCAACTTTTCCGACTGCACAGTCTGCGTGAAGTTCCAGTGGGACTCCAGCCTGAACAAGTTCACGCCCAGCTACACCAACTGGACGGCAAGCCAGCAGAATGCCTGCACTGCCGCCAGTGGCGGACCCCCTGACCGGATCGGCGTCTACGTCAGGGTCCGCCACAACTCCATCACGGGAATCATTGGCCCGGTGACGATCTCGGAGGCCTCTGCCATGTTCCTCGAGCCATTTCCTGCGCTGTCAGGGTGCAAGTGATGTCCGCCCGTTCCCGGCAGGGCGGGCTCATGGCCCTGCTCTCCGCTCGCATACGTGGTCGCCTGGCCCGGGGTGAGGAGGGTTACGTCGCCGTCACCGTCGCCATCATGCTCACCGTCCTGCTCGGCTTCTGTGCCTTCGCGGTTGACGTGGGGAACTGGTACTTCACGGGTCAGCGGGCCCAGCGGGCCGCCGATGCGGCGGCCCTGGCAGGGGTCCCCTTCCTGCCCAACGACCCCACGAGCGCGTTTGCATTCGCCCAGAGCCAGGCAACCAAGAACGACTTCTCCAATGGCGGCGCCAACACGGTGACGCCAAGCATCGACGGGCGGCCGACGCGGTTGCGGGTCACGATCAACACCACGGTCACCAACCAGTTCGGCTGGCTGATGGGCGTCCCCACGACGACTGTGTCCCGCACCGCGGTGGCCGACTATGCCGGCCCTGTGCCGATGGGCAGCCCCTGCAACGAGTACGGCCAAGACCCGGACGCGGGCAGCAACAAGAGCGCCAACTGCAACAACACTGCCGCCTTCTGGGCCAACGTGGGTAGCAAGAACGCCACCAAGGGAAGCGGCGACGCGTTCCAGAACGGCGTGTGCGCCGCGGGAAATGACGGATGTGTCAGCGGCGTCAACGCCGACTACGACCCGAACGGCTACGTCTATCTGGTGAACATCACCGCCCCCGTGACCAACCTGCAGATTGAGGCGTTCGACCCCGCACAGGTGGTCGTGGGCGACCACTGCGATGCCGGCAACCTCAGCGCAGCGAAGAACCTCGGCGCCAACGCCCCGCCCGGCATCACGGACGCCAGCACGCGGTATGCCCCGAACGATGGCCCCTGGTGCACCGGAGATGCCATCATCAACGGTGGCAACGGACTGGTGAAGACGCAGTTCACCGTGTACTCGCCAGGGGCCAACACCTGGGACCCACTCAGCTGGCCGGTGGCTTGCAACAAGCAGTTCCTGCCTTTCAACGGCGACCTGAGCAAAGCACTGGACAAGCGGCAGCCGAACGGGACCGTGTTCAACTACAACGGCGTGGCGGACAACTTCCGCCGCTGGGTCAACCTGTGCAGCATCCCCGGCACGGTGCCAGCAGGGACATACGCCGTCCAGGTCAAGACGAACGGACTGGGAGCCGATGGCGAAGGTGGCCACAACCGGTTCGGTCTTCGCGCCTACGGCTCAGGGTCCAGCGACAAGGACAACATCTCCGTCGCTGGCTTCAACAAGATGGCGATGTACGGCAACACCCCCAACGGCCGGACGAAGTTCTTCCTCGCCCGGGTCCCCAGCGGAGCGCACGGGCAGCTCTTCAACGTCAGGCTCTTCGACATCGGTGACGGTGCCGTGAGCGGTAGTACGATCCAGGTGCTGCCGCCCAGCGAGACCGGTGGCACTTTCCCGGGGTGTGTCGGGACTGGTCCGTCGATTGGTACAGGGAATCTCACCGACTGCACGATCAGTGTGGACAGCAGCTACAACGGCAAGTGGGAGAAGATCTCGGTCCCGATCCCGCAGACGTACTCGTGCACCGACTCGAGCCCCACCGGGTGCTGGGTACGGCTCGAGTTCTACTACGGCTCGGGGTCCACACCGAACGACACCACGTCGTGGACGGCCAACATCGAGGGCGACCCGGTCCGCCTGGTCCAGTAGGCCACAGCCCGTCACCCGTCCGGCCGCACGCGAACCACCGTGGCCGGACGGTCGGCCGTGGTTGCTGCCCTCGCTTGTCATCGGCAAGGTGCGCACCACCGGGACGCCCGTGTGTGATGATTCGGGGGGAATCCAACTCACAGCTGGGAGGCTTGACGCAGGTGAAGGGTCGCGTGCTCATCGTCGACGACGATCTGGCGCTGGCGGAGATGCTGGGCATCGTCCTGCGCAACGAGGGGCTCGAGGTGTTCCACGTCGCCGACGGGGCCGGAGCCGTGGGCGCCTTCCGTGACAGTCGACCCGACCTGGTCCTGCTGGACGTGATGCTGCCGGGCCTGGACGGCATGGAGGTCTGTCGTCGCATCCGCGCCGAGTCAGGGGTCCCGATCGTCATGCTCACGGCTCGCACCGACACCGTCGACGTGGTCGTCGGACTGGAGTCGGGCGCCGACGACTACGTGGTCAAGCCCTTCAAGCCGCAGGAGCTCATCGCGCGCATCCGCGCCCGGCTGCGTCGTGGTGACGAGCCGGAGCCCGAGCGCCTCGAGATCGGCGACCTGGTCATCGACGTGGCGGGCCACTCGGTCAAGCGAGACGCCAACGCGCTGTCGCTGACACCGCTCGAGTTCGACCTGCTCGTCGCCCTGGCGCGCAAGCCGTGGCAGGTCTTCACCCGCGAGGTCCTGCTCGAGCAGGTGTGGGGATACCGCCACGCGGGTGACACGAGACTGGTCAACGTCCACGTCCAGCGACTGCGCTCCAAGATCGAGCACGACCCCGAGCACCCCGAGATCGTCGTGACGGTGCGTGGCGTCGGCTACAAGGCCGGCCCGAGCTAGTCATGTCCGAGTCGGCTCGTCCGAGGCCTGGTCGGACGCCGGCACCGCGGTTCTCCGACCACCGCGCCCAGGCGATGCGCGCCCTGCGCGTCTTGGCGGGCCGGTCCCGGCGACGGCTCGTGCGCTGGATGCGGACGGTGGTTCACCTGTGGCGGGTCTCCCTGCAGTTCCGCGTGGTGACCTCGACGATGCTGCTCGGCCTCGCGGTCGTCGCGCTGCTCGGCTCCTACCTCTTCTCCTCGATCTCCGACGGCCTGGAGCAGGACCGCATCGAGTCGGCGAAGCTGGAGGCGTCCAGGCTGACGGCCGAGGTGCAGGGCAGCTTCGACAACAGCGACCGCACGAGCAGCGAGGCTGACCTCAACCTGCTGGCGCGGCAGGCCGTCCAGAGTGCCGCCTCGCCGGGCGGCGACAACGAGCGCTACCTCGTGCTGACGCGCAGCCTGGCCAACACGTCGAACACGTCGGTGCAGACGATCTCCAGTGGGCGGGTCGGGCTCCCGGTGGTCCCGATGGCGCTGCGGGAGGCGGTGAGGGCCGACTCCCGCCGGCAACAGGTGATGCTCGTCGGCATCACGGACCCGCAGAGCGGCGGCAGGGTCCCGGCCGTCATCGTGGGCTCCCAGGTCGTGGTGCCCCTCGCGGGGAGCTATGACCTCTATGCCGTGTTCCCGATGCAGCGCGAACAGGCAACCCTCGACCTCATCACCCGCACGTTCCTCATCGGCGGGCTCGCCCTGGTCTTCCTCGTCGGGGCGATCGCCTGGGTCGTGACGCGGCAGGTCGTCAGTCCGGTCCGTCGCGCCGCGGTGGTCGCCGAGCGGCTGTCGTCGGGGCGGCTCAACGAGCGCATGCGGGCGCGGGGCGAGGACGACCTGGCGCGGCTCGCGAAGTCGTTCAACGAGATGGCCGACAGCCTGCAGACCCAGATCCGCCAGCTGGAGGGCCTGTCCCGGGTGCAGCAACGCTTCGTCTCCGACGTCTCCCACGAGCTGCGCACACCGCTGACGACCATCCGGATGGCCGCAGACCTGATCCACGACTCGCGCACCGGATTCGACCCCGCGGTCTCGCGGTCGGCCGAGCTGCTGCACAACGAGCTCGACCGCTTCGAGGAGCTCCTCGCGGACCTGCTCGAGATCAGCCGCTTCGACGCCGGGGCGGCGGCGCTCGACGCCGAGGTCACCGACCTGCGGACGACCGTCGAACGGGCCGTGCACTCAGCACAGCCGATCGCAGACCGGTGGGGCAGTGCCGTCACCGTGACGGCCGACGGGCCGTGCGAGGCAGAGGTCGACGTGCGGCGCGTCGAACGCATCCTGCGCAACCTCGTGGTCAACGCCCTCGAGCACGGCGAGGGCCGGCCGGTGGACATCGCGGTCGCGGTCAACGAGACCGCGGCGGCCATCACCGTGCGCGACCACGGGGTCGGGTTGCGCCCCGGTGAAGGCGCCCTGGTCTTCAACCGCTTCTGGCGTGCCGACCCGGCCCGCGCCCGCACCACCGGCGGCACCGGCCTGGGCCTGGCCATCTCGCTGGAGGACGCTCGGCTGCACGACGGCTGGCTCCAGGCGTGGGGCGAACCGGGGGAAGGGTCCTGCTTCCGGCTCACCCTGCCGCGTCAGGCGGGAACGCCGATCGTCGAGGCGCCGTTGCCCCTGCGGCCGGATGACGTCCCGGAGCCGCCGTCGGCGGCCGTGCGGACGTCGCCCGGCCCCCTCGGGCAGTCGAGCGTGCTGCCGCACGTGGTGACCACGCGGCATACCCCCACGGCGCCGGGGACCCCGCGATGAGGCGCCGGTATGCCGCGATCCTGGCCGGCTGCGCTGTGTTCGCCGTGGGCGCGTGTGGGGGACTGTCCACCAGCTCCGCCATCCAGCCAGGGCTCGAGGTCGGGTCGGTGCAGGACAACGCGGTGCGGGTGGAGGTCAACCCGGTGGCGCCCGGATCGTCTCCGCAACAGGTCGTGCAGGGGTTCATCAGGGCAGCGGCGGCCAGTGACGACGGGTACCAGGCGGCGCGGTCCTTCCTCGGGGCCGGACCGCAAGGCACCTGGCGGCCCGACTCCTCGGTCGTCGTCTTCGGCTCCGAGTCCGACCTGACCTACAAGTCGTCCTCGGCCAACACGGTCACTGCGGTTGCCAACGCCGTCGCGCGGATCGACGGCTCGGGGCGCTATGAGGAGCTCCCACCCGCCACGCGGGTGCAGGTCACCTTCGGCCTTGCCCGCACCGGTGGGGAATGGCGAATCAGCGCGATGCCCGACAGCTTCGGCACCTGGCTGAGCCAGGCCGACCTCGACCGGCTGTACGACCCCTTCCGGATCTACTACGTCTCAGCGGGGGACCACCGTCTCGTCCCCGACATCCGCTGGCTGCCACTCGGCACCGGACTGGCGACCCGGTTGGCCAGGTCCCTGCTCACCGGCGTGCCGCCGTACCTGCGGGGAGCGGTGCGGACCGACATCCCGTCGGGCACGCAGCTGGCCGTCGACGCCGTCACCATCGACGCGGGGACGGCCAAGGTCGACCTCGCCGCCACGCCACTGGGCAACGACCCCGGACAGCGCCAGAACCTCGGCGCCCAGTTCCTGGCGACGGTGACCCAGGCGCCCGGGGTCGAACGTGTCGCGCTGCGGCTCGAGGGCGCAGCACTGCAGATGCCCAATGGCGCGAGCACGGTGGACTCGCTGTCGGTGCTGGGCTTCGCCACCCCGTCCGACCCCGTCGTCAAACCCGTCCTGAGGGTGGGCACCACCTTGGTGCCGGTGGATCCCAATGACGTCGGCGACACCGTGCAGCAGCGGACCCCACTGCCGAACTCGTCCACGTTGCCGACGGTGCAACCCGGCTGGGCCTACCTCGCCCTGTCACGCAACGGCCAGGAGGTGGCAGCCGTCGGGGGGGATCGTGCGCAGCTGGCACGGTGGCGCGGTACGACCCAGGTGCAGCTCATCTCGCCGGGCACCCAGCTGACCCGGCCCACCTACGACCGCGAGGACGTGCTCTGGGTGGCCGGTCGCGGCACCGGGGGAGCCACCATCTGGGCCATCAACTCCGCGGCCGATCCGGGGGACACCACCAAGTCCTCGCCGCAGGCTGTCGCGGTCGACTGGCTGGCGGGCAGGTCGGTGGTGAGCCTGCGGCTCGCGCCCGATGGTCAGCGGATCGCGGTCGTCTCGACCAAGGTGGACGGGACGGACCCCCACGTCGACGTGGCCGGGGTCGTCCGGCAGCCGAACGGCCTCCCGGCGTCACTGGCCGAGCCGCTGCGACTGGCGCCCACGCTGACCTTGGCCCGCGACCTCGTCTGGGTGGACGACGCCACCCTGGCGGTGCTGGGCCGGCTGAACCCCTCACAGGTGATCCGGCCGTGGCTGGTCCCGCTGGGTGGGGCGATCGCCGCGGGACCGGATATCGCTGGGGCACAGTCGATCACGACCGTCAACGGGGAGCGTGGCCTGGTCGTGACGACCGACAAGCACCAGGTGCTCATCCGAGCCGGCAGCCGGTGGCAACGGGTCGGCGAGGGCGCGGACCTGATGGTCGCCGCGCGCTGAGGCTCAGCGAAAAACGCTGAGGCTCAGGGAAACCCGAGTCCGCCCCGCGGGCCGGCGAAGACCAGCAGCTCGCTGACCCAGAGCCACTGGGTGCCCAGACCGACGAGGCAAGCCAGTGCCACGGCGCCGTGCTGCATCCGCTGAGTGGCCTGGTCCGCCGTGCCGGGCATGAGCACCAGACCCAGGGGAAACGCCAGCAGGAGGTACCGAGGCAGGCTGGTCGACGCGCTGGTCGTCAGGACGAGGAAGCCGATGCTCGCTGCGGTCCAGGCCCAGAGCTCGGGCCCCCAACGCCGCACCGGGCCAGACCGCAGGAGGCCGATGAGCACGGCGAGGAGCACCAGGGCCATCAGCCAGGCCGTGGCCCCCGCATCGCTGAGCGCAGCGGCCCACGGTGGCCGGAAGGCCGAGCCCGTGAAGCCGGGCCACGCCTTGACCGTGGTCAGGTACGCGTCCGGACGTCCCGCGATGAGTCCGGCCACCGCCGGCCACTCGAGCGTGGCGACGAGGGTGCCCAGCGTGAGGACGGCCAGCGAGCCGTGCGGCACCCGATCCGGCTCGTCCGCGTCGGTGCGTTGCCTGGTCCGGACGATCCAGTGGGTGACCACGACGGGCAGCAGTGCCAGGGCGATGTTGCGGGTGAAACCCAGCAGCAGCACCGAAACCAGCGCCCAGAGGTACTTGCGGCGAGAGAGCAGGAGGAGGGTCGCGGCGACGAGCAGCAGAGCCAGGCTCTCGGTGTACGCGGCCTGCAGGATGGGGGCCGACACGAAGCAGCACAGGAGGGCGACACACCCGAGCGCCCTGCGCCGGTCCAGGCGCTCCTCGACCAGGCGGAAGACGACGAGCACCGCCGCAGCCCCGAGCAGGAGGCTGAGGGTAGGAGCCACGACCTCGAATCCGAGACCGGTGACGGCCATGACGCCCTTGACGAGCAGGGGGTACAGCGGGAAGTACGCCAGTGACGTCTGCACCGGGACACCCGCCGCGTCGACCGCCGAGTGGGGATAGCCGTGGGCGACGATGTCCCAGTACCACTGCCCGTCCCACGACGTCATCACGGTCGAGTAGTCGGCCGGGAGCCGGGCCCGGACGGTCGAGTGGTAGCCGGGGATGTTCTCCATGCGGACCAACCGGCCGGGCTCCGCGAGGACGACGAAGACGGCCGACAGGGCGCGGGTGAGGGCGTAGATGGCCAGTGGGGCAGCGAACCGGCGGACGGAGCTCACGGGCGCCCCGGCGCCAGCAGCACGAAGTCGTGGGTGGTCGCGACCTCGTGCCAGCCGAGGCGATGCACCAGGGCGTCCGCAAGGGCGGAGTCCCGGGCCAGCAGAGCGACGTCGGGATGCAGGCGCGAGACGAAGTCCTGCCAGCCCGGTTTCACGGTGAGGGTGGCGGCATACGAGGTGATGAACGCGTGGTCGTAGATCTCGCCCCGCAGGTCTGCGACGGGCGTGAGCCCGGGGTGGGCCCACAGCAGCCACCCGGAGATGCCGAAGTCGTCGAGGACCACGCTGTGGGGCGGCAGCGCGCCGAGGGCACGATCGATCCGTGCCAGGCCCGAGGGGTATGCCGCCGCGTGGCCGCCCAGCGCCGCGCTCGCCAGCGCGCCCACCGCCAGCAGTCCGGCCGTGACCGCCGCCAGGGCTCGGCGTTCGACGCGGGACCAGCCCTCGCGTCGAGCAGTGATTCCGCCCTGGAGGGCGGCAGCGACCAGCGGTGCCGCCGCGATGCTGCCGAGCGGGACGAGCCGCCACATCCACAGCGTGCAGAAGCCGGCGAACGCGAGCAGGGCGAGCTCCCACACCTCTCGGCGGCGCCCACCGCGGGCCCACGCGACCACGCACACCAGCAGCTGGATGAGGGCCGCCCAGGCGAACACGTTGTTCAGTGGGGTGGCGCGCCACTCGTCCGCGATCGTGCTCGCGTTGCCCGCGACCTGGAAGGGCGTCAGGAGCAGTGCCGGCCCGATCGGCGTGGCGGCGACAGCGACCAGGCACGCCCCCCACAGCGCTGCGAGGCGCAGGACCTGGGACCGGGTGGGCCTCGTGGTGGGGTCCACGAGGGTCGCCACCAGCATCAGCCCACCGAGGGCGAGACCGAAGGTCCACAGGCCGTGGCAGCAGGCCCAGACCCAGAAGACGGGGACCAGCCACCAGCGCGGCCTGCGGTCGCGCACCATGCCCAGGCAGGCGTGCAGGGTGAGCGCGAACAGGACGAAGCTCACCAGCTGGGGGCGGGGGTTGAGACCACCCCCGGCGCCCACGAGGGTCAGCCCTGCCGACACCGCGGCGGGGAGGCGACCGGCGAACCGGCGGCACACGGCATACACCAGGGCCACGAGCAGCACGACCGCGACGGCCCGCAGCCAGAGGACCGCGCCCATGCCGCCCAGCCCGTAGGCCACCGAGGCGACGATCTCGGGAAGCCACTGGGTGGCGGTGTAGGCGTGGGCGGCGAAGCCGGCCGAGGGGTCCGGGGCGGTGAGGTCGAAGGACTGGCGCAGCCGGTCCCCGGTGCGCAGGTGCCACCAGACGTCGGGCTCGGCAAAGGTCGACAGGCCCTTCACGAGGGCGATCGACAGGACCAGCCCCACCGCGGTGCGGCTGATCAGGGCGGGTGTGGTCCGCGTGACCACCAGGGGGGCAGTCGTCTCGGTCGTCGTCGGCCTCATCGGGGAGCCTTCAGCAGGACCAGCCCACTGTCGCGGCCTGCTTCGGACCAGTGGTCCTGCTCGGTCAGCGCCGCCCGCACCGGGGAGTCGGTGCGCACCAGGGCGACGGTCACCCCGTTGTCCTGCACGTACCGGCTCCAGCCCGGGTCGGCGGACATCGCCCCGATGAACTGCTCGACCTGCCTGGGGGAGTAGGACTCCACGCGCAGGTCGTAGACCAGTCGCAGCTGCGGCGCCGTGAACATCACCCAGCCACTGGTGTCGCCGTCGACGAGGACCCGGGTGTCGCGGGGGAGGGCCTCGAGCTGGGAGGCGAGGGCGGTGGGCACTCTGGTCGCGGTGTCTGCACGGTGCGCGGCGACGGGGACCGCGAGGACCAGCCCGACGAGGGCGGCGGCGGCCCACAGCCACCTGGTGTGCCCTGTCGCCGGAAGCTCAGTGGCGGCGACCGTCAGGGACCCGGCCTGCTCGCGAGCCCGCAGCGCCGTCTCGACGCCCGTCGCAGCCAGGGGGACCGCGACCAGAGCCGCGATCGCCACGGTGCGCTCCATCGTCAGCGCCAGGGCGCACGCCACGACGACGAGGACGACCTGCCAGCCGGGCATCCGCCGACCTCGTCCGACCCAGCACAGCCAGGCGACCGCGAGCAGTCCGAGCGCGACCAGGACGTGCGGGGACCGCACCGATGACGGCATCCACTCCTGGACGAACTGGCGACCCTGGCCGCTGATGGCGAAGGGCGTGAGCAGCAGCCGTGGACCGATGGGCGTGCACGCGGCGGCTGCCGCGCACGCGGCCAGCAGGCCCAGCAGCCGCAGGGCCGCCCGCCGCGGGACGGCTCCGGACGCGATCACGCTCAGCGCGATGACGCCGCCGATCGCCGCCCCGGTGGCCCAGACGCCGTGCACTGAGGCCGCCAGCCAGGTGAGGGGCACCAACCACCAGCGGGGCCGATGGTCCGTGGCGGTCCGCCACCAGGCCGCGAGGACCGGCACGAGGAGCAGGAAGCCGGCGAGCTGGGGCCGCTCCGTCAGCGAGGGCCACGCCGCGAAGAGCGCGCCGACGGTGACCGCTACGGCGACCCAGACCCGGGCGACGGTGGACGCCCAGACCAGCAGGGCCAGCGCGAGGAGCGCGATGCCGGCCGTGCGCTCCCAGGCGATGAGGGCGGTGCCGAGGTGCGGGTAGAGCTCTGCCGTGGCGACCGAGGGCAGCCACTGGGTGGGCACGTAGGCGTGGGTCGCTTGCGGGCTCCACGGGTCGGGGAGGCCGAACGTGCCGCCCCCCGCGAGGAAGCTGCCGACCTTGAGGTGGAGCCAGGGGCTCGGGTCGCCGATGGGGCGGACGGCCAGCACGGGCAGCAGCGCGAGCGCGACCGGGACCCCCACTCCGAGGGCCCAGGCGCGCGGGTGCGCACGGGACGTCTCGGGCGGCATACCGCAAGTCTCTCCTGCATGGCAGGACGCAGGTCAGCTGGCACGCCGCAATGGGCCGTTCGGAGGACCCCACGGGTACGAAGGTCCCAGAGGGTCGTGACGGGATGGCCGATTCGCGACAGGGGTGCCAACTGACAACCTTTTCGGTGCCGGGGCAGTCCGCCCTTGCAGCCCGTTGGTCTTGAAAGGACACACCCTAATGAGCAAGTACATCGCCAAGTTCCAGACCAAGATGTCCGAGCGCGGCGCCACCGCCGTCGAGTACGGCCTCATGGTCGCCCTCATCGCCATCGTCATCATCGTCGCCGTGGCCCTCCTCGGTGGCAACCTGTCCAGCCTGTTCAACAAGGTGGCCGGCAGCGTCTGATCCGCAAAAGAACGACGGGCCTCCAGCCCGCCGATCGAGGAGGCACAGTGAATGCTCGGATTGCCATGAGGATGACGTCCCCCCGACGTCGCAAGCGACTGGCACGTGCGTCTGCAGCGGCCTCTTTCAGCGAGCTGACCCGTGGTCGTCCTGGCACCCGCCGGGGCGACCACGGGGCCACCGCGGTGGAGTACGCGCTGATGGTGGGCATGATCGCGCTGGTCATCGTGGCGGCCGTCACCCTGTTCGGCCGTAACGTCTCCACCTTGTTCCTCGTGCCCGCCAGCGTCTTCTAACCAGCAGCGTCTTCTCACCCGTAGCCCGCACACACCAAGGACTGAACACTCATGGGACGCAGACTCGTCGCCATCTTCGCCGCCGCCCTCGTCGCCCTGCTGGGCGTGTCGGCGGTGTTGCTGTATGCGAAGGGTGCGGACAACCGCGCCATTGCGGCCCAGAGCCCGACCAGCGTCTATGTGGTGCAGACCGTTGTGCCGGCAGGCACGACGCTCAAGGACGCCGTCCAGAACGGTCTCATCGTCAAGACGTCGGTCCCGGCCAAGGCAAAGCCGGCTGGTGCGCTCGAAGGCGTCGACAGCTCCAATGGCGGCCTCTTCGCCCTGTCGGACATCCAGCCCGGGGAGTACGTCCTCTCGGCACGCTTCGGCGTCAAGCCGGTCGGAACCAAGGCGATCGACGTCCCCGCCGGCCAGGTCGCGGTATCCGTCACACTCTCGGACCCCGCCCGCGTGGGCACGTTCCTCACGCCCGGCTCACACGTGGTCCTCTTCGACTCGTTCGATCCCGTGGCAGGCTCGTCCTCGAGCTCGTCGAGCGCGGCGGCAACCGGAACACAGACTCGCGTCCTGCTCGACGACGTGCTGGTCATCGCCATGGGCGAGGCCTCCCTCACCCCCGCAGCGACGACCACGGCCAACGGCGAGGCGGCGCCGCCCCCGGTTGCCGGCGCCCTGCTCACGGTGTCCGTCTCGCCGGCCGACGCTCTTCGCCTGGTCCACGGGATCCAGACCGGCCGGCTGTACGCTGCGCTGCGGGGCACAGACGCGAAGATCGACCTCGGCAAGGTCGTGTCCCAGGCCTCGCTCTTCACCACCAAGTAGGAGCCGGACATGACCCTCTTGTGGGACGCTGATCCTTCTGCCTCGGAACGCTACGACTTCGCGGTTGGCGCGATCACCCGGGTCGACACACAGCCGGCTGCGGTGCGTGTCCTGGAGGACGCTCCGGGCGAGGCGCTCGTGCTCATCGGCCCTGACGTCGACATGGACTCCGCCTGCCAGTTCAGCGAGTACTGCCGCGTGGAGCGGCCCGAGCTCGGCGTGCTCCTCCTGCGTCGTCGGCTCGATGTGGCCGTGCTGGGCCAGGCCCTCAGGGCGGGCGTGCGGGAGGTCGTGACCGCGGACGACCTCACGGGGCTGGCCGACGCGGCTCGCCGCAGCCGCGAGCTCAGCCAGCGCGTGGCCGGCCACGTCGGTGAGGTGGCGGGTGGGCGCACCGCGAGAGTCGTCACGATCTTCTCCGCCAAGGGCGGGGTCGGAAAGACGACCTTCGCCACCAACATCGGGGCCTACCTCGCCTCGACCGGCTCCAAGGTCCTGCTCGTGGACCTGGACCTGGCCTTCGGCGACGTCGGCATCAGCCTGCAGATGTTGCCGCAGAACTCGATCATCGACCTGGTGAGCATGGCCGGGAACATCGACGAGCAGGCCATCAAGTCCGTGGTGACCAAGCACGACAGTGGCCTCGAGGCCATCAGCGCACCCGCAGAGCCGAGCGACGCCGACCGCGTGCCCGGGTCCACCGTGGGAGAGCTCATCCGGGTGGCCAAGCGGCACTACGACTTCGTCGTCCTCGACACGCCGCCGGCCTTCACCTCACACGTCCTGGCCGCGTTCGACGACAGCGACGTGCTGGTCCTCATCGCCACGCTCGACATCCCGGCCGTCAAGAACCTGCGCCTCACTCTCGACACGCTCGACCTGTTGGGCAACGCCAAGGACTCGCGGGTCATCGTCCTGAACCGATCCGACGCCAAGGTCGGCCTGCGGGCAGAGGACGTCGTCGCCGCGCTGAAGCAGGACATCGCCGTCATGGTCCCGAACAGCACCGCGGTGCCAGCATCGGTGAACAGGGGAGTGCCGATCGTCCTCGACGAGCCCAAGCACCCGGTGAGCGCCGCCCTGCGCGACCTCGCCGACAACTTCATCCGCACCGCCGAACCGGGCTCCTCTGGCGGGGCGGCCAAACCGGCCAACGCCGCGCCCACCCGTTCCAGTCGCTGGTCACTATCACGAGGGGGCAACAGATGAGTCTCGCCGAGCGTCTCGAGAGTGTCCGCAGGAGCCAGCAGGCGGCCGAGGCGAACGCCGGGTCCCAGACTCCCGCGGCCGCCCACGAGCGGCAGCGCGTCGCTGACCCGTTCGGCGTCGTCAAGGCCAGCGTCCACCAGGCGCTGCTCGACTCGCTCGGTCCGCAGCTCTACGACCCCCACCTCGACCAGGCCGAGCTCGAGTCGAAGGTGAGGCACACGCTCCAGGAGGTCATCGACCACGAGGAGACCCCGCTCTCCCTGGCTGACCGCACGCGTATCTCCCAAGAGGTCGCCGACGAGATCCTGGGTCACGGGCCGCTCGAGCCGCTCCTGCGCGACAGCGAGATCACTGAGATCATGGTCAACGGTCCGGACCAGATCTACGTCGAGCGTGCCGGCAAGCTCTACCCCGTCGAGACGCACTTCAGCTCCGACGCCCACCTGCGCCGCACGATCGACAAGATCGTTGGGCGCGTCGGTCGTCGCGTCGACGAGGCCAGCCCGCTGGTGGACGCCCGCCTGCCCGACGGCTCCCGCGTCAACGCGGTCATCCCCCCGATCGCCCTCGACGGCTCGCTCCTCACCATCCGTAAGTTCGCCACCGACCCCTTCACGGACAAGGACCTCATCGCCTTCGGTACGTTCACGCCGCAGGTGCGTGACTTCCTGAGCGCCTGCGTGAGGGGGCGCCGCAACATCGTCATCTCCGGTGGTACCGGCTCGGGCAAGACCACCTTGCTCAACGTCGTGTCCTCGTTCATCCCCGACGACGAGCGCATCGTCACCATCGAGGACGCGGCGGAGCTCCAGCTCAAGCAGGACCACGTGCTGCGCCTCGAGTCGCGTCCGTCCAACATCGAGGGCCGCGGCAGGATCGACATCCGTGAGCTCGTCAAGAACGCGCTGCGTATGCGTCCCGACCGGATCGTCGTCGGTGAGTGTCGAGACGGGGCCGCCCTGGACATGCTCCAGGCCATGAACACCGGTCACGACGGCTCATTGACGACCGTGCACGCCAACAGCCCGCGCGACAGCCTCGCCCGTCTCGAGACCATGGTGCTCATGGCTGGCGTCGACCTGCCCGTGCGTGCCATCCGCGAGCAGGTCGCCGGAGCCGTCGACATGGTGATCCAGCAGGCCCGTATGAAGGACGGCTCGCGTCGCGTCACCGCGATCAGCGAGGTCATCGGCATGGAGGGCGAGATCATCACGATGCAGGACCTGTTCGCCTTCGACTACGCCGCCGGTCGCGACGAGCAGGGCCGTTTTCGAGGCACCCTCAAGAGCACCGGACTGCGACCGAAGTTCGCCACCGAGCTGCACGACCAGGGGATCGAGCTGGCGCCCGACATCTTCGTCCGGGGGCTTTGATGCTCCTTCGTGTGCCGCGCAAGGTCGGCGCCGCCGTGGCGCTGGCCCTCGCAGCTTTCCTCGTGGGCACCGCCTCCGCGAACGCGGCC
Organism: Pedococcus badiiscoriae; assembly: GCF_013408925.1. Lineage (NCBI taxonomy): Bacteria > Bacillati > Actinomycetota > Actinomycetes > Micrococcales > Intrasporangiaceae > Pedococcus > Pedococcus badiiscoriae. The sequence goes on from NZ_JACCAB010000001.1 coordinate 2,309,631, forward strand.
GGGGACCCGGTCGTCAACATCACGGGCATCGAGGCCAAGAACGGCAACCTCATCGGGCTGATCTCGGCCAGTGGTGGGGCGTCGATCGACCCGAGCCTCACTGTGACGGTGTCGGGCAAGGACTACCCGGTGGACGCCATCACCTCCGGCCAGGGCACCCCGGTGGCACGCACCGCGCTGCTCGTGGTCGACACCAGCGGATCGATGGGCGCTGCGGGCATGGCCACTGCCCGCGCCGCTGCGGCGGCGTTCCTCAAGAGCGTTCCGGACGACGTCCGCGTGGGAGTCGTGTCGTTCTCCGGCAAGGCCGTGGTCGACCTCGCGCCGACGGGGGACCACGGCAAGGTGCAGACCGCCGTCGACAACCTCAAGTCGTCCGGCGAGACTGCCTTGTACGACGGTGTCGCGCTCGCCGTTCAGACGCTGGGCAGCAAGGGGGAGCGCAGCATCCTGCTCCTCAGTGACGGTGGCGACACGACCAGCAAGACGACCCAGGCCCAGGCCAACGACGCTCTCAAGAGCGGCGGGGTCCGCGCCGAGGCCGTCTCGTTCAAGTCCACGGAGAGCAATGTCTCCGTCCTCAAGGGGTTCGCCTCCGCCGGGGGCGGATCCGTGGTCTCCGCCGCGAGCGCCGGAGCGGTCGCCAGCGCCTTCACCACTGCGGCCAAGACCCTCGCGTCTCAGCTCACCTTCTCCATGCCGCTGCCGCCGGGGGTCATCGCGGTGCAGAACATCAAGGTCTCCGGCCTCGCTGGCGGCAAGGGCTTCACGACGACAGCACTCGTGGACTTCGGTGAGGGCGTTCCACTCCCCACCAAGTCGGGCCCCGCGTCCGTCACCCCGGTGGTCGGTCCGACCGAAGACGTCGTGAAGCCCTCTACCGGCGCGACGCTGCTTCCCGTGCTCGGCGTGTCGCCCATGGTGGGGATCGGGATGGCCGCGGTCTTCCTCGGGTTGGTGGCCATCGGCGTCGCCCTCTCGGCCCCATCGTTCAAGTCCGGTCGACAGACGCGTGTCGACAGCATCGACCGCTACGTGACGCCGGGCGCCCCCCTGAAGGCCAAGGCGCAGAACCGTCAGACCGCGGTGTCAGAGAGCCTGGTGTTCCTCGGCGAACGCATGATGGAGGGGCGGGAGTCGACCAGCAAGACCATGGCGCTCATCGAGCGCGCCGACCTGCCGCTGCGGGCTGGTGAGTGGTGGGTGCTACGTATCGTCGGCGTTGTCGCGGGGATCGCGACCTCGATGTCCTTGCTCCGCGGCGGTCAGATCATGACCCTCGTCGCGGCGCTGCTGGGCGTGGTCCTGGGACTGTTCGCACCAGCCTTCATCCTGCGTTTCCTCGCGAAGCGTCGAGCCAAGAAGTTCGACCACCAGCTGCCGGACGTGCTCACCCTCGTGGCCAGCAGCCTGTCGACGGGCTTCTCGCTCCCGCAGGCTCTCGACGCCATCGCGAAGGACGCCGCGGAACCCTCGGCCAAGGAGTTCTCCCGGGCCCTCGCCGAGACCCGCATCGGTGCCGACATCGCCGACTCCCTCGAGCGCATGTCCGAGCGGATGGACAGCGCCAACATGCGCTGGACGGCGATGGCGATCCGCATCCAGCGCGAGGTCGGTGGAAACCTGGCCGAGACCCTCCGCACGACCGCCAAGACCCTCCGCGAGCGTGAGGAGCTCCAGCGCCACGTCCGGGCGCTCTCTGCCGAGGGCAGGCTCTCGGCATACATCCTCATCGGACTCCCGATCGGCATCTTCCTCTACACGATGCAGACGAACCCGGCGTACGTCGAGCTGCTCTGGACCCGACCCCTGGGGCTGGTGATGCTGGCAGGTGGCATCGTCTCGCTGGGAATCGGCTGGGCCTGGATGCGCAAGACCGTGGAAGTGAAGGTCTGACATGGGATCCATGCTGCTGATCGTCGGGCTCATCGCGGTAGCGGGCGCCCTCGCGACGATCGTCCTCGCGCTGTCCGTCGGAGCGGGAGCCACCAGGGGTGTGGCCAAGTCACTCGAGCTCATCGAGAAGACCGTGAACGCCCGCGAGGTCACCAAGTCCGACCTGCCCGTGATGGAACGCATCGTGGCACCTCTCCTGGCCAAGACCCGTTCGCTGGCCAACAGGCTCTCGCCGACCGGCACGCAGGAAGGGCTCACCCGTCGCCTCGACCTCGCAGGCAACCCCGGCACGTGGACTGCGGAGCGGATCATGGGCGGCAAGGGTGCGGGCCTGCTCATCGGAGCGGTCCTCGGCCTGCTCTTCGGTGGCTTCAGCCTCAAGGGTGTGCTGATCACGGTGGCTGCCGCCGCCGTCGGCTTCTACCTGCCGGACCTGCTGCTCATGAACGTCGGCCAGAAGCGTCAGGAAGAGCTGCGTCGTGGCCTCGCGGACGCCCTCGACATGCTGACGGTCTGTGTCGAGGCCGGGCAGGGGTTCGACGCGGCACTGATGCAAGTGGCCAAGTCAGCTTCAGGGCCGATCTCCGGTGAGTTCGCCCGCGTGCTCTCGGAGATCCAGATCGGCAAGACCCGTGGTGCGGCGTTCAGCTCGCTGGCGGCCCGGACCACGGTCCCCGAGGCGAAGACCTTCGTCAGCGCGCTGGTCCAGGCCGACCGCCTGGGGCTGCCCATCGGAAACGTCCTGCGCGAGCAGTCGAACCAGATGCGCCTCGTCCGTCGTCAGCGCGCCGAGGAGAAGGCGCAGAAGGTGCCGGTGAAGATCCTGTTCCCGATGCTGCTGTTCATCTTCCCGGCCCTGTTCATCGTGATCATCGGACCCGGTGCCATCAAGATGGTGGACACCTTCAGCCACGGCGGGCTCTGACGGCTGAGCTCTGACAGCTGCGCTCGGTCAGCGAAGGAGCTGGGTCAGCGGCTGCGGCCGATCGACTCGGACTTGACCAGTCCCAGGCGCAGGGCCGACATCACGGCGGACGCTCGGTTGTGGGCGCCCAGCTTCTCGTAGACCTTCGAGACGTGCGTCTTGACGGTCGACTCGCTCATGTAGAGCTTCTTCGCGACCGCGGCGATGGAGTCGCCCGCGACGAGCCGGTCCAGCACCTCTGCCTCGCGGGGCGTCAGGCGCGGCTTGTCGCTCGAGTCGCGACGGCGCAGTGCTTCGGCCAGACCGGTCGCCATGAAGGCGTCAGGCGCCACGGCCGCGCGACGGACTGCCGCGATGACCTCGTCGGACGGGGCGGACTTGAGCACGAGCGCCGACGCGCCGAGGTCGAGCGCCTCAAGCAAGGTCTCGTCGTCGTTGTGCATCGTCAGGACGACGATGCCCAGGCGCGGGGACGCCTCGCGGGCCGCTCTGGCCATCACCAGGCCGGAGCCGTCGGGCATGGAAACGTCCACGACGAGGACGTGGATCAGGCTCTGCGCCAGGACGGTGCGGCCTTCGGCGATGCCGCCGGCCTGCCCGACCACGGAGAGATCCGGCTCGCTGTCGATCATCCGGCAGACGGCTTCGCGCACCAGGGTGTGGTCGTCGATCACCACGACATTGATGGTCATGAGGGCTGGGGGATCCTTTCATTGGACAGCGTGGCGGAGGGGGCGGCCCCGCGAGCCCGCATGCGCATGCGGAGCGCGACCCCGTCTCCGGCGTAGGGCTCGATGGAGATCTCTCCTCCGAGGCTGTTCAGTGGGTGGTCGGCGAAGTCGCGTTCAGACAGTGAGGTCGTGCCGTCGTGGGACATCCAGAGCTCCACCCGGGGGGCGGCGACGTTGAGGCGCACCTCCACGGCCTGGGCGTTGAGGGAGTGCCGGGCGTCCGCCAGCAGCCGCAGGAAGAGGCGGTAGATGAGCACCTCGGTGTGGGCTGGGAGGCGGAAGCCGGTCTCACTCAGGTGCATCCGCGTCGTCACCCCGGACGACGAGCCGAAGTTCTGCAGGCGGGCGCCGATCATCGCGCCGAGGCCCGTGTCGGGGCGCACCGCGATCCGCAGGTCGCCGATGTGCAGCCGGAGGTCGGCCAGCACGCGCGACACGTCCACGCGCAGGGCGTCGAGGTCATCGGCCAGGGGTGATCCCTGCCCGCGGGCGCTGCGACGGACAGCGTCGATGCCGAAGCCCAGTGCCACCATCTCCTGGGCGATCCCGTCATGCATCTCGCGCGCCAGGCGTTCGCGCTCCTCCAGGCCGGCCCGTTCACGCAGTCCGGCGAACAGCACCGAGAGGTCGATGTTGGCCGCATGCCGGGCGGCGACAGCTCCCGCGGCGGCGAGGTCGTCCTCGGTGAAGGGGGTCACGAGCGGTCGGTCGGCCACCATCAGCCCCAGCCGGTTGCCGTCGCCGTCATTGAGGGGGACGACGATCACCGAGCGGGCGACGAGGTCGTCGTCCCACTGCGCGAGGGTGGGCACGCCCTGTCGCCAGGACTGCGCGAGGACCGACCCCGGCTCCATCGGGTCCGGCCAGGGGGTGCGGTCGGCACCACGGATCGCCAGCGGCACGGCAGGGTCGTCGCCGTACCCCACGAGGATCGCGCTGCGCGCCGCCCGCATCTGGTTGCTGAGGTCCTGCAAGGCCATCTCGGCCGAGCCGGGGGCGTCGAACCCGGTGTCGAGGGTGTCGGCCAGCTCGTGCAGGCGCCGCAGCAGCAGGCTGGCCTCGGCCGCGACGTTCGGGTCGACGGGTAGGGGAGTGCCCTCCATGCGGTGCGACCAGGCGCCGAGCAGGCCGAACACCAGCGCGACCAGGGCGGCGAGCAGGATGCGCTGCCCCTCGGTCACCTCGAGGCGGCCCAACCACGATGCGGTGGCGAGGCCGGAGGCCAGACCGCAGCCCGAGACCACGATGGCCCCACGCCGACCCAGCCGCAGGCCGGCATGGAACGCGGGGATGAGGATGAGGATCTTCGACCACGGGTGGGTGTAACCCATCGCGAGGCCGGCCACGATGGCACCGGCGACCAGCAGCCCGGTCAGCTGGACGCGCCGGGTCGCGGTGTCCTTGGGGCTCAGGACGATGAGGGCTGACCCCGCGAGGTCGAGCGTGACCGTCAGCAGGATCCACGGGAGGCCTGCGAGGGTGTCGTTGTTGAGCGAGGCGAACATTGCTGCCAGCAGGGCGATCCCGAGCCGGAGCCGGGTGGAGACGGCGAGATGGGGCAGCCACCGCATACCCGCCTCCCGTCTCGCGTCCCCGGCACCCAGCAGTTGTCCACAGGCCACTGCCCAGACTAGTCGTGTCCACAGGCTTCTGCCTGCGAATCGAGGCCAACACACCGGGCCGGGACGATGGGTGACGTGTCGCTGACCAGGGCTGAGTCAGGGCCGCTCGCGGCCCTGCGGGCCGTGGCCGACCTGGCCCTGCCGGTCTGCTGTGTGGGGTGTGGGCAGCCTGACACCCAGGTATGCGGCGCGTGCCTGGACGAGATCGGCCGGTGCCTCTGGGCCGGCGGGCCTCGACAGGCACGACCCGACCCGTGTCCCGCGGGGTTGCCCACGGTCCTCGCAACCGGCCCGTACCTCGGGCCGCTCGCCACCATGGTCGGCGCCTACAAGGACGACGGACGACGGGACTGCGCACCGCTGCTGGGCGAGCTGCTGGCCCGCTCCGTGGACGCTGCCATCGGCGTCTGCCCGGCCGCCGTCGACCTCCTGGGCCACCACAACGGTCCTGTCCTGCTCGTGCCCGTCCCCTCCTCGCGGGCGTCGGTCCGCGCTCGCGGGGACGCGCCCCTGGTGGAGCTCGCCGCCCGCGCCGTCAAGGGCTTCGCGGCGGACGAGGCAGTCGTCGCCCCGGTGCTGCGCCCCCGACGGCGGGTCGCCGACCAGGCCGGGCTCGGAGCCCGCGAGCGCGCGGTCAACCTCGAGCACTCGATGACCGTGCAGCCTCGCTGGGCCCAGCCGGTCGAGGGTGCCGTGTGCGTCGTGCTCGACGACGTCCTGACCACCGGGGCCACCGTGGTCGAGGCCGCCCGGGCGCTTCGTTCGGGGGGCGCCCAGACGGTCGTGGCCGCGACGATCTGCGCCACCCAGCGGCGCGGACGGGCGTCCGGTCGGCACCCGGCATACTCCGGGTAAAGGCGCAGTCAATCCCTGTGTCGGAATCGGCTGGGGTGGTCTAAGTTCGTCGTATGGCCTCCCTGGCCCCCGTGCACGGCACGCAAACAGGGCGCCTCGGACGCGGTCCGGCGGGCGTCCTCTCGCAGGGAGCGGAGCCGCCCCCGCCGACCACCGAGTCGGCGACCTGTGCGACCACGCGGTCGCTTCCACCCCGGAGCGTCACGCCGGAGGGTGGGTGGTGCCGCGGTTGAACCCGGGTCACGCCGCCCGACTCGCACATCCGCCGAACACACTGGAGGACACCGTGGAGATTGTCGTCACCGGACGCCACATGCAGGTCTCAGACCGATTCCGTGCCCACCTCGACGAAAAGCTGGCCAAGATCCCCCAGCTCGCGCCGCGCGTGCAGCGCGTCGACGTCATCGTGAGCCATGAGTCGAACAAGCGTCAGGCCAAGGCCTGCGAACGGGTCGAGATCACCTGTCACGTGAAGGGCCCGATCGTGCGGGCCGAGGCATGTCTTGACGACAAGTACGCGGCGCTCGACGTGGCGCTGGACAAGCTGATGGAGCGGTTGAGGCGGGCCCAGGACCGCAAGCGCGTGCACCGCGGCAGGCACGCGCCCGAGTCGGTGGCCGCCGCCACGGCGCGCATCCAGGAGCCGGTGGAGGGCGGGGGTGAGGACCACGTCCACGAGGGCACCGGCGACGGCGATCCCTTCGGCGCCCAGGGCGCCTCGCCGGTCGAGATCCGCGAGAAGATCCACGCGACCGTCCCGATGGCACTCGACCAGGCGGTCCGCGAGATGGAGCTCGTCGGGCACGACTTCTACCTCTACCACGACGAGGACACCGACCAGCCGAGCGTGGTGTACCGGCGCAGGGGTTGGTCCTATGGCGTCATCCACCTGGACGTCACCGCCGACGAGGGAGCCACCCGGAAGGTCTCCTGACACCTGCGCAGCACGACGCCGGGCCGTCCCACGTGGACTTTCGCCCGGCGTCGTGGCCGCGCCATGACAGTATGTGGCTCGTGACGAACGGGGATGGTGGTCTGAGCAGCGGTGCCGACCCGATCAGGGTCGTCATCGCCGATGACCACGTCCTCTACCGCCGTGGCTTGCAGATGGTCGTCTCGCAGGACCACGACATCGAGATCGTGGGCGAGGCCGGCGACGGCAAGGAGGCGGTGGACCGCACCGTCGAGCTGCTGCCCGATGTCGTCCTGATGGACGTGCGGATGCCGCACACGTCGGGCATCCAGGCTTGCCAGACCATCAAGGCGCTCGTGCCGTCCACCAAGATCATCATGCTGACGATGTCCGACGAGGAGTCCGACCTCTACGAAGCGGTCAAGGCGGGTGCCAACGGCTACCTCCTCAAGGACGTCCCCGGCGAGGAGATCGCCGACGGCGTGCGCGCCGTCCACAACGGTGACTCGCTCATCTCACCCTCGATGGCCTCCAAGCTGCTGGCCGAGTTCGCCCAGATGAGCAAGCGCCAGGGGGACCGGCCCAGTGGGGTCGGGGCGCCGCGGCTCACCGACCGCGAGCTCGAGGTGCTGCGGCTGGTGGCGAGGGGCATGGCCAACAAGGAGATCGCGCACCAGCTGTTCATCTCGGAGAACACCGTGAAGAACCACGTCCGCAACATCCTCGAGAAGCTGCAGCTCCACTCGCGGATGGAGGCGGCCATGTACGCCGTCCGCGAGAACCTCCTCGAACCCGGCGAGTGACCAGCGGCGCACCAGCGGTGATGACACCCTCGCCCGTGCAGCTGACGCGCGCCCAGGCGCGCCGCATCGCGCTCGCCGCGCAGGGCTTCGCCGAGCCGCGGCCGGCTCCGGGGACCGCGACGATGCGTCACCTGCAGCGCGTCATCGACCGGGTGCAGATCGTCCAGATCGACAGCGTCAACGTCCTCACCCGCAGTCAGTACCTCCCGTTCTTCTCCCGGCTGGGTCCCTACGACACGGCGCTGCTGGACCGGGCGCGCGACCGGGCACCGCGACGACTGGTCGAGTACTGGGCCCACGAGGCGAGCCTGATCCCTCCCGCGACCTGGCCGCTGCTCGACTTCCGGATGCAGCGTGCGCTGCACGACTCCTGGGGCGGCATGCAGCGCGTGGCCCGGGACCACCCGGAGCTGGTCGCGGCGGTCCTGGCGGAGGTCACGGCTCGCGGCCCGCTCACCTCGCGCCAGCTCGAGGCGGCCCTCGAGCACGACCTGCCGCGCCAGCGCGACGACTGGGGGTGGAACTGGTCGCTGGTCAAGAGCGCCCTCGAACACCTCTTCTGGGCGGGGAAGGTGAGCTCCGCGGGTCGGACCAGCCAGTTCGAGCGACGGTATGCCGTGCCGGAGCGCGTGCTGCCCGGTCACCTCGCCGCGATGGCCATAGACCCGGCCGCTCGCCCCTCGCCCGAGGTCGCCTTCACCGAGCTGATGCTGATCGCCGCTCGTGCCCACGGCGTCGGCACCGAGCAGTGCCTTCGGGACTACTTCCGGCTCAAGCCGCACCAGTCGCGTCCGGCACTGGATGCCCTCGTCGCGCAGGGCGCGCTCGTCCCGGCGACGATCGAGGGGTGGAGGCGTCCCGCCTACCTGCATCCGCAGGCCCGCCGCCCCCGCACGGTGACCGCCCAGGCCCTGCTCAGCCCGTTCGACTCACTCATCTGGCAGCGCGACCGCACCGCGGCGATCTTCGGGATGGACTTCCGCCTCGAGATCTACGTGCCTGCGCCGCTTCGGGTCCACGGCTACTACGTGCTGCCGTTCCTGTTCGGGGACGAGCTGGTCGCGCGCTGCGACCTCAAGGCCGACCGCGCTGCCGGCGTGCTGCGGGTGCAGGCGGTCCACTGGGAGCCCGACGCGCCCCAGGCTGCCCGCGCCGCGCTCGACCAGGAGCTCGCTCTGATGGCCTGGTGGCTCGGGCTGAGCTCGGTCGGCTGACCCGGCCTGCGCTGACCGTCGTGCTCTCGTCGGCCTGGGTTGACCGCCCGCTGCTGGCGGGATCTGGACGGCGGTTGTCCGGAAAGCACCCAGCGTGGACTCTGACTGGCAGATAGCCTGCGACAGTGACGATTCCTGCCGCTGCCGTCGAGACGCAGGCGACCCGTCGGCCGCGCGTGCACCGGGCCTGGTGGGTGGCTGCAGTCATCCTCGGAGCCCTCGTGGCGGCGGCCGGGTTCCGCTCTTCGACCGGGGCCCTCCTCGAACCGCTCGAGACCGAGTTCGGCTGGTCGCGAGCCACCACGTCGGGAGCCGTCACCGCGAACCTGGTGATCTACGGCCTCACCGCACCGTTCGCCGCCGCCCTGATGGAGCGGTTCGGCCTGCGGCGCGTCGTCAGCGTGGCGCTGGTCCTGGTGGCGGTCGGCAGCGGACTGACCACCGTGATGACCGCACCATGGCAGCTCTGGCTCCTCTGGGGCGTGTTCGTCGGGGTCGGTGCGGGTGCGATGGCGCTGGTCCTCGGCGCCATCGTGGCCAACCGGTGGTTCGTGGAGTCGCGGCGAGGACTCGTCACCGGGGTCTTCTCCGCCGCCGGAGCCGCGGGCCAGCTCGTGTTCCTGCCGGGCATCGCCGCGCTCGCTGCCGGCCCCGGCTGGAGGTATGCCGCCTTGGTGGTGACCGGCGCGGCCCTCCTGCTCGTGCCCCTGGTGCTGTTCGTCGTGCGCGACAGGCCGGCGGACCTCGGCCTGCGGCCGCTCGGCGCGCAGCCCGGGGAGCCCCTCGACGAGCCGGCAACGCGGCATACCGGGTCGCAGGTGGGGCCCGCGGCCCTGGCCGTCCGCACGCTGCGGGAGAGCGCCCGGTCGCGGACCTTCTGGATCCTGTTCGGCACCTTCTGGATCTGTGGCTGGTCGACCAACGGGCTGATCGGCACCCACTTCATCCCCGCAGCCCACGACCACGGCATGCCGCAGACCACCGCTGCGAGCCTGCTTGCGCTCGTCGGCGTGTTCGACCTCGTCGGGACGATCGCGTCGGGTTGGCTGACCGACAAGGTGGACCCGCGGCTGTTGCTATGCGCCTACTACGGGTTCCGCGGGCTGGCCCTGCTGTTCGTCCCTGCGCTCCTGGGACCCGACATCCACCCCAACCTGTTCATCTTCATCGTCTTCTACGGCCTCGACTGGGTCGCCACGGTGCCGCCCACGATCGCCCTGTGTCGCAGGCACTTCGGGGTGGCGCGCTCCGGCGTCGTGTTCGGTTGGGTGTTCGCCGCCCACATGGTGGGGGCAGGCGTCGCGGCCAGCTATGCCGGCTGGGTGCGGCAGAGCACGGGTGACTACTTCACGGCGTGGCTGACTGCCGGCGGCCTCTGCCTGTTCGCCGCGCTGGCCTGTCTCGCGATCACGAAGTCACCCGACCGCGGCTCGTGGAGCACCGAGGGCGAGGAGTCCGAGGTCGGCGCGGTCGCCTGACGGCCGCGAGCTCCGGCGAGTTCGGGGGAGGCGGGCAGGCTTGACGCCCGTGCTTGGCTGGAGCCCATGACGGACGTCGTGGTCACGGACAACCCCGGGCAGATGCGCTACGAGGCGCACGTGGACGGGAAGCTCGCGGGCTTCGCCGCCTACCGGGTCAAGGGGTCCCACCTGGTCTTCACCCACACCGAGGTGGACGACGCCTACGAAGGACAGGGGGTGGGGGGTGCGCTCGCGAAGGGAGCGCTCGACGACGTCCGGGCCGGGGGCGAGCACGACGTCGTGGCGCTGTGCCCGTTCATCTCGGCGTGGATCGCCCGGCACCCCGACTACCAGGACCTGCTGGCCTCGTAGGCCCGGGGCCGGTGCCCCCGGCGCTCGTAGGGACTCAGGAACCGCTGGCGCGCCCGGCACGTTCGGCCCCAGGGGAGCGTTCCCCCGCCGGCGCGTCCGCGTGCGTGGCCCGTCTCGACTAGCCTAGGTCGGGCCGTTGTCACCCGGATGCCCACGGCTGCGAACCCTCAGGAGATATTGCGTGTCCAAGATCGTCGAAAAGCTGCTGCGTGCCGGTGAGGGCCGCATCCTCAAGAAGCTGCACGGGATCGCAGCCCAGGTGAATGCCATCGAGGAGGACTTCGCCGCGCTCACTGATGCCGAGCTGCGGGCGGAGACCGATGTCTTCCGCAAGCGCCTGGCCGACGGCGAGACGCTCGACGACCTGCTCCCGGAGGCCTTCGCCGCGGTCCGCGAGGCGTCCAAGCGCACGCTCGGCAAGCGGCACTTCGACGTGCAGCTGATGGGTGGCGCGGCCCTGCACCTCGGCAACGTCGCGGAGATGAAGACCGGTGAGGGCAAGACCCTGGTCGCGACCCTGCCGTCCTACCTCAACGCCCTTGAGGGCAAGGGCGTCCACGTCGTCACGGTCAACGACTACCTCGCCGAGTACCAGTCCGAGCTGATGGGCCGCGTGCACCGCATGCTCGGCCTGGAGACCGGGGTCATCCTCGCGTCGATGACGCCTGAGCAGCGTCGCGTCGAGTACGCCAAGGACATCACGTACGGCACCAACAACGAGTTCGGCTTCGACTACCTGCGCGACAACATGGCCTGGTCGGTCGACGAGCTCGTCCAGCGCGGCCACAACTTCGCGATCGTCGACGAGGTCGACTCCATCCTCATCGACGAGGCCCGCACGCCGCTCATCATCAGTGGCCCGGCCGACGCCGCCACCAAGTGGTACACCGAGTTCGCCAAGATCGCCCAGCGGCTGACCCGTGGCGAGCTGGAGTCCGGCGAGGGCGACTACGAGGTCGACGAGAAGAAGAAGACCGTCGGCGTGCTCGAGGCCGGCATCGCCAAGGTCGAGGACTACCTCGGCATCGACAACCTCTACGAGTCCGTCAACACCCCGCTCATCGGCTACCTGAACAACGCCATCAAGGCCAAGGAGCTGTTCAAGCGGGACAAGGACTACGTCAACATGAACGGCGAGATCCTCATCGTCGACGAGCACACCGGGCGCATGCTCGCCGGCCGTCGCTACAACGAGGGCATGCACCAAGCGATCGAGGCGAAGGAGGGCGTCGAGATCCAGAACGAGAACCAGACGCTCGCCACGATCACGCTGCAGAACTACTTCCGCATGTACGACACCCTCTCGGGCATGACCGGCACCGCGCAGACCGAGGCAGCCGAGCTGTACTCGATCTACAAGCTGGGGGTCGTGCCGATCCCGACCAACCGCCCGATGGTCCGCAAGGACCAGCCCGACCTCGTCTACCGCACCGAGGAGGCGAAGTTCTCCGCCGTCGTGGACGACATCGCCCAGCGGTATGCGCAGGGGCAGCCGGTGCTCGTCGGCACCGTCTCGGTCGAGAAGAGCGAGTACCTCGCCGACCAGCTGCGCCGCCAGGGCGTCCCGCACGAGGTGCTCAACGCCAAGCAGCACGAGCGTGAGGCCGCCATCGTGGCCCAGGCCGGTCGCAAGGGCGCCGTCACCGTGGCGACCAACATGGCCGGTCGAGGCACCGACATCATGCTCGGCGGCAACCCCGAGTTCATGGCGGTCGCCACCCTCAAGCAGCGGGGCCTGGACCCCGTGGAGACGCCGGAGGAGTACGAGGCCGCCTGGGACGAGGCGCTCGCCAAGGCCGAGGAAGCCGTCAAGGCCGAGCACGACGAGGTCACCGAGCTCGGGGGCCTCTACGTCCTGGGGACCGAGCGCCACGAGTCGCGCCGCATCGACAACCAGCTGCGCGGTCGCTCGGGCCGCCAGGGCGACCCCGGCGAGTCCCGCTTCTACCTCTCCCTGCAGGACGACCTCATGCGGCTGTTCAACGCGGCCATGGTCGACCGGTTCATGACCACGGCCAAGATGGAGGACGACGTCCCGATCGAGTCCAAGATGGTCAGCCGCTCGATCCAGAGTGCGCAGGGCCAGGTCGAGGGCCGCAACTTCGAGATCCGCAAGAACGTCCTCAAGTACGACGACGTCCTCAACCGCCAGCGCACCGTCATCTACGACGAGCGCCGCCGCGTCCTGGAGGGCGAGGACCTGCACGAGCAGATCCGCCATTTCATCAACGACGTCGTCGGCGGCTACGTCGACGCCGAGACGTCCGAGGGCTTCGCCGACGACTGGGACCTGGACCGCCTGTGGACCGCCCTCAAGACCCTCTACCCGGTGTCCATCACCCCGGACGACGTGCGGGCCGCCGAGGGTGACTCGCTGACGCGCGAGTCGCTGCGCGAGCACATCACCTCCGACGCCCACCACGCCTACGACGCCCGCGAGGCCGAGCTCGGCGAGGAGGTCATGCGCGAGGTGGAGCGTCGGGTCGTCCTGTCGGTCCTCGACCGCAAGTGGCGCGAGCACCTCTACGAGATGGACTACCTCCAGGAGGGCATCGGCCTGCGGGCGATGGCCCAGCGCGACCCGCTGGTCGAGTACCAGCGGGAGGGCTTCCAGCTCTTCGAGGCGATGAACGAGTCCATCAAGGAGGAGTCGGTCGGCTATCTGTTCAACGTGCAGGTCGACGTCGACCAGCCGCAGGCCGACGCACCGGCAGTCCAGCCGGTCAGCGTGTCCGACATGCTGGCGGGTTCGGGGCTGTCGTCCGCCGCGACCGAGGTCGACCAGCACGTCGACCAGCCCGTGGACGCCTCACCCGTGTCGAGCAACGGTGGACCAGCGCCCGAGCCCGACCTCGTTCCGGCCGAGTCGGTCTCGGCGTCGACCTCTGGCGACACGCACCCGACCTTCCGCGCCAAGGGTCTCGAGCAGCCCCAGCGTCGTGCGCAGGAGCTGCAGTACTCCGCGCCCAGCGAGACCGGTGACGTCGAGCGCCGCGCAGTGGGCTCGGCCGGCTCGGTCGGCGACACGTTGTCGGAGGAGCAGCTCAAGGGCGCCACCCGCAACGGTCCGTGCCCGTGCGGTTCGGGCAAGAAGTTCAAGATGTGCCACGGGAAGGTCTGACCCCGACTCGATCCCGGGTTCAGCCGACCTGAAGGGCCTCCACCCGCCACCGGCCGTCGAGGCCGACCAACCGGAACGCCAGCGCACGCACCCTTCCCCCGTCCACCACGACGGCGCTCGCCTCGGCAACCCCGTCGGCAGGCTCGCAGACCCGCACCCCACGCACGATGGTGCGGCGGGTCGGCAGTGCCCCGCGCCGAGCCGAGACGGCGGCGCGGCGGGCCACCGCGGCATACACCTCCGGGGTGGTCCATCGGAGCACCTGCGGTGCGGGGCGCGCTCCGGCCATCACCTCCACCAGCCCCTGGGCGATGTGCCCGGCCCAGACACGCGGATCGGGCAGGTCGTCGCGGCGGGTGGGGCGCTCGCCGAAGAGCTGGTCGTCGCTCCACAGGTCGAAGTCGATGGCGAGCGCGTCCTGGACGTACCGGGTCGAGCCGACGTCGCCAGGAGACCAGGACTCGGTCTCGGTCAGCACCGGCGGGCGGGTACGAGGGGCCGGCATGATGCGCAGCGGGGTGAGCCGCGAGGGCGACTCCGCCGTCCGGGGGAGCGTCGACCGGCGCGCCGAGCCGCTCACCGCCGCGCTCCGAACGGCTCGCCGGAGGCCGACGGCGCGGCGGGCGGGGATGATGGGTTCGGTGGTCGCAGGACCTGACCGGGCAGGAGCAGGTCGGGATCGTCGCCGATGACCGCGCGGTTGGCTCGGTACCAGGCCGGCCACGCGTCGGCGACCTCGGCGGCGGAGGCGTCCGGCCCCAGCTGGCGGCGGACGAGGTCCCACAACGTGTCGCCCCGGTGGACGACGATCTCGGGTGTCGGACGGGACGTGCGGCCGCCGGTGACCAGGCGCGACTCGGGCTGAGGTCGCTGCACGGGACGTGACGGGGTCCACCCCGGGACGGGGTCGTGAGCCAGCGCCGGAGCCAGCACGGGAGCCAGCACCGGAGCGGGCGCTGCATCTGGCGCGCTCACCTGGCTTCGCACGGTGACGGTGAACGCGGGGGTCAGAGCTGACGCCGACGGCGCAGGCCCGCGCTGGCCGTCGGCAAGGGCGGTCCCCGGCGTGAGGGACGCGCCGAGGGCTGCTCCGACCATGACGGCCGCGACGCGACGGCAGAGGGCTGGTGCCCACGCCCGAGCACATCGGTCCGCTGCGTCGCCGACCCGGCCGGGCAGGTGCGCCAGCAGCGCGGCAACCGTGCTGGCGGCCAGCCAGGCGCCCAGGGCCGCACTGACGGCCAAGGCGAGGAGGGTCACCAGCTCCGGCAGGCTCTCGGGGCCCGGCGCGAGCACGATCTGCCACTGTTCCAGAACAGCCCGGACGAGGAAGACTTCGAGGACTCCCAGGACGAGCAGCGCAGAGGTGGCGCAGATCCCCAGACGAACGATGCGGTTCATGATTCCCCCCGGAACCTCGTTTTGCATGTGTTTGCGTTTGATAGACCCTAGTAGCCAGCACCTGCCGATGGCAAGACTGGTCGGCGCTAGAGTCGCGCAGGCCCAGCCTTGTTCGTCCGGGATCACGGCTTGGCGGCGCGGGGGCGGGGGCCGACCGTGGGAAAGCCGGAGGAACGCCGGCGGAAAGGGGGGCACGGGATGCGCTGGGACGCCCTGTTCGAGGACCTCGCCGGCCAGTGGAATGCGGAGTCGAGGCGGGAGCTCGACGCCGAGGTGGCCGATCGGACCCGGCGCGAGCGCGCCTCGGTCGGCTTGTACGAGCGGCTGTCGGCGGCCGGGACCGATCTGCTGACGGTCACGCTGCGCAGCGGCGACGTAGTCAGGGGGCGGGTCGCCGACGTCGGCGACGGATGGCTGTTGCTCGCCAGCCATCCGGGCGCGCCACCGGCAGGCGCATCTTCCGGCGCTGCCCTGGTCCCGTTCGCGGCCGTGACCGCCCTGACAGGGCTCTCGTCCCGCGCTGGGGGCACCACCCTGGGGCGCCGGTTCGGGCTCGGCTACGCCCTGCGTGGGTTGAGCCGGGATCGTGCGACCGTGCTCCTGACGGACCTCACGGGCGCCGTCGTGACCGGCACGATCGATGCGGTCGGTCGTGACGTCCTGGAGCTGAGCCAACACGCGGCGGACCTGCCGAGGCGTCCCGAGAACGTCACCGGGCGCCGCCTGGTGCCCTTCGCCGCAGTGGTCCTGCTGCGCCCCGCGTGATCCTGGCTCTCACGGGGACCCCAACCCGGAGACGGCCGGCGCGGGGGCGCAGCAGGAGGTCTGTCAGTCAGTCACTCCTGACCCTGCCCGAATGGGTGCGCCGCCACGAAGGTCTTCGTCTCGCTGTACATCCGCTGGATGTACCCCTCGAGCTCGGCGACCTCGACACGCCACTGACCGCGGCCGCCGACCTTGATGGCCGGCAGCTCCCCGGACCGGACCAGGGCGTAGGCCTGGGCGGATGAGATGTCGAGCACTTCCGAGACCTCAGCCAGCTGAATGAAGCGCTTAGCCACGTCAATCCCCTCTTCCCTCACCAGTCGACTTGACTGGATACATACGTTCTCTTGACCGAATTTTTACCATGTTCTTGTGGCTGCGTCTGGTCGTTGCGCAGATTCTGACATCTATAGCTGTTTGGGGGAGTTGGCCTGCCGACCTTGTGGATGACCCGCGGACCTGTGGATTGAACAGACGGTGGACCGTACCGGTGCGCCATGATGGCTCGGCCGGTGGGGACGAAAAGGTCGGCAACCATGATGAAGGGGACATCACCATGACGGATCTTTCCGTGCCCAGGGCCACGAGGCTGCAAACGCCGGGGTGGCGGGACGCCAGGCTCGTCGTGGGGGTGATGCTGGTGGTCACCTCGGCGGGCCTCGGCTCGTTCGTGGTTGCCCACGCCGACGACAGGACGCCTGTGTATGCCGCGCGGGGACCGCTCGTGCCCGGCCAGCGGCTCGGGGACGACAACCTCGTCCGGGTCGACGTCCAGCTGGGATCCGACCTGTCCCGCTACCTCGGCGCGGCGGCGGAACTCGGCCCCGACCGGTACGTGCTGCGCGAGGTCGGGGCCGGAGAGCTCGTCCCCGCGGCAGCGGTGGGCGGCAAGGACCAGGTCGGCGTGCAGCCGCTGACCCTGTCCATCGGCGCAGGCTCCGCGGCGGCGCTGCGCGTCGGCTCCCGCGTCGACGTCTACGTCAACCCCGCCGACCGTGGGGCGGCCGCTGCAGGCAAGGGCTTCACCGGCCCCGAGCTCGCCCTCGCCGGCGTGTCGGTCTCGAGCCTGCCGAGGACCAGCGGCGGCCTGGGGGGCGGCGCAGCGGGCGACCGTCCCATCCAGGTGATGGCTCCGACCCACCAGATCAAGGAGATCATCGGGATGGTGGACCTCGGCGCGCGGGTCACGGTGGTGCCCGTCGCAGGGACATCCCTGCGGGTCGACCAGTGACGCGTTCGGTCATCGCCGCGCTCAACGGCCCCTGGGAGTCCGAGCTGGTGTCGGCCGTCGAGGCCACGGCGGGCTACACGGTGGCGCGACGGTGTGCCGACCTGTCTGACCTGATGGCCGCGGCAGCCGCAGGTTTCGGGCAGGTCGCCCTCGTGTCGGCCGACCTGCGCGCCCTCGACCGGCCGGCGTTGCACGAGCTCTCCGCCCATGGGGTCGAGGTCGCAGGCGTGGTGGCGCCGGGTGACGACCTCGGGGAGCGCCGGCTGCGCCAGCTGGGGCTGACCGTCGTGCTGCGAGCCGACCTGGCCAGCCACGAGATCGACGATGCGCTGGGCTTCCTCGACGTCCAGGGCGCGCGGACTGCGGGCGTGGAGGTGTTCGCGGGCGCGGGGGTGTCGGAGGCGTCGGCGCTGGCGGTCGGGTTCGCGGAGGACTTCGGAGAGCCGGCCGCACCGACTGTGGCTTCCAAGGTCATCGCCGTCTGGGGACCGACGGGGGCGCCCGGACGCAGCACGGTGGCCCTCAACCTCGCGGCGGAGCTGGCCCGCAGCGGCTCCACGCTGCTCGTCGACTGCGACACCTACGGCTCCTCGGTGGCGCAGTCCCTCGGCCTGCTCGACGAAGCCCCCGGGGTGTCCGCTGCGGCCCGGGCCGCGGACCAGGGGACGCTCGACCTCGCCGCGCTCGCTCGGCTCGCACCCCAGGTGTGCCCCGGCCTGCGGGTGCTGACCGGCATCCCGCGTGCGCAGCGGTGGACCGAGCTGCGCGCGCCGTCCGTGGCCCACCTGCTGACCATCGCTCGGCAGCTGAGCCAGTTCGTGGTGATCGACTGCGGCTTCGCGATCGAGGACGACGAGGAGCTGTCCTACGACACGCTCGCCCCACGACGCAACGCCGCCACGCTCACCACCCTCGAGTCCGCCGATGAGCTCCTCGTGGTCGGCACGGCCGATCCGGTCGGCCTGCAACGACTGGTCCGGGCCGTGCAGGACCTGGCAGCGGTCCCCTCGCCCACGCCGCGCGTCGTCGTCAACAGGGTGCGTCCTTCCGCCGTCGGCGCCAAGCCGGAGCGGCGCATCGCCGACGCCCTCGGGCGGTTCGCCGGCATGGAGGACATCACCTACCTCCCTTGGGACCAGGAGAGTCTCGACGGTGCGATGTTGGCCGGGACGACACTGGCCGAGCATGCGCCGCACTGCGAGCTGCGGCAGGCGATCGCGTCGCTGACGACCCTGTATGTCGGGCGGGCACCCGAGCACGGTCGGCGACGCCGGCGCCGTTGAGGACGCCCCGCCGCTGAGGACGCCGCCGTCGCTGAGGACTCAGCAGGTCAGGAGCTGAACAGGAGGGTGAGACCGCCGACGGTGTAACCCACCATCAGCACCAGCAGTGGCACCTGGCCGAGCACCGCGGCGCGACGTGGGAACAGGGTGATGGCCCGCTCGTGTGCGGCGACGACACCCAGCACGTGGCCGGTGATGATGGCGACGACCTGGATCGTCGCGACCAGGCCCGGGGCGATCAGCGATGCGGACGGGGTCACGCCGCCCGTGCCGAGCCAGTTCGCACCGGTGCCGAGCGGGTCCGACATCTTCGCCAGCCCGTGTGTGCCCTCCCACACCCACAGCGACCAGTAGTGCGCGACGAGGTAGCCGGCGGCGATCGGGATGAGCGTGGGGGCGAAGGAGGTCGCGACCCCCCGCACGCTGACTCCCGCGAGCCGGGCGGAGACCACCGCCGCGGCATACAGGGAGGCGGCGACGACGACGCTGAAGGTGACCAGCGCGCCGGTCTCCCAGAGCCTCGCCGGGATGCTCGAGGACTGGACGAAGGTGTACCACCGGGTCTCGCCCGAGAAGCCGTCGTAGGCGGTCGTCCCCAGCATGACCGACGTGACCGCCAGCAGGCCCGGGGCGGCCGCGAGCTCGAGGGGCCCGTGCAACGGGGTGCGCAACGCCCAGCGACCGTCGGCGCGGCGCCCGAGGGGGCTGAGGGTGCCGTAGAGGGAGGACCAGGCGGTGAACGGGTCGCCCCGCCGCAGGTAGGGCTGGCCGAACGCCATCGCGAGCAGCAGGCTGAGCAGCAGGTACCCCAGGATCGCGATCCGCAGCACGGCCAGGGTCGCATTGTTCGGTGCGATCAGCTCGAGCCACGCGAAGGCCAGCAGCCCCAGTGCCGCGGGCCAGTAGCCGAGCCGGTACTCGGCCAGCGCGAAGTCCTCCTCGATCCGCAGCAGCGCGAGGATGCCGCGGTGCAGCCAGCGCACCGGGCTCACCAGGCGCCAGATGCCGCCGAACACCATCGAGATGAAGGCCAGTCCCACCCACAGCCAGACGTAGACCACCGAGGGGACGGGGTTGTTCGCGTTGTCCTGGCCCAGGAACAGCGCCAGCAGAGTCCAGCCAGTGGTGGCCAGGGACGCGATGACGAACAGGCCCCGCACCGGCGCGCTGTCGAGCGCCAGGGCGATCGGCATCGGCAGCAGCCGCCCGTCGTCGGGCCGCAACCGGGGCTGCTTCCACAGCGCACCCAATGCCACGAAGGACACGACGAGCGCGAGCCCCGCACCGATGAGCAGGAAGTGGAAGGGCAGGGGCAGGTCCGCGCGGGACCCGACACCGTGCGCCGGCACCGCGGCGAGGCTCACTGGACGGCGATCTTCAGCAGGCGCAGCTCGGGGTGGTGGGTCTCGACGTCGTAGACCCCCGGCTGGGCCCCCGTGACCGTCACGGACAGCGGCTTCCCGGCGACGAGGTCCTTCTCGATCTCGAACCCGTGCAGGTGCAGCTGGTCGGCGTGGTCGCTCGTCACGGTCAGGGTCAGGGACTCACCCACCCGCAGGCTGACCGTGGTCGGGGTCGGGGACACCTTGTTGCCGGTGACGGTGATCGCGATGGTGCGGCCCGTTGAGCTGGAGGACGGTGTGCTGGAGGACGGTGAGCTGGCGGACGAGCCCGAGGAGGACGAGCTCGACACCGTCGCGCTCGCGGTCCCGCCCGCCGTGCCGCCAGACCCGCCGCAAGCGGTGAGGGACGCGGCCAGGGCCAGTCCGGCGGCCCACGACAGGGGCTTGCCCAGAGTCATCTTCGTCACGAACCCGAGTCTAGGCAGCCCTTTCTGACACGATGAACGCGTGCCGGACCGACTGAGCTCCCTCGACGCGTCGTTCCTCTACCTCGAGGAGACGACCACGCCGATGCACGTGGGTTCGGTGATGGTGTTCGACCCGCCGAGCGAGGGGTTCGACTACGACCGGCTCGTGCAGCTCATCGCCACGCGGATCGCCTTCGTGCCGCGCTACCGCCAGCGGATCCGGCAGATCCCCGGTCGGCTCGCCAACCCGGTGTGGGTCGACGACGAGAACTTCGACGTGACCTACCACGTGCGACGCTCGGCGCTCCCCAAGCCGGGCACCGACGAGCAGCTCCAGGAGTTCGTCGCCCGCATCCAGCCGCGGGCACTCGACCGCACCAGGCCGCTCTGGGAGGTCTACCTCGTCGAAGGCCTGGAGGAGGGGCGGTTCGCCATCGTCACCAAGTCGCACCAGGCCCTCGTCGACGGCATCAATGCGGTGGACATCGCCCACGTCATCGTCGACGGCGACCCGGGCGCCGAGGGACTGGTCACCGACACCTGGCGTCCGTCGCGCGAGCCCAGCGACATCGAGCTACTCACCGGCGCGCTCGTCGATGCGGTCCGTCGCCCGAGCGAGGTCGTGGACAACATCCGCGGCGGGATCGTCGACGTCAAGGCCGTGGGCACCCGCGCCCTCACTGCCGCAGGCGATGTCGTCTCGACGCTGGCTCGCACCGCAGCCCGCCCGGCGCCGCACTCGCCGCTCAACGCCCCGGTCGGCGAGGCCCGCCGCTACGTCATGATCGGCACCGACCTCGAGGACTACCGCAAGGTCCGGAGTCGCCTCGCCCGCGGCAACTACGCCGACGACGTCTCCATCAACGACGTCGTGCTCGCCACCATCTCGGGCGCCCTCCGCTCCTGGTTGCTGACCCGTGGCGAGTCCGTCAACTCGGGCACCACGGTCCGGGCGATGGTGCCGGTCAGTGTCTACGACGCGGACGCCAGGCACCTCGGCAGCCGCCTCACCGCCTGCTTCGTCGACCTCCCCGTCGGTGAGCCGGGCCCCTCCATGCGCCTGCACCAGATCGCGTTCGCCATGCGTCAGCAGATGGAGGGCGGCCAGGCAGTGGGGGCCGAATCGCTTGCAGGACTGGCAGGATTCGCACCGCCGACCTTGCACTCCCTCGGGGCGCGCCTCGGCTCCGCCGTGTCGCGACGTCTGTTCAACGTCGTCATCACCAACGTCCCCGGCCCTCAGCACACCCTGTATGCCGGTGACGCGCGGATGCTGTCCACCTACCCCGTCATGCCCTTGGCCAAGGGCCAGGCGCTGAGCATCGGGCTGACCTCCTACGACGGCGGGGTCTACTACGGACTCAACGCCGACCGGGACTCGATGCCCGACATCGACGTCCTCGGGCAGAGCATCGTCGACTCCCTCGGTGAGCTGCTGGACAGCCACCGGTCCAAGGCGCGATGACGGCCACGTCGCGCTCCGGGGCCGCGCGTCCGCGCCCGAGCGGCCCGCGCCGCGGCCTGGTGCTCGGGGGCGGCGGGGTGCTCGGCGCCGCGTGGATGGTGGGCGCCCTCAAGGCTCTCGAGGACGAGCTGGGGGTCGACGCCCGCGACTTCGACGAGCTCGTCGGGACCTCGGCCGGATCCGTGCTCGCCGGGCTGCTGGCGTCGGGCGTCTCGGTCTCGGACCTGCTCGCCCACCAGCTGGACGGCGCCATCGACGTGGGACCGCTCGCGGGGTACTCCTGGAACTACGAGAAGGACACCGGTGGCGACCGGCCGGGCCTGCCCAAGGTCGGCCTCGGGTCACGAGAGCTGTTGCGTCGCAACGCCCGCAACCTGCGCCACCTGCCCCCCACCGCGCTGCTGTCGGCCATCCTGCCCGAGGGGCGGGGGAGCATCGAGGCGGTCGGGGCACTCGTGGGACACATCGTGCCGCACGGTTGGCCGCAACGGTCCGGGCTGACGGTGGTGGCCCTCGACTACGACACCGGTGAGCGGGTGGCCTTCGGGCGTGCCGACGCCCCGGTGGTGGACCTCACCGCGGCCGTGATGGCGTCGTGCGCGATCCCCGGGTGGTACCAGCCGGTGCGGATCGGCGAGCACCGCTACATCGACGGCGGCGCCTGGTCGTCCACCAACCTGGACCTCATGAGTGGCCTGGGGCTCGACGAGGTCTACGTCCTGGCACCCCAGGTCAGCTTCGTCCGGGACGCTCCGACCCACTGGCGCACCCGGGTGGAGCGGCAGTGGCGCAACCGCGTGACGCTGCGGGTCCTGCGTGAGCTGACCACGGTCCACCAGGACGGCGCCGAGGTGACGGTGCTCGGGCCCGGCGAGGAGGACCTCGAGGCGTTCGGTGCCAACCTGATGGACGTGAGCCGTCGCCCCGCCGTGATCGCCACCTCGCTGCGCACCTCAGCCGTGGCGCTGCGCGACCCCGCACCGCTGCCCGACCGCTCCGTGTTCGAAGATGTCGGATGACTCAGCGAGGACGTGGGATGAGAACGACGATGGTGGGACGAGCATGACCCAGACGCGGATCTACGTGCCGCTGCTCCCCGACGCCGTGCGCCGGCTTGCCGCCGACGGGCAGGTCGGGCCTGCGCCGGTCGAGGCATTCGGCGTCACCGAACGCATCGAGCGCGCGGACCCGACCGGCCTGGAGGAGGAGTGGGAGTATGCCGCGCTGTGCGAAGCCGTCGACGCCGCCGCCGGGCTCCAGGGCACAACAGTCGTCAAGCGCGTGGTGGCCGCCGCAGACGTCGACCCCGGGTCCGTGACCCCCGACGGGAGCCGGGAGGGTCTGGCTGCGCTGACCGTGTCGACCCCCGTGCCGCTGTCGCGCATCGTGTCGTTCCACGTCGACGAGACCGCGGGGGACCAGGGCATGGAGGACCTCCTCTGGTACGACGCGACCGAGCTCGACGAGGTGCTGCGCCTGCTCTGACCGGCAGGGTCAGAACTGGTCGGCGAGCCAGGGGTCGACGAGGGCATGGAAGGCGTCGGGCACGTCACGGCGCACACAGTGGTCCGCCGCCAGCAGCTCGATCCGCACGTGCGGGTTGTCGATCGCCTTGGCGCGCAGTCGGATCGGCTCGGGCAACAGCGTCGAGCGCTCGCCGACGACCACGAGGGTGGGCACCTCGATCGCGCCGACGAGCTCCTCCCACGGACGGGCGAAGGACGCGACCCCGAGGGCCAGGAAGTCGAGGTCGACCTCGGTCTTGGCCTGCGCCCACGGGGCGAACTCCGACTCGGGCCAGGTGGGGTTGTCCGCGCGACCCTGAGCGAGCTGTCCCTCGAGGTCCTCGGAGAAGGCCCGACAGTCCGCGATGCGCTCGGCGACCACCGTCGGGCTCTGCACCCGGAGCTCGGGGTCTCGCCACGCGGGCTCCTCGAGCACCGCCGCGCGCACGAGGTCGGGGTGGCGCGCGGTCAGGGCCGTCGCGATGCCACCGCCCATCGAGTGGGCGACGAGCGCGACCGGACCGCCGACGGCGGCGACCTGCTCAACCGTCGCCAGCGCCGCGGCATACATGTGCTCCATGGGGTCGGGCGACGCCCGCTGCTCCGGGGTGAACCGGGGCGAGCGGCCGTGCCCGAGCAGGTCCACCCCGACGACGCGGTAGTCGGGCGACCAGCGTCGGACCGCGTCGGGCCAGCAGTCGCCGGAGTCGCCCAGCCCGTGCAGCAGCACGATCGTCGGGCTGCCCGGGTCGGCGGGCCCCGACCAGCGGTAGGCGAGGTCGGCGGCGTCGAGGGCGGTCGGCATACGTGACACCATAGGTGCGCGCTGCGCTGACCACTGCCGCGCCCGAGCCACCGAAGCGACCCCGAGGAGCCTGCCCACATGGATGCCGTCACCCAGGTGCCCGTCCCCGTCAACGAGACCGTCCTCGACTACGCGCCGGGCAGTCCCGAGCGTGCCTCGCTCGAGGTCGCGCTCGCCGAGCTGGGCAGCGCCAGCATCGACCTGCCGCACACCATCGCCGGCAAGCGGGTCATGGGCACGGGCAAGAAGATCGAGGTGCGTCAGCCGCACGCCCGTCGCAAGGTGCTCGGCACCATGCGGAACGCGACGGTCGGCGACGCCCAGGCGGCGGTCGACGCGGCCAAGGCGGCAGCCCCCGGGTGGCGCGCGCTGTCCTTCGACGACCGCGCGGCGATCCTGCTCAAGGCGGCCGAGCTGCTCTCGGGGCCGTGGCGCGCCCACCTCAACGCCGCGACGATGCTCGGGCAGTCCAAGACGGCCTACCAGGCGGAGATCGACGCCGCCTGCGAGCTCATCGACTTCTGGCGGATCAACGTGCACTTCGCGCGGCAGATCCTCGCCGAGCAGCCGCCGCTCAACTCCAAGGGCATCTGGAACCGCACCGACCACCGGCCGCTCGAGGGCTTCGTCTACGCGATCACGCCGTTCAACTTCACCGCCATCGCGGGCAACCTGCCCACCGCGCCGGCCCTGATGGGCAACACCGTCGTGTGGAAGCCGAGTCCGACCCAGCAGTTCGCCGCCAACCTGACGATGGCGTTGCTCGAGGCCGCGGGTATGCCGCCGGGCGTCATCAACATGGTCACCGGCGACGGCCTCAACGTCTCGAAGGTGGCGCTGGCCGACCCCGACCTCGCGGGCATCCACTTCACCGGGTCCACGCCGACGTTCCAGCACCTGTGGCAGGAGGTGGGCGCGAACCTGCCCAGGTACCGCAGCTACCCGCGCCTCGTCGGCGAGACCGGTGGCAAGGACTTCATCCTCGCCCACCCCTCCGCCGACCCGGATGTGTTGCGGACAGCCATGATCCGCGGTGCCTTCGAGTACCAGGGACAGAAGTGCTCGGCGGCTTCCCGTGCCTACGTGCCGCGGTCCCTGTGGAAGAAGATCAAGGCCGACCTGGTGTCGATCACCAACGGGCTGAGCCAGGGCGACGTCACCGACCTGTCCAACTTCATGGGCGCGGTCATCGACGAGCGGGCCTTCGCCAAGCACAGCGCGGCGATCGACCGGGCCCACGCGACGCCCGGGGTGGACGTGGTCGCCGGCGGCACCTACGACGACAGCGAGGGCTGGTTCGTCCGCCCGACGGTGCTGGAGATCGACGACCCCACCGACGAGTCGTTCCGGACCGAGTACTTCGGCCCGATCCTGTCGGTCCACGTCTACCCGGACCGCCAGTACGACAAGGTGCTCGACCAGATGGAGAGCTTCGCGCCGTTCGGCCTGACCGGCTCGATCATCGCCCAGGACCGCATGGTCATCGCCGACGCCACCGAGCGGTTGCGCTTCGCGGCAGGCAACTTCTACGTCAACGACAAGCCGACCGGCGCCGTGGTCGGGCAGCAGCCGTTCGGTGGGGGACGGGCTTCCGGCACCAACGACAAGGCGGGCGCCGCGCAGAACCTGATGCGGTGGACCAGCGCGCGCTCGATCAAGGAGACGTTCAACCCGCCGACCGAGCACAGCTACCCGCACATGGGGTGAGGGGCGCGCGGCCGGCGGGCTGAGCGGGCCTCGGGCGGCTAGCGGGCGGCTGCCGGGCGGCTATCGGGCGAGCCACTCCTGGGCGGTCGTCGCCTCGATGTCGATGGCTTCCTCGATCGGCGGCGCGGCGGCCTTCTCGATCTTGCCCCCGATGAGGGGGACCCGGGCCTTGAGCTCGGCGTCGAGCTGTTCGACGGTGCCCGAGCCGCCCGGCGCGAGCGAGAGCGTGCCCTGGAGCGCGATCGGAGCGCCGGCCACGGCCATCTCGACGGTGCCGCGCCGGCTGCCGTCGGAGGACGCCGGGCCCCAGTCCTGCGTCTCGGTGACTTTGAGGGTCTCGCCCACCATCGACTTGGCGAAGTCGGGCAGCCCGTCGCTGGGCAGGATCCGCTCGGTGGTGATGACGGTGTGGTCCCCGGAGCTCTCGACCTTCGCGGTGTGCTTGATCGCTGCCGTGGCGGCACACTTCGCCTCTTGGAACTTCACGTCCGACAGGACCGTGAAGACCTCCTGCGGGGTGGCGGCGTACTCGATCGACTTGGCGATCTTCATGCGGCTTCTCCTGTCACGGCATCGGGGTGTCCACGGTGCGGTGGACGTCGAGTCGTCAGCGTAGCCACGTCACCGTCCGGGCGGGGACGACGCCTGCCGCAGCCGCACGAGCTGGCCCGGCACCAGCTGGGCGGCCCTGTCGCAGGAGGCGGGCGTGAGGACCCCGACGACGGGGTAGCCGCCAGTCACCGGGTGGTCGGCCAGGAAGAGCACGGGCCGTCCGTCAGCCGGCAGCTGCACGGCACCCCGGACGATGCCCTCGCTGGGCAGCTCCCGGCCGTCGAACCCGGGCGCGCGGGTCAGGGCAGGGCCGTCGAGGCGCACTCCGACACGGTCGCTCGCGCCGTCGACGCGCCAGGCGGGTTCGGTCAGCGCGAGCAGGTCGCCGAGCCACTCGTGGCGCGGACCCGGGGCCACGTCCAGGGTTGCTGCCCCCGCGGCAGGTGGGACGACGGGAGCGACGTCGACGAGGAGCTCGCCCTCGGGAGCCCCCACGGACAGCATGTCGCCGAGGCGCAGCGGGGCTGGTCCGAGCCCGGAAAGTGTGTCGTACGAACGGGATCCGAGTACCGTTGGCACGGCGATGCCACCGCGGACGCTGACATAGGTGCGCACTCCGGCCGCGGGGCTGCCCACCACCAGCACCGATCCGTCGCGGACGAGGAACGGCGCGGCATACCCGACCGGGGTCCCGTCGACGGTGGCTGGTCCGCGTGCACCGGTCAGCACCATCGTGACGCTGCCGCGCGCGCGCAGGGTGAGCCCGCCGTGGTGGCACTCGAGGGCCGCGAGGTCCGTGGTCTGGCCCAGCAGGCGCGCCCCGAGGGCGAACGCGCCGATGTCGGCCGCGCCGGAGGGGCCGACGCCGAGCGAGGCCAGCCCCGGTCGGCCCAGGTCCTCGACGAGCGTCAGCGGACCCGCAGCCATCACGTCCAGCCGGGCGTATGCCGCTGGCTCGCCTCCGGTCACCGGTCGCCTCCCGCGTCGACGAACCTGACCCGCAGTCCTGGCCGCAGCAGGGCCGGGGGATCGCGGTCCAGGTCCCACAGGACCACGTCGGTGTGGCCGATGAGCCGCCACCCGCCCGGGGAGGACCGGGGGTAGACCCCGCTGAACTCGCCCGCCAGCCCCACCGCGCCGGCGGGCACCCGGGACCGCGGGGTCGCCAGGCGCGGCACGGCCAGACGCGGGTCGCCGTCGACGAGGTAGGCGAACCCGGGGGCGAACCCGGCGAAGCCCACGCGCCACGACCGACCGGTGTGCGCGCCCACCACCTCGTCCGGCGACAGGCCGGTCAGAGCCGCCACGTCGTCCAGGTCGGGCCCGTCGTAGTGGACCGGGATCTCCACGGTCTCCATGGTCTCCACGGCCTCGAGGTCATCGCCGGACGCCGTCGACATCGGCTCCGGGGTCCGGGCCACGAGGCGGGCGGCCTCGGCACGGACTCCGGCCAGGTCCCGGGCGGAGGCCGCCACGAGCAGGAGCGTGCGTGCCCCGACGACCGCGTCGAGCAGACCGGGCGGGCGCTCGCGCACCCAGAGCCGGTGGTGCAGCGCCAGCACCTCGTCGAGCGAGTCGACCTCGACGAGGACCGCGTGCTCGCCGCTCGGCAGCACTCGCCCGGTCACGGCGCCCTAGCCGGGGACCGCGACGAACGGGGCAAGGGTGATGCCGGCGGCTTCGAGGCGGGCCCGGACCGCGGTGGCCATGGACACGGCCCCCGGGCTGTCGCCGTGGACGCACAGGGACGCCGCGTGGATGCGCAGCAGGACCGCGTCGACCGTCTCGACCTCTCCGGTGACGACCATCCGCATCGCCCGCGCCGCGACGGCTGCGGGATCGTGCAGCACAGCTCCGTCGCGACCTCGCGGCACGAGGGTGCCGTCCGCCAGGTAGCCGCGGTCGACGAAGGCCTCCGTGACGGTGGCGAGCCCGGCATCCTGCGCCAGGTCGAGCAGCAGCGACCCGGGCAGCCCGAGGACGGGCAGCGATGCGTCGACCCTGCGGACCGCCTCGACCACCGCGGCGGCCTGGGCCCGGTGGTGGACAACGGCGTTGTAGAGGGCCCCGTGGGGTTTGACATAGCGGACTGCCGTCCCGGCTGCCGCGCAGAGGCCCTGCAGGGCACCGATCTGGTAGACCACGTCGGCCACCAGGTCCGCGGGGTCGAGGTCGATGAACCGCCGACCGAACCCGGCGAGGTCGCGGTAGCCCACCTGTGCCCCGATGACCACCGAGCGTCGGGCGGCCAGCTCGCACACCCGCAGCAGCCCTCGCGGGTCGCCCGCGTGGAAGCCGCAGGCGACGTTGGCGCTGGTGACCACGTCGAGCATCGCCTCGTCGTCGCCCAGGGTCCACCGCCCGAACGACTCGCCGAGGTCGGCGTTGAGGTCGATCGTCGTCATCGGCGCAGTGCCCCGGCATGCGTGGCGAGCACGGCCTGGGACTGGCGCAGGGTGGCGGCCAGCCGATGGCGGCGCTGGCCGACCAGCGCGGCGACGGCGTCGAGGCGGGCCTGCAGCTGCTCGCGCGCGGCGTCCCGCTGGGCCGTCGCGGTGCCGTCGGCGACACCGCTGACGCCCCACACCGCGACGAGCTCACCGTCCACGACGCGCAGACCCGCAGCCTGCGCCTGCTGGGCGAGCGCCCGGCTCTCGGCGACGGCCTCGGCGAGGTCGCTGGCGTGGGCCTGGAGGGCGGCGCCGACGCGGTCGACCTCTCGTGCGGCGGCAGCGGCCCCGGCGTCGAGCACGTCCACCCGGCGCCTGGCTTGCATCAGGACGGGGGCGGCACGCGAACCCGCGCCGCCAAGGTCGGAGGGCCTGTCGGAGGGCCTGTCGAAGGAGCCGTCGAAGGCGTCGTGGGCCGCTCGTCCGCTGGTGCGGAGCCGGGTGGCCAGCTGCCGCAGCGTGCCGCCGAGCTGGGAGCACGAGGCGGGGTCGCCGTGGACGGTGCCGCTCACCGGTACGCCTCGCCCGAGCCGCGGTGCGCCCACCGCGTGGCGGACTGCCCGTCCGACCACTGCCCGTCTGACCACTGCGCCTCGGGCCGCTGGTCGGGGGAAGGCGGGCTCCCCGCGGTCACCCCGGCGTTCGTGCCGGCGCTCAACGCCGCGATCCGCAGGCGGTCGGCGAGGTCCGAGGCGGCCGCGTCGATCTCACGCAACAGGTCGGCGGCCTGCTCGACCCAGCCGTCGAGGGCTGCCTGGGTCTCCCGGTCGCCCACCTCCGGGAACTGCGCCAGGACCTCGGTGGCGCCCTGCCCTGCGCACTCGCGCAACGGCCCGAGAGCCGCTCCCAGGGAGCGCAGGCGGTCGGGATCGGCCGGAGCAGGCGGCATACCCATCACTGTAGTGAGGTGACGGCAACGGCCCCCGGAGATACCCACATGGGGCACTCCGGGGGCCGCTCTTCACGAACCAGGTCCGATCAGTACCAGTGCTTCCGGCCGCCGATGGCGCGGCCGGTGCCTCCCAGGATGGCCAGGACGAGCCCGACCACGATCAGGATGGCTCCGATGGTCACGAGAATCTTGAGGCTGGCGACCAAGAGGCCAAGAATCAGCAGGACGATGCCGAGGACGATCACGTGGAACTCCTTCTGTTCGTGTTGTGCAAACACCTCACTTCACCACAGATTCCGCGAAATCACACGTTGACCTGCGCAAACACGCGGGTGATTGGCCGCCAGAGGCAGGGTGTGCCGGGCGCGAGCGGCGAGCGATAGTCTCGGCTGCGGCGCACATCGTGGTGCACCCACGTGCATGACGATCCACTGTGCATGACGAACCACCGAGCATGACGATCCACGTGAGGATGAAGTCGACAGCCATGTCTGCGTCGCTGGAGCAGTCCCGTCAGCAACTCCTGCACACCGCCGCGGAACGCGCGGACCATGGGGGTGGTGAGGCGGTCGAGCAGTTCCTGCGGACCTACTACCGGCACGTGGCCACGGAGGACCTCCTGGCGCGGGCGTCCGAGGACCTGCTCGGGGCCGCGATGGCGCACCGCGAGCTGGCCCAGGACCGACCCGTCGGCACCGCCAAGGTCGAGGTCTTCAACCCGGAGGTCGAGGAGCAGGGCTGGACCAGCGGCCACACGGTCGTGCAGGTCGTCACTGACGACATGCCGTTCCTCGTCGACTCGGTGAGTGCCGAGCTCCAGCGCATGGAGCGCTCGGTGCACCTGGTGGTTCACCCGACGATGCGGGTCCGCCGCAAGGCCACCGGTGAGCTCGAGGAGCTCGTCCTGGGCGACGCCGACGGGCCCCCAGGGTCGGGCTCCGACGGCTCGAGCGACGGAGGTTTCGGGCTGGTCCGCGAGTCGTGGATGCACCTGGAGATCGACCGGGACAGCGATCCCGCCCAGCGCGCCGAGGTCGCCGAGGGGTTGCGCCGGGTGCTCGGCAACGTCCGCGAGGCGGTCGAGGACTGGCCCAAGATGAAGGCGACCTGCTCGCAGGTGGCGCAGGACCTCGTGGACTCGCCGCCCGCCGGCATACCGGCCGAGGAGGTCGAGCAGGCGCACGGTCTGCTCGACTGGCTGGCCGACAACCACTTCACCTTCCTGGGCTACCGCCAGTACGCCCTCGACCGTGCCGCCGACGGTGATCGGCTCGAGGCCGTCCAGGGCACGGGGCTGGGGCTGCTGCGCTACGACCGCCCCGGCGACGGGGTGCTGCTCAGCGAGCAGGCCAGTGCCGTGGCGCGGGCGCGCGAGCTGCTGATCATCACCAAGGCGAACTCGCGGGCGACGGTGCACCGCAACACCTACCTGGACTACGTGAGCGTCAAGCAGTTCGACGACGCCGGCGAGGTGACGGGGGAGAAGCGCTTCCTCGGCCTGTTCACCTCCAGCGCGTACACCGAGTCGGTGACCCGCGTGCCGGTGCTGCGCGACAAGGTCGCCAAGATCTTCGAGCGCACCGGGTTCCTTCCCGACTCGCACTCCGGCAAGGACCTGCTCGAGGTCCTCGAGAACTACCCGCGCGACGAGCTGTTCCAGGCCGGGGAGGAGGAGCTCTACGAGAACGCGACCGCGGTCCTCTACCTCCAGGAGCGCCGCAAGACCAAGCTCTTCCTGCGCCGCGACCGGTTCGGCCGGTTCGTGTCCTGCCTCGTCTACATCCCGCGCGACCGCTACAACACCGCCGTGCGGCTCAAGATGGAATCCATTCTGCGGCAAGCCTTTCCGGGTGCCACGGTGGACTTCACGACGAGGGTCTCGGAGTCGGTGCTGGCCCGCCTGCACTTCGTCGTGCGGGTGCCGGCGGGGGAGTCGATCCCGTCCATCGACGAGTCGGTGCTCGAGCGCCAGCTGATCGACGCGACGCGCACCTGGGACGAGGACCTCAGCGAGGCGGCCCGCACCGAGCACGGTGAGGAGGCGGCCGCGCGCCTGTCCGGGCTCTACGGACGCGCCTTCCCCGAGGCGTACAAGGAGGACTTCACCCCGCGTATCGGGGTGGCCGACATCCGCCACATGGATGCCCTGGAGCATGACGACTCGACCGGGCTCAACATGTACCAGGAGCCCGGCGCCCCGGCCAACGAGCGCCGCTTCAAGCTCTACCGTCGCAGCCCCCTGTCGCTGACGCAGGTCCTGCCGATGTTCACCCACATGGGGGTCGAGGTCGTCGACGAGCGGCCCTACGAGATCTCCCGCGGTGACGGTGTCAACCTGTGGGTCTACGACTTCGGCCTGCGGGTGCGCAACGACAAGGTCTGGTCCGGAGACGGCGGGCGCGACCGGTTGCGGGAGCTGTTCCAGGACGCCGTCGGCGCGGTGTGGCGCGGCGAGGCCGAGTCCGACGGGTTCAACGCCCTCGTCCTCGGGGCCGGGCTGACCTGGCGCCAAGTGGTCATCCTGCGCACCGTCGCCAAGTACCTGCGCCAGACCGGCTCGACGTTCTCGCAGGACTACGTCGAGTCCGCGCTCGCGTCCAACCTCAAGCTCGCCGGCACGCTGGTGGCCCTGTTCGAGACCCGCTTCGACCCCAGCCGGTATGCCGGTGCGGCCGGTCCGGAGCGCGAGGCCGCGCAGAGCGCGTTGTGCGAGCAGGTGACCAAGGACCTCGATGACGTCAAGAGCCTCGACCACGACCGGATCATCCGCGCCTTCCTCGGCGTGATCACCGCGACGCTGCGGACGAACTTCTACCAGGCCGACGCGTCGGGGGCTGACAAGTCCTACGTCTCGATCAAGCTCAATCCCAAGAAGGTGCCCGACCTGCCCGCCCCGCGGCCGCAGTTCGAGATCTTCGTCTACTCACCGCGGGTCGAGGGGGTCCACCTGCGGTTCGGGCCGGTCGCCCGCGGCGGTCTGCGCTGGTCGGACCGGCGCGAGGACTTCCGCACCGAGGTGCTCGGGCTGGTCAAGGCGCAGATGGTCAAGAACGCCGTCATCGTGCCGACCGGCTCGAAGGGTGGGTTCTACGCCAAGCAGCTGCCCGACCCGACTGTCGACCGAGACGCCTGGCTGGCCGAAGGCATCGCGTCCTACAAGGTGTTCATCTCAGGCCTGCTCGACCTCACCGACAACCGGGACGGGTCGCAGATCGTGCCGCCGCCCTCGGTGGTGCGCCACGACCCCGACGACTCCTACCTCGTGGTCGCGGCCGACAAGGGGACGGCGACGTTCTCGGACATCGCCAACGGCGTGGCCCAGTCCTACGGGTTCTGGCTCGATGACGGCTTCGCGTCCGGTGGGTCGGCCGGCTACGACCACAAGGCGATGGGCATCACGGCCCGTGGCGCGTGGGAGTCGGTCAAGCGGCACTTCCGCGAGATGGGTCACGACACCCAGACCCAGGACTTCACCGCCGTCGGGATCGGCGACATGTCCGGAGACGTCTTCGGCAACGGCATGCTGCTCTCGGAGCACATCAGGCTGGTCGCTGCCTTCGACCACCGGCACATCTTCGTCGACCCCAATCCCGTTGCTGCCACGAGCTTCCCGGAGCGCCAGCGGCTGTTCGACCTGCCCCGCTCGTCGTGGGCCGACTACGACACCTCGCTCATCTCCGCGGGCGGTGGGGTGTTCGACCGGTCGCTGAAGTCGATCGCCATCACCCCCGAGATGACCGAGGCGCTGGGCCTGCCCAAGGGCAGCACGTCGATGACTCCCGCCGCACTGATGAAGGCGATCCTGCAGGCGCCGGTGGACCTGTTGTGGAACGGCGGGATCGGCACCTACGTCAAGGCGGCCAGCGAGGGCAGCGCCGACATCGGTGACCGCGCCAACGACGCCATCCGCGTCGACGGCGCCCAGCTGCGCTGCAAGGTCGTCGGCGAGGGCGGCAACCTCGGCCTCAGCCAGCTCGGCCGCATCGAGGCAGCCCTGCACGGCGTGCGGGTCAACACCGACGCCATCGACAACTCGGCGGGGGTCGACACCTCCGACCACGAGGTCAACATCAAGATCCTGCTGACCGCGCTGGTCAAGGCCGGCGACATGACGCTCAAGCAGCGCAACACCCTGCTCGCGTCGATGACCGACGACGTCGCCCACCAGGTGCTGCGCGACAACTACGAGCAGAACGTGCTCCTCGGCAACGCCCGCGCCCAGGAGCACCCGATGCTCCCTGTCCACCAGCGGCTGATCCACTGGCTGGAGGAGCGGGGCGACCTCGACCGCGCCCTGGAGTTCCTGCCGACCGACACCGAGATCGACCGCCGGTTCGCGGCCGGCCTGGGCCTGAAGTCGCCGGAGTTCTCGGTGCTCGTGGCATACGCCAAGCTGGCGCTCAAGGAGGACCTGCTGCCCTCCGAGCTGCCCGACGACCCGTGGTTCCAGGCCACCCTCACCGAGTACTTCCCGGCCGCGCTGCGCGAGCAGTTCGCCGGCGAGCTCGCCGAGCACCCTCTGCGCCGCGAGATCATCACCAACTCGGTGGTCAACTCGATGGTCAACCGAGGCGGCATCACGTTCGCCTTCCGGGCCATGGAGGAGACCGGTGCGACCCCGGAGCAGATCGCCCGGGCGTTCGTGGTCTGCCGCGAGATCTTCGACCTGCCGACCTTCGTGCACGAGGTCGAGGCGCTCGACAACGTCGTGTCCACCGAGGTGCAGAGCCAGCTGTACCTGGAGTTCCGGAGGCTGATCGACCGGTCGATGCGGTGGTTCCTCACCTCGCGGCCCTCCCGCCTCGACGTCGCCAACGAGGTGGCCCGGTTCGGTGCGGTGGTCGGAGAGTTCGCACCCCAGATCCCCCAGCTGCTCAAGGGTGCCGAGCTCAAGCGCCTCCAGCGCAACGCCGCGGGCCTCGAGAAGCTGGGCGTCCCCGAAGCCCTGGCACTGAAGTCCGCCAGCCTGCTCGACCAGTTCTCGCTGCTCGACATCGTCGACATCGCGACCGACACGGGTGAGGCGCCCGCCGACGTGGCACCGCTCTACTTCGTGCTGTCCGAGCGGTTCGGCATCGACGCGATGCTCACGAGGGTCACGAACCTGCCGCGGGACGACCGCTGGGACGCCCTGGCGCGTGGTGCGCTGCGCGACGACCTGTATGCCGTGCTGGAGAGCCTGGTGCGGTCCGTGATCGACGCGTCCACTCCCGGGGTCAGCCCGGTGGAGCGCTTCGAGCAGTGGGCCAAGGCCAACGCGGAGAGCCTGACCCGGGCCAGGACGGCGCTGTCCGGCATCGAGCGGCTCGACAAGCCGAACATCGCGGCCCTGTCTGTCGCCCTGCGCACCCTGCGTTCGGTGATCCGCTCCGGGGCCGCGAGCTCCTAGGCATGGCGATGACGAGCAGCCAGTCGACGGACACCCAGGTGCTCCTGGTGACCCGCTACCCGGTGAAGTCCATGGGCGGGGAGTCCCTGTCGACGGTGGAGGTCGGGCCCACCGGGCTGCGCGGCGACCGGGAGTACGCGGTCTACGGCGCCGACGGCAAGCTCGCCAGCGGGAAGAACAGCCGCCGCTTCCGCCGGATGGACCCGGTCTTCGACCTCGTCGCAGCCACGCGTGAAGGGGACACCGTGGTGACCCTCGCGGACGGCACGGAGGTCGTGGTCGGCCACGACGGCTCGGACGCGATCCTGACCGAGCACTTCGGGGAGCCGGTCACGCTGCGCCCCGAGACCGACGTCATGCACCAGGACGCGGGGCAGCTGTCCATCGTCGGCAGCGCCACCCTCGTCGAGCTCGGTCGCCACGAGGGGGACGGTCGCCCGCTCGACCCGCGGCACCTGCGGGCCAACGTGGTGGTCCGGACGACGCAGCCCTATGCCGAGGAGGACTGGATCGGCCACGTGGTGAGCATCGGTGCGGTGCAGGTGAACGTCGCGGAGCCGATCGAGCGGTGCCGGATGGTCAGCGTGGCGCAGGTCGGACTCGAGGCCCGCCCGGACATGCTGAAGGCGATCAGCGACCACCACGACCTGAATGCCGGGTTGTACGCGTCGATCGTCCGGCCTGGGACGATCTCGGTGGGAGACCCCGTCACCATCGACTGATCCGCGACTTACCCGGCCGCCGGCGACTGGCGGCCCGGCCTGAGCCGGTGGCCCGGGCGCTCGGGCTCGCCGATTAGGCTTCCCGCGTGCCCACCCTCAACGAGGTGCTCCAGTCCGCGACCGACCTCGCGCCCGCAGAGGTCGAGTGGCTGCAGCTGCTGGTCGGTGACTGGCAGCTCATCTCCGACCTGTCGTTCGCCGACCTCGTGCTGTGGGTGCCGGGGGGCATCGAGGGCTGGCTCGCCGTCGCGCACGTGCGACCGACGACGGGGCAGATGGTCTTCTTCGAGGACGTCGTGGGCCGTCGCACGCACCGCGGCCGGCAGTCACTGCTCGACCAGTCTTACCTCGACCAGCGGATCGTGCGGGAGAAGGACCCGATCTTCCGCGACGACATGCCGGTCCGCGAGGAGGCCATCCCGGTCGTGCGGGGCGGCCGCGCACTGGCCGTGATCACGCGGCATACCAACCTGGCGGCGATGCGGACGCCGAGCCGGCTGGAGCTGACCTACCAGGCGCTCGCGGACGCGCTGGCGCGGATGATCGCCGCGGGGGAGTTCCCGAACACGGCCGCACCCACGGGGCAGCGACGCGGCGCGCCCCGGGTGGGTGACGGCGTGATCCGCCTCGACGTCAACGGGATCGTGTCGTACGCGAGCCCCAACGCCCTCTCCGCAGTCCACCGCCTCGGGCACGTCGGCGACGTCATCGGTGAGCTGCTGGCGAAGGTGGTGGCCGACCTGCTGCGTGACGAGTCGCCCGTCGACGAGTCGCTGGCGCTCGTCGTGACGGGACGGGCGCCGTGGCGCACCGAGGTGACCTCGCGCGGTGCGAGCGTGTCGATGCGGGCGATCCCGCTCACCGAGGGCGGCCACCGGGTAGGCGCCCTGCTGCTCCTGCGTGACGTGTCCGAGCTGCGGCGGCGCGAGCTCGAGCTGCTCACCAAGGACGCCACGATCCGCGAGATCCACCACCGCGTGAAGAACAACCTGCAGACGGTCGCGGCGCTGCTGCGGCTCCAGGCGCGGCGGCTGCCCGAAGGAGAGGCGGGACGGGCGGCGCTCGAGGAGGCGGTTCGTCGCGTCGGGGTCATCGCGCTCGTGCACGAGACGCTGAGCCAGGGTTTCGACGAGACGGTGGACTTCGACGACATCGCGGTGCGCGGGCTCCAGGCGATCACCGAGGTGGCCAAGGTCGAGCACCCGATCACGTCACGGGTGCAGGGCTCGTTCGGGACGCTGCGGGCCGAGGACGCGACTGCGCTCGCGATGGTGCTGTCCGAGCTGGTGCAGAACGCCGTGGAGCATGGCCTCGCCGAGACCGGCGGTGGCACCGTCGAGGTCGAGGCGAGCCGCTCCACCGACGAGCACGGCGACGAGCTGCTCACCGTCACGATCACCGACGACGGGGCGGGCCTGCCGAGCGACTTCAAGCCGGGTGGGTCGGGCCTGGGCACCCAGATCGTGCAGTCGCTCATCCAGGACCTGCGGGGGCGGATCACCTGGGAAGCAGCAAAGCCGCACGGGACGCGGGTGCGTTTCGTCGCGCGGCTTCGGCCACTGGGCCGGGACTTCTCCTGAGGGCCTGCTTCTCCGGAGAGGGTGGGTCAGCCGGCGCGGCGGGCGCGGGCGTTGCGACGCTTGAGGGCCCGGCGCTCGTCCTCGGACATGCCGCCCCAGACGCCGGCGTCCTGGCCGGACTCGATGGCCCACTTGAGGCACACGTCGACAACCGGGCAGCGTCGGCACACAACTTTCGCCTCCTCGATCTGGAGGATGGCCGGGCCGGTGTTCCCAATCGGGAAGAACAGCTCAGGGTCCTCGTCGAGGCAGGCAGCGCGGTCGCGCCAGTCCATGAAGATCGTGCTCCTTGCGGTGACAGGGGTCGCGTCCGTGTGGTGGGCCCTGGGTTGCGGACCTCACGGCACGGACGCGTCATTGCGGGGTGTGCGGGGGTCGAGCACCTGAGAGTCAGGGCCGACCGGCAAGCCTAGCCGACCCATTTCGACACAGGGAGAAACACGTGCGCACCCATTTTGAGGGGGCGCACGCACTTCTGCCAACGGGTTGGGGGGTGTTTCTGTTCCAGGCTCCCAGATCCGGCTCAGAATCGCCGCGCTGAGCACAAGATGTCGGCTGTGTGACAGTGAGGTATTGGTCACATGTCGGACGGAGCAACTGTCCGGGGGCCGATCCTACGCCCGGATAAAGGTCAACCGGGACCGGCGCGGCGAGAGTCCCGGGTCGTCGGCGCGTTCCGGACGTCGTCGGTATGCCGCGTGCGCGCCGTCCGCGCCCGGGCCTAGCCTGAGTCCTGTGACCAGCCCCGCTCCTGTCCCGTCCCGCCCGCGTGACGGCTTCCGTGCCGTGGCAGGCATGGTGTGCGCAGCGCAGGCCGTGACGCTGCTGGGGTTCGTCGTGTTCTACCTCTGGGAGCTGACCCAGGGCTCGGGCGGGGACGTCGCCCGGGTGGTCATGTCGGCCCTGCTGATCGCCGTGTTCGCCGTCGGCATCGCCGCGATGGCCCGGGGCTGGCTGCGGGGTGACAACTGGCCGAATACTCCGACGGTCGTCTGGAACCTCCTGCTGCTCCCGGTGGGCTGGAGCCTGGTGCAGGGTGGCCACGGGCTGTTGGGTGCCCTCGTCATCCTGGTGGCACTCGTCGGCATCGTGGCGGCGATCCGCGCCGACACCCGGGACCGCGAGGACACCGAGGTCTCGGCGGACTGAGCGCGAGGGACGTCGCCGCTCACGCGTTGAGGGGCCTGTCGGGGGTCGCCACGGCCACCTGCAGCGGCGTGGCCACCGCACCGCGCACGAGGTAGCCGCGACCAGGGATGGCACCCGGGTCGAGTGGCACCCGCACGCCGAACACCTCCGCCTCGACGGAGCTCGCCGGCCCCAGCAGGACCCCCGTGCGGTGGCGGGCGAGCTCGACGGCGAGGCCTCGGTACTGCGCCGACAAGGCACCCGCGTCGGCGCCGGCCACGACCAGGCCGCCGTCGCGATCGACCATCGCGGACACGTGCGCCACCGTGGCCTCGACGGCGGAGTCGAGCAGCTCGTCGGCATCGTCGACGAGGACGGCCAGGTCCGGAACCGCCCGACGCGTCGCCACCAGCGCATCGGGCTTTGTCGGGTCGTCGCACCACAGGACCCGCGCATCGTGTCGCAGGGCGATCCACGGGCCCGGTCGGGCAGCCACGACGGCAAGCTGCCGGTCCTGCGCCAGCAGCTGTGCGGCGATCACCACCAGGGTGCTTGACACACCAGATCCGTTGCTGCCGGCCACGATCCAGCGTCGACCATCGCGAGGGGCCGACAAGCCCAGCACTCCGAGCTCGTCGCCGCCCAGCCCGAGTGACACCAGGTCCTCGTCGCCGGAGGACGTCGGCAGGGACCGTGCCTCCACCCGGCTCGGGAGCGCGTCGACTCGCCAGGGTCGCCTGTCGGGAGGTGTGCCATCGTCCGACTCCGCCGCCGATTCTCTCCGCGACTGAGGGGCCGGATGGTGGGTGATCCGTCGCGGCGGCAGGGCCAGCTGGACCTCTGTCCCGTCCGCCAGGACGCCCCGGCCAGGCGGCTGGGTGGCGGGGACGGCCTTCACCGGGAGGCCGGCGAGAAGCAGATCGGTCCGGTCGGCGAGCCTCAGGAGGACGCGATGGCTCAGTGTCGAGGCAGCCCGCCCGACCAGCAGGGCCCGATCTCCCGCCAGCACGGCGGTGAGCCCCACCCCGACACCCTCGCGAAGAAGCCGCAGCAGCCTCTCCACCAGGGCCCCATGGGTCGCTTCGTCGGCGCGCCCGGCCAGGGCATCCCAGTCGTCGACGACGACCAGGAGCCGAGGAGGCGCCACGTCGTCGGACGCCCGCCACCAGTCCGCCATCGTGGGGTGCGGGCTCGCGGCGAGTCGCCGCCTGCGGGCGGCCACCTCAGTCGCGAGCCTCTGGACCAGGCGCTCGAGTCTGGGCAGGTCGTCCCACCCGACGTGCGCGCCGCAGTGGGGCAGCGCCTCGAGGTCCGCCAGGGAGCCCCCGCTCACGGCATACACGTGGAGCCGGATGGCGTCGAGCGCGGCGACTGCGCCGAGGACCACGGTGCGCAGGGCGCTGCTGCGCCCGCTTCCCACGGCGCCGACGAAGGCCCAGTGCCCCGACCCGGCGAGGTCGACCTCGAGCGGACGCTGGCGCTGGGCCTGGGGTTCGTCGGTCAGCCCGATCGGGATGCGGCCGGCGGAGGGGGCGGGCAACGACTTCCCGTCGACCCGCGTCGGCAAGGGCGGCAGCCACGGGCTCGGAGCCTGGCGGGTGTCCAGCAGGTCAGCAGCCGCCGCGACGACCTCGACGACCTCGACGAGGTCCGACACCGCCGCGGGATGCATGCCCGGTGCTTCCGGCCATGGCGTCGGAGGCTGGTCCCAGGCGGCCATCCTGACGCGTATGCCGGGTCGTTCCCGAGGGTGTGACGTCCCGCTCGCGTGGGCGCCCTGGAAGGACACCAGCGGGCCACCCCCGGTCCTCGCATAGCCACGCCCCGGGACACCGCGGTCCAGACCTGCGGCGTCGGGCGCGTCGATGACGTCCTCGGAGTCAGTCCGGTCCCGGACCCGCAGGGCGATGCGGAGGTTGACGTTGGCCTTGATGTCGGCCGTCACGACACCCGCCGGCCGCTGCGTCGCCAGGACGAGGTTCACGCCGAGCGACCTGCCCAGGGCCGCGACCCGGACCATCCCGTCGATGAACTGGGGGAGCTCCTCGGTCAAGGCCCGGAACTCGTCCACGACGATGACCAGTCTCGCCAGGGGAGCGGCCCTGCAGGTCGACGAGGACTGGTACGCAACGAAATCCGGGACACCTGCGTCGGCGAACGACCGCTCACGTCGTTTCAGCTCGGCCATCAGCGACACGAGCGCGCGGTCAGCCAGGTGCTCGTCGAGGTCGGTGACCACGCCGGCCACGTGGGGCAGGCCGGCGCACTCCCGGAGCGCGGCTCCGCCCTTATAGTCGATGAGCACGAGTGCGAGGTGCTCCGGCCGGTTGTGGAGCGCCAGGGAGGCCACCAGGCTTCGCAGGAGCTCGGACTTGCCGGCGCCGGTCGTGCCCGCCACGAGGACGTGCGGCCCGTCCGCGGCGAGGTCCACGACGAAGGGGCCGTCAGGGGTCACGCCGACAGGCACCGCGGTGCAGTGCGGAGTCCGCTCCCAGGTTCGAACCA
The DNA here is from genome assembly GCF_013408925.1 of Pedococcus badiiscoriae. Classification (NCBI taxonomy): domain Bacteria; kingdom Bacillati; phylum Actinomycetota; class Actinomycetes; order Micrococcales; family Intrasporangiaceae; genus Pedococcus; species Pedococcus badiiscoriae. The sequence continues at coordinate 2,350,733 of NZ_JACCAB010000001.1, forward strand.
CCGCGGCGGCGTCGAGTGACTGGCCTTCGGTGCTGGCCCGATCGCCCGGCCCGCGGCCCCACAGCTCGGTCAGGCAGACGGTGGTCGGCAACGAGCTCTCCTGGCTCCCCGGCGTGGCGTCGCGCAACGGTGCGAGCGCGCGACTGAGCCGGTCCGCCCACCACCCCGCGACCCCGTCCACCGCCAGGTCGGTGGTGACGCGACCCGGGGCGTGGAACGACGGGTGCGCGGGCCTGGTGAGGTCGAGGATCGCGGCCACCTCGGAGGGCAGGCCGGCTCGATCCGGGTCGAGGGCGAGGACGCAGATCCCGACCGACGGACCGTGCTCGAGCACCTCAGCCAGATCAGGCAGGCGACGCAGGGCGCAGGCCCCGTCGAGGACGACCACGGTCTGGGGTCCTCGCCACGGGGCCGCGGCGGAGCTGGACGCCGCGCGACGCGCACGCACCCGGTGGGCGAGGTCGACGACCGCGGGCGCCGCCGGGGTGTCGCCGTCCAGGCTCGTGACCCACTGGTGGCGGGGGTGGCCATCCGGACGTCGGACGTGCGGGAGTCGGGCCAGCCAGGCCCAGCTCGGGTCGGCGTGAGTGCTCCCCGTGACGAGGACGAGCTCGAGGTCGAGGGGTGAGTGCAGGGCGGCGAGCTGACCGAGGACGGAACGAGCCACCCCCAGGGCTGCTCGACGCTCACCACAGACCCCCAGGACACCTATGTCAGCCCACGCCACCGCACACGGAACCCGTTCCAGCGCAGGACGTTCCACGTCATCGCCCGGGTCTTGGCCCGCGGCGGCGTCGGCCGATGGCCGCACGACGCGGACGGTCGCGGGCCTCGTGCACCGGCCGATGCTCACCATGAGGGAGTCGGGGTCACCTCGTCGGCGCTCCCACAGCCGCGCGCTCGGTAGCGTCGTGATCGCCAGGATCTCGCAGGGGTCGGGCAGGGACCGCCGCAGTGAGCGGGACTCCTCCTCGCAGGCTGCCGCGACCCGCTCGCGTGCCGCCCCAAGGTGACCTTCGTATGCCGCGTGCTCGGCGGCATACCTGCGCTTGCTCCCCACCCGGTCGCCGAGGGCCGTCCCGGCCAGGACGAGGGGGCTCATCACAGCGAACGCCAGCATCATCGGGCCGAAGAACACCGCCAGGGCGGCGGCGAACGGAACGGGCAGCAGCATGGCGATCCACGGCGGCCTCGAGCGGCCCGGCTGGACGGGTGGGGATGGCAGCACGATGGTCACCGGGATGGGCGGCGAGAGCAGCCGGGGTCGCCGGTTGACGGTGGTGGTTCCGTCCGGCCGGGGGCTGAGCGCGGCGGGCACTTCACCCGCTTGGCGGATGGCCAGCATCGTGTCGCCGGCCTGGACGGTGGAGCCGACGCGCAGCGACTGGGGGTCGGCGCCGACCCGGGCCCCATCGAGCCGGGTGCCGTTGGTCGACCCGAGGTCGGCGAGGGTGAGGCCCTCACCTGTCACGGTGATCCGGGCGTGAATTCGTGACATGCGCTCGTCGTCGAGACTGACGGTGGCCTCGTCGGATCGCCCCAGGGTGTAGACCCCTGGTGGCAGGTCGATCGTCCGGCCGGCGTCAGGACCGTGGGCGACCGCCAGCGTCAGTGGCGTGCGCGGGTGGCTGGGGGATGGCGGGGGCCTGACCTGATGCCTTGTGGCGAGGGTGAGCGCCGCCCCGTCGACGAGCGGGTGCCGCCCCACGGGCGCATCGTCGGCGACCGCGGCCCCGCCGACGGCGAGCACGGGGTCCCGCAGCTCGTGGTGGCCACCGCGGACCACGAGATCCGCCAGGGCGCGGGCGAGCTCGCGGGAGGTGGAGCCGGCAGGAGCCTCGACCTCGATCTCGAGTGGACAGGGTCCCGACCGGGCCGGCGCGGAGGAAAGCTGCACGACCGTGAGCTGAAGTCGCATCGGTCGACCGTAGGCGCGCTACGCCCTGGCCCCAGCCGGCTGTACACAGCTGTGGACGAGCGCAAGCGTCCGGCCTCGTGTGGCCTTAGTATGACGACGACGTCCGCAACCGGAAGCAAACGGGAGTTTGCCGACCAAGGTGGTTGGGACGTCAGGGGGAGGGTGAGTTGGACGCTGTCATGACTGTCGAGTCCGAGGTCCGGGAGCTGATCAGGCGGTCGGGGGTCGACCCTGCCCGGGACGTGGGCGAGCTGGACCGACTCGTCCGTGACGCCGTGGCTGACTACGACGAGCGGTCCCTTCACGGGAGTCTTCCCGCGCTGGCCGATCTGGAGGCCGCGGTGAAGGAGGTCAAGGACGCGGTGGCTGGTTTCGGACCGCTCCAGCCGTACTTCGACGACCCCGAGGTCGAGGAGATCTGGATCAACGAGCCCACCAAGGTGTTCGTAGCCCGGGCAGGGGTCGCCGAGCTCACCACCACGATGCTGACGGCCGACGCGGTGCGCGACCTCGTCGAGCGGATGCTCAAGACGAGTGGGCGCCGGGTCGACCTGTCGAGCCCGTTCGTCGACGCCGTCCTGCCTGACGGGTCGCGCCTGCACGTGGTGATCCCTGACATCACCAGGACGCACTGGTCGGTCAACATCCGCAAGTTCGTGGTGCGCGCTGCCCACCTGGACGACCTGGTCGCACTCGGCACCCTCACCCCGCACGCGGCGCGGTTCCTGGGGGCGGCCGTCGCGTCCGGGCTCAACATCCTGGTCGCCGGGGGCACCCAGGCCGGCAAGACGACGTTGCTCAACTGCCTGAGCGCCGCCATCCCAGCACGCGAACGGGTGGTGACCTGCGAGGAGGTTTTCGAGCTAGCAAAAGCTAAATAAGTAGAGACCTCTGATCGAGCGTCCGCGCGTCAGGCGCAGGACCAGACAGCCTTCGGCCACAGCCGAGTGGTTCCTTCGAAGGTCGTGGTACATCTCGAATTGGTCCCGCACGGTTGATCATCGCTGGTTCACGTTGGCCCAAGGCGCTGACCTGCGCAAACGCGACTTGTCCCCGTTGGTCGACGGTGGTGATCCGTGAACATCTTGCGGACTTTCTGCGGACTGCCGGCAGGCGCTTATCAGGCCTTGCCCCTGGCTGACAGGGCGATCAAGCGGGGAAGGCCGGATCGTAGGTCGAACGAGGCGCGGAATCGAAGGTCCAAACATGTCGCCTCCGCAGGGCCACCGTCATGGGCCCAATGAAGCCGGCATCCTCGGGCCGCTTCTTCTTCGTTAACCTCCGACGACGCCGACGCTGTCTATTGTAGGCGCATCACTAGGTGATGAAGACCCACCCTGCATCAGGGACCGCACCTCGTCTAGAGCGCACATGAAGGCGCGAGCGAGGCTCGAGACACACTCCCTGGTCGTCCTCGTACTGGAGTGGGACGTGGTCGAGGAAGGGGATCTTGGCTGCCCATCCGGATGGGTGTGCATTCTTCGTGGCAATGGGGTGGGACGAGCCGACGACACGCCGCGTCATCCTTCGGCTAGTTCGCGGAGAATCGCCGACGAGCCGCGAGAGTTCACCTGAATGATCGGCAAGCCGCCGCGGTGATCCTTGATGAAGTTAGTGGCCGCGTGTTTCGCAGAAGCCGCGACCATCACGAAGACGTCGGCGTTAGCGCTGAGGGCTGCCAGTTGCTGGCTCCCGTCGTATTCGGACGTGGTGCGCACATCGATGCCTGGGACCAAACGGCGCAGAATCTGCGCTGTGCGGGTAATCGAAGGCTCCGTGAGTGAGTAAAGGACGACAACGGCGTCCCTCAGGTGCCGGTAGGGAGCAGCCGGGTCGACATCTGAGTTCTCGACCTGGAAGTCATCCGGCAGGCTGGTCGCCAACTCCTCTGCCACCAGGCTGAGCCCCTCGATGTCGGCGAGACTGAGACTGGATTTCACTGGGCGCAACACGTCGAGTGCGCGGTAGAAGAGGCGACTCTTGGCAGCTAAGGCGAGGGCGGGCGGACTCGTAGTGGCCGCCTGCAGGACGTCGACCGTCCAACTGGCGGTCACAGCCGAGGTGGCGGCATCGATAATTACTTCCGTCCACTCGAGTGCGGAGGTCAAGATGGCGGAACCCGGGCCCGACGCTGCCAAGCACTCTAGGAGTGCGATCGTCTGCACTCGAAGACCGACGGAATTCTTCTCGCTGACGGCGAACGCCGCGAGCACTCGTTCGCACAACTCAGCGCCGTCCGCTCCCGAGAACAGCGCCGAGTGCGCCGCCATGAAAGCACCTCCGTGGTCTCCCAACCGGGCCAACGCTTCGTCGTCCAGGGAGGCCAGACGGTTGGCGACGGTGGATCGGTCCAGGGTCGCCCACTCGGAGGTGAGGCTAAAGTCGGTTGCTCCGTCGCTGAGGATGTCCGCTTGTAGGGCGTCGAACCAGCCGAGCCATCCCAGGCTCCGTTGCGGATTGAGGAACCCCTCCAGCCAGCCGAGGTCAGCGCGGACGATGACATCGTTCTCGGGCGGTGCCTCCCGGAGCCCCGATGCGTCGACGAAAGCGGCCACGTCGGCAGCGATTTGTGCGTCTTCCAACTCCCGTACACACGCGAGGAGGAGGGCGGCGCGCCCTGGTGTCGGTGTGTCCGCAAGACCCACGTTGATTGCGGCGGCGAACTCGCCCTCTTCGACAAGTCGGTGGATCTCGGCGTCCGGTTCGGGACGTGTCGCCGGCGCGGCAATCGGCGCCTCTGCTGGGGCTAGCGGTTGCGGTTCCTGAGCGTTCGTAGGCGCGAAGAGGAGTCGAAGGGAGTCGGCCAAACTGGGCGACAAGGCCTCGGCTTGGCCGGCCAACCGCTCGAGCGACGTAGTCGAGGCGTTCCGCAGCAGTGAAAGCATGAACTCGACGACCACAGAAGGCCGCGTCGTGGCGGGGCGGCTCGTCGTGAGTGCACGGAGGTTCGTGGGGATGTGCCCTGCAGCGGCTAGAAGGGCGGATGCGTCGTCGGAGTTGTCCGCCGACGCAAGGTAACGGTCGTAGACCGCGGTCTGGAGCTGGCGTGTGATTCCGATAGGTCGCCGCAGTTGTAGGACGTGCTCCAGGTCCTGGTCGGCGAAGATTGCAGCTGTGTCCCCCAGCCCGGCGTATACCCGGATGCGAAGGAATGCCAGATTCGCCTGGTCGAGATCGGCGGACGCCTCGAGTTCACGGAGACACGCGAGCGCAATTCGGCGATCCCCGGCACCAAGCGCGTGGCCGAGGTCGTCGAGAACCTCGATAGTGGTGCGTGGTGCATCGAACTCTGAGCGCGGGCGCATCCAAACCAGTTTGGATAGAACCAGCAGTGTTTGGCGCACCTCGTCGCGGGACGCGCCACTTCCGCGCGGAAGCACCTCGAACCGCAACGGGGGCACGCGTTCGGATGCCAACGCAGCGTCAAAAGGATCTTGCGGATACAGGCGTCCCCTCCTCCCGGGGAGGTCGCTGAAGGTCGGACCAACCCAGGCGTCGAGGAGTGTGAGTAGTTCCTTCTGTTCCCGCATCGTGGGCGCGAAGGCGTACCAATACAACCTTCCCGCCGCTACCCTCGGGAGGAACGCAACCTGCTTCCGCTTGATGGCCTCGAGCCAATTGTCTATCGATGTCTCATGCTCAGGATGCAGACGGGAGGGGTCGATCTCGTTGCCCTCGCCGAAGAACTCCTCAGCGACCATGGTGGACACTCTCGTACAGGGCGTTGTAGGCGATGTGGGCTTCGGCGATGTCGTGGGGGTCGCGGGTCAGTGTGACGCCTTCGGCGTTGACCGCTTGGCCAAAGAAGGTGAAGTTCATCGAGCCCTGAAGGTGGAATCGGTCGCCCAAGATGCCCTTGTCATGTAGGTGCGGATGGACTCTCACAGTGGGTCGCGAGCCGGAACCGCCGACGTTCTCGAGCCGTTGCAGCGCGACGACATTGCTTTCGGCATCGCGCGTTAGGACGCGGACGTCGCAGCCTCTTCGGGCCAGTTCGATCAGCACCTCGGTGAAGCGGATCTTGCGGGATGGGAGGCCGGGCAGGACGGTCTTGAACTGGCCGGCGGTGTTGTCAATGACGTCGATGTCGGAGATCCACGGTGACAGCACCCAGAGCTGCCGGGACGGCACCAGGAGCTCGGTGGCGAGGAGGTTTTGCATAAGATCGTTGAGCACACGGGTGTGGCCGCGCCCCGAGGTCGTGATCCGCCTCATGCTGATACCTCAGCGAGTTCCAGGGTGACAACCACGTCGCCGTTTGCGCGGTGGTCGACTTCCACCACGCCGGGGTACACGTTGAGGTACTCGGTCACTATCGGTTCCGTACTCAGGCTAACGAGCAGGTTCGCCAAGTCATGTGCCTGTTCCGGTGTCGCGAGCACCTGCGCCGAGCCCCTCTCGGCCAGAAGCTTCCGGGCTCGGGCTTCAAAACCGTCGGTTAGCGGAAGTGGCGGTTCACCTTGCGACGCGATCGAGCGCAACACCTCGGGAGCGGGCGGCAGATTCTCGGCGAAGGGATTCCATGCGCTCAGTTGTTCGGCTCGGAGTTGCCAGCCTCGCGGCCAGAGCAGACTTTGCACGGCATCCATGCGCTGGCGGGAGGTCCCTCCACCAGCAAGCACCAGGCCCGCATCGAGTTCGGATCGCTCACGCACGAGATAGGCCCAGGTACGCGGAGGGATCTCAACGCCGAGCCGGCGCTCCTCTGCCTTCCACTCGGTTGTCACGGTCGCCACGCACGCATCGGTAGCAGGCGTCGAGCCTGGCCGAAGTACCCGGCTGGAGAGCGACGACACGACCGCCTGTTCGGCGCCATATATCCCAGATTCTCGAAGGGCACTTCGAATACTTCCCAGCATGTCGACGCGCGTTTGCTGGTCGGGGGCCGAGCGAAAATCGTTGACCAAGCCGGCCCAGGTCGCGTCCGTCGTTGTCAGATCAATTACGCGCTGAAGATGGCTGTCGACGAGTTCGTAACTGCTGGGTTGGGTGGCGCGCATGATGAGCCGAAGCAATCGCCGCGGGTCAGGGCGAACTCGAGCCGCGAGGGCTTCTATGAAGCCGCCGCCGCCGATCGATGATTCGGTCAGCCAGATCTCGCCAGTCCTCGGCCGGTTCTCGGAGTCATAACCTGGCTCGATGTCGACGATGACGCTCTCTGGGTCGTGCTCGGGGCAGATCTGTCGAGCCGCGGCGAGAGCCGCGTGACCAATCGTGGACAGCGTGCGCGCCCGAACCCACTGGTTGAAGGCTGTCGGCTCGGGCGCCCAGTACTGCGGCGCCAACGCATCGAGGCGAGCCACTATCGCTGGGTTCTTCAGCGCCTCCTTGAGCCGGGCCCCCAGGTTCGACAGGGTGGCCGACTCTGAGTCGCTCACGCCGGAGCTCCGGAACATCGCGTCCAGAGTCTCCGCGAGCCTGTCGTCGAATGAGTCATGCACAACGGCGTAGGCCTGCGCGAGCGTCAGCTCGTCGCGGACTGCGGTGGTGAGGAGCATCGCCTCCAGGCACTGGTGCAGCCAGTCGATGCGGAAGCGGTTGAGCAATACCAGAAGCGCATTGTCGTTGAGGAGGACGTGTTTGAACCAAGCGCTCCGCAGCCCCGGCAGGAGATCCTCCGATACGCAGACGTCACTTGGGAGTGCGACTTGAATTCGCAGCCCGTCTACATCGAAAGTCGAACCCATCGCCGCAGGCTGGCCATGCAGGGAGAACCGGGACCTGACGCGTTGTTCGGTGCCGTCAGTGAGACTGAGTGTCGCGTCTGCACTCACCGCGGCCCGGTGGACGTTCAGATGAGCGTTCTGCGCGTGGAGGAAGAATCGGGCGTCCTTGATGAGACGGCCGACGGGATCCGCCGTCGGCAGGCGGATCATCAACCCGGGTCCGGTCTCCGCGAACTGTGAACGCCACTGCATCGTCGCGTTGGACGAATCCTTGACCGTTTCGGGGGGAAGGTCGACGAGAACCTGATCGGGGCGCACGACCGCGGTGAGCATCGGGGTGCCCTCGACTTCAATAGTGCACGGTTCCTCGATTCCGAACCTCGGCAGAATCGTGGTCAACTCAAGCACCGGGTCGGCGACTCCAATGGGCACCGGGATCCAATGCCGGTGATCAAGGTTCCGGGTCGCGAAACGCCGTGAGACGCGACCCGGCGCGTATTCGCGCAGCATCTGCCCGAGCCCCATCGGCTGGAGTTCGCGTTCGCTCTCCCGGTCAGTCTGCGACGGAATGCTGACATACGTCTCGGGGAGGGCGAGCTCGCTGAACAGGTTCATTGGGAAGAAGTCAGGCAGAGGGTTGCCGCCCATGAGATCGCTGAACTCGTCGACTGAGTTCGGGCCTGCGACCGCCCAGTTGTGTAGAAGACGGCGACGAAGCGTAGGGACAGCTGCCAGCAGTAGCGGTCGGGGCGGATGCCAGAGGACCTCGTTGGCCTCGGAGTCGGTCAGGCCGAGCGCCTTCTGGATCCATGTGTGCAGGCTTCGCTGACGGTCTGGGTCGCGGAGTGCGGCGGTGAGAATCTCGACGGCCTTGAGTTGGGTCACGCGGCCGGGTTTGGCAAAACTGTCGGTTGGCTGCTGACCCAGGGCGGTCCAAGCGATGGTCGTCTTCGGGACGTCTTGTTGGCGCAGTTGGCTCATAAGCCAGTCGATCATCGCGATCGTGGCCTGCATCCGCAGGACCGCGCGGTTGCGGATCGGGAGCACCAGATCTGGCAACACCGGGTCGAAGAGACTGTCCCAGGCCTCGTACGTTGCTCGGTCGCGACCGTAGTCGGACAGCACCACTGCGGTGTAGGGACGCATAGTGCGCTTCCGACCTGCTCGCCCCCTGCGCTGGAGGAATGCCGCCACACCTCGCGGAGCCTTGTGCTGAATGACCACCCCGACGTCCGGGTCATCGAAACCAACCTCGAGAGAAGCTGTGGCGACGATCAGTTGACTGTCGGCCATGACGCCAGAGTCCTGAGAGGTTGTCCTGCTCACACGGAGCCCCTCCCCGATGGTGGCGAACTTGTGCCCGATCGCTCTTGGCAGGTCCCAGAGTTGACCGGCTCGACGCTGCCGCGTCAGATCGCCACTACCACTGGCGCGCAATGAGGCGAGGGGGGGCTTGATGGACTTTGGCTTCCCGAACGAGTAGCGCTGCCCCTCGGCATCCAGGAGATAGGAGAACAATCGATTGGTGACATCCAGGTCGTCGGTGAAGACGAAGGCCTTCGTTCCGTATACGCCAGCGGAGACTCGACTGGCTGGTTCATCCTGAGCGCGGGGGAGCAACATGGAGGTCTGGATGGTCGTGGAAAGTACCGAAGCGCCACTGGTGGGATCGCTCCGGAGCGCTAATAGGTACTCCGCGCCCTCGTACTCCAACTCCTCGGGCTCTGGGGTGATACTCGTGACCTGCTCATCGGCGACACCTGTCAGATCAGCCATGTGCCGGATGGGATTGGACAGCGTCGCCGACAAACCGACGAATGTGATGGGTGCCTGGACACTGTGGTGCCAACGTCGGAGCACCATCGCAGCCTGTGCGCCCGACGTGCCGTCGTAGGTGTGAATTTCATCGAGAAGCATCATGCGAGGCTTCCGGCCCACAGGTGCATCGATTCCAAGGGGTCGCGACAGGTTCAGGTCGGAAAGGCCACGGTTGAGCATCTCCGTCGTCACAAACAGGAGATCGGGTGGAGAACTCTGCATCCTCTGACGTGTGAGCACGACGTGGTCTTGGCCGAATGCGCGCTGGCAGTTGCTGCACACCAGGCGCTCGACTCCACTGTCGATGTCTTGGTTCGGCCAGATTAGCTCGCCCCCACACGGCGAGTACCCGTCTCCAGGGCAACGCATCTGGGGTGAGGCCATGCCTTGGACGCGCTTTCCCCAGCCTCGGTACGAAGATCGCACGTTTTTCGCGTTGGTGGGTGTGCTGCCGTAGAGAGCCCCGATCGTCATCGATCGCCCGACAGAGTCGATCCAAAGGTTGTCGAGCCGGCGCGCCTGAGCGAATGCTGTGTCCAGTTGATCTTTGAGGAGTTCCGTCCGGGGATAGACCGCCAGCGCTCGAGTCCATGCCGATGCGTCGGTGATGCCGGCCAGAAAGCTGAGGGCGGGGAGGTAGAAGGCGTTGGTCTTCCCGCTTCCGGTGCCAGCACCCACCACCGTCGCCGTGGTGGTTTTACCCTGCAGCGCAGTCAGAATGTGGCGGGTAGCGCGGACTTGGAAGCCACCCAAGAGGTCGTGCTTGCCCTGGCGCTGTGTCATTACCTCGATGACCCTGCGGTGTGCGTCAGTTGCGCCGTCGACACCGTCCAGCACAGTGTCCCAAGCGTGGTCACGCTTGGGGTAGAAGCGAGGCCTGCGCGTATATCGGAAGTCCGAGATCAGGTTGATGCCGGATTGCCAGTTCTGATGGAGAAAGCACTGCCGGAGTCGGGCGACGAGGCGGATAGTCTCGCCGTTGCGAGTCCGCCATCTGGCTGGCGAGAGGCTTGAGTCGTAAACGAGCAACGCGCGCGTAGTCATCTCCTCGATGACTTCGTCGGCGCCCAGGTTCCACTCGTGGCTGCTCGCGAGTTCTCCGTCCACGATCTGGCGTAGTTCGCCGGTGCTGAAACCACCATCCACTACGCCCCAACACAGGAGCGGGTCCTCGAGCGACTCCAGTCGGTCGAGGACCCTGGTGAGGAGGTCGGGGTTCATTGGAGCCGCACCCGGAACCGGTCGATGATGCCCAGGTCGGCGAGCTTGTCCAGGCGCTCTGGGGTGAACCATGTAAGCGGTATGCCGGACGGTTCTTGCGATCCAACCACGCCTTGGGCGATGTCCGCATCAACCACCTCGCCAAGCTTTTCGCCGCAGCGGTGGATGGCCTCGATCGCGGCGCGGAACTGCTCCACCGCCCCCCGCCCCGGGATCATCCTGCTGCTGATTGCGAGCAGGTTACTTCGAGCAGTCTCGAGCGCGTCTCGAATCTCCTCGACGTCGACTCCGCTTCGCGCCAGCGCGTCCACAAGGCCAGTGTTGATAGCCGGCGGGGGTTGGTTCACGAACGACTGCCATGAACTCGTGACAAGAGCGCGAAGGTCACTGACGTACTTCTCGGCGGAGCGGACGCGTGCCTTGGCAAGGTCGAGGTTCTCGTCGATTCCCAACGTAGGGACCTCCTTCGCCAGCGCGCGGAGGCCTTCCACGATCTGTGCAGCATCTTGGTAGCCGCTAGGAGGCATCTCCGCGCCGAGTTGCGCAATCTCTGCAAGACCGATGTTGAGAGCAGGCAACTCCGAAAGGGGAGGACTCAGCCGAGCACTCAAGTCAGCGAAGTGTCCGGTGCGGACCTTGACCTGGTGCTCGTCGTTGGCCACGTCTGCGTGTGCGCGCAGTTCTTGGATGGTGCTGCGCAGGGTCATGCCGTCTCCTCTGGCTCGAACGCGAGTGCGGCCCCCGCGATCGCGTCTGCCATCACAGTGAGACCGTCGGCCAACCGCTCGCGAGCCTCAGCGTATTCACGTTGCACATCGGAGGCTGCACCATTCCCGAGGCTGTTCTCCAGAAGTTGAACAGCCCGTGTTGCCAACCTCAGCCAGGCACTGACTCGACGGGCAGGCTCGTCCCAGTCGCCATTCAGAAGTTGCTGTCGCTCCTCGGTGGTTAGACGATCCCATCGGTTCAGTTCAGCGAAGACCGTCTCTACTTTGCGCTGATCTCCAGGCTTGACTGCCTTAGCGGTCGCCTGCAGATCAGCGGGGTTGATTCCGCCGGGCAACGCGCCGGCCGTGGCGCGCTCGTTGACCAGCGCAAGCAGTTCCGCCGCTACGTCGGTGAGATCACCGCCGAGATCCGACAGATCCGGCAGCGTCTTCAGTGCCTCCTCGCGCAAGGCATCGATCGACCCTAGCCGCGCCTCAATGGTCCCAACGGAGGTCTTGATGAGCTCGGGGGTCGATTCGGGCCACGACACCCCTGTTGCGCCGGCTCGGACCACCTTGATCACCTTGTTGAGATCGAGCGCGAGAGGCTTGCCGGCACCCTGACTGTAGGACGCGTGTCGCAGCAGTCGTTGCTGCAGTTGGCCCCGGCTGACCCTGGTGATGTAGCTGCCGGTGCCAGCGCCGTCAACTAGGAAGGCGTGCAGCGCTCGAAGGCCGGCCCTCGGCTCGGGGTCGGGTCGGGCAGGAGCGGGAGCGAACAAGGCGCGGACTTTGCTGGCCGCGTCCGACTTGAAGGCGTCGGCGACTCCAAGCGCTCGTGCGATGCCTAAGAGGGTCTCAACCACACGAGCCAGTTCGAAGTCGTCTTCCACCCGCTCGGGCGGGAGTAATGCCGCGCCGACCTTGCTCACCCAGTCGTCGACCCTCGTCTCCGCGAGCCGCTGCAGCTCCTCGCCGTCCGGAACCTCGGCCCAGGACCCCTTGTGGTGTGCCCACGCAAGGGCACGCAGCGCTCGCATGTCGTCAGTGTTCGATTGGTCCATCGGCAGGACAGCCGTGGTGAGTTTCGCCTGGTTGAACTCCACCGAGGTCGCCTCAAACCCCGGAGCGAGCGCCTTGTCGTTGCCCCAGAGACTGTCACCGCCGAAACCGTCGTCGAAGCCGAGTCGAGCGCGGACGGCGTTGAAGACGATATTTCGAAGATCGTTGCGATCCCTCTGGAGAATCTCCTGGGTGGCTAGCCAGCGATCTACCGCCTTCACAAGCGTCGGTTCCACGGCAAAGCGTTGCGCCGTCGACGTCGGCGCAGGGGCGAGACCTGGCGCCGGGGTGGGGCCAGGCTTCGGTCCTCGGGGATCGGTCCCCGCCTCGGCCAGGCCGTCGACCGGTGCGACATTGAACGCGGCATGGATAGTCGGAGAGAGGTTCTCTGCCCCCGAGCCAGCACCCCAGAACCTCACGAGTCGGACACGTCGCCGGGTTAGTTCATCGTCTCCAGGCGCCTGCAGTTTCACCTGATCCTCGATATTGGCGAGGCGGTCCTCGGCGCCGGTTCTGAACTCGCTCGCGAAGCCGTCGCTGGGGAACCGTCCGTTGTCGATCTCAGCCTGATCGCGATGCAGGACGGGGCGAAGGACACGGGTGAGCACATCGCGAGCTACGAAACTGCCGTCTGCGGACTGGCTCTTGATGGCGCGGTCGAGAGCGACCGCGTTGAATGGGAAGAGTCCATAGCCGTCGGCCTCACCGAAGGAAGCATGGCAGGCGGCGTTTACCGGGCACTGTTCGCAGGCGTTAGGCAACTCGTCACCGCGCGCGTAGGCAGCGTCCAGTTCCGCCGCTCCGACCCGCACAGCATTGAGGTAACGGCTGGCGAACCCAACCGGCTTGAACATGGCATCGATCCCGTCAGGGAGATCGAGGTCGAAGACGCGGTAAGTACGGGTGTAGACCGTCTCCGGCATCTGATTGACGAAGTAGCCGGTCGTCACCGCCATGACGACGCGCATCGGGCAGAGCTTCTGCGTTTTGGTCGAAATGATGGTCATGGCGTCGATCAAGCCCCCCTGGATGCCCTGGAAGATCGAGAAGTCTTCGATGAGCACCAGCAGTTCGAGCCCCTGCTTATCCATCTCAACTCGGACGTCGGTCAGGATCTGCTTGAGGTCGTCCCCGCCTATGCCAAAGACCTCGCTCACCGATGGACCGAGTTGTTCGTTGATCATCCGGGCGGCGAGTTCGCGGAAGTTGGGTTCACTGGTTAGGGCGCCGGCGACCTCACGGGCGGCCTGCCCGGCCCTGTTTACGTCATCCACTGAGAGGTTCAGGTCGTCGGCGGTAAAGCCGAACGCGTCCTCCTTGTCCTCGTCGCCCTTGCCGGACAACTTCTCGCGCACAAGGCGGGCGATGGGGCCGTTCTGGTCGAGGAGTCGACTGCGAAAGACATCGTCTCCAAACAGCGCAGGAAGGCCCCCGGCCGAAGCCAGGTAAGCGCGGAGTTCGATCTCCTCCGCAGAACCGTCGGATCGATTCCCGCGGGTCTCGATGTTCACCGCCAGTGCGTTGCGCAGTTTCAACTGTGCTGTCTTCTCGTCGGCGGCACCGTCCACGGCGGTTGCCACTTTGGCCCGGAGTTCATCGGCCCGATCGCCGGTCGCGTGCTCGAGGATCAGTTCGAGGGTCCCGCGCAGCGACATCCGGTGCTTCGGAACGAAGATCAGGCGAGTGGAGTCCTTGGTCTCCAGGTGAGTGCGAAGCCATCGCACCAGGTGGGACTTGCCTGTACCGGACTTGCCCAGGATGGGAATGATCGGCAGGTCGGACGGCTGCTCTTGGACGGCCCGGAGCAATGCGTACTCATCGACGACCGCGCCGCCTTGGGCGCTGTCGACCTGGTCGCGTTGTGTGATCGGGATGGTGCTGTGGGTAGACAGAAATACACCGTCGGAGGTGCTTTCCGCCTCGACGGGAATGATGGCCGAAGCCTCATTCGCGCTCCAGCAAGTTGCCGAGAGCGTGCCGCGCCAAGTCACTTCTTACCTCCGGCCCTCACGATGGCGTGGGTTTGGCGCGTGGCATCGAACCGGGACAGGCGGATGCCGTGCGCATCCGGCAGCGTTTCGAACTTCACCCGCCCTCGCTCCTCGAGGATACGCAACGCCTGCCCGACGGAGCTGTCTGCGCAGTCCGCAGCGATGCCGGGGTCCGGGTCATTGCCGAGGAGCGACACGAGACCGGCCCGCATCGACCCGCCGTGAAGGGCGGGTAGGGCTTGCCCGATTCGGGCTAAGAGATCATGGATTCCGATTCGCTCCTCCGGCACACGACGGAGGGCGTCATCGACCGCTGCTACTGGAAGGGGAACGACGCCGGACCGGTCCTTCATCACGGACGGTGTCGCGAGTCCGAGAGCCAGGATCCACCGCGACGCAGCCACCCAACGGGTGTCATTGACGATGGCCCACGACTCTTGATCGCTCGTGCCGAATTGCTCGGGCTGCAGACTTTGCAGGTTCTCCGTCCATGAGAGGGGCTGGCCCAGAGCATCTTGCGCCATCACCCAGGTCACGGCCCGGTTCAGGTCTCGAGCGCCACTCGTGTGACCGTCGCCGGGTCGGGTTGCCCAGACGTCGCCATCGCGACTTAGGTCGAAGACCCTTGCTTGTAGCACACGCCGAAACTGGGAAGCATTGAACGGAGAGTTCGGGACCGGGACATGGGTGCCAAGTTGCAAGGTGCCGTCGGGGTTGGTGTCGAGCACATCGATGGCCCGCAGGGAGGAGATCGTGTTCTTCAGGCCGCCCGAGGCTTCCGCGCCGGCGTTCAGGCCCTCCGGCTTGAACGCGGCAACGAGGTCATCCTCGGTGGAGGAACGACGTGCGTCGAGGAGGTGATTCACGATGGCCCGACCGAGACCCGGCAGAGTTCGTGGCGGGTTGAGTACTGCCATCACAAGCTCCTGAGAAAGTACGAAAGCGACCAGTGTGGGACGCGCATGCTCTTGACGGTCTGGCCCGGATACTGCGGATCCGGGGCCCCCTCGGGTAGCACGACGATTCGGAGTGCTCCGGCCTCACCGCCGAGCCAACTCAGCCGCGGTGGATCAGTGGGGTCCAGTAGAACAAGCGTAGGGACAGCGAACTGTCCGGGGGGCCCCGCAATGATCGGATCGATGGCGACAAGTCCCTCGGGTGCCGAGCGGCCGGCATTGCCTACAGCAGGCAAGCCGGCCAAGCTGGCAGACGCAAGGATGCCTCGGATCCCGTGAGACACGGCTTTGGTGACGAGTTCGGCGAGATGGATCCGGAGATCTCCCTCGGGATAGGTCACTACCAAGGTCCGACCGCCATTCGCCATCCCCTCCAGGGTTGAACTCGTGGCTAGATGCAGTTGGGGTAGAGATGCCTCAGACACGATGGGTCGCGCAGCGCGATATGACGGTTCATGAACGTGGCCGGCGGCGGGGCATCCCGAGCAGGCGGGGGCGACCACCTGGTGAGCATGCATCAGGCCCACTTCTTGATAGACATACTCCTCGCTCAGGATTGAGCCCCAGCATTCCTCAAGTCGGAACATGCGGTCGATGCGGTTCCGGGACTTCGACTCCGAATTGCGGATCTCCCTACGCACCTTGTCGATCGCAGCGAGGACCGTATCCTCGTCGACGTTGGCCACTCCTGGGCGGATTCGCACGGTGGCTTGTATGACATATTCGGACCACGCGGCGTCGAGGCGGCCCTTCCAGGCAGCCTCGGGCTCGTCGGCAGAACGCTCCAGAGTCGGTAGGGCCGTATCGACGATGTCCAGGACTCCGGCGCGCTGCAACAGGACCAGGGTATTGCGGTTCCAGAGTTGGTTGCTGTCTGACGGGTAGTCGAGCCAGGGAGGAACGATGCTCGTGTCCACGACTAGTTCCCGGCTGGACAAGTCCTCCGCGACCCGTCTGGTTCGCATTGCCTCCCAGCGCCCCCAACTCTTTCTGTCGCCCAGGACGGTGGAGTTCTCAATGTTGCGCCCCTCTTGGGCATCCGTGGTGCTGGGCATCCAGACCGATAGGGCGGCGTGGCCATCGCGGCCACCGCGCCCTACTTCTTGGTAGAAGCGGTCGACGGAGGCGGGTACACACGCATGTAGGACCGTACGGACATCGCTTTGGTCGACGCCCAGCCCGAACGCGCTGGTCCCAACGACGACGTCGACAGACGTTGGGCCGTTGTCGCCAGACCAGGCTCGGAGGATGCGCAACCTGTCGTCCGCCCCGACATCACCATGAAAGACCGCCGTCCTGCCGAAGCCTGCCTGCTCGAGTCGGGCAGCGAGTTCGTCGGCTGATTCCTTCTTCGACGTGTAGACGATGGCCGGCCGCGGGAGGTGGTGCAACGCTTCGACGACTCGGTCGATCCGTTCATCGTTGGAGACCGGCGGCGCAAACAGATATCGGATCTCTGTGCGCAGAAAGGTCGAGCCAACGAACAGCGATGTGCCGGATCCGGCGAACAGTTCGTCATTCAGCAGCAGGCCCTGCTGCGACAACGTCGCAGTCAGCAGAGCGACCCGGGGTGGGGTGACCCCTTGCGCTCGGGCGACCTCTCGCAGTTCGGAGATCAGGGAGGCGACGAGCTGGAACTCCGGGCGAAAACTCAATCCCCATGTGCGAACTAGGTGCGCCTCGTCGATCACGACATGGCTCAGTTGTCCCCGGGCAGCCAAGTGTCTAAGCGGCTGGGCGAGGCTGGTGACGAGCGCTTCAGGTGAACTGAAAAGAACCCGCTGGGTCCCGTCGAGCAGACGTGTCTTAATTGCGTCCTTCTCGACGGTTGGCCGATCACCGAAGTAGGCCAATTCGTTCGGGAGCCCCTGATGAGGAAAGCGATGACGGAGTTGACGCTCCTGGTCGAGGGCCAGCGCAACTGTCGGCACTACGACGACTGTCACTCCTTTTCGGGCCAGGAGTCCGGGGGCGATGCCGACCAGGGACTTGCCTGTCCCCGTTGGCAGGACCACGTGGAGCGTGCCGCCCGGCTCTGCGAGAGCGGCCGCACGGACGGCGCTCGCCTGGCTACGGGAGCGGTAGGCGTCGACGCCTGCAACGGCGGCTACGGCGGGGTCAACTGGCACTGCCATGTCGGGGCGGGCCGAGGTGGGCACGACTCCCGCGGGACCGCTGAAGTTGTCAGGACTAGTGCAGGCCACGTCGATCCATCGGGGGTCGCCGAGCAGCCAGTCCGGGGACCACTCGTCTCCCAGCGTCACCTGGTGCTCGTGCAAGCCGAACTTTGTGACGTAAAGATGCGCTCTGCGGAGGGCCTCAACCGGAACGCCCCGCTCATCGAGACGAAGGATCATGAACTGGTTCGAACGTCCGGAGACGCCCCGCCGGTGTCGGAGGACTTGCCCCACCAGGGCGGCGATGTCGCTCGCGATGTCCGCGCCTGGACAGTCAGAGCGCCAGGCATCGGCGAGCCGCCGGTAAGGCCCCTGGAGGCTCTCGCGAGGGTCTGCAGTTCCGGCCAGGGTGGCTGTCGCGAGGTTCCACTGATCAGTCATGGGCTAGCTCGTTAGCGCTCGGCCGGACAGGACCACTATGCCCGTGCTGTCGAGTCGCAGCGTAGGAGCGCTCATCGCAGCGGACATGGCGTGTGCGATCACTTCCTCGCGACGCAACTCTTCCTCGAGAAGTGCCAACTCCGATCCCGAGCTGCGCGCAGCACGCAGGCGCAACTTTGACAGTCGCGTGGTCGCATCCCGCGTGGCGATGGCATTAGCGCGGTCGACGGCCATGCTGACATCGTCCCTATCCCTGACGAGTCCCTGCGCGGCTGCCTCCGCCGTGCGCCACGACTTCCCCCAGGAGACAGCTGGAATGAGCTCATAGGCGTGCGCGATCCTGACTCGGTTAAGTGCGTAGTCTCCTCCGATTCGACTCGGCCTCGGTTTGGCGTATGGGGCAGCAAGGGCATCGAGATGCACGCTGGACGTCAATTCTTCCGCTGCGGCCGTCATCCACACGCTCACGATGATTGGGGGGAAGATGCCGTCGGCACGTCTGATGAGTGCGAGTTCGTCGATGCCCGAGCTTAGGGTCACCAGAGCACCCCGCGGATCCTTTGCGGTTCCCGCCTCAAGCGGGTTCGCCTCCACGGCATAGTCGAACCGATAGACAGGAGTGTCATCGTGCGCCCAATCAGGCAGCCAGCGCCACATGCCGAACGCCCGTCCGCGGTCGTCGTGCCACAGGAAGTCGCTGACGGCGTCGATGAACTGGTCACCGTAGCGGTAGAGGTGAACGTCCTCTCGTTCGAGGGAAACCTCTCGTACGAACGTCCCGCGGTGTCCCTGTAGCGGCAGAAAGTCACGAACGAGCCGAGATGCCGGGATCAGCGGGATCTGGGCCTGCTTGCCTGGCAGCCTGCTGATCGACTCGTAGCCGCCCAGACCAGCGATGGGATTGCCGATCCTCTCGAACCGGAGGTTGCCGGCTGCGCTGTTCGCCGCGAGGAGTTCATCGCTCACCCTCGCGAAGCCCTGCGCCCCCGATTCGGCATCCGATATGCGTGCGTAGACCGATCGATCATCGGTGCTCGTTTCCAGGCTGTCGAGGGCGTCCTGCTCCCGGACCCGCTCGATCTCAGCGTCTAGCAACTCCCGCACACGAGTCACTGCCGCGTCGACACCGTCGAGTCCCCTCTGAAGGAGAATTCCCCACGCCTCGTCGGTCGCGTCGTCCACGGCCTGTTGCAGACTAGCCACCGAGTTCTCAAAGATGCCGAAGCCTTCGGCGAGGATGCGTGCCCAAGCCCCTATATAGGAGTCGGCCCGGTCTCCGGAAACGACGTAGGAACGCCACTCATCCGCTCCTTCGGGCGACCAACGATCGCAGCGCCCGATGCGTTGCTCAAGCCGATTTGCCGATTCAGGGAGGCCAAGGTGCACCAGGACATCGGCGAACTGAAGGTTGCGCCCTTCTTCGGCTGATGAGTCGGCGACCAAGACCGCACCCGTCCGGGTAGCCTCGAACCGTCGCACTGCACGCTCGGTCTGATCGCTAGGTTCTGAGCTCAAATGACGGAAGACCGACTTTGCGCCAAGAAGGTCCTCCAACTCGTCGGCTACCTCCGCGCCCAAGTCCGACGTTGGACAGAAGACAACCGCACGCTCCCTTGATGTCATGAGTTCGCTCAGCGCGTCGGCGAAGGGGCGGCTCACCGTGCGGCGGCGGTCGGTGAAGCTCAGGTCTTCCTCAAGGCGCCGCAATGCGGAGCGCTCGTCGTGGGGGATCGATCCGGCTGCGCGGTTCGAGGACCAGGCCCGCAGTGCGCTCGGGTCAAGCGTCAGGGACACCGCCTCGGAGAAGGCGCGTCCGGTCGCCGTCATCGCAGCGGGGTCGCCCTCTGCCTGGGCCAGGGCTTGCTCCCGCCACCGTTCGAGCACTTCCGTGACCTCGTCATCTGACGACGACCCCAGAAGAACGGGCTCCGGTGATCGGCGACCAGACACACGGTAGGTCCCCTCAAGAGCCGTCGTACGCCGTGTGCGAAGCATGCGGCGGTGTACGCGGTAGACCTCGGCGACGTGCGTGCGCAGAGCTTGGATCAGCGTTGCTGTCTGTTCCTTATCCTGGGCGGCCACGGCCTCCCGGGCGCGTCCGACGATCGCAGCGAGTTCGTTGTCGTCGGGAAACTCTGTCTCAATCTCCGCCAGGCGCCCGTTCAGAAGAACGCCGGGGAGGCCTGGCTGGAGGCCGAGAAACACGCGCCCTAACCCTGCGCGGGCCTCGAGGCGCGACCGCAGTTGCCCTGCTGTTGTGTCGGCATACACCACGGGGTCCAGCAACTTGAGCATCGCGAGGAACGCGCCCTCGTTGTGGAGTGCCGGCGTGGCGGAGAGCAGTAGCAGTCGAGGGGTCGCGAGGGCCACCTCGTGGAGTCGTTCGAAGCGGGCTGCCAATGCCGGATCGGTGCTGATCGACATCCGTGCAAGGTTGTGGGCTTCGTCGACGACCAAGATGTCGGATGGCTCCCACGACGCCGGGTCATCGTCACGGCTGAAGCGGATTCGGGACCGGGTGAAGTCGTGCACCCGAAACTTCTGGGTCAACTCTCGCTTCCACTGCTCGAGCAGGAATGGAGGCAGGATGAGTTGGACTCGCAGTTGAGGCTTGTCCAGGAGCATCTGGCGGATGATGATGCCCGCTTCGATGGTCTTCCCGAGCCCCACCTCATCGGCTAGGAGGTACCGCTGGACCGGATCCTGCAGAACCCGCCACGCAGTCTCGACTTGGTGACTGTGGAGTTCGATGCAGCTCGACAGGACTGCACTCATTCCGTGGGTCGCCGAACGCTGTTGAAGAATGCTGCGAAGGAAGGGAAGCCGCAGCTCAGCGAGTATTGGCGACTCGAGCATGCCGGCTTCGGCGAACCCCACCGGATCAGCCAGGGGCTTGCTCCAGCGCACGTAGAGTCGTTCCTCCGGAACGAATCCTTCCCACTCGTGGCCACGCACGTAAATGTCATTGTGCTCGTTGACCTCGAGGATCCGCCCAGAGCGCCATTGGTCGTCAAGGTCCTGCCAGAAGACGCGCAACTCGGGGGACAGGGGCAATCGGGAGAGGCTGCCGCGAGAGACCGCTCCGCGGTAGCGGTCGGACGGGTGCGGCCCGGGCGCATCGAAATACTCCAGGACGAGCTTGTCACCCTCCTTGGCAACGAGTTTGCCGGGGCCGAAGCGGTTATCAGAAGACACCAGCAGGTCGCCCCGACTCAGGGACTTGTTTCGCCGTCCGATCGTCAGAGGGGACGGTGTTGCGGCCGTCTTCCGTGGGTGGCGCGGCCGCGGCGCATTGCCCTCGGCGTCGCGCGATCCGCGGCAGCGCGGAAACTGCGAGCAGCCCCAGAATGCCTTCCCGGCGTGGGGCCCACGGGAGGCGAACTGCATCACCATCGGTGAACCGCACACGGGGCACGTCACCCCAGCCGTCATGCCGATCCCCGCTTCGTCCTCACCCCACAGAGGTTAGTGAACGCGTGCGAGGTTTGTGAGGATTAGGCGGAATCCTGGCAGCAATTCGGTCAGCGCAGGGCGTGAAGAAGGTGACTGGTCAGGATCTTGATGTCATTCGGCGTGTTCTGAATGCCGTTCCAGCGACGGGTCTGGTCGACGCCAAACTCCCAGGTGCCGCTCGTCCACGCGCAGTGTTCAGCGAGCCGACTTAGCGTGGATTCGAGGTTCATGCCGGCGAGTTCCGCAGTTGGGACGCCGTCTGTCAGCGCATCCATGACGTAGCCCATGGCCTGGATGCCGGCGCCATGGGTAAGGCGGGACTTGGTTGGGGCGAGCCCCCATGCTTCCGGGAAAGTCAATTGGACTACGGTCCAGAAGTAGTTCAGGTGCAGGACCATCTGATCAACGTCCCCCGACCCGTCCTCGGGGTCGCGGTATTGATAGAGGGCGCCGTCATACAGGCTGTTCTCAATCATCTTCAGGACGCTGTTGTCCTTAATGTAACCCTCAGCCATCGTCGGCGTCGCGATGCGGCCGGCGAACGGCGTCCCTGCCGCCTGGTTCCCGAAGTTGAGTCGCGCCAACACCTCTGCCGGGAGTTGCTTCCGGGCGTATGCCGTGGGGAGATGTCCCCGAGTGGCGGGGAGTAGTTCGTGGATCAGGCCCTTGGGCAATGGCTTGGTGTTGTTCACGAGGATGAACTGGCTGCGCTGTTCCGCTTCGCCGTGGGCAATGAAGCCGACAGCCGCAACTGCGAACTCGGCAAGGTCCGCATCGCGGATCGCTGCGCTTCGCTGCTGACCGTCCACGAGCCACGCCGGTTTCTGGTCTTCTGGAAGTGACTCATCGATCGGGATCACGAGATCCCCCGCTGACACGTAGTCCACTGAACTGGAGGTCTTGTTGGCCACGAACGAGACCCGCTCGTCGAACGCGACGACAACCGCATTTGGCAACATCGCCCCGTCGGACTCCAGGTACCGGCGGATCGCCCTGATGTGGCTCAGAACCTCGGGACGCTGATAGCCCTGAAGGGTGACGTCTTCTCGGTGCACCCGACTGACGGTTGCGAATTCATGGATGCGCTTGCCGTCCACCCCGAATGTGTAGATGAACTGCGCACCCTGCCGGATCCGAAGGGCGGGCAGTCGCAACTCGTAGCGATCAGCCATCTGTACTCCTGTGGGACTTGAGTTTCGACATCTTGGTGGCGAGGACTGACATGTTGTGAAATCCGCGGCGCTTGTTGCGCTCAGTTCCGCGGAAGATTGCGATCTCGATCCCGTGGTCGCGACAGATCTTGCACTCGCAGCGTGTCCAGGGCGCTGCAGCGAGGGTCTCCTCGTAGGCAGCGAGGTACGACTTCTTAGATTGACAGATGACTTCGTACTCGCTGAGACGATCGATACAAGCTTGTCTAGATGTGGCGGAACTGTCGTAGGTGCGCAGCGCTTTGAGCGTCTCGCGTTCGGCCGTAATGGCGTCTTTTTGGCTTACGTTTCCGGCGAGGATCGCGCGCTTCAGCGTTGGGTTGCCATCGACCTGCGGGACTCGGAGGGCGACGTACGCGCGCTCGGCCGTGTGGAAGTTCTTGCGATCGTCCATGAATGCTTGTCGGAAGGCCGACGTGCTATCGAAACTCGTAACGCCCAGGTCCGCGAAGTCGTCCATCGATTCCACACGAGTGATCCCAAGCAGATGCAGTTGCGTGTCGCTCTTGAGGACCTCCGAAATTCTCTCAAGGCTCGCAAGAATCTGACTCGTCTTGAGAGGTACCATGCCGCCGAGAGCGATGCGCTGGTAGCCGAGCTCTTGGAGAGCGCGAACGCTGTCTGCGTACGTCTCGGGGCTCCAGCCTTGGGCAGCGCCGACAGGCTCGACAGTGCTATTGCGCCCGCGACTCAGGGACATGAAGTCCGCCGCTAGCCCGAGGGTGAGCCGCCGGCGTGACTCCCACTCCGGGTCGACGCCGTCGCTCTCGTGGTTCTCGGTGAAGCCGAAGACCACGTGATCAGTGCTAACGCCCGCATCGAAGCCGCACTCCTCGTAGAAGTCGAGCGTCTCGGCCGGCGTGACCGGAGGAACCGCTTCGTCCACGTAGTTGAACGCGCCGTTGTCACCGAGGGCCTCGACGCCGGGGGGAAGTCGGAAGAACTTGTGTACGCCCATTCGGTAAAGACGGGCCCGTTGGGCAGTCGAGTACTTGCCTGCCCCCTTGATAGATCCGTCCACGATCGACTTGCTTACGAGGATCCCGTGGTAAGGCGCCTCGGCCAGCACTTCGTGCGCGTACCGGTCGTCCCGCTGGCGAACCCGGTGGGCCTGGTACTCGTCTCGGACAAAGTCGTAGGCCGGACTCACGAGGTCCTGGCTGTCGGGGAAATAGAACTTCACTTGCGCCCCGTTCGCTTAGCGAGGTACGTACGCACAAGGTAGTTAGACAGCGCGCTGATGTGACGTGGCGTGTTCTGCAGGTCGTTCCACGGCACGCCGAGGTCTTCCCACGTACCGTCAGTCCAGCGGCACGCGGGAGCGATAAGAGCCAACTCTGCTGCGGCGTGCTGGCGTGCCCGTGGGTCGTCGTCTCGTACGTGGGTCATTACGCGATCCATCAGTCGGCCCATGGCTCGGATTCCGACGCCGTGCATCAAACGGCTCGCCGTCGGACTCGCGCCCCACGCCTCGGGAAAGGTGTCGTGCACTGCACCCCAGTAGGCGAGCAGGACGCGTCGGATACCTTCGGTGTCCGTGGTTCCACTCGCGATGTTGCGGTAGGGAAACAGGACCCCCGAGGGTGACTCGACGGACTCTCGGATGGCCTCGACGAGGCTGTTGTCCGTGACGACAGCGGCCTTCTTATCGTCAACTGGAGTTGAGGCGCGGCGGATCAGCCCGTGGAAGGGCGATCCCACATCGCGGTTGAGCATGTCGACCAGAGCGGACGGCAACTGCCTCGTAGCCATTCGGGCGGAAGGAACCTGCGAGATCTCGGGGAGCAGTTCCGTGACAAGCCCAGTCGGTAGCGGCTGCACGGTGTTCACCCGAAGGAACTGCTCCCGCTGCAGCTCAAGCGAAGGCGCTACGAAGCCCGCCACCGGCACTGGTAACCGGCGGTTCTTGGTGCGCGACAGAGCGAGGCTTCGCTGCTGGCCATCGACGATCCACGCCGGCCGTGGGCCATCGCCCTCCGGAGCAAGCGGAATCTCCAGCGTTCCGGAGATCGCAAGTCCATCGGTCGTGGTCGGGCCACGGCTCGACCTGAACTTGACCTCAGGCGGCAGGGCGAGGATCAGTCCGTTAGGAAAGATCGGATCCTCCGAGTCCAGGTACTCAAGGATCTGCTTCACGTGCTTCTGCTTCTCCGGACGCTGGTATCCGATGAGCTTGCCTGCCTCGTCCCGACCGATCCGCGCAACGTCCGCGACCAGGTCGACTTCCTCAGCTGCCAAGGTGAAGAGATAGAGCGGGGTGTCCTCGCTCTGAAGAACCTTGAGCGCGCGGCGTACCAGCCATTGTGGATCCGTCATCGGGCTACTGCCTGTTGAAAGAGATTCGAAAATCGTCGTTGTTCGCACGCCATGCCGGCCTCGCGAAGCACCTTGAGCGCGCCCGTCTTGGAGATGCTGGGATGATGAGCGCGGAGTTCCCCGACGAATTCAAGAACTGCGGAGTCAGACATGGGCTTGCGATCGAAGACCTCGCGATACCGCTTCTCGTGCGACCAATCGCGCCACCTACCCCGCGCGGCGATGGTGAATGGATCCTCGCCGTCCGACAGACTGAGCCACTGCATGGCGGAGCGAACGTTGAGGCTGGCGACTGTGCCCCCGAGCGCCCGCCGCAAGGCCCGGTCGGAGGGGATGCGCACGCTGTCGCAAACCTCTTTAGACCCGCCGAACACCAGTAGGTCAATTGGCGCCGTCTCCCTAAGCAACCGTTGACTGACGGCCCGTGAGTAAGTCTCGGACAAGACCCAGATCGCTCGCCCACCGGCAGCGATCTCAGCTTGGGGGAGTGCCCCCCACCAAGCTTGAGCCTCGGGAACAGATGCAGCGACCGAGTCAGCATGGCCGGTGCTGAACGTTGCGGCGTATGCGGGAGCAGGAGTCGAAACATGCTGAAGTCCGAGACCTGCCGAGGCCACGAACATAATCGGCTCGTAGCCAAGACTCGTGGCCACGAGCCAAAGGGCACGCACCTGACTCCACGTCTCGCCGCCGTACAGGTCGATGAGGGGGCGTCGCAGCGTTGCTCGCGCGAGCGCCTCCTGCCACACCCGGGCTCGAACCTGAACCTGTCCCGTGGGAAGATTGCGGACCATCAATTCGGAAGGTGGGGTCGCCGACTTCCTGTCAGTGCACGTGACGATGATCGTCAGTTTCTCTCGCGACATGGCCTCATAAGCTCCGAAACTACGTGTTTGTTCGAGCTACTCTATCGTGTAGTTTCGACGGTGTGAGGGCGACCGGCCAGATCGACCGAGGGAAGAGGGTGTTGGACATGACGCGGAAGGCCATCGTCCTGCTGAGCGGGGGCCTGGACTCGACCACTGTGCTCGCGATCGCGAAGGACCAGGGTTTCGAGCCGTACGCCCTGAGCTTCCGTTATGGCCAGCGCCACGCGATCGAGCTAGCCGCAGCGCAGCGCGTCGCTGAGGCCGCAGGGGTCGAGCGACACGTGGTGTGCGACATAGACCTGCGTGTGTTTGGCGGGTCCGCTTTGACCGCGGACGTCGAGGTGCCGAAACACGACTCGGCAGATGAGATTGGCGACGACGAGATCCCGATCACTTATGTGCCGGCTCGCAACACCGTGTTCCTCTCGTTCGCGCTGGCCTACGCCGAGGTCGTGGGAGCTACTGACATCTTCATCGGCGTCAACGCCCTGGACTACTCCGGGTACCCCGACTGCCGCCCCGAGTTCATCGCGGCCTACGAGCGGATGGCGAACCTCGCGACCCGTGCTGGGGTGGAGGGCAACGAACTGAAGATCCACGCCCCGTTGATTGACTGCACCAAGGCCCAGACCGTCGAGATTGGTGTGCGGCTCGGAGTTGACTACTCGCTGACCTCCTCGTGCTACGACCCGGACGACCGCGGCCGCCCGTGCGGCCACTGCGACTCCTGCCTGCTCCGCCTCAAGGGTTTCGCGGAGGCGGGCCTTAGCGATCCCCTCGAGTACCAGGGCGCGCCGGCGTGACTTACAAGGTCAAGGAGATCTTCTACACGCTCCAGGGCGAGGGCACGCACGCCGGGCGGCCGGCGGTTTTTTGTCGGTTCAGTTCCTGCAACCTCTGGACCGGCCGGGAGGCCGACCGTGAACGAGCGATCTGCAAGTTCTGCGACACCGACTTCGTTGGCACTGATGGTGAGGGCGGCGGCAAGTTCGCTGATGCAAATGCGCTGGCCGAGGCCATCGCCGCGAAGTGGCCGGTGAACGGCGGCGGGCGCCCGATGGTCGTGTGTACGGGCGGCGAGCCCCTTTTGCAGTTGGACGCGGCCGCCATCGCGGCCCTCCATGAACGCGACTTCTACGTTGCCGTCGAGACGAACGGGACAGTGGCACCGCCCCCGGGTATCGACTGGCTCTGTGTCAGTCCCAAGATTGGTTCCGACCTCATCGTCCACAAGGGACACGAACTCAAGTTCGTCGTCCCCCAGGGTGGTGTTGACCCGACGACGTTCGAACACCTGGACTTCGAGAGCTTCCGCGTGCAGCCGATGGACGGCCCGGACGCGGCCACGAACACCGAGCTGGCAGTGAAGTTCTGTCTTGATCATCCGCTCTGGCATCTGAGTCTGCAGACGCACAAACACCTAGGAATTCCGTGACCCACACCGCCGAGATCTACCGGGAGTTCACCTTTGAGGCGGCTCACCGGCTGCCAAATGTGCCTGAGGGTCACAAGTGCGCCCGACTTCACGGACACTCGTATCGCGTCGAGGTCCACGTGTCCGGGCCAGTGGGGGACGGTACCGGCTGGGTTCAGGACTTCGGCGATCTGAAGGTTGCCTTTAAGCCCCTCGAGGACCAACTCGACCACCACTTCCTCAATGAGGTCGTGGGCCTCGAGAACCCGACCAGCGAGGTGCTGGCCAAGTGGATCTGGGATCGTCTGAGCGTGGAACTTCCAAACCTCACGGAGGTACGGGTTCGCGAAACCTGCACCTCTGGCTGCATCTACCGCGGGGAGTAGTCAGGTGGCGCTGCCGGACATTCAGGATCAGGTGGACGAGCGCGGAATCGAGCTCGATCGCGTCGGCATCGCCGGGGTGCAATATCCGGTCCGCTTCAACGACGGCTCGAGCAAGCACGCTGGAATTGCCACTTTCGACGTGACCGTGACACTGCCGGCGGAGCGCCGCGGCACACACATGAGCCGGATGGTTGAGATCGTCCATGACGAACTCCAGGATTTGGAACCCGAACGGCTTCCCCAGGCTCTCAAGGTCGCAGCCGACCGTCTCGACGTCGACAGGGTCCAGGTCGACATCGCGCTGCCGATGGCGTTCTTGGTCCAGGCTCCGGCGTCGGGGAAGGAAGCGTGGCAGGTCTGCGACGTGGAGTTTGAGGCGCGGTTGACCGCCGGCGCCGCCGAACTCGCCGTCACCGTAGGTACGGATGTCACGAGCCTCTGCCCCTGTAGCAAAGCCATCAGCGACTATGGCGCCCACAACCAGCGCAGTCGGGTGCGTCTAAAGACCATCGGGCAGGACGAGGACGTCTACCCCTTGGACGTCGCCACCGCGTTCGCCATGATCCGTGCCGTTGGTTCAAGCCCGGTGTTCCCGCTGATCAAGCGGCCGGACGAGCGTGTTGTCACAATGGATGCCCACGACCGACCTGCCTTCGTGGAGGACATGGCGCGTGACCTCTCTCAAGCATGCCGCGAGCGCCGTGTCGCCCATTCGTTGAGCGTGCGCAACTTCGAGAGCATCCACAGTCACGACGCAGTCGCCTCGGTTGCTTGGCATTGGTGACTGAGATCAGAGACCGGCGATGCCAAGCCCGGTGCGATGCCGCCATACCTAAAGCGGGGGTCTATGCGGTCAGCTCGCTCGCGATGCACTCGTAACAGGTCGGTACGGCCGTCCATGGCACCCGCCAAATCGCTCTGTCCGGAAAGGTCAGGGTCAACTCGGTGGCGTCAACTCCGCAGTCACACCTCGAGCATCTGCGCCCGCCGACCGCGACGGCAGAATAGAAGATCGAGAAGACTAATGCACGGTCGCGACTGAAACCCGCAGCCGCCATCACCGAGAGCGACTCAAGGTCTCTCCTGAAGTACGACTTACCCTGATTGCAGAGGCCGCACAGGATTTGAAGATTGGAGCTTCGAGTTACGCCCCACCCATGCCTTGGGATCACATGGTCGACCTCCAAACGGGTGGATCGACGTGACGTCGACTTCACGGGGTCATTCGTTCTCAACGGATGGAGGGACTCCGCCAAATGCAATTCCAGATCCCAACAAGTCTGGAGTTGGGTCGGGGATAGATCGTGTCGGGTAAAGTGGAATCCGCAGGTCTGACAACGCAGGGAATCTCCAATGCTCCTTCGATATGAGCGAAGCACTCCGCGTTCTGACGCCTCAGTCAGCGGCGCAGTGCGTGCAGCAGTCCCGTACCCCTCGTGAAGTTGAACTCTCAAGGTCGCGATCTCTCGGTCTGGAAACGCTGCCGAGATTCCAAGATCTTGGACATAAGACCGCAGACGATCTTCAACCTCTTGCACGCCGAACATGCCTGGAGCTCGTCGAATATCGGCAAACTCATCCGCAGTCAGGATCCGTGCCTCGAGAATTCGATTTAGGATCTGTCCAATCCCGGTTGAGATCGTTCGAAATTGTTCCTCGGAAAGTGTCGATTCTGCCAGTGACAGCCAGTCATTCAAGTGGAGCAGCGACTCGGCCATGACTAACTGTCTGTGACTTCGAACACGTTCTTGTTGCGTGCCGTGTATCTCTCGCCGTCTTGAACCTTCTGGAAGGCCTCGCGCAGTTCGCTGTAGAGATAATCCTGTCCAGTTGAGTCGTCAAGGCTGGATACCCATGCGTTCTCGAAAAGTCGCACGGGAACCCCTGTTTCCAGGAACCACTCACGGACCATTTGTCGGAAATCGTCCAGGTCAGCAGGGAGCACTACCTCTCCTGCCTGGCGTGCCAACTCGTCATCGGCGAGTTGCTCACCCAGCGCGCGCACAAGACCAGGGCGCATGCGGTAGACGTCGTCGACTCGGCGAAGCGCCTCTTCAATAAACAGCCTTTGGAAGAGGCGCAGCGTGACAGCTTTCGTGAGGTTGGTCTGTTCTGCATGCCAGAGCGGGCCGCTGCGGGACTTCGCGTTGTAGTGGCGCCGCACCTCGTCCCAGAATGCGAACCAGTACTGCCTCCAGTGACCGTCCGTCCAGGAGTCCCATGCGACGCGGTCAGCGAATGTGGGTCGCACGAACTTGTCGTAAAATTCGTCATCGCTCCGCCAGGCCCGGCCCCCCCTTCCGCCCTCGATCAACTGGCGGATAGTCGCGTCGGGAATATAGCCACCCGCGGATTCCATCCCCTCAAGGCGGACCCTGACCAATCCATAAAAAGGTGAAGCGGTGTCTCGCGCAGCGATCACCGCAGCGATTCGTTCTTCTACGCGGGCGCCGGTTCGGTCGAGTTGCCCGCGAATGGCGGCCTGCTCGCCCGGAGTGAGTGAACTGCCGAAGATATCTGTCAGGAGCGACGAGTCGACCTTTTGGGCTTTCTCGTTGATGATTACAAATTGATAGATCTGCTCCATCCATGGGCTGTTGGGGATGGCGACCACGGGCAGAATGACTTCGTTAGTTGCATGCGCCGCACCGTATAGGCGGTGTTGTCCATCTACAACGAGTCCGGGGCGACACAACTGTTCGAGCGACTGCAGCAAGTCGACTTTTTCGTCCTCGCCGAGATCCAGGTTTGCCGCTAAGAAGGCTGCCGGATCGTTAGCGAGCCAGCCAATCTGACAGAGACTTTCCAAGACATAGTTGTGGCCAAAGTCGGCTTCGGGATTCGCTAGGAATGCGGCGAATGCCTCCAGTTCGGCTTCGTCTAGCCTGCCGCTCATGCGATCAACGACAACGGCCGCGCACTTCGACAACTGAGTGTCTAGGTCGTCCGAAGAATGGAACGGTCGTTCATACTGGAGTGAGATCTGACCACCCTCGACCTGGGGCTCACCGAACAGTGCGACGGTGATGGCCGTTGGTCCGACCAAGTACTTCTTGGGCTGATCGGTGCGAGGTGTCGACGCTTGTTCCCAGAAGGCGGTGACCTCTTGCTTCCTGGACTCGGCGATCCATCGCTGGTAAAGCATGCGAACACGCCAACCCTTGCGGGGGATACCCACCCAGCCATCCAACTCCTTCGCAGGCGCTGCGAACATCAGCAAGCGGTCGTCGTCGCTGGCGTCGTCGCTAAACTGGTGGAAGTCGATCACTTGGTAGCTGTGCAAAGTCTTTTTCCTCCCGGGCGCCTGATGAACGAGCGATCAGACTAGCGCGCGCTTTGCGGTTACTAAATTGACTCGACGGATCACGTCAGGCGCCGGGCGGTGGGGATGATGGTGGCCCAAGCGGACTGCTGCCCTTCGACCGGGCCCCGACGTGGCCGTTGGCTATGACGGGTGCCGCACCGAGCGCTCGGTCAGCGCCCGGCGACTCAAGCGAACTCGAAGATGCAGGCAGGGAGGTCGGCAACTGCCACACGCTCTGGCTAGGGCGACTCGCTGCCGCTCGTCGCCTGGTTCGGCACGGACGTGCCGCGGCGCTCGACTCATCAGCGGGTCGCTTCTGAGTGGCCCGCGCTGCCCGCGCGGATGAAAAGGTTGGCCGCGTAGCTGCGTCGGGCCGGGTAGCCGGCGGCGACGAGCTCGGCGGTGATTCGGTGCCCGTGGCGGATGTTGGAGCTGTGCACCCAGACCACCCCGACCGGTTGCCGGTTGCCTATCGCGGCGAGGTTGACGAGGTGCTGGACCACTGGCTGGGCGGTGTCATCACCGGTCAGGTCGTAGTCGAGCCAGAGCTCGTCGAGGAGTTGGCCTGAAAGGCTGTCCAAGAGTGCGATTGCGTCGGCAGAGGTGCGGGCAACGTAGTTGGCGCGTCCGTCCTTGAAGTCGCGGGTGTCGTCGAGGAGCAGGATGAGTGGGCGGTTTCCGACCTCGGGACTCACGGCGCGTCCGGCTTTGCCAGGCCCGCGACGATCCGGACAGAAGGGGGTGCCAGGGGCCTCATCGCTGGTCGATCGGGTGGGCCGAGCCGGTGCGCATGTTGACGATGGCGAGCACCGACTCACCCTGCCACAAGAGCCGGAACTGGGGTTCGGGGACCGGCCCCGCGCCTCCGTCAATATCCACGCAAATCCATGCGGCGTCGCTTGCGAGAAGCCGGAACTCTTCATGCACCCGCACCGGCGCCCCCAGGACAACGAACGAAGTAAGGGGCGCGTGGTGCCACAGACCCGGGCGCACGGAGTCGTCAAGGTACGCGACGGTCGCAGACCAGTTCCCCACGGCGGTGATGATCCCGTCGCGCCACCCCCATGGGGCGCGTCCCGCGATTCCCGCCTGGATCCAATGGACGTTGTGGCCCGCCGCGTAGCTCTGGCAAGGACTGCCCGAACAGGCGTTTGAACGGTCGCTGGCTCCCTCGTCCGGAGCGGTGATCATTGACGACATGGTCTTCTCCCCATTCCAGGACACGACAGCGGCACGAGCCACTGAAGCCCCACTTGGCCGCGCCCGGTGACGACGGTCCAGGTCTTCTTCGGAGGGCACCGTGTCGGGTGACGCGGTTGCCGCCAACCCACGTCCGAAGGCGTGCGGGCTGGACTCTTGACCCGCCATTAAGACTACGGCCCTCCACCGACAAAGACCCTCGATGTCGCCCCGAGCTCTCTGACCTGGCGCAGTTGGCAGCACAGGCACATCAGCTCATGAGCGACGAACGCTGGACGACGGACATGCCGGAGATCGAGGCGGCGGAGGAACTCACCGCGAGGCGGCCGACCTTGCTCGGCGGCTACGCGACTTCTCGTTGCGGCTCGGCGACCTCGTGTCGGGTTAGCGGCAGCGTGCGGCAGTCATCGCCGTGTCGGTGAGACAGTGATGCGTTCAGAGCGGAAGTCAGTCACTCGACATGGAAGTGCCTCGCGCAGGCACCGTTGAGGCTGGTCATGCGCCGCGTGATCCGGCGGCGGGTGCAACCGCATGGCATTTGGATCGTTCCCGTCCCCCGGTAGCGGTCGGTCCACAGTCGCCAAACGACCCGGCGTGGCAGCTGCTCCGTCCGTGGTGGCCGGCAACGCGCCCCGTCACTAGCGCACGGATCCGGTCAAACACTGGAGACGCCTGCGGGATCCGGGCCGATGGCCCGCGTGATGACTCCACCGTGGACGGTTGCCACGCTGAGGAACCGGAACCATTCGTCGCCGCTACGGCCGGCGACACCATCGAAGCCCGCCAGGAGCTCCCGGTAGTCGCCGCCCAGCAGGAGCGCCTTCAGTTGGTCTTCGCCAGTAGAACTGCCCATTCTCGTCTCGACCACTGCGCCCAGGATGGCGCTCAGTGCGCCCTTGGCTCCTGCCGCCTCTTCCTCACCCATCGCAACGACCGAGTCGATCGAATCCTCGTGGCCGAAGGCCCACCTCAGCTCAATCATCCTGACCCCGCTCGTCCGCGCCATGATGGCAGCACGGTCCGACAAGGCTGACCGGCCTGCCATGCGGTTCGACCAGGTGCCTCCAGGACAGCGCCTGCGGCCGCAGCGCCTCCGAGGGCCGCGCGGACCAGCAGGTGACGACTCATCCCCGGCCCAAGCCCCTACCCGCGGCGCTCGCAGCCGCGCCGAACGCAGCGTCCAACAGCAAGAACACGACAGGGCCAAGAGGGACCTGGGCCACGACATCTTGCAATTGCCACACTCCGCGAGGGCTGACCAGAACCGGCTTGGAGTGTCGCTCGCTCAACGAGCCCGCCTCCAGGTCGATGTCCACCCGGAACGGACGACCATCGTTGGGGCGCACCGGGATCGGGTCTGAGGCTCGGCACCGATCCGGCGCAGCGCACTGATGGCGAAGCGCGTCCATGGCCGTTCGAAAGTAGGCCTCGATGACCATGTGGGGTGTCGCTTCCTGCTAGGGGCGGGGGCTGCTGTTGCGGCGGTTGCGCATCGCCCCGAGGACGCTGAGGATCATGATGGCACCGAAGGCAGTCCAGACCAGGGCTCTGTCCTCGCAACGTGCCTGGAACTCGACCCAGACGCAGGAGGCGATGGCGACCACCAGGCAGCCCACGGCGTAGAAGCCGAGCCCGCTCGCGGCGAAGCCGATGCAGCCCACGACGCCCAGCGCCGCCCAAATGAACTGGGCGACCCAGTCGCTTTCGGACTTAGGTCTACGAAAGCCCTCGGGCCAAGTCGACTGCTGCTGCTGCGAGCGCCCCGGTGCGCCCCCGCGGAAGGCGGGGGCGTTGAAGATGTTCACAGCTTCTCCTAGTGATCTTGAGTCAATCACTCCGATCCTTCGCGACCGCGCCATCGTCGCACCATGGTCCGACAATCGCTGATCAGTCTGCCTGCGCCTGGGGTGAGCGCGAGGTCAGTCAGGGTGGAGGATCAGGTGCCCGTCCATCCACGGTCGAAGGGATCCTTCTATGTGCCCGTAGCCGCGTGCCGTGGCGTGAAGCCCCACGCGGCTCTCCCCGCTCTCCCAGAGCGAGAGCTGCACGTCGGCGATGTCGTCGAAAACGGGACGTGCCCAGTGCGATTGCCAGGCTCCCTCGAACGACCAGCGGCCATCGTCGGGCGGCCGATCCCCACGGGCTGTCAGGATCAGGGCGGTGTTGCTACGACGGGCCATCTCGCGCAGCCAGCGCCCCGTCAGGACTGCCACCGGACCCCTGGGCCATGCACGCGGCCGGAGCATCTCGTCGAGGCAGTCGATGATGAGTACGTCGTAATCAGCACCGAACCAGCTGGGGTCATCGGATCGGAAGTCAGGGATCGGGATCCAGGAGGCGATCTCGATGCGGTCCACGGCGGTGCGATCGGTCCCGGCGCTCGACGCGGCCATCAGGAGACGGTCCCGCAGGATGTGGGTGGCCATATGGTCGTTGGCCATCCCGACCCGCGCGGTCTGAACCAGATGGGCGGCCATCTGAGTGAGCAGAGAGGTCACGCCGATGCCGGGCGGGCCGGCCACGGTCCAGATGGCACCGGGCGTGAGGCCGCCTCGCGTCAGCGCGTCAAGGGGCTTCAGCCCGGTCGGGGAGGTCGGCTGGGCCGAAAGCGCAGCCAGCTCCGCTAACGTGTATCCCAGGCCACCGGCAATCATTGGGCCGTCGCGGTGCAGCGTCGTCGGAAGTCTGGGCACGCTGGCACCTTGCCATTCCCCACTGACAAGACCCCCACCGGCATACTCACTACGTGCTTGCGCCATCACGGTGCGCTCGGAGCCAGCGGGGCACCTTTCCGGAGGAGAATTTCAATGACGACACCCATCGGCGGCGTCCTGACACAGGCCCTCCATTCGCATAGGAGCGCCGATCCGGGCGACGTGTACGACGAGACGCTTCGGGTAGTGGCGACACGTGCAGCCGCAGCCCAGTCGCTCTGCAAAGCCGACATCGGCTCCCTGGTGATGTGGAAGCGCATCACCGCGAGCGCGCGCTGGGCCGGGACGCTGGGGATGACCCCTGACGCCGAAGTGCAGGCGGTCACCGGAAATGCATGGGCCCTGGCCAACAACGCCCAGTTACCCGCTGCGGAGGCGGGCCTGGCTGCTTTTCGCGAGTTGAGGAAGCTGCCGGGGCTTGGCGGAACCGGCGCTTTGGCATCGGCGGTCCTGGTCGCCTGCGCGCCAGACCGAATGGCCGTATGGGACCAGCGCGTGAGCTCCACCCTTGAAGCGATGGGCCGGCGCCCCAAGTTCACCGCAGGCTTCTACGGGCGCTACCTCGAAGAGCTAGACCACATGATCGAAGACGAACTCGATCGAGACGCCCAGAGGTCCTGGAAGCGGCGTGACGTCGAACTCGCCCTGTACGCCATCGGTGGCCGTGCGGACCTATTGGCGCAAGTACGAAGGTAGGCCGTCCCGATCATAGCGCTCCTGTGACGGCCTGGGCTGGTGGACGCCTTCAAGGCGTCCACCAGCCCAGGAAAGTCCCCGCACAGGGCACCGCCGCCGGGCTGACTCGACTGAACCTAGTGGCGCAGGGGCGTAGTGCCCGACCCCACGGGGCGTTCTCGCCAGAGCCTCCTTGCCTCAGCCCCAATCCGCGTTGAAAAGTGTCTGGTCGGTAAAGGGCGAGCGCTCCACGTTCCGTGCGATCTCTCCGGGGGCGAAGTCCGCCTGCCGTAGTTGCTCCCAGGGCTCGCCTGCGGCCTGGAATTCCATCCGGTTTTGACCATAGCGCTGCGAAGGGCCGACGGTCCTATGAGTGCCCAACACCGTGATGAGCAAGGCCTCGCACTCCCGGATCACGTCCGACGTGGTTGTCTTCCCGAGCGCATCCCGTTTGACGACATGTGACCACCCATCCAGGCGACCGCGCTCGACGTCGTCAAAGGCGAACCAGCAGAAGCGGCTCCAGTTGTCTCGATCTTTATGGTGCCGTCGGAGCCGGGTGCCAAGGCCCTGGGAGCTATCGGCCAAGCCCACATAGGTGGGGCCGTGGCCGTCGAAAAGGATGTAGAAGCCCTTGGCGCGGCGGAAGTCGCATGCCTCCAGCTTTGGACGCCTGACCCCGCGCCGCCCTAGCAATTGCCATGCGTGGGCATCCCATTGCACCTCTTCGCGCAACCAGAACATGCCGTAAGCCCCAACGAGGTGGCCGCTACTCAATGGTCGTCTCCATCAGGTCGTCGGATTATTGACGGTCGGCGCCGGATTCTCGTGGGCTCATCGCCCGGCCAGTCGGCGCCCTCGGCAGGCGGCGTGCCCCGGTCCATGGGAAGTAACTGAGGGGCCGGGAGATCCCACCTATGCCCGCATTCGAGGCACTCACGGTCACGATGATCGGGGGGCAGGGCGCAGCCGAGGTCGACCTCCCACGGTTCCGCGACTGCCGTGTCATCGGGGATCCGCATGCCAAAGACGAAGTGGAGAACCTCTCCCGAGGAACAGTTGGGGCAGACGTCTCGAGCCATCCGCGACCTCCCACTTGCAGGGACCCTGTCTGGGTCCAGACCTTCATACACGACTATGAGTGCGTCACGCTCCTGAACGGTCGCAAGGCCATGGTCGTTGCCGGTGTGACGCCCAACCCGTAGGTTTCTTCCCGGGTAGGGAGACCGGGGTTACCGTCGGTGAGGTGGAACCCTCTCGTGTGCAGGCGTCTGGTCTTGGTTGTGAACGCGTCCGCCTCTCGGAGGCGCTGGGGCAGTTCCTTGTCCACTGCGAGGCACAGCACGCTCGACGAACGGTGCACGCGTACCGGACCACGAACCTCGCGCTGATGGCACACATGGGCGACCTATACGCCGACGAACTGCGCCCCATTCACCTCGACCGCTGGTTCGCGCACCTGCGCGGCCCCCACGTGGACTCCAAGGGCCGATTGCGCGAACCCATCGGCGCGGGCGGGTTCAACGCCTACCTAGCCAGGGTGCGGCCCTTCCTCACCTGGATGTACCTCAACGACCTCATCGACCGCGACTACGGCAAGACCCTTCGTCGCATGCGGCGCCCGCACCGAATCAGGCTCCAGCTGGACCAGCAACAGGTCCGCGCCTTGCTCGAGGACGCAGCAACCCCACGTGACCGAGCGCTCATCGCGGTCGGGTTCTTCACCGCCATGCGCCAAAGCGAACTACGAAGCATCCGATTGGGCGACCTGAATATGGACGCCGGGACCGTCTTCTTCCATGTATGGAAGTCCGATACCGAGGACGTCCTACCTCTGTCGCCAGAGCTGCGCTCCGAGCTCGCGCGGTGGCTACCGGAGTATGAGCGCAGCGTTCGACGCGACCACGGCCGCGGACTGCTGCCCTCGGACTACCTCGTCCCTTCACGTCTCCGGGGCAGGTACGGGTCCCGGCTGAGCGTCGTTGAGGGCCTGGCCCGCCCGACCGCCACGGATCGGGCCCTGAACCCGGGCCGACCGGCCGCGAAGCCCAGCCTGATCGTCAAGGAGGGGCTGCGCAGGCTGGGGCTGCCCGACCGCGGCCAAGGCCTGCACACTCTTCGTCGATCCGCAGCCAGGCAGATCTTCGACGCCCTCGTCGAGACCCGCCGCTACGACGGTGCGCTGCGAGTCGTCCAAGCGCTGCTGCACCACCGCACTCTGGAGACGACCGAGGAGTACATCGGACTGAGCACCGAGGCCGTCACCAGAGACGACTTCCTGCGCTCCGCAGTACTGCTCGGCATGCCAACCCAGCCGACCCTGGCCTCGGTTCCGCCAGGGCCGCTGGGATTGCCGAGCACCCGTCGGCCCTAGATCGGCATGCCTTTCAGGCGTGCCTGGTTACATGTTGGTTACCCGCTTGGTGCCAGTCCCCAAGCCCTCCCCGGTGTCGAGGGCCACCGGGGAAACCCGCTGTCATTCCACCGACCTAGGCTCCGGGGATGCGGTACAGCACGTTCGAACTCGACCCGGCCGCCGATGTCGACGACGCCCTCGAGCGCTTCGCCCAGGCGGGCTGGCATACGTGGGAGGCTGGTCGCGGCGCGACCATCACCCTCAACGGGCGACGAGTGCACCGCGTGTGGCTACGGACCACACGACCTCGGTGGCCACAGAGGCCGCCATCCGGGTAGCGGTCAAATCCGCGCCTAGGCCGGAGGGGGCCGCGTGCGGGTGCCCGCCGGGCGCATCGAAAGCTAGAGACAAGGCGTGCAGCGGCGCTACGCGCTCGGGGGCACGACCACGGTCCGCGGTATCGAGGACTGGTCGCCGATGAGGGCTCCCTGCAGGCCCAGCAGATGGACCCGGGCCACAATGATGCCAAGGAGACTGAGCGGCCTTCACGTCCCCGGACATCGCCTTGTCCCAAAAGAGCTGCCTGGAGCGCGTCGAGACGTTGGCTCTCTAGGAACCGGAGACTGTCGACTGCCTCGTCCTGGCGTTCTATGAGGGCGTCCCTGACGATGCGATAGACGGTTCCGCGATTGGCGTAGCCAAGCGCTGCCGCGATCTGGTCGTAGGTGCACCCTTGGGTGCGCCGTTCGATGGACCGAGCGCGTCGCGGCCGCCAAGGCGCGGTTGCGGTGGCGTTCGTCTGCGCCAGGAAATGCGGCGGCACTGATACCGACCGAGTCCAGGGACGGCCCAGCAGTCCGCCACCAACGCGCCTCATCGGCGAACAACCGCGTCAACGGGCCGTGGCTGGAACACCTTCCCGGGGGGCGGGAGCATCGTGATCTCAAGAACCACCGCGCCCGGCTCAAGCCGCCTTGGCGTGAAGAAAGCCTCATGTCCGACTTGTGGATGCAAATGTGAACTAGTCCGTTTGGGCAGGACTTGGGTGGGTTCCGGGGAGCTGGCACCCCGGCGAAACCAGGGCACCTAGCCTGGATCGCTGATGGGGATTCGCTCCACAGTGCCAAAGGGGATCGCGCATGCGCTTCAGCTCAGTCGGTCTTTTCCGGACTCACTTCTCAGGGGGCGCGGAGCCGCTGGGCCGAAGTTCTTGGCGCGCGATGCGGCCGCAACCGATCCGACACCTGGTGTATGTCGCGAGCATTCTGTCGACTTTGGGCCTCGTGCTTACCGCGATCCCTGCCAGCGCCTCGACTCCCGCGGTGCCCACGGCCCCTACGGTCACCTCGCTCGTGCCGGGCGACTCTTCGGTGACTGTCTCGTGGGCGCCCCCCGCGACCAATGGCGGTGCGCCGATCACCAGCTATACGGCGACAGCGCTGCCTGGTGGGGGAACCTGCTCCACGACGGGCACTGGCACGGATGATGCCCCGACTGCCTGCGTGATTGGTGGGCTGACCCCCGGGTCGACCTACGCCGTCTTGGTCACGGCCACGAACGCGGTCGGAACCGGCCCCGACGGATGGTCCGCGGCAGACCCGAACCGGCCAAACGCCGTGTATAACGCGGTGAATGGGCACTGGTACGAGGGAGTCATCGACGTCGGAATCTCGTGGGACAACGCCATGGCGAACGCGGCGGGTCTCAGCCTGAATCGTCAGGCAGGGTTTCTTGGGGCGATCACCAGCAGGGCCGAAGACGACTTCGTGATCTCCTCCGTGACCCCGCAGGTGGCTGCGGCGGGTGATCACCTATGGGTCGGGGCCGCAGACACCGGCCCCTCATCGCCGACTGCGGCTCACACCTGGCAGTGGAGGACCGGAAGCGAGAGGGGCAAGATCTTCGCAACCTGCCCGGCATCGCCCGAAGCTCGAAACGCCTGTGTTCCAAATGATACCGATGGTTGGAACCGCACGGTGTGGCCATGCTTTGAACCCGACAGCGACAACAAACTGTGGCCCCACGTGCGCTTGCTCATCAGAAGCATCAACGTCAACAGCTGCACGCGGCCGGGGGACTTCACCGCGGCCGATCTCTATGAACCCAACTCGCCGTTCCCTTCAGTCCCCGCCACCGGCGGCTATCTGGTCGAATGGGCTCCCCCCTCCTCAGTCACGATTCCATCGACGCCCGATCAGGTCATCGGGCTCAGACAACAACGTCTTACGGGGAACTCGGCCCAGATCACGTGGAACGCCCCACCCTCCAACGGCGCCGCGATCGTCCACTACATCCTGCGAGTCAGCAGCAACGACGGAGCTTCCTGGACTCAGACCGTCACCCCATCAGCGAACCCAACCGCCACCCTCACCGGCGTCCCGGACGCCTCCGCGCGACTGGTGCAGATTGCAGGCGTAAACAGTGCAGGCCAAGGACCGTGGAGCCAAGGCATACTCGTCACCGGTGCCGGGACCCGGCCGATGGCCATGGACATACGCACCTCGAGCGGTGCCGCTGTTGTCGGCGGCGCCATCTCTTGGGAGATGATTCCCCGGACCGCCTACTCGTCCGTGACTTATGGACTGACTTCGGCTGGCACTATCACCTTCCCAGCAGCCCCGGCGGGCACGGCCAAGGTCACTGTGACCACGGGGCAAATGCCAGACGGGACGCTGGTAAGCGGATCGTGGCTCACGACGCTTGGGTATGACGCGACGCACCTACAACTCCCGCCCCCGCCGGACCCCGGTACCGCCCACCGAATCCACGTTGCCCTACCAGGCGGACTGCCGGCCGCCAACGCTTCAGTCGTGATCCACGGCCTCTCCGCGACGGCATCCGCTTCAGGTTTCACCTTCACCGTCCCAGGCGCGTTAGCCGGCGGTCTCACCGGACCTGACGGATCGTTCACCGCCATCGGCTACGGGACGGGATCGCTCTCCGCGACCGTCACCTATGACGATGGAGCCATCACGCAGTTGCAAACCGTTGACATCACCGGCCCCGACACCTACGTGACGATGGAACTTGCCCCGTATGTGGCTCCGGTCCTCACGGCCACCAACGCCAGCGCCGGGGCGGCTGTCAACGTCACTCTCTCCGCCACCCTCCCCGCCCCTGCGGCAGCGGGCACATCGAGCTTGGCAAGCGTGCCGAGACTGTCAGGAATACAGGTCACGGCGATTCTCCCACCCGGAGCAACGGTCGGTAGCTGCGGTGCTCGGCTGACTGGATACACCTCATCGACCGGGAGGGTTACGCTGCGGCTCTGCGCGAACCACTCGGGCCAGATTCGGTTCAAGGTGGTGGGCGCGTTCACTGGTCGGGCCACGACCTTGTACGTCAAGGGCGCACCCTCCCTGCCAGCGCGCGGCGTTCGGGCGTCTTCGCCGGTGCTGGGGCGGGCATCCGTGGGGTGGCTGACGCCGGAGTACACCGGCGGCGCGCCGATCAGCCGCTACAGGGTCGTGCTCAGCTGCGCGGGCCTCCCAACCGTCGTCAGGGACCTGACCGGCCACAAGTCCAACACGGGAGCGTGGGTCGCGCCGGTTCCAGCCATAACGATCAACGGGCTGGCACATTCTCACCGCTATTCCGTCAGCGTCTACGTCGTGACCGCGTACGGCACGAGTCTTGCCTCGAGCACCACGGTCCCCGTCGCCTGACTTTGCGCGCCGAGAATCCAAGGAACCCCTCCCGAGGCCAGTGGGACTCCAGGAGGGTCGCGAGGTAGTCAGCCCCGGCCGGTCGGGTACATCCTGATTAGTTCGACCGTGCGGACGGAGGATGGGCCCTCCTAGGAGCGGTTCGAGTGGCAATGTCAACAGGAGTCGCGGGCACGCGGCGGCGCTACACCGTCGGTGGCACGACCACAGTCCTGGGCATCGAGGACTCGTCGCCCCCGGAGGTTCCCTCGAGTCCAAGCAACCGGACACGCGCCGTGATGACGCCGAGGATCGACCGAGCGGCGTTTACGTCCCCGGACATCGCCTTGTCCCAGAGCGCCGCCTGGAGCGCGTCGAGGCGTTGACTCTCGAGGAACCGGAGACTGTCGACTGCCTCGTCCTGGCGTTCTATGAGGGCGTCCCTGACGATGCGAAAGACCGTCCCGCGATTGGCATAGCCGAGCTCCGCTGCGATCTCGTCGTAGGTCAATCCTTGCGCGCGCCGTTCGATGGCCCGAGCGCGTCGGGCCGCGGCTAGGGCGCGGTTGCGGTGACGCCCATCCACTCGGGGAATGGCGTCGGCACTCATGGCGACCGCCGGGTGCGGTTGGCGTCGTCATTGGACCCGGCACCCGCCCCCCGGGCGGTGAGGCGCATGAGTTCGTGGTGGTCCTCCAGCAGAGCGACTGCAGCCAGCGTGCCCCACTCAAGCTCCTGCGCCAGACGGACCCGGGCGTGGTTCCACATCAACTGCATGCCTGCCTTCAATCCCATTCCACCACGGTAAGCAACGACTGAGGAATGGCGCAGACGCGACACTCTAGGATTCGGGATCATTCGCGAATTCCCTTTATGGTCAACCTGATTGGGGGTATAATAAGTACCACGAGGTTGGGATAACCACGTCCAATTCAGGTCTGGAGAAACCCCCTCGCTGCAAGCCCGTCACCGTCGTGGCGGGCTTTCTTCATGCCCTCGCGCGTTCGCGCCACGGGCCGAACCAATCGAAGGAGTTCTCGTGACGACCCATGCCCTGAAACTGACCAGCCCCAGCGAGCTGATTGCTGTATTGCCCTACATCCTCGGCTTCCACCCCAGTCAGAGCATCGTCGTGCTCTGCCTGCACGAGTCGCACTTGGGGTTGATCCAACGACTCGACCTGCCTACCAACGACGCCGTGGGGCAGGCCATCGACGGTCTTCTGCCGTCACTGGTTCGCGAACACCCGGACGCAGTGCTCCTGGTCGGTTACGAGGCCACCACCGACCAGAGCAGCCCAGCACTGAACGCTCTGAGCCGGGCGCTGCGGTCGGTCCACGTCATGGTCACGGACCGCCTCGTCGTCTACGACGGCCGGTGGCGCTCCCTGGACTGCGACAACCCGGACTGCTGCCCACATGAGGGCACCGCGGTGCCCGAGCCAGCCGATCTGGCCGCCATTGCCGCTGAGTATGTCGGCCAGGAGGTCGTTCCCCTTCCCGACCGGCAGGCCCTGGCGCGGCAACTCGAGCCAGATGCGCCTGTTTCTGCCAGGGTCGGCCGACTGCTGGCGCACCACCCCAAGCGGCAGGTCGACGAGCCGGGGGAGTGGGTGCACCCCTGGCCAGCGGTTCTCGACGCGAGCGATGACCCGCAACCGCTGACGGCGGGCGACGCGGCTGGTGCCGCACGGTCCTTGTGGGATGTTGGGCTCCGCGACGGCCTCGTCGCATGGCTCACCCCCGGAACCCTCGACCCGACGCTCATCAGCGCCGAGGTCCGTGACCGCCTCTCCCAGCTGAACCGCTGTTGGGACGAACACGACAGCGAGCCGATGGCCGTTGTTGCGCAGAACCGCATCCAGGCGCGCCTGGTCCGGCTCTGCGCGATGCTGCCCGACCGGCACGCCGCACCCGCGCTGACCGTCCTGGCCAGTTTCACCTGGTGGCGCGGCGACGGCGCGCTGACCCGGGTCGCCCTCGACCGGGCGCTGCGCTGCGACCCCGACTACCGCCTCGCGCTCCTGCTTCAGCACATGGTCGATCTGGCCATCCGCTCCCGACCCAACCGCTAGCTCAACCCGACCGGAACACCTCAGGCCTGCCGCTGACGCGGTGGGCCTTCGTCATGTCCGCACCCCAAACCGCCCTGCGGCAAAGGCCGTGGGACCCATCCCGTCCACTGCGACGGACCAACCCGAAAGAGAGCCCAACACCATGAGTACAGCCACCTACGAAAGGCCGTTGCGGGCGGTTCCCGCCCCACCAGAGCAACGCGAACGCTTTGCCTTCCTGCTGGCGATCCGCCGCCGAGCTGAGCAGACTCTCAACGCGCTACTGGCCCTGCCGCTGGGCGCCGCCGGCTGGGCGCTGCGGCACCTGCGCGCCCTCACCGACGCCGCCAGCGATCACCGGGTCCTGGGATGGGTCGGAGCACGCCTGCGGGGCGCCGTCACCCTGGCCCGCGCCGTCGGGATAGTTCCCCTGGTCGCCGCCGTGCTCAGCACCCCACCGGTCTGGCGTGGCGCCCAGCGCGTCGCTGCCACCGCGGGCTCAGCGCTGGCCGCCGCCGGCGGGTACCTGTGGGCCCGAGCCCAGCAGCTTCTCTCTCGATGCGGTACCACCGGGCAGCGCATCGAGCACGCCCTGTCCGAGGCCGGCTCCGCCGTGTCTCGGGCAGCGTGCGCGGTCGTGGCACACCCGGCCGCCCCGGCCGTCACCCACGCGGCCAAGGCTGGGCTGCGGCTGGTCCGCGCGGTCAGCAGGAGCGTTGTCGTCCACCGGCTGCTGCGGCTCATCCCAATGCAGTCCATCCGGATCGCTCTCGAGCTGATCGTCCTGCCGCTGGTTCTCGCCCTCGGGCTGCCCGAAGAGACCGGCCCTCGGACCGTCCGCACGACCCCAGAGCCCACGGTCCGGCCACTCACGGGCGACCAGGCGACCACGCATGCAACCGAGTCGAGGCCCCCAATCGGCGAGTCAGAGACGGAGCCCAATGGCTCATCTGTGGCCCCGGAGCCGGTTGACGTCGCCCGCAACCGCGCCGAACGCCGCGCCCAACAGCAGGAACAGGCCCGGGCCAAGCGGGCCCGGGCTCATCGCTGACAACACTAGTTACGGCGGCGGGGCCCTCGCCGGGCCCCGCCGCCCCACGAAACGGAGAACCCATGTTGATCGTCATCAGCATCGCCGGT
Source organism: Pedococcus badiiscoriae (assembly GCF_013408925.1). Lineage (NCBI taxonomy): Bacteria > Bacillati > Actinomycetota > Actinomycetes > Micrococcales > Intrasporangiaceae > Pedococcus > Pedococcus badiiscoriae. Next base: position 2,395,365 of record NZ_JACCAB010000001.1, read on the forward strand.
GCAGCCGCCCTGGCCGTCGTCGCCTACACCCGACTGCGGCAGCACTCACCCGAGACCGGCGCCGCCGGGCTGCGAGCGGTCCAAGAGCTCGCCGCCATCGTCGTGGTCTGCACCAAGGCCGTCGAAGGCATCGTCGACGTCCTCGCCGGCGCCCAACGACTGCACTCGTCTCCCGCGTCGCCCTCGTGGGGCTGCCGCAAACGCTACGAATCCGATTACGACTATGAGGAGGACGAGCCATGACCCTGACGAACACGCGTCATCTGAGAGTCGTCCCAATCCCGCAGTCCGAGCCGCACACGGCCGGATGCACGGTGGCGTCCCAAGCCACGCTCAGTGGGCCACAGACCATCAGCGTGCGCGTCCTGACACCGGTCTCTGGATCGGCGGGGGCGCTCATCGGAGTCCGCGTGGGAGCAATCCTCATCCTGGTGGCTGACTGGGAAGCGCTGCGCTCCATACGTGAGTGCGTGGCCCAGGCCGCGGAGCTCGCGCCGGTGGCGTTTGGGTCAGAAGCCTGAGGGTTGGGGCCGGGCTGCACATGGTGGGGTGCGGCCCGGCCGGCACCAGACCGAGCCTCCGCACGGATCTGGTGCGCCCCTCGGTTTGGTCCTAGCCCTGTTTGACTGCAGCCCACATTCAAAGGGGTGGTGGCCGTGTTCTGGATCGTCACACTCATCCTGTTGGGTGTTCTGCTCGGATGGGCCGGCTGGTACGACTGGCGGCGACGCGGAGTCTTACGCAGCGGGCTCTTGAGTCACTCCCGGAGCCAGACGCAAGGTCGTGCGGACTCGCAGGGAGGCGGCGAGTGGGCACCGCGCGGTGGCGGCATACCCTGATCTTTCATGCGCCTCAGTGACAGCGGACTTCCTGTGCGGCTGCAACTGTCGTGGGGGCAACGGCAGGCGGCACGGAACTTGCGGACATTGGCACGCCCCTCGATGCTGGTTTACACCTAACCCGCCGGTTCTATGCGGCTGCAGAACTCAGTGGGTATGCCGTGGTCCCGGAGCCATGCTTCTTCTCCGCGTGCCATGATCACTCTTCGCTTGGCATAGATAATTTCCATCACATCGGCGCCGGGCTGACCGCCAAGGGCGGCCGCGAGCGTCGGAAGGTCGTCCGGCAGAACGGTGATGACGTACTCGTACTCCTCCCAGCCCATGGCGCCCGACAGGTCCTGACCGCTGATCTCCAGGGCACCGTCATCGCGGAACTCAGCCACGACGTAGAGCCCGTTCTCGGAATGGAGGCTCACTGAGCTAAGCCCGGCCACGGCCGTCTCGGGGTCCTCCGCAGCAGCAGGAGCGGCTTGCTGTGAGCAGGCCCCGGCCGTGGGAACTCCTGGCCGACTCAACTCGGGCCTCAAACGGGACTTGCCGCTCTTCTTCGTTGGCCACCTTCGTCTCCCATCCCCGAGTCACTGTTCCGACTGCGGACGCTAGTGCACCCGCGCGCGATAGCTCGCTGTGTGCCAGACCCGAGGGGGTCCTGGACGCTCGCTGAGCGTCGGTCAACGGCGGTCGGATGGTCACTGCCAGGCGCTCGGCAGGGAGCGGGTCGCAACCTCGGCGTCCGCGCGTCTGGGTGTTCGTAGCGTCCTCGAGTGCAGGGGAGTTCATGGCCGCTCAGGTGGGGTGGCACCCGGCCTGCTGCTTCGCGCCCCCGATCGAAGGCATCCGGACACGCGCTGATGCACCGGGCTTTCTTCACCTCGGCAGGGGCCCCGCCTTAGGGGAGCACGTCGCCGAGCGTGGCCGAGATCGCCAACGTCATGGACCTCTTCGACTTGAGATAGGCGTCACTGAGTGACGCGTGCCTGTCGGGAAGGTGAACCACGGCATCGGTGTCGACGACCGCGACAGTTGAGTCGCCGCGCCGGAGCAGCCAGAATCGGTATCCCGGATGGCCGTCCAGGTCGTTTGGTCGATGCTCCTCCATCGCCCTTGCCGCCGACGGGAATGCAGATAGGTCCCGAAACCCTGAGTCGCCGCCCGACGAGTCGTAGAAGGCACTTCGGGCGTCCCATGGTTCCGGCTCGTTCAGCATCGACGTCAGGACGCGGCAGATCGCCCGCAGAGCCACGGCTGCTGCGGTACTGGGCGGCGTCGCCTTCACCGAGTCAAGGCCAGCCGCAGCCTCGATGCGGCGCACGGCGCCGTGTCGGTCCCCGTAGTCCCGCTCCGCCTCCCAGGTCAGGAACTGCATATGGTCGCCGACGCGGATGCTGCCCGCGCGGTTCAGCCACACGAGGTTCTCCACAGGATCAGGCTGTGAGCGCACGAGAGTCAGGCAGTCATACTGACCGCCGCCCGGGTGCGTCTCGATCAATGTCAGTTCTGGATGCCGGCGCACAAGCTCACTCCCGATCCACCATGACTGGACGTTCGTGAGTCGTTCATTGATGTCGGCCACGTGCTGCTCCTTGGATGCCTCGAGTTGCGCCTCGCTGAAACGGGACACTTCGAGTCTGGCCCATGGCGGGATGTCGCGCCGCCCAAGGTGACATGACCCCAGCACCACCTGAGCCAAGAGCGCACACGACCACCGGTGACACCCACGACCGCGACGGGGGGGCTACCCAAAGGGCCCAGCTCCGGCAAACAGAATCGGAAGAACCCAACTTGCTCGCCGTAGCACTTCAGGTAACCCTGACACAGTGGTTCAGTCAGGGTCGGCAGGGAGGTCGCCGGGTGGGCCGTTCCACCGGAGATGGGCTCCAAGCGTCTCAAGACTGATGGGCGGATCGGCAGGCAGCCCGATCGACTGTACGAGGGGATCGGTATGTTCGGCGAACTGCGCCGCCCAGTCGACCCAAAGAGTGGCTGCCTCAGCCTGAGCTGGGTCTTCGAGCGCCGATACGCGAAGCTGCAGAGCGGCTACATAGGTACGGATCCTTTGTGCGCGCTCCCACGCTGTTACTTGTTCCTCCAAGACTTCGCCACGGTGCGCCTCCACCAGCCGTTCGCGCGCCCTGTCGACCTCCGCCTCCCAGAGCGCTTGCCGGGCTCGCGCGTCCCGTTCGCGCTTCTCTTGGGCCCATTGGAGTTCGAGTGCCCTGACCTCGAGCTCTTGCAGTAACTCGGGTAGCCGCTCCTCGATGGTTTGTCGGGAGCCGTCGCCGAAGATCGAAGAACGCCCAGGGGCGGTGCTGTACCCACCGTTGATCGTCAGCATGAGCTTGCCGGTGGGCACAAAACGGGTCTGCCGCAGCTGTCGCCAGGCAGGGGAGGAACGACTCGGACGCGTCCCCGGGACCGGGCGGCCGCCTCCGGGTCCTGACTTCTCCTGGAGCCGTAGACGGAATCTGTGGTCGCCAATCAGCATGACGAGTTGGCCGTCGGCCAGCTTCCGGCGGATTTCATAGAGACGCGTCTGGGGCGCTGTGGTGGATGGGAGCAGCTGGTACCCGCGGCGGTCTGCCTCACGGGCCAATGCGTGGATCAAGCGCACAGCTCGCGAGAGCTGCGCGTCAGATACCTCCTGACGGTCGCGGTCGTCCTGGAAGGCCCGCGCCGTGGGATGGAGCCGATCAACCCGCCTTGGCACCGCGAATTCCACGACGGGGCGCATCGTCCTCGGGTCGTCCTCAAGCATGAGCACGGCGCCAGAACCCCGGTGGGTGAGCGACAACCGCGTCCCGCTTGGGGCCTTGCCAAAGCGGTTCACTGAGTCGACCAATCGATGGAGATCATTCATCACAGCCCAAGGTCCCCGGTCGACCTCGAGGCGGTTCCCCGCCGCAACAACCCGAGCCACGAGCTCCTCCGTCCGGGACAGGGCGCTCACGGTGTGGGATGCCGCGGCCTGCGACCCGATGCCCGGGCGTCGCCGCCCCGAGGCCCCTTGGGTCGAGGAATCCACCACTCTCTCCGTCAGGAGGCGCCGACCGAGATCCGTGAGGACCGCACACCATTGATCGGATCGGCCCTTCACCCGGACTAGTCCCCGGCTTTGGAGCGCCCGTGCGGAGACCTTGTGAACATGTCCTTCCATAACGCCAGGGGGGCAGCCATCGGCTATCCAATTCAGGACCTCCTGTTGCCTGGCATTCACGGTCATGCGGGTCGTCGGCATGCTCCAACTGTGCGCCGGGCTGCGTGACAGGTGAAGGTGCACGCGGCACGACGCCCCCCACGGAGTTCAGGCGGATGCCCTTCACTTGTCCGTTCGTAGGTCCCTGGGCAGTCTCGGAAACGAGCGTTTGAGAGACGCACGCCGGCGGCCCCGTCAGACCCCTCTGCCGGTGTCCGTAACCCATGTCCGTAATCAACGTCTCGAAAGGAGGCCACGCGATGAGAACTGAGAACCAAGGCCCCGGCTACCGCATCGGGTACGCGCGGGTGTCGACGCTTGAGCAGGACGAGGCCTTGCAGCACGACGCTCTGACACGCGCTGGCTGCCATCGCATCTTCACTGACAAGGCCTCAGGCAAGCTGGCGCAACGGCCCGCCCTCGACGCCATGAGTGAGCAGCTACGGCCCGGTGACACCGTCGTCGTGTGGCGCCTCGACCGCCTCGGGCGATCGCTGCGCCACCTCATCGACACCATCCAAGACCTCGAGAACAACGGCGTGGCCTTCCTGAGCCTCACGGAGAGCATCGACACCTCCACCCCCGGCGGCAAGCAGGTGTTCCATGTCTTCGGGGCACTGGCCGAGTTCGAGCGTGACCTGATCCGCGAACGAACTATGGCTGGGTTGGCCGCGGCCCGTGCCCGTGGCCGCAAAGGGGGCCGACCGACCGTCTGGACCACCGAGAAGCTGAGCGTGGCCCGAGCCATGCACGCCAGTGGTGAGCACGACGTAGCCACCATCGCTCGGGTTGTCGGAGTGAGCCGAGCCTCGGTCTACCGGGCGCTCAATGATTCGCTCCCGGCCCAGGACCGACGCAACGCTTGAACGGTCAACGGCCCCTCTCGCGCTTGTCGGGCGGGAGGGGCCGCGCTCCCCTTTCTGCGTTACGGGGAGCCCGGTCGCGGGTGGCAGAGGGTGCTTGGCTCAGATCTCGCCGGGGCCACCGGCGAGCAGGTCGCGGATCTCGGTGAGGAGCACGACGTTCTCATCCGGTGCGGCGTCGGTTTCGGTTCTGGCGTATCGAGTCTTGGCCGCCTCGTATGGCTTGACGACGAAGAAGTAGACCACGGCCGCGACGATCAAGAACGCGACCAGCGCGGTCAGGAACGCGACCAGCGCGGTCAGGAACGCGCCCAGCGCGGTCAGGAACGCGCCCAACGGGACCCCGCCGGGTTTGATGCTGTTGAAATCCGGCTTGCCGCCGAGCTTGCCGATCAGCGACAAGATCACGTCGGTGAAGAGCGACTGAGCAGGCGGCAGTAGTTGACCTGCCAGCGGGGCGCGGACGACGGAACATGGGTCACTCGATTCGAGACGAAAGAAGGCTGGGAACTACCGAGGCGATCGCAGCTCTCGGCTACCACTCAGTCGGGGCTTCGGGGATGCGCAGCTCAGTCGTCCGAGCGCGTTCGGCGGCCTGCCGCAGAACTGCGGTGGTGTCAGCGTTGAAGCGGTCGGCGCCGATCAGGCCACACCTCTGGCACGTCGATTTAACTGTGTCATCCGGCGACCGGTGGTGATGCCATCGGTGGCCCACAATTCGGCAGGTTACGCGCTCGACTTCCATGACTTCAGTGTGGGCGTACCTTCCCTCCAGCACCATGCGATCGCGAATCGAAACACTGGCACATCCCATCCTCTGACAGACGGAGCGGTGCGTCGTCTTGGATTGCGCAACCCCAACGCGTCACCCTTCTTGGCCCGACGCGACAGCAGGAAGTCGTAGTCGATGGCGTAGAAGATGTCCACAAGGGGCGATGTCATCCGCCACCGACAGTGCGAGTGCAGGCCGCCTGGATCCAGGCGGCTGACGCGGCTACTAGACGATTCACGTAGGGCCGGTGTCTGGCCAGACTCGGTCCAGGTGATCGGCGGGAAGCTCTCCATGCGGCTGCCCACCAGCAACGTCGGTGTGGCTCACTATCGGTCTGCGGCCCGCCGGTCACCGTGACGAGGCGTGGCTCAAGAAGGGACTGCCCTGCTCGTAGTAGCACTGCCCACCTCGCCGTCCACCACGGAACGAGTACAGGCGGGAGAGCAGCACATGCAGCACGTCATCATCGGGGTCGATCCCCACAAGCTGTCGGCAACGATCGAGGTCGTCGACCAACGCGAACAACTGCTCGGATCGGGACGGTTCACGACCGACCGGGCCGGCTTCACGGCGATGCGCGCGTACGCCAAGGCATGGCCGGATCGGACCTGGGCGGTCGAAGGCGCGAACGGTGTCGGACGACCGCTGGCACAGCGACTGCTCGAGTCCGGCGAGCACGTGGTCGACGTCCCGGCCAAGCTGGCCGCCCGGGTCCGTCTGTTCGACTCCGGGCATAACCGCAAGACCGACGCCCACGACGCGCACTCGATCGCGATGGTCGCGGTCCGCACCAGGGGCCTGCGGGTGCTGGAGCTCGATGGTGAGCTCGAGGCGCTGCGGATGCTGGTCGAGCGCCGCGAGGCCTTGACCCGGCGACGCGTCCAAACGGTCGACCGGCTGCAAGCCCTGCTGGCGGAACTCCTTCCAGGACAAGCCAAACGCGACCTGACCACCGGTCAGGCCAAGACCATGTTGGCCTCGGTACGCCCGCGTGACATCGCCGGGAAGACTCGCCGCCGGATCGCGGTCGAGGAGCTGGCCGAACTGGTCGCGGTCGAGGCCAAGATGAAGAAGGCCACCGCCGAGCTCAAGGCGATCGTGCTCGCCCGCGGCTCACACCTGATGGACCTGCACGGCGTCGGACCCGTCGTCGCAGCCCGGGTCCTGGCCGACGTCGGCGACGTCGCCCGGTTCGCCGACCGCAACCGGTTCGCGTCCTGGACCGGGACCGCACCCCTGGACGCCTCATCCGGTGAGCAGACCCGGCACCGGCTCTCGCGGGCCGGCAACCGACGGGTCAACCACATGATCCACATCGCCGCGATCAGCCAGATCCGCCTCGACACCGATGGGCGGACCTACTACCGGCGCAAGCGAGCCGATGGCAAGAGACCCCTGGAGGCGTTGCGGTGTCTCAAACGGCGCATCTCCGACGCCATCTTCCGACAGCTGCTCGCCGACGCCGCGGCCCCACAAGAACACGTGGAGGCGGGCCCGGGAGGGCACCGCGGGGCGACTCAAGAATCCAGCGCGGCCGGTTCACACCCGCACACCGACACTTCGGATCAGCCACTTCCCGGACCCGCACCCACGACGCTACGCCGCCCGCTCACGGCGCGGAAGAGACAGCTCGACCCGATCAGTTGACAACAGAAGGGAGCCGGAGTGACGCACTCGTGCCAACACCCAAGAGATTTCAAGGCACGAACAGCCCGGGGCGACCCTGACCAAGCAGCCAGCCACCTCGCCTAGGGATCGCTGGCACTCCAATCGCCGAGGTGCGCGACGGGTCCCACCCACGTCGCCCACCGGGGACTACTGTTCAAACTCGTGCCCGAGGGAGGATTCAGCTTGAGTGAACTCGTTACCTACTACGACGAACAGCCTCGCCAGCTCAAAGGTCATGTAGAGATCCAACAGCTGCCCATCGCGTCAGCGTCGGCTTCGCGATCGGTTGAAGGGGCCGTGCGATCCGCTTTGGTGTACGTCCGCGTCCGCAGCGAGGCAGGCCCATTCCTCGTTCCGTTCGGGGAGTACGACGAATGGTCCCTCCGTGACCGGTACAACGAAGCAATCCGCATCATGAACACGTTAGGAGCATCCGAGATTACGTGCGAGACCTTCGGCGAGGTGACTTCTCGCCGTGGGTTTCGCGCCAAAGTGATGGGTCGCGGCGGCGAGGTATCGCAGGAGCGGATCCAGAACAGCGGCTTTGACTTCCGCCATAACGGGGCGGGTAGTGCAGCCCGCGACCCGCGGCCACTGCGTTGGCCGGACGAGCCTGGCTTCGCAGCGGCGGTGAGTAGCGTCCTTGAGAATGGCGCAACGGAAGTGGTCATCAACATCCGAAGCAACCGCACCCACGCCGTCGACGGCTCTCTGGGTCTCGAACTCAAGAAGGTGGGACTCGACCTAGGCGGAGGGACTCAACGGAGCGGAGCTACCAGTCTGCACATCCGTGCGACCTTCCCCCAGGTGCGGAAGGGTTGGAGGTAATCCCAAAGCCGGGAACGCTGCCAGCGATGGCAACGCTAGGCAGGCAACAGAGCTGCCCCGACACACTGGACCAAGCCGTCATCGGCGACGGGTCAGGGCTGCCGGGGCGATTCGATGCGCTGAGACTCGTTTGCAGCCCATGCGCATGAGCCCCTTTGCCGCCCATCGGGCGGTGGGTGAGGCCGCAGGCGCCAGCCGGAGGCCAGAACCCCGTCAGCGACGTCCTACCCATGGGCCGGAAGGGCCCAAGGCCACCGGGCGTTCCGCGGCCCGAGCGCTCAGGCTTGGGTGGTCAGGGTGCGAACGTGGCCAGCCCATCGCCCTCGGCGCTGCTCATCGCGGTGAATGAGGCCGCCCTGCAAGCAACGGAGTCTCAAGCCTCCGCGTTCACAGGCCTGATTCGCGTGACGCCAGGCCCCGGTGACTCGTTGGACGGGTCAAACGGCAACCTGGGGAGGGATTGGTCTTGGGCACCGCGAAGCGCACGCGCACATGGGGCTGGGGTAGTTGAAGCGCCCCGTCAAGGGCCATCCCCAAACGGGTGCGGCCGTCGCCACAGTGCTGGGTCGGTGGGTGCTGGACCAGGTCCGGTGGCACGGTCCGCGGCATCGGAGAACCACCGCGAGAAGAGCCCAACGCGCCGGTTGGTACCGATAGGAAGGGCGGTGGCAACCGCTGGGCCAGTCAAGCGCCATGGCTGCGGAGTCTCGGTACGGCGGTGACGGTGCGGTCAACGCGAGCGCCATCAAGATCCACGCCAGAGTCTGCGGGAAACCGATCCGGACGTGGAACCGGTGTCGGTGGGTGTCCCTATGGTCTGGTCTGAGGTCATGTCGACCTCTTGGTGAGGGGGACGTCATGAGGGTTCGAGTGCATCGGGGCAGCCACGAGGTGGGCGGTTCGTGCGTCGAGGTTGAGCATGAGGGCTCCCGCCTGGTGCTTGATGTGGGGAAGCCGTTGAGCGCAGGCTGGGGCGACGACGTCCCGCTCCCATCGGTCCCTGGACTGGCAGACGGGTCCGATCCTGGCCTACTGGGGGTGCTGATCTCCCACGCTCACTTGGACCATTACGGGCTGGTCGACCAGGTGTCGCCGCGGGTGCCCGTGTACGCCGGTCGTGACGCCGCGGCCGTCGTCGAGGCGGCGTCGTTCTTCAACGCTTCGGGGCCGGTGCTGGCACCGGCCGGGTATTGGGAGCACCTGTCACCGACGCGGCTGGGCCCGTTCACGATCACGCCACACCTGGTGGACCATTCGGCGTACGACTCCTACTCACTGGTCATCGACGGCGGGGGCCGGCGTCTGATGTACACCGGGGACCTTCGCGGTCACGGCCGCAAAAGCTCGCTGTTCGACGCCATGGTCACACGGCCTCCCTCCGACGTGGACGTCCTGCTGATGGAGGGCACCCACGTCCCCGACCCGGCCGCGTCGGCCGTCGACCCGACCCCTGCGCAACGGAGCTCGGCCTCCGAGACGGACCTCGAGGCAACCCCGCCCACCTGGCCAGGATCGCCGCCCAGGACGAGGAGGCCCCGTCGCCCCCGCTGGGGAACCCGCCGTCAGGCGTGACCGCCACGCTCGACGGCTATCTGCCATCCCGGGCCTTTGCTCACCCGGCTAGCGGACCTGGAGGAGGAGCTGGACCGGCGCGTTGCAGTGCGCAGGAGGCTTGCACGCGTCCGGGGCCGGAGCGTGCTCGTCGTTGGCTAGGGGCCATCCCCAGCTTCCCGGCCAACGGGCGCTCGCGGTGATGCGCTTCCACATCGCGCAACTGAGCGTGCGCCGAAGCTGCTTGCGGCCTAGGACGCCCCGTAGATGCGCGGCGGGCAGTTCTGACGCCCACGGGGTGGGAGCCGGTGGTGTCATGGGCCCGCGGTAGGCCGGAAAACGGAGGTGTCAGTCACAGGCTGCGGCTACCGTGGCCATTGAGGGGCGGCTTTCGAGGAGCGATAAGTGGGGGTAGACGGCGACCGAGACGGGCGGCCGAGCGGCGCTCGGCCGCCCGTCTCGCTCGTCGGCGCCCTCGTCTGTGTAGGCGTGGCGTTGTTGCTCACGGTGGGAACTGGGGTTGTCACGTTCGCGCTGTCACAGAGTTATGGTTTCGGGCCAGTCTGGGACCGGTCGGCGTTCATGATGACGGGTGCTGCCGGGGTGTTGGCTGGCGCTGCCTTGCTCGTCGCAGTCCGTCTTGCGCGACTGCGTTTGCGGGCGCTGCCCGTTATGGCGGGGTGGGTGGCGTTGGTATTCGTCGTGGGGTACGTAGCTGGCGTAGCCGGCAACAGCCTGAGGCGATAGCGGCCCAGTAGCTCAGCCCCGGCTCTGGGCTCGGCCATCGACGTCGGCGCACGAGGCGAGTTGCGCGCTCGAAGGTTGCGCACCCGGCCAGCGCTCTAGGCGGGACCTGCTGGGATGGGTACAGTCGGTTCGACCGCCGCGGTCGTGGTGGCGATCTGATCCAAGGGAGAGTGCCCGTATGGACTTCAACGAGATCCTCGACGAGGCCAAGAAGCTTGCTGGCGAACATCCGGAGCAGGCCAAGGCCGCGTTGGATAAGGCTGAGGGGATCCTGGACGAGCGGACGGGTGGCAAGTTCGCGGACCAGATCAAGAAGGGCGGCGACGCCGTGGGGGGCCAGTTGGGTCTCCCGCCGGAAACACCTTGAGAGCACCTAGCTAGGGGCACACGGCCGGTCGCGCTTCCGGCCGTCCTAGCCCACAGGTGGCCGAGCCTGACGGTCCCAATGGGTATTGGCCTGGTCGGCGGTCCCGGCGCGCGGCCGGGGTAGGAACCAACCTCTGGAGCACATCGTGACACCGAAACCACCACGGATCACCCGTCTTGTCCTGGTCGCCCTGGTCGCGGGGACGTTGGGGCTGACGGGTTGTGGCCCGAAGAGCTCATCGGGTACTGCCGCCGGGCCGCAAACCTCATCATCGGTTACTGCGGCAGCGTCGCCCACTGATTCGACGAGCAGTAGTGCCGTTCCGTCGAACTGTCCGACGGAGAACACCCGGGCGTTCGCGAAGACGCGGCTGGTGGCGGACCTGGGGCTGACGGCCGGCACCTTCCACCGGTACATCTACAAGCCGTTCAAGGCCGGCGCGTTCACCAAGGGCACCAAGGGTCGGGTGCTGGCGCTGGTGAAGGCGGCCGCCACTGCGGCTGCGGACGCCAAGCTGCTGTCCAACGCAATGAAGAACATCCAGGCCAACCCCACCCTGTGCAACGTGTTGTACCAGCCGATGGCCGACCTGGCCACGCACTTGGCGGCGCTCAAGAGCGACGTGACCGCCGGCAATCTGGGGAGCATTGACTCGGCCGGGTCACTGGTGTCTGGCCTGCTGGCCAAGGCCACCTCCAACGGGCTCAGCGTCACCGAGACGACGAACACCGCCGGGACCTCCCAGGGCTGAACCCGTTCCCCGCTCTGGCGTGGCGCAGCGGTTCGGTGGTAGGGATGACCCACCGCGCACTGACGTGGTGCGCACTGGTTCCAGGGGAGTAAGCCGATGGGTGACATCGCAAGCAAGGTCGACAAGGCATTCGAGACGGTCAGCATGACCGAGCTGGCGGACGCGCCCGTCGATGCGTTGCAGGGAGTCAGCGCAGGGGACGCCGAGCACCTCAAGGCCGCGTTCAACATCAAGACCGTCCGCGACCTGGGCACGAACAAGTACTTCCTGTGGGCGCAGGCCATCGCCAAGCTCGCGGAATAGCAAGTAGCACTGCGGCTGTAATGCCGGCCACACCAGGAACCGCCCCGGCCACCCGGTCGGGGCGGCCCCGTGTCAGGGTGCGCCGACCGGAGCTCACCCCGCCGTGCGGGAAACGCGAGGTGCGCACCAGTGCCAAAAGGCGGGGGCCGAGCGCCCCGGCCCCGAAACACTCATTTGGCCACCAAATGGTGGATACGCTCGGCACGTCAGGTCGTCTAGCGCGAACAAGGAGCGGGACCGTGAAGGGTTTCAAGGATTTCGTCATGCGGGGCAACCTCGTTGAGCTTGCCGTCGCGTTCATCATCGGCACCGCATTCGCGGTCGTCGTCAAAGCCTTCACCGACGTGATCCTGTCGCTGATCGGCAAGCTCGGCGGCAAGCCCGACTTCAACAGCATCAAGCCCGGCGGGGTCCCGCTGGGCGCGTTCCTGACCGCGCTGGTCGCCTTCCTGATTGTTGCCGCGGTGGTCTACTTCTTCGTCGTCAAGCCCTACGAGGCGGCCAAGACTCGATACGCCCGAACCGAGGTGGACGCCGCCCCCGACGAAAACGTCGTGCTCCTTACCGAGATCCGCGACCTGCTCGCCGGGACGACCGGCACCGCGGGCCGCCACGCGGAGATCTGAGCCAAGCACCCTCCGCCACCGCGATAGGCACCCGTAACGCAGAAAAGGGAGCGCGGCCCCTCCCGCCCGACAAGGGCGAAAGGGGCCGTTGACCGTTCAAGCGTTGCGTCGGTCCTGGGCCGGGAGCGAATCATTGAGCGCGCGGTAGACGCTGGCTCGACTGACGCCGATGACGCGGGCGATCGCGGCGACGTCGTGCTGACGGCTGTCGTACATGTCCCGGGCCGGCCGGTGGTGTCATGGGCCCGCGGTAGGCCGGAAAACGGAGGTGTCAGTCACAGGCTGCGGCTACCGTGGCCATTGAGGGGCGGCTTTCGAGGAGCGATAAGTGGGGGTAGACGGCGACCGAGACGGGCGGCCGAGCGGCGCTCGGCCGCCCGTCTCGCTCGTCGGCGCCCTCGTCTGTGTAGGCGTGGCGTTGTTGCTCACGGTGGGAACTGGGGTTGTCACGTTCGCGCTGTCACAGAGTTATGGTTTCGGGCCAGTCTGGGACCGGTCGGCGTTCATGATGACGGGTGCTGCCGGGGTGTTGGCTGGCGCTGCCTTGCTCGTCGCAGTCCGTCTTGCGCGACTGCGTTTGCGGGCGCTGCCCGTTATGGCGGGGTGGGTGGCGTTGGTATTCGTCGTGGGGTACGTAGCTGGCGTAGCCGGCAACAGCCTGAGGCGATAGCGGCCCAGTAGCTCAGCCCCGGCTCTGGGCTCGGCCATCGACGTCGGCGCACGAGGCGAGTTGCGCGCTCGAAGGTTGCGCACCCGGCCAGCGCTCTAGGCGGGACCTGCTGGGATGGGTACAGTCGGTTCGACCGCCGCGGTCGTGGTGGCGATCTGATCCAAGGGAGAGTGCCCGTATGGACTTCAACGAGATCCTCGACGAGGCCAAGAAGCTTGCTGGCGAACATCCGGAGCAGGCCAAGGCCGCGTTGGATAAGGCTGAGGGGATCCTGGACGAGCGGACGGGTGGCAAGTTCGCGGACCAGATCAAGAAGGGCGGCGACGCCGTGGGGGGCCAGTTGGGTCTCCCGCCGGAAACACCTTGAGAGCACCTAGCTAGGGGCACACGGCCGGTCGCGCTTCCGGCCGTCCTAGCCCACAGGTGGCCGAGCCTGACGGTCCCAATGGGTATTGGCCTGGTCGGCGGTCCCGGCGCGCGGCCGGGGTAGGAACCAACCTCTGGAGCACATCGTGACACCGAAACCACCACGGATCACCCGTCTTGTCCTGGTCGCCCTGGTCGCGGGGACGTTGGGGCTGACGGGTTGTGGCCCGAAGAGCTCATCGGGTACTGCCGCCGGGCCGCAAACCTCATCATCGGTTACTGCGGCAGCGTCGCCCACTGATTCGACGAGCAGTAGTGCCGTTCCGTCGAACTGTCCGACGGAGAACACCCGGGCGTTCGCGAAGACGCGGCTGGTGGCGGACCTGGGGCTGACGGCCGGCACCTTCCACCGGTACATCTACAAGCCGTTCAAGGCCGGCGCGTTCACCAAGGGCACCAAGGGTCGGGTGCTGGCGCTGGTGAAGGCGGCCGCCACTGCGGCTGCGGACGCCAAGCTGCTGTCCAACGCAATGAAGAACATCCAGGCCAACCCCACCCTGTGCAACGTGTTGTACCAGCCGATGGCCGACCTGGCCACGCACTTGGCGGCGCTCAAGAGCGACGTGACCGCCGGCAATCTGGGGAGCATTGACTCGGCCGGGTCACTGGTGTCTGGCCTGCTGGCCAAGGCCACCTCCAACGGGCTCAGCGTCACCGAGACGACGAACACCGCCGGGACCTCCCAGGGCTGAACCCGTTCCCCGCTCTGGCGTGGCGCAGCGGTTCGGTGGTAGGGATGACCCACCGCGCACTGACGTGGTGCGCACTGGTTCCAGGGGAGTAAGCCGATGGGTGACATCGCAAGCAAGGTCGACAAGGCATTCGAGACGGTCAGCATGACCGAGCTGGCGGACGCGCCCGTCGATGCGTTGCAGGGAGTCAGCGCAGGGGACGCCGAGCACCTCAAGGCCGCGTTCAACATCAAGACCGTCCGCGACCTGGGCACGAACAAGTACTTCCTGTGGGCGCAGGCCATCGCCAAGCTCGCGGAATAGCAAGTAGCACTGCGGCTGTAATGCCGGCCACACCAGGAACCGCCCCGGCCACCCGGTCGGGGCGGCCCCGTGTCAGGGTGCGCCGACCGGAGCTCACCCCGCCGTGCGGGAAACGCGAGGTGCGCACCAGTGCCAAAAGGCGGGGGCCGAGCGCCCCGGCCCCGAAACACTCATTTGGCCACCAAATGGTGGATACGCTCGGCACGTCAGGTCGTCTAGCGCGAACAAGGAGCGGGACCGTGAAGGGTTTCAAGGATTTCGTCATGCGGGGCAACCTCGTTGAGCTTGCCGTCGCGTTCATCATCGGCACCGCATTCGCGGTCGTCGTCAAAGCCTTCACCGACGTGATCCTGTCGCTGATCGGCAAGCTCGGCGGCAAGCCCGACTTCAACAGCATCAAGCCCGGCGGGGTCCCGCTGGGCGCGTTCCTGACCGCGCTGGTCGCCTTCCTGATTGTTGCCGCGGTGGTCTACTTCTTCGTCGTCAAGCCCTACGAGGCGGCCAAGACTCGATACGCCCGAACCGAGGTGGACGCCGCCCCCGACGAAAACGTCGTGCTCCTTACCGAGATCCGCGACCTGCTCGCCGGGACGACCGGCACCGCGGGCCGCCACGCGGAGATCTGAGCCAAGCACCCTCCGCCACCGCGATAGGCACCCGTAACGCAGAAAAGGGAGCGCGGCCCCTCCCGCCCGACAAGGGCGAAAGGGGCCGTTGACCGTTCAAGCGTTGCGTCGGTCCTGGGCCGGGAGCGAATCATTGAGCGCGCGGTAGACGCTGGCTCGACTGACGCCGATGACGCGGGCGATCGCGGCGACGTCGTGCTGACGGCTGTCGTACATGTCCCGGGCCACCTTGAGCTTCTCGGTGGTCCAGACGGTTGGTCGGCCACCGGTGCGGCCACGGGCTCGGGCTGCGGCCAACCCAGCGATGGTTCGTTCGCGGATCAGGTCGCGCTCGAATTCGGCCAGCGCCGCGAAGACATGGAACACGAGCTTGCCGCCGGGGGTGGACGTGTCGATGCTCTCGGTCAGGCTCAGGAACGCCACCCCGTGGCTCTCGAGGTCCTGGATGGTGTCGATGAGGTGGCGCAGGGACCGTCCGAGGCGGTCTAGGCGCCACACGACGACTGTGTCACCACGGCGCAGCTGCTCGCGCATAGCGTCCAGGGCGGGCCATGCTCCAGCTTGCCCGAGGCCTTGTCCGTAAAGATGCGCTGGCAGCCAGCGCGCGTCAGCGCGTCATGCTGCAGGGCCCCGTCCTGCTCGAGGGTCGACACCCTGGCGTACCCGATGCGGTAGCCGGGGTTTTGGTTCTCAGTACTCATCGCGTGGCCTCCTTTCGAAACGTTGATTGCGGACATGAGTTGCGGACACCGGTAGAGGGTCTGCGGGGTGCGACTGCGTGGCGTCTCTCAATCGCTCGTTTCTGTAACGCGGCACGGTGCGTGGTTGAGCACGGGTCGCAAGAGCCCTATCCCTCGGGGCGAAGGCAGGTCGCCGGGGGCGGCACCTCCGGGGTGGCTGCAGATCCCCAATGCAGATCCCCAAGGTGGCGAACACGCGCTTTCCTGAGCAGGCGTATCGGCCATCTCAGGACCGGCAACTGCGGTTCAGTTCACGTGCGTGAGGGAGACCTGGCAGTCAGAAAAGCGAGACCCTTCGTCCTCGACGCGTAGCGAGACGTCGAATCGCAAGATCTTTCCACCTGGGGGGACGTACAGAATGAGGCCGGTGCTCCTCCCCACATCGAATGTCGCCGTAGTCCCGGGTGTTATGGGTCTGCTGTCGTAGTCGGGCCAGTTCATCTCGAGCGGGAAATCGGGGGTGAGGGGGCTAGACGCCTTGCCGCCACCGGAAAAATGCGGGATCAGGGTGAAGGACGTCCCGTTTGTCACCGTGACCCTTGGCCACTCCTCAACGCCCGCCTCAAGCTGGTTGGTCGCCACCGTGAAGCTGGCGCGGAGGCCGGTGAGGCTCGCGCAAGTGGGCTCCGGCGCTGATGCCGCGGTTTGGAGCGGCGTGAGGGTCGGCGAAGGGGGGACGGCCTTTGTCGGAGCCCTTCTTGGGGACGGGGTGGTATTCGCGGTGCGCGATGAGGTCGGACTCGGTGGTGGCGCGGGGGCCGACGGGGACACCGCGCCTAGTTCCGTTGAACCTGTAGAAGCGGGCCGTACCGAGGTGGACGTCGTGGATGCGGCGCCCTGGTCTGCTTGGAGTTGGGCAGCTGCGAATGGGGCGCCGACGGCGATAAGGCCCGCAGTTGCGGGCAAAGTTAGGGCTACGATCCCGATTCTGTGGATGGGCACTCTGAGTGTGTCGAGCGCAGGTCGCGACGTGTTCATGGCGTGTGGTCCCGCGGCCTTCATGTGTGCGCGCGCTGCCACCGTGATGGCGAGGCGTTGGTCAAGCGAGCGCTTGTGGGCCGAGCCGAGCGCGCGGCGACGGCGATACCGCTGCTCGAGCGCGTTGAGCGAGGCCAGCGCCGTTGGCAGGGCCGTCTCTCCTCTGGCCTGTGCTGCGGCGCACCTGACCCGCCACTCCCTCTGCCGCTGGTCGGACTTGGCCGCAGCGGCGCCAGCGCGGGCAAGGTGCCAGAGGAGCGACATCCCACCGGTCATGACGCCGCGGACTAGGTGCCAGCCGATGAGCGCCCCAGCGCCCGGCGGGCGGCGAGGCATCGGAGCCAGAGCCGCCGCAACGTCCGGGCCGGCCTCCCACCACCATGCATAGGTGGACCACCTGCCTGGGCGCAGGATGTCCCAGCTTTTTCCAGCGATGACGATCCCAGCGAGCGCCATGAGCAGCAAGAGGAACCAGCCGACCCCGTCGATATGAGACTCGTCGGTGGAGGCATAGGGGTCACTCTCGTGGCCGAAGATGGCGAAGGGGAGCAGCAGGAACAGCAATACCATCAAAAGGTGCTCAAAGACTTCAGTCAGGGCAGCCCACGGGTGGTAAGGAAGTGCTGGGTTTCGTGCTGTCGCCCGATGCGCCTGTGGTGGCGGCTGGGGAGCCTGCGCACCAGATGGGCGGCCGGAACGGGCTTCGCCGCCGCGCAGGGAAGTGTCGTAGGCGCTCCTCTTGGCCGGATCCTTCAGGACGCTATAGGCCTCCGTGACCAAGTCAAGCAGTGCAGCCGAACCCCCCGTGTCCGGATGCGCGTGTCGTAACAGTCGACGGTAGGCCGCCTTCAGTTCGGCCGACGAGGCCGTCGGCTCGACACCGAGGATCTCGTAGTGAGTCCGAGTGGCTCTCATGCTGGTGCTGCCGCATGGCTGGCCGTTGCCGCGGCGGTCATTCGGCCTTGGACCACAACCAGAGCGCCTGGGCCGTCCGTCTCTAGCCCTTGCAGGGTCGTTCGAGTAGCTTCGAGTCCGGTTCGCACCGTTGAGCGCCAGCCTGACCTGCTGTCAGATCCATCCTCGGTCATGGATTTCCTCTCGATACCGCGTCAGACAGTAGGCAGCATCGAGGCAGCGTGTCCGTAATGTCTTGGGATGATCGGGAGAACGGCTGACCTATCGGTGTCCACTGGGGCTACGGAAGCGACCGCAGGGCCGTAGCGAGAGCCACCGATGGGGCTGGCTCCCGCCTTGGGGTGCATCTCAACGCGGGGAACGAAAGTCGTGTCGATGAGCTTCTCTCCTTGGCTCCAAGCGTCCAACCAGGACCTCACTGCGTCCCTATCCGAGATCAGCAGCAGGATGGGCCGACTTGGATCCCGCTGTGAGGTCCACCAGGCCCGGATATGGGTGTCAGTGGGCGGACCATCACGTGCTGGGGTCCGCTATGGGTGGCCTGGCGCATGACGGTGCAGCGGCTGGATCGGTTCTCTGTCCTCCGGCCGGTCTGAGGCTGTGGGACGCAGCAGTCATGGCTTCGTCCTTCTCGTACTCGTAGCCGCGGATGTCAGGGCTGCGGTAGCCCCGGGAGCTGGGATGGGCGGATTGCCGTCGTCGGGCACCTGCGAGGACATCGACGATCCCCTCGACGGGCTTGGTGCAGACCAGGACGATGGCTGCGAGAGCTCCGGGACCGCGCGCAGCTCGCGTGCGCCGGTCTCGGGTGAGTGTTGCCGTAGTCGCGCAAAGGCGAAGGCGACGACGAGGGCGGCGCCCCCGGCGATGCTGATGACGATTAACATGCGTTCTCCGTTCTGCCATCGGTGGCGGACCTGCCCCGGACAGTGCCTTTGCCCGGTGCCGCCGCCCCGGGAAAGCAGCTCCTGGGTGTGTGACCAGAGGTAGCGGCCGGTGGTTATCAGGGCGGACCCCACGAAACGGGCCGCGCGCACCGTTGCGCGCCAGACCGCAGGGGTGATGGGCCCGATGCAGGGCTGGGACGAGTACGAATACGTCATCACCGTGCTGCCCGAAGACCCTACGACGCTCGCGGCCACCCTTTGCGGTCACCCCGGCGCCGATGTGATGGAAATTCTCTACGCCAAGCGAAGCGAGGCTCATAGCCCGCGGAGAGGAAAGATGGCTCCGGGACCACGGCATACCACTGAGTTCTGGAGCCGCATAGAACCCGGGGGCTAGGTGCTGTGGGATCGGCGAGGCCGAGGAACGCCTCTTGTCTCGTGGCGGGCCAAGGCTCTCTGCTAGTCGTTGCGCGCGTCTGGGCGCGTTCGGCCGGGGGGCGCCGTTGCCCTGCGAGTCATGGTGACGGCAACCGTCACGAGGACGGCCCACACCATGGTTGCCAACGACCACGGTGGGTCGAGGCTGCCGGGAATGGGGTGTGCGGCCAGGGACACCAACCCCAGGTAGAAGGCACCGGCTGCAGCGGTAACTCCCATGTACCTGCGGACCTCGGGCAGAAGAGCCGCGCATAGCGTCAGAATGACCAGTCCGAGGGCCAAACCGCCCTGCAGTGCGTAATGATCGACGTTCGCGGTGATGTCAGCGACTGGGAGCTCCTCTCGGTTCAGGGCACACATGTGGTTCGCGTAGGCCAGCAATGGACCGGCACCAAGGATCGTCACTGCGATCAGCGGCGCAGCCGGAGCAACAGGGCCGGGCGCCCAGGAGTGATTCCCCGCGCCACGCCTGGACCACCACGCGACGACCTCAAGGACCGCGAGTTCACCTGCGGCGAGCGCCACGCCTGGCCACAGCTCGGGCTCACGTCCCGCGGTCGCGCCGACGATGGCTGAGAGGATCGCGGTCAGGATGACGAACCGCGTCGATGAGGTGAGGCGGCCCCGAACGGCCGCGACCGCTAGTGGGACCCCCAGGAAGCCGCCCACGAAGATGCCCAAGCCAGCCTCGAGCACCCGGGACCAGGCGGGGTCCCACGTGACGCTGAGGTCGATGAGCGCGAAGCCGGGCCAGACCAGCCACCCGAGCGCGGCGACCAATGCCAAGAGCCGGAACAGCCATATCCGCACGTCTTGACAATCCACCCTCAGTTTGGCGCGCTGCAAGCCCCGCCAAGTTCGGGCAGGTCGGCGGACACAGCCCTGGGGCGAGCGAACGACAGCCGAGAGCGCGATCACTGGATCCAGGGTCCAGTCAGGTGCCGCCCGCAGCAGGCCTCACGGCGCTGACCCGAAGGCTCCCGGCGCAAGGCCTTCGGCCAATGCCACGACCTCACCTAGGGAGCGCAGGGCCTCCAAGTCGGACATCAGGAGGAGGATTCCTCCCACGCGGACTGCGATGAGAACATCCCCTGGTCCGGTCACGGGCGTCAGGACGCGCACGCTCGTCGGCTGTGGCCCGCTGAGTTTGGCTTGGCACACCACCGAGCATCCACTCGGGTCGGGCTCGGTGCGCGGCCTTGGGAGGGCTCTCAGATGAGGAGTGTTCGTCGAGGTCATGGCTCGTCCTCGTAGTCGTACTCGGATTCGTAGCGTTTGCGGTAGCCCCAGGAGGCTGACGCGGGAGATGACTGGAGTCGTTGAGCACCGGCGAGTACGTCGACAATTCCTTCGACGGCCTTGGTGCAGACGACCACGATGGCCGCGAGTTCGCGCACGGCCCGCAGGGAGGCGTTCCCGGCTTCGGGTGAGTACTGCCGCAGACGGGTGTAGGCGACCACGGCCAGGGCGGCTGCCCCGGCGATGCTGACGACGATCAACATGACTCTTCTCCGTTTCGTATATGGGCGGCGGGGCCCTTTGGGGGCCCCGCCGCCGTGACTGGTGTAGTCAGCGGTGGGCTCGGGCGCGCTTGGCACGCGCCTGTTCCTGCTGCTGGGCGCGGCGTTCGGCGCGGTTGCGAGCCACATCGGCCAGCTCCTCGGCGATCGCCGAGTCATCAAGTTCCGCCTGCGCCTCCCCGATTGGAGGAGCCGACTCGGTTGCCTGGGTTGTCGGCTGGTCGTTGTCGAGGGGCCGCATCGTGGGCAACGGAAAGGTGCGGATGGCTCGTGGCCGGTTCTGTCCAGGCACCCCGAGCGCGAGCACCAGCGGCAGGATGATCAGCTCGAGGGCGAACCGAACAGGCTGCACGGGGATGAGCCGCAGGAGCTGGTGAGCGACCCCTGCCTGGCTGATCGGGCGGACCAGTCGCAGTGCGGCCTTGGCCGCGTGGGTGACGGTCGGGGCGGCGGGGTGGGCCGCGACCGCGCGCGCTGCCCGGGACACGGCGGAGCCGGCCCGGCTCATGGCGTGCTCGATGCGTTGTCCTGTGGTGCCGCCTCGGGACAGGAGGTGCTGAGCGCGGGTCCAGAGGTACCGGCCGGCCATGGCCAGGCCGGAGGCCGCAGCGGCCGCGAGGCGCTGGGTAGCGTTCCAGACCGGCGGGGTGCTGAGCACGGCCCCGACCAGGGGAACCACCCCGACCGCGCGAGCGAGGGTGACGGCGCCCCGCAGGCGGGCGCCGACCCATCCCAGCACCCGGTGCTCACGGGCGGCGTCACCGAGGGCGCGCAGGCGGCGTAGCGCCCAGCCGGCAGCGCCGCGTGGCAGCGCCAGCAGCATGTTCAGGGACTGTTCCGCCCGGCGGCGAATCGCCAGCACGAGGGCGAAGCGTTCGCGTTGCTCGGGTGGGGCGGGGACCGCGCGTAGCGGCCGTTCGTACGTGGCTGTGCTCATGGTGTGCGCTCTCTTCCTGGTTGGTCCGCCCGAAGGGCGGTGTTGTCCCTGCGGCGGGCGCCGCAAGGCGTTCTGGGTCGGGCATGACAAAGGCCCACCGCGGTTGCGACGGGCCTGGTTCTTCTGGCGGGTGTAGTGGTGGTGTTATCGGGCCGCTCGAGGGTTGATCGCGAGGTCAACCATCTGTTCCAGCAGCAGGGCTAGCGGGTAGTCGGGCTGGCAGCGAAGCGCGCGGGCGAGTGCGGCGCGGGTCAGGGCCCCGTCGCCCCGCCACCAGGTGAAGCAACCCAACACGGTCAACGCTGGGGCGGCGTGCCGGTCGGGGAGCATTGCGCACAGGTGGATCAGGCGTGCCTGCACCCGGTTCTGCGCGATGACGGTGGCGGTGTCGTTGTCGTCCGCGTTCCAGCCCGGCGCAAGGGCTCTCATGAAGCCCCTGGCGTGGGGTGGGAGATCCTCGACCGGTGGGCTGCCCGGCGTCAGTGCCGCCACCACCGCGTCGCGCAGTCCCAGATCCCGGAGCGATGCGGTCGCCCGCGCGGCGTCGCGCGGGCTGATTGGCGGCGGGTCGTCGCCGGTGTGCACGATGCGCGCCCAGGCGGCGGCCAGCTCATCCTGGCCCATGGGCTGGGCCGTGGTGGCCAGGAGGGCTCCCACGGCTGGGGCCCGGTCGTCGGCTTCGAGCTGTGCGACGAGGTCCTCGCGGACTCGGTGCGGGGCTGCCTCTTGGCCGACGAACTCCGCAGTCACCGCGGACACGTCTGCTGGGGACGGCACTGCAGTGCCTTCGAGCGAGCAGCATGACGGGTTGTCGCAGTCCAGGGAGCGCCACCGGCCGTCCCGGACCACGAGCCGGTCATGGACGCGTAGTCCGTGTTCGGTCAGCGCTTGCGTCATGGCCTCCAGGATCGGCGCGCTTTGGGCCGGAGTGGATTCGTAGCCCAGCAGGATCACGGACTCCGGCCGTTCGTCGAGCAGGGCCGGCAGCAGGCCGCGCATGGAGCGTTCTTCCTCCCCGGTCTCGGGCAGGTCCAGTCGCTGCACTAGGCCCAGGTGGCGGTCGCGGATGCAGATGACGACGATGCTGTCCTGAGCGTGGAAGCCGAGGATGTAGGGCACGACGGTGAGCAGCTCACCGGGGCTGGTCAATGACAGGGTATGAGTGGGCATGAAGGACTCCTCCGGTTCATGGGTAGTTGGACGGGAATGCAAGAAGGCCCGCCACACGTTGTGGCGGGCCCGTAAGTCCGAGGGGGTTTCTCCAACCCAGCAGTGGGCGTGGTTATCCCAACCTCGTGATACCAATTATACCTTGAATTCAATTGGCACTGAAGGGGATTCGGTGCTTCACCCCCCCTCGGAGTGGCGTGCCCGGCTTGTCACTGGGTCCACCTACCCTGGACGCCATGAGCACGTTCTTGACCGGCCGGCGACGGCTGAGCGCGTGGCACCAGGCATGGCGCGCCAAAACTGCCGACGCGGCGTGGATCGCCGCGGACCAGACGGCCGGCCAGCAGGCCCTTGCGTGCGCTGTTGCGCAGTTACGCCGTGAGCGGCAGGAACGCCGCCAACGAGCTGGGACCTCACCATGAGCGTCGCTGCCCTACCCCGCGTCGAGGGTCGGCACCGCAATCGGGCGCTGGCCGCGGCACGACGAGCGCGCGCCATCGAGCTGCGCACCCAGGGATGGACCTACGAAGCCACGCGGCAGAGCTCGGCTACGCCAACCGGGGAACGGTCTTCCGGATCGTCAGCAACGCGCTTGAAGCACGAGAGACCGACGCTATTGAAGAACTTCGCCTGCTCGAGCGCGAACGGCTCGACGCCCTGCAAGCTCCGCTTTGGGACGCTGCCATGACGGGGGACGTCAGCGCGGCCAACGCCATCCTCCGCATCATCCAGGCACGGGTCCGGTTGCTCGGACTGGCGGAAGGGCCACGCTCGGAACTTGCGGCTCCGAGAACCGTCGTCGTGTCTTGCCTGCCCATCGGAACGGACGCCTCCCTGTGAAGCCGCTGGCACCCCAGGCCGAGCATCTGTTGCCTGCCCAGTGACGCCAAAGCGCTCTGCCCACGGCGCCCTGGACGGCCCTCTGTTCGGGCTGGCGCCCTCCCTTCGGGCCGCCGCGGCCTGTCACAAGGGTCTGGGGGAGCGGCCGGAGGGGTCGAACCTGATCGCGGCAAAGGTGTCCCTGGCGACGGCGATGCCGTGGCGGCGAGCGAGCGTCACGAAGGCGCGGATCAGGTACCAGCCGGCGGCGTTCACGCTAGCCTCGAAGGCGCGGTAGTTCCGCTCCCAGTGGTCCGACGTGGCCGGGTCCCGCTCGATGAGTGCGATCCGTGCCGCGTTGAACAGCCATGCCACTTCGTCTGGCGCCTGTTCTGCGTTCCACGAGTAGGCCTCAGACAGCTCCAGGGCGACGAGCGACTCTCCGAGATGCAGCAGGAAGTCCTCCAGCTCCATCTCGAAGCGCTCAAAGGGTTCGTGTTCCATCTCGAGGTGCTCCACTGATTCGGTCATACTGCTGGGTCCTTTCTCCTGGGTGTTATCGGTTGGCTCGCGTGTGTATGGGCTCGGGTCGGTTTTGGGGTGAAGGGCTCTGCTCTGCGTCAGCTTGGGCGTGGCGGCGCTCCGGTCGCCGGGGGCGGCTCACGGTCGATCCAGAGAACGGCTCCGGTTTCGACCTCGACATAGAGGGCCGAGCCGTCTTCCCCGTCCTCGACGCGGACCCGTTCGTTCTCCACAAGGCGGTCGTAGTAGGTCCGGCGCTGGACGTCGTACAGCAGCTTGCGCGCATGGGCGGTGTCGGGGATGCCGAGTGCGTCCGCGAGCCAGTCGGGATCGAAGAGGTAACGCCACCAGCGCCCGTGAAGGTCGCGGAAGGCCAGCCCATCGCGTTTGAGCCTGCTGAGGCGCCCGCGGATGGTGGAGGCCGGTACGCCGGATTCTTCGGCCAGCTCCCGCACTGTCTTTCCTCGGCCCGCTGGCGCGGCCGGGATGCCGCGCCGAGGACCGGTGGCTGGCGGTTGTGCAAACACTGCGGAGGCGCTCCCCGGTGTCACTCGAACCAGGAAGCCGGATCGGGTTCGCAGCGGCCAGCGCCAGTGCGGCAGGAGGGCGAACGTGGCTTCGGCTCCTGGCCCGTTCCCGGCCGTGCCGAAGAGGCGGTGCACACCGTGCTTCGGCACCAGAACAACAGAAGACCCCACCGTTTTACCGGTGGGCTCTTCTGTTGTTCTGGTTACGGTTGAGGGGAAGGTCAGCTCTAGGCGGTCGATTGCTCCAGGGCTCTGCTTGCGAGTGATCCAGCCTTGTTCACACAGGCGTGCCACCACGGCGGAGACTCGGGCCAGCGGCAGGTCCGTGGCCTGGGAGATCTGTCGCTGGGCTTGACGGACGACGCGGGCGCGCTGAAGGCGCGCCTTGCCCAGCAGGTAGTCCACGACGACCCGATCGGTGGCTCTGGCCCGGCCACTTCGGGAGCGTGCTTCGACGGGGGAGGAGTCGTAGGCGGGGAGGTAGGCGTCGAGCCAGCAGTCGCAGGCGCTGGTGGGCTGAACGCGCGACCGCTGCTCAGAGACCCGCGCGATCGCGCCCGCCAGGGCGCGGTCCCACTCCAGTTCTGCGTCCTGCGTGCCTCCGGGCCTGCCGGCTCGGGTGGCCACGCGGGGCAGGAACTCCATGCGGAGCTCCTGCAGGGCGGCCTCCAGGCCCTGATGGCCGGTGCTTGCACCGCGAACCATCTGCAGGACGGGCCCCAGGATGGCAGGGTGCAGCCGGTCGGTGGCCAACGCCTTCAGGACCTGGTCCGCCGCCTCGCGCATCCACTGGCAGGGATCGCCACCGGGCACTCGGCCCAGGAATGCCGCGACGACGGAGTCGGCCTCGGCATCGTTGCCGGCGTCAAGTGACAGGCTCTGAGCCGAACCAGGGGAACCCGGTGCGCATGACGTGCGGCGTTGCGCTGGCGTGTGGTCGCTGACGGCGCGCAGCCGGTCGAACCAGTGGCTCAGCCGCGCTGTGGTCACCTGGAAGGGCGCGAAGTCGGGTGGAAGGTCTCCGCGCCCGTGGCCCAGGATCACGGCAATCTGTGCCTGGCCACGGTACTCAGCCAGCAGAGCCGGTCGAGCTCCAGCTGGGCGTTCGGCCCGCACGAGCTGACACCCTCTTGCCGATGGCGCCGGCCCATTGCTGACGCGCAGATAGGCGTGAACGCCGCCGCTCGGGGTTGGGCGTTTGCAGTGCTCCGGGAGCTCGGCGAGGACGGCTCGGATCGTCTCTCCCTTGGTGGTGCTGTCCCGCATCCCGGGCGCTTCCACGTCGAGGACCACCACGGCCAGCGGGCCCCCGCAGGCCACCGCCCAGCCGGCGGGAGCCCGGCCGGCCCAGGAGAGAATCTGGTCGTCGGATGGCTGGTGGTCGGTGTAGTTCACGGGACCAGTGCGCCACCTGACCATTGGGGCCTTGTTGCGCCCGACAGGAATCATGTGGAGGCCCAGGGTTTCGTGCAGTCTGGCCAGGTCCTCGTTGCGCCACTGCGCCCACCCGGGCGTAGTCGGCAGCACGGACGCGAGGTGAGCGTTCGGCACCGTCGTGCCCGGTAGCCTGCGGGCGGAGGAGGTCACCGGCACCCACCGCACGCGAAGAGCGAGGCGAGACGTGCCCGCTGTTGGGGTGACAACGGGGGCGCCCCAGCAACGATGTCGGTGACGGCGGCGGTGATCCCTTCTGCCGCTAGGTCCCGCCGGGTGTCGGCTCCGTGGGCCGTGTCAGGGAGGAGACTCTGTGCTGTCGGATCCGTGGGCGCGGTGACGTCGCGCGGTCGAGCGGGCATGGGCACTCCTGCAAAGGAAGTGCGTGATGCCCATCCGCGCGGTTCGGTCGTAGACCGGGGCTTGTGAGACCGCCAGTCTCGCTGGCTCTTGGTCGGCTCCCAACCTACATCTCAAGTCGCTTCTCGGCGAGGCATGCGACGCCAGTCGTCCGTGAGGTGGCGGACCGTGATCTCTTTCTCACCGCTGTCGATGACCTCACGCAGCCGGGACTTCCGAACCTTCCACAACCGCAGGCAACGCTCGCAGGTCATCTCGACCCACTCATGCGGAGCCCCGGGGTAGTCCTCCTCGCCGTACTCCGTGCGGATGACCCCACCGATGACCTTGGCGACCTTTGTCGGGCCGCGTCGAGGGTGGTCACACCGCACTACCAACCGTGACTGCTCATCGGGGACTGCCTTCAGGGACTGGAAGGCGCGGGGCTGCGCTACGTCTGCGGCCACCTGGTTGCCGAACCGGAGCTCCATGTCCGAAATCCTGCCTCAGAAGGTGAACCGTCGGAAGAGCCAGGTGAGGGCCAGGGAGCGGGTGCGCATCGAATGCGTTGACCGTTCGCTCAACGGCGGCCAGCGCCCTCAGGCCGAGTCTCTCCAGTAGCCGACGACGCCGGCAGCTGCCCCCGTGGATCACATCTGCGGGTGTTCTTCGCGTCGGCAGGCTCGGCCCACCAGCTGTGGGTGAGGAGGGAAGAGAGGTGGTCCCGGTCGACAAGCAGGTAGCCGCACCCCTTCGCGCAGTGGCGGCATCGAGCGTAGGCGACTCGGCGATTACGCACGCTTGCCGGTACGTCCCCGTGGGTTTGTGTCCCAAATGGTCGGATCGGCGTGGTCGGGGCTGCCACGGATTCGTTGGAACGCAATGGCCTCGTCCTTCCAAGTCATGCCGACGGTTGCGGGATCGAAGGTGCGTCGACCTCGCCCGATGGGTTCCAGTGTGACGTCCAGGAGTACTCGCAGGACCTCACGTTGGTTGTCGACGTGGAGGGCATCCCAGGCGGCCTGGACGTCGGCGGCGGTGACCAGGCGACCCAGCGCGGGGGAGCGGGCCGTCCTAGCCAGTGCCGCCGTGACCTCGGACAGCTCGGCTTTGAGGCGTCGCGACCCGGCAGCGAGCTGGGACCCGTCGATGTCACCGGCCGCGTAAGCCTCGGCCAGGCCGTCGAGCCGTTGGCGGAGGCGCCGTTCATCATCCACCAGTTGTGCTGTCTCGTCCTCGGCCTCGCGCCGGGCGAACAGGCCCGCGGCGTCGGGCATGGACAGTCGGCCCACGACCGTTGCGACCACGAGCTGGTCGACCGGCTCGCCGCGGCGCACCACGTGCCGGCGGGTCTCGCACATGTACACCGGCCCGCGGGGCTCGGTCGTGCCGAAGATCCGGCCGCCACACACCGCGCACCGGGCCACCCCGGACAGCAGATGTCGCCGTGGGCGACCAGGGCGGCGCCTGGAAGGGTCGGACAGGATGGCCCCCACTCCGACCCAGGTGTCGGAGTCCAGGATCGCGGGCCATCCCGCGTCGCCGACGACCTCACCACGGTGGACCCGAAGACCGGCATACCGCGGGTTGGCCAGCATCCGCCGCAGCTCGGTGGGGCGCCACGTGCCTCCGGTCGTCGTGGTTACACCACGGGCGGTCAGTTCCACCACGATGCCCCGCAGGCTTGCCCCGCCTAGCAGGGCGCCCGCGGCTCGCTTTACCTCCGCAGCCTCCTCCTCGCGGACTGTCACCCCATCCGGCTCGAAACCGAAGGCGCGCCGACCCCGGTGCGGTGCGCCGTTCTCAGCCCGCTGGTCGCTGGCCGCACGTTGCCGGGCCGACTTCCGCTCGACCTCGGCCCTGGCCACGGCTCCCTTGATCCGCGCGAACATGCGTCCGTTGTCCGTGGCCAGGTCCACGTCACCGCCCACCGATGCCAGGGCGACCCGCTTGCGGTCTGCCAGGTCGATGAAGTGCTCGATCTCGATCGGCCGACGGGTCAGTCGGTCCAAGTCCCACACCACGACGGCGTCGACCTCGCCCGCTTCCAGGGCGGCCAGCATCCGTTCGTACGCCGGTCGCGGCTTCGTACTGCTCGCCGAAACGTCGTTGTCCTCGAACACCTCACCGACCACCCAGCCCATGTCGGCCGCCTTTGCCTCGCAGCCCCTCAGCTGGCGCGTCACGCCGAGCCGAGTGCCCTCCGGATCGGACGAGATGCGGACATAGATCGCGGCGGTGCGTTTGCCCATGCCAACCACTGTACTAAAGCAAGGTTGGTGCTCAAGATCCCGCTCAGGGACGTGGCATCCATGCAGTGCCGGCAACCGAGCCTCGAAGGCACCGGGGAGATTCCGCTGCGTCGGCTTGTCAAAGAGGCGCTGCGGATGCGCCCGTCGCGGATCATCGTGGGCGAGGTGCGCCAGTCGGAGAGTCTCGACCTGCTGATCGCCCTCAACAGCGGCCTACCGGGCATGTGCACCATCCACGCCAACAGCGCGCGTGAGGCCATCACGAAGATGTGCACGCTGCCCCTGTTGGCCGGGGAGAATGTCGGCAGCCGGTTCGTCGTTCCCACCGTCGCCGGCTCGATCGACATCGTCGTGCACGCCGCTCTCGAGCACGACGGGGTCCGCCGGGTGCGCGAGATCGTCGCCGTCCCCGGTCGCGTCGAGGGCGACGTCGTCGAGACGGCCGACATCTTCACGCAGCGCGACGGCATCCTGTGCCGAGCCGAGGGGTTCCCGCCCCATGCCGATCGGTTCCGGCGAGGCGGCTACGACATCGCTGCCCTCCTGAGCCAGGAGTGACGACATGACGGGATTCGTCGTCGGGCTGCTCCTGGGCTGTGGCCTCTTCTGCCTGTGGTGGTCGGCCTGGGTGCCCGAGCCCCCGTCCACCAGGCGTCGGCGGGTGTCGCTGATGGACCGCCTGCGCGATGAGCTCGTCCAGGCGGGCTACCAGTCCGTGGGTCCGCGCAGCCTGGTTGCGGCCTGCCTGGCGGCCTTCGTGAGTGTCGCCCTCGGCGTCCGCGCCACGACCGAGGTGGTGCCGGTGGCCCTGTGCTTCGCCCTCATGGCGGGGTACGCACCCTTCGCCCTCGTGCGGGCGAGGGCGCGGCGACGTCGGTCGCACCTGCGCGAGCTGTGGCCCGACGCGGTCGACAACATCACGTCTGGCGTCCGCGCAGGTCTGGCCCTCCCCGAGGCACTCAGCCAGCTCGCGGTACGCGGTCCGCAGGAGCTGCGGCCGGCGTTTCAGGCGTTCGCCGAGGACTACCGCACCAGTGGACGGTTCAACGACTGCCTCGACGACCTCAAGGACCGGCTCAGCGACCCGGTGGGGGACCGGCTGGTCGAGTCCCTGCGCATCGCGCGCGAGGTGGGCGGGAGCGATCTCGGCGGGCTGCTGCGCACGCTCTCCACCTTCCTGCGTGAGGACAGCCGCACCCGGTCCGAGCTCGAGACGCGGCAGGGCTGGACCGTCAACGCGGCCCGCCTCGCGGTCGCGGCTCCTTGGGCCGTGCTGGCGATGCTCTGCACGCGACCCGAGTCAATCCAGGCCTATGCGACCGCGACGGGCACCGTGGTCCTGTTCGTCGGGGCCGCCGTGAGCGCGGCGGCATACCGGATCATGGTCTTCATCGGGCGCCTGCCCGAGGACGAGCGAGTGTTGCGATGACCAGGTGGCTGGTTGGTGCGCCGCTCGGGGTGGAGCTGGGGCTGGGCCTCCTCCTGGTCTGGGCGCGCCTGCCGCGAAACCGACGTGCCACCCTCGACGACCGGCTCCTTCCCTACCTGCGGGACGCGCCGCGCCCATCCCGGCTGTTGGCCAGCCGCCAGGCCGGTGGCGCACGCGCGCTGAAGGTGCTGGCTGGACCACTGGTGGCTGACCTCGGAGGCCGCATCGACGTCGTCCTGGGTGGGTCGGCATCGGTCAGGCGACGTCTCCTACGGGCCGGCAAGGCTCCCGATGTGGACCGCTTCCGGGCCGAGCAGGTCCTGTGGGGTGCCGTCGGCCTGCTCGGGGGCATCGTCGTCGGCGGTCTCGTCTGGCTCGGCCGGGGAGGTTCGGTGATCCAGGCGGTGCTTGTCGTCCTGTGCGGTGCGGGCGGAGCCGTCGTGGCGCGCGACCAGTGGCTCAGCCGCGAAGCGACCGTCCGGGAGCAGCGGATGCTCGGCGAGTTCCCCACCATCGCCGAGCTGTTGGCACTCGCCGTCGGTGCGGGCGAGGGCGCCGTGGGTGCCCTGGAACGGGTCTGCCGCCTGTCACAGGGTGAGCTCTCCGTGGAGCTCGGCCGTTGCCTCGCCGACGCGCGCGCCGGTGCGAACCTGCCGACGGCTCTGCAGGGACTCGCGGACCGCACCGGCCTGGTGACCCTGTCGAGATTCGTCGACGGCATGGTCATCGCGGTCCAGCGGGGCACCCCGCTCGCCGAGGTGCTCCGTGCCCAGGCGCACGACGTCCGCGAGGCCGGGCGGCGCGCGGTCATGGAGGCGGGTGGCAAGAAGGAGATCGCGATGATGATTCCGGTGGTGTTCCTCGTGCTGCCGGTCACGGTGCTGTTTGCGGTCTTCCCCGGTTTTGCCTTCCTCCGCTTCTCACTCTGACCCCCAGCCCCTGACCCAGCACACGAGAGGAACCTCATGACACACCTTCACCGCTCCCTGGTGCGTGCCCAGCTCGCCGTCGCGCGCGCCCTCAGGAGCGCCGCGCCGCGACGCGAGCGTGGGGACGTGCCCGGCTGGGTGCTGATCACCTTGATGACGGCCGGGCTCGTGGCAGTTCTCTGGGCAGTCGCCGAGGACCAGCTGAAGGCGATGTTCACCGACGCGCTCGACAGTGCGCGGCGGTAGACAGGTGCGATGGGCCGCCGTCCGCCGCAGGGGCGAGGGTGGTTCGGCCGTGGTCGACTTCGTCCTGGTCTCCGCCCTGGTCTCGGTCCTCTTCCTCGCCGTGCTGCAGGTGGGCCTGGCGCTCTACGTCCGCAACACGATCATCTCGTGCGCCTCCGAGGGCGCCCGTTTCGGCGCGAGGGCTGACGCCGACCCGCGAGTCGGTGTCGCGCGCACCCGAAAGCTGATCGAGGCATCCCTCTCTGCGCGGTTCGCCCAGGACGTCACGGCCGAGGTGGTGGACGCCGCAGGGGTGCAGGCGCTGGCGGTGCGGGTCCGCGCGCCGTTGCCCGTTCTCGGCCCCTTCGGCCCCGACAGCGGGTTCGACCTCGTCGGTCGGGCCTTCCTGGAGCGGCAGTGATGCTGGCGCTTCGCCGGCGTGTCGACGGGAGGCGCGCGTCGCGCGAGGGCGGCAGCGCCGTCGTCGAGTTCGTCTTCCTCGCGGTGTTGCTGATGGTCCCGCTGTTCTACCTCGTGATGACCCTGGCGAGGATCCAGGCGGGTGCGTATGCCGCGTCGGCGGCCGCGCGCGAAGCCGGCCGCGCGTACGTCACGGCGTCCGCGACCGCCAGTGCCCACGACCGTGCGATGTCCGCGGCCCGGATCGCCTTCGAGGACCAGGGCTTCGGCGCCGACGAGGCCCAGCTGACGATGACCTGCGACGGCGCACCGTGCCTGCGGGCTGATGGCCGGATCGTGATGGCGACGACGGTCATGGTGCCGTTACCCCTCATCCCGGCATTCGCCCGCGGCGTGGTGCCGCTCGAGGTTCCAGTGACAGCCAGTCACCTGGCGGTCGTGGACCGGTTCGGCGGGCGCTGATGACTCTGATGCGACTGCCTCTGGTGCGCCTCACTCTGGTGCGCCTGACTCGCAGGCGGTTGGGACGGGGCGGCGGGGAAGCCGGGCAGGTGACGTTGCTGGTGCTGGGATTCACCGTGGTGGCGATCCTGCTCATCGTCGGGACGGTCGCGGTCACCTCGGTCCAACTGTCCCGGATGCGGCTCCTCGACGCCGCCGACGGGGCGGCGCTCGATGCAGCGGATGCCCTGGACCTGGGTGCCTACCGCCGCGGGTTGGGTGATGCGGTCGCGGTCAGCAGCACGACCGTGCGCCAGACCGCGGTCCACTACCTCGCGGAGCGCCCGAGGCCGTCGAGCATGCTGGCCTGGCAGGTAGCCCCGGGCACCGGGACCACCGACGGCCAGACGGCCGTGGTCCGACTGACGGGCCGAGCCGACCTGCCTCTCGTCGGCGGGCTCCTGCGCGGACTCGGTGGCTCGGTGACCATCACGGTGGAGTCGCGTGCTCGCGCCAACCTCGAGTAACCCCGCGGACGCTGGCGATGCGCGAGACCCGCGCCGCGGGCCGAAGGGGCGATGAGCGGCTGCAGTTCGATCCGGGACTTTGACCAGCGCAAACCGTGACCTTGGCCGGGGGAGTCTCGTTGGAGCGGCGTCGGGCAATGTTGCCCGGCTTGGACGCGGCTGCTCACGGCCGCCTTCCCTGCAGGAGCCAGCATGCGCGTTCGGTCTCGTCTCGTGGTCCTTCCCGCCGTGGCCGCCCTGGCCGTCGGTGGCGTGGTCGCCGTGTCGCTCGCGCATGAGAGTCCGACCGCTGTCGCGGCTGACTGCGCTCCCGGCTTCACCCCCGTCAGCTCGGTCCTGCGCGAGGTGCAGTCGGAGATCAAGGCCGAGGAGGCCGGCAAGACCAACGGTGGTGGCTGGGTCGGGGAGGCCTACCGCGAGCTGACCGGCGCCGACCAGAAGGAGCTGGCCCAGGAGGCGATGCGCGAGGCGCCCGCCCTGGCGACGATCAAGCAGAGCCAGTGGTCGTCATACTGCCTGCGCAGCAAGCACCCGGAGTCCCTCAAGGAGCTCCTCGCCCTCTTCGGCGCGCGAGCGATCCCGCGGATGGCGCCGTACGGGTCCTGGGCGGACGGGGCCGCTGCCGGTGCCGTGCAGCAGCGACAGGCCATGAAGGCAGCCTCGGTGCCAGGCAGCGCCGGCACTGGCGCGCCCTATGGCAAGGGTCCGCTCATCGTGAACGACGCCCGCTACCCCCAGGTCAACGGGCTGGGTCTGGTGCACAACTCCGGTCGGGTCGACTCGTTCGCGTGGGACCCGGCGGCCAAGCGGCTCTTCGCGGCCGTGGGCAACGGAGGCATCTGGCGCTCGGACGACCTTGCTCACACGTGGTCCAGCGCCAACGGGAACCTGCCCACCTCCATCACCGGAGCGGTCGCCTGGTCGCCGGCCAACAACGGCACCCTGCTCACCCTCACCGGTGAGCCGACCTTCGGGTCCTCGGCCTACACCGGCCTGGGCGCCTACTACTCCACCAACCTCGGCACGACCTGGACCAAGGCGACAGGCGTGCCGGACGGCGCCCTCGGCTTCGCGCTCGCTGTCGACCCGGGCAACCCGCTCAAGGTCTATGCCGCGACCCAGCTCGGACTGTTCGCCTCCACCGACGGCGGCAAGACCTACACGAACGCCAACCTGCCGACCGGCGAGTGCTCAGGCGTCATCGACACCAAGGCACGCCCGGAGTGTGCGCTGGCCAACGTGGTCACCGACGTCGTCGTGGCCAAGGGCGGCGGTGTGGGCACGACCACCCCCGCAGGCACCGTCGTGGCGACCGTCGGGTGGCGAGGTGGCCAGAAGGCCAACCCCGACGGCTCCATCCAGTCGCCGAACAACGGCGTCTACCGCTCGGCCTCCGGCCGCGCCAACACGTTCACCAAGCTGGTGACAACAGGCTTCGCCCCGCAGGCGCGAATCGGTCGGGTCAAGCTGGGCAACGCGGTCGGTGCCGCCCAGAACCACGACGTGCTCTACGCCCTGGTACAGGACGCCACGTTGCTGAACAACGGTGGTGTGGCTGGCATCGACGCCCCCGCAGGGCAGAAGTCGCCCATCGGCACGACGGTGCTCAACGGCCTCTACGTCTCCCGTGACTTCGGTGTCACCTGGACCGAGCTGGCCAGCGGCACGCAGCTGGCCACGGACCCCACGACCAGCTCCGCGCTGGTCGGCGTCGGCACCGCCACCGGCTACCAGCCCGGCGTCCAGAGCTGGTACAACCTCTGGGTCCAGCCCGACCCCACCCGGCAGACCGCGACCGGCGCCCCGACCCGCCTGGCCTTCGGCCTGGAGGAGATCTGGTCCAACGAGGTCGCCAACACCGGCGCGATCCCGCTCGACGGGACGGTTCCCGTCAAGTTCCGGGTGGTCGCCAAGTACTTCGCCGGAAAGTCCTGCCAGCTGCTCTCGGCAGGACTGCCCGCCTGCCCGACCGACCGCGAACCGCTCGACGACAACCTCACCACCCACCCCGACCAGCACGTCGGCCTGTGGGTGCTCGACCCGAGCGTCAAGGGCGGCGTCCAGCTGATCGTGGGCAACGACGGTGGCGTCTACCGGTACGGCTTCGACACCGACCCCGACGGTGAGCTCGACAACTCGCACTGGGGCCTGGGCGACAACGACGGGTTCCACACCCTCATGCCGTACTACGCCGCCATGGCCAAGGACGGCACGGTCTGGGCCGGGTTGCAGGACAACGGAAACCTCAAGATCGACCCCGTCGACCAGAAGCAGTACGAGACCTTCGGCGGTGACGGCTTCTTCGCCGCGGTCGACCCGAACACCTCGGCAACCGCCTACGAGGAGTACACCAGCGGCGCCATCTCGGTGACGACCGACGGCGGCACCTCCTGGAAGAACATCGACCCCAAGCTGACTGCCTCGAAGTTCTCCAACCCGTTCACCATGGACCCGACCGATGCGTCGCACCTGGTGACGGCCGGGCGTGAGGTCGTCGAGACGGTCAAGGGCGCCGACACCACGACGGGCCAGACCGCAGCCGACCAGGCCACCGATGCCACCACGACCTGGCGCACGGTCTACAACCTCGGCACCCGCTCCCACCCGGGCGACGCGTCCGCCACCTCGTCCGCGACCGACCCGGACAACTCCATGTCGGCGGTCGGCGTCCAGGGGGCCGCGGCATACGTCGGCTTCTGCGGCCAGTGCGACACCCTGAACAAGCTCGGGCCGACGCCCAACCTGTTCAAGAGCGGCCTGGCCACCAACGTCGGCGGCGCCGACGCACCGCAGAAGGGCACGACCAAGGGCTGGCACATCGTTGCGGCGCAGGGTCTGCCGAACCGGTACATCACCTCCGTCGCGGTCGACCCCCGCAACGTGAAGAACGTGTTCGTCACCCTGGGTGGCTACACCCGGCGGTGGTTGCCGCCGGGCGCGGTCGGCGACGCCAACGCCCAGATCGGCACGGGGCACGTGTTCCGCTCGACGGACGGCGGCCAGACCTTCGTCGACGTCACGGGGAACCTGCCCGACTCGCCCGCCAGCTGGGTCAGCCTGCGCGGTGACCAGCTACTCGTCGCGACCGATGTGGGCGCGTTCGCCTCGCAGACCGGCGGCGCCTACGGCACCCCCACGTTCGCACCGCTCCAGGGCATCCCGGCCACGGCAGTCTCGAGCATCGCGCTCAAGCCCGGTGACCCCAACACGGCAGTCGTGGCGGTCTTCGGTCGCGGAGTGTGGACCTACAGCTTCGCCACCAAGCTGCCGGTGCCGGTCGACCCGCCGCCCACCCCCGCGCCCACCGTGGGAACGGCCTACGGCTCGTGGGACTTCGAGTCCGGCGCCCAGTCCTGGACCACCACCGGCACCACGACGTGGACGCGCGGCACCCCCGGTCACGGCGCGGCCACCGCGGAAGCACCGTCGGGTCAGGCGTACTCGATCAGTGGCCCCACCGGCTACATCGACAACATGGACGCCACGCTGGTGTCGCCGTCGGTCACCGCCCCCGCGGGCGCCACGGTCCTGCAGTGGTGGATGCGCATGGACACCGAGAGCGGGTTCGACACCGTCGCGGCGGACTGGAGCAGCGACGGCACCACGTGGCACACCCTGGGCACCTTCTCCGGGAAGAACACCGGGAACCCGGGCTGGAGCAGGTATGCCGTCCCGTTCACCTCGCCCGGTGGTGCCGTCCAGGTGAGGTTCCACTTCGTGTCCGACTCGCTGTGCTCCGGGCTGGGCGGCCCGGTCTGCTCGTCCACCACCGGCTGGGACGGTGTGCACGTGGACGACGTCGCGGTGGGCTCCCCTGCACCCTGACCCTGGTGGGGCTTGGGCGGCGGCCATCGGCCTTGGAGATGCAACAGGGGCAGGGCCCCGGAAAGGGAACCATCATGAGTGACACCGATCCAGTCGATGACGACGCGCCGGAGCCGGTCCCCACGTCAGGCACCTGGGCGGAGAAGCAGAAGGACATCGGTGGGGCGATGCTCATCGGCGCCCTCACCGTGGTCGTGCTGCTCGGCCTGCTGTTGTGGAAGGGCCTGTTCTGACCCCTGGCCGGCGTTGACCTCTACTCCCCGTTGACGATTCGCGACACCGGCGGCGCGTGACGAGCGATTGTCAGGAATGTCGAGGTTTGGGTCGTGACTTGTGGCGGCTCTGTGACAGGCCGTTGACCGCCGACTCTCGCCACTGGTTACCTGCATGGAGCATCACTGACATGCATTCGCTTGGGTGTGGCTGCGGAAGGGTTCGGAGCCACACCGCACTGGGCCGTGTCTGGGATACGGCCCACCAGGGCCGCGTCTGGGAGACGCCCCACCGACGGGTCCGCGCCACCTTCGGGGAGGTGTGCTGTGACGCTGCGGGGCGACCTTCCCTCCGGCGGGCGGGCCTCCGGCACGCCCCGCGCCAGGGCGTCAGCGCGCGCCGCGACGTCACCGCGCGCGACGACGTCCGCGCGCGCCACGGGCTCACCGCGCGCCAGGGCGTCGACGGTCGCCGGGGCGTCAGGGTTGGGGGCCCTCCTCACTGACCCATCCATCCTCAAGGTCATCCGTGGTGCCGACCGCCTCAAGCCGGGGGACGTGCCCAAGAACGGCGTGACGCTCAAGGCCGCCGAGGCCACCCGACTGCTGGGCGGAATCATCCGCTTCGTGGCCGACGTGCCGGCCGGCTCCTCGCCGATCGTGGTGTGGGAGCAGGACGGCAGCGAGCTGTGGGTCGACATCTCGACCGTCGCCCTCACCTGCATCCCGGGCGTGATCCGGGTCGCCGTCAAGGTCGGCTGTGACCAGCTGCCCGCACCGGCGGTGATCACGGTGCCCTTCGGGGTCGGCACGCCGGAGGCGCCCACCGGGCTGGTGATGTCGAGCCTGAGCCGGCTCGACGGGCCGGACGTCGTCACCGGCCGCTGGACCGCGGCCCTCACCGCCTTCACCTGGGAGGCGATCCTCGAGCTGGCGCGCAGGATGTGCGCCGAGCTCGGCAAGGACGCCGCCGGGCTGCCCCTCATCCCGGGGTCGATCGCCGCCGGGTCGCAGGTGCTCGTCGTGCAGCCGATGGCGCGCAACGACCTCTCCGGACTACGGCGCTGACGCGATGACGCTGACCCAGGACGGGATGGGCGCCTTCGGGTCGCTCGCCCAGGCGCTGGGCATCACCGACGGGTCCGGGGCCAACAGCGCGTGGTTCGGCGACCCGATGGGCACCTCCAGCAACACCCACGGGCTGACGACGATCCTCGCCGACACCGGTCAGCGCGACGCCCTCATCGCCTTCGTCGACGAGGCCCTGGGACCGCCCGACCTGCACCGCGAGGGTGAGCAGAAGTGGATCCCCCTGTTCGCCGAGACCTCACCGGCGATCACCGTGTATGCCGTGGTGGAGCCCGTGCAGGGCGCGGTGCGGGTGGGCGTCGCGGTCGAGCACCATGCCGGGACGGGCGCGCCGTCGGTGAAGACGACGATCCACGTCCCGATCTTCCACGTCCCTCGCAGCGGTCAGACGGACAGCCGCCCGACCGACGCCACCCTGCCGAGGTGGCTGCTG
The DNA here is from genome assembly GCF_013408925.1 of Pedococcus badiiscoriae. Classification (NCBI taxonomy): domain Bacteria; kingdom Bacillati; phylum Actinomycetota; class Actinomycetes; order Micrococcales; family Intrasporangiaceae; genus Pedococcus; species Pedococcus badiiscoriae. The sequence goes on from NZ_JACCAB010000001.1 coordinate 2,433,601, forward strand.
CTCGGCCGCCCCGGGGGCCGCATCACCATCGGCGTCGAGGCCGACTTCGCGGCCGCTCCTCCCGTCCCCGGCGAGGCCTACCTCGGCGGCGCCACGGTCCAGCTCGCCATCCCGACCACCACCAGCGACACCGTCGGCTTCTCCCTCTCCCTCGTCGACCTCCAGCTCCCCGGTGCGACTACCCCGCAGAGCCGGACCCTCGACCTGGAGTCCCTGGCGACCGTCGGCGCCGACGTCCTCGAGTTCGTCGTCGGCATGGTGCGCCAGCAGATCGACGCGCTCAACCCCGCCGACCCGGTCTTCCGGCACATCATGGGGCTGGCCGGGATGCTCGGCCTGCGCGGGCCCGCGGTCGGTGTGCCCGCCCTGCCCGTCGCCGAGCTCACGACCCGTGGCCTGCCGGCGCTCGTCGCGTGGGTCGAGTCGATCCTGGACGACAACACGACCCTGGACGCCTGGCTGGCCGAGCTCGGCGGTCTGGTCGGCGGCACCCCGGACGCGGCGACGAACTCCGTCGGCTTCGCGATCGGCCCGGCGACGCTGCGCCTCGGTCTGCGGGTGACCCCTGGCACCGGCGGACACCCGACCCTGGTGCCCTGGCTCGACGTCCGCTGGTCTCCTGCCCCCGGAACCGCCGACCTGACGGCGACCGTCGACCTCCTGCGGGCGGACACCGGCACCGGCTCGGTCACCGCCGTCCCGGGGTTGCGAGCCGAGGCGGTCTTCGGCTCGCAGGCCCACAGCGGCACGGCACTGCTGACCGGTGCGACGGCGGTAGCTGGTCTGCGGGTCGGCATCGGCCTGGACGCGGCGCGCCACCCGGCCTTCACCCTCACGCTCCACGGGGTCGACCTCCCTGGGGGCATCCACCACGACCTGCTCGACCTCTCCTCGCCGCAGGCCGCCGTCGCTGCTGTCGACTCCGTCGTGTCCACGGCCCTCAGCACCGCGCTCTCGGCGCTGGGCGGCGCCCAGGCCGCGGTCGAGCGACTCCTCGGTGTCACCGCCCCAGCCAACGTCACCGCGATCACCGCCTCGGCCCTCATCGCCGACCCGCTGGCGGCGGTCCGGACCTACTGGCTCGACGTCCTGCAGACCCCGAACGCCATGGCCGACGTCCTCGGCCGCCTCGCCGAGCTGCTCACCGGCACCGTGGCGGCGCCGACCCAGACCGGGGCCGTGGGCGACCCGTGGCGCCTCGACCTCGCCAGCGGAGTCGGCCTGCGGGCCTGGCGCGAGACCGACGCCACGCACGGGACCGACACCCTCGTGCTGGCCCTCGGCGCGGACGCAGCCCTGCCCGTGCTCACTGGCCTCGAGGTCGCGGTCGGCGCAGACGTCGTGCTGCTGCGGGCAGAGCTCACCGCCGGCCACCTGTCCCTGGCCAGCGGCGCGAGCGCCCACGTACAGCTGCGACCCGCGGCCGCCGGCCCGATGACCCTTGACCTCGAGATCGCGACGGTCGCCTTCACCGGCATCGGCGTCGCGGCTTCGTGGGCTCCGACAGCGGGGCTGGCAGCGCGCGTCCTCGGCGACGGGCTCACCATCACCTACACCGACCCGCGCACCCTCCTGCAGCGCGTCCACGGCATACCGCTGCCTCAGATCTCGGCGAGCGGGGCGGTGACGTTCACGCCCGACTGGGACCAGGTGGAGGGACTCGTCACCGCCCTGCTGGGCAGGGCGCGGTCCGACATCCTCGCCACCTTGCTGGACCTCGTCGGCTGGCGGGGGAGCGGCGCGCACCTGCGCCTCGGCGCCCTCATCGCCGACCCAGGCACCGCCGTCGAGAACTGGTTGCTCGACCTCGCGCTGGACTGCGTCAACATCCGCACCGCCCTCGGCCCCGTCGCGCTCCTCCTCAGTGGCGGCGGGCTCGCGACACCGTTCGGGGGCGGCCGGCCGGCGGATCCCTACCGCTGCCCGATCGCCGGCGATCCCCGCGCCCCGGGCCTGGCGGTCTGGACCGTCCCCGGCTGCCCGCCCGTCTCGACGAGCGGCCCCGGGGGGCCCGGGTACGGCGAGCTGCTGGGCGGCTACACGGTGCCCGACGGACGAGCGATCGCCGCCGCGCTGCGCGCGGCCGGCACCAGTGCGCCCGACCTCGCCGACCTGCTGGTGGGCCGGACCAGGCTGGGGGAGGGCATCGACTCCCTCGTCACCCGGTGGAAGGACACCGACGGCATCGTCGGTGCGGTGGCGCCGACCGGCGTCACCACGAGTGTCCTGACCGGCCTGTCGTATGCCGAGCTCGTGGCCAACGGCCGGACCGGCAGCTACGTGCTCGATGGCCTCGGGGTCGCCACGGACACGGTCGTCCACGTCGGGTGCGCCGCGGACTGGCTCACCGGCGTGCCGGGTGGCCAGGCCATCGACGCGACGACCACGACACCCACGGCGATGCCGGCTGCCACCACGGGTCAGTGGTTCGTCCAGCTGCCGACCCCGGCGTCGGTCGCCGCCGAGCGCTCCGACCACGACACGGTCGCCGCGCTCGCGGCGCGCCTGAGCCTCGTGCTGGCAGGCCGCAGCGCCGACGTGGTACTCGTCGGGTACGGCCCGGCGGGCGCGGCTGCCGTGCGCGCGACGGTCGGTCAGCCCAGGGTCACCGCCGTCGTCACCGTGGGAACCCCGTGGTCGGCGGTCGCGCTGACCTCGCTGACCACCGGCCTCGGCGGCGATGCCCTGCGCTTGCTCGACCGGCTCGTCCCCGACCCGCTGCCGGTGTGGACCGACACCCTGCTCGCCCTCGGGTGCGACCCGCAGCGCCGTGGCCAGGGCCTGGTGCGGCGGGCTATGACGGTGCTCACGCCCGAGGACCTGCCGAGCGCCGCGGCCGAGGTGCTGCCGTCGACGGCCGAGGTGCACGCGGTGTTCGGCGCGGTCCCCGAGGCCGATGTGCGCTCGGCGATCGCCGCGGTCGCCGCGGCCGGGATCGCGGCGCGGACTGCCGCGGCGGCGGCCGAGGTCGCCCGCACCACAGGCCCCCCGACCGAGGTGCACGTCGGCGTCGACCTGCCGGTCCTCGACCTCGACCTCGGCGGCCTGCTCGTCGGGGTCGGAGCGCGCGTCGACCTCGCCTCGGCGCGCCGGGCGACCCCGCACCTCCAGTCGCTGCGCGAGGTCGTCCTCGACGTCCACCTCGGCGTCACCGACGGGTGGCTCGTCGGCGGCCCGGGCGCCGCCCAGCAGGACCTCGCGGTCCGCTGGGTCGAGGCGCGGGTCACCATCCCGCTCGGCGGGGTCGGCGACGGGGCGACCGAGATCGTGCTCCACGAGGCGCGCGCGTTCGCGGCCTACCGCGAGTCGTGGGTGGTGCGCGCCGACGGTGACGGTGTGACGGCGACGACCGCGCTGCCCGAGGTCAAGATCCTGCTGTCCGAGATCGGCACCCGCATCCGCACGGCTTCACCCGCCCTCGCCGACCTGCTCACCCACCTGGGGATCCTGCGCGACACCGGGGTCGACCCCGACGCGATCGACCACCTGCTGCACGACCCTGTCACGACGATCCGACCCCTCGTCGTCGCGCGTGCCGCACAGCTCGCCGACGACCTGCGCACCCTGACCGGCGTGACGGTGCGCCCGAGCGACCTGGCGCCGACCGCGATCCGCATCGGGACCAGCGGCCTGCACGTCGACGTGGACCTCGCCGTGGGCACCGTGACGGGCGACGTGACCCTCGCGGTCGAGGGCCTGCCCCCGCTGGAGCTGACGCTGGCGGCCGGTCCCACGGGCGTCGCGGCGACCGCGGCCCTCGGCGCCCTCGTCGACGGGCTCGGGGGCATCCGCCTGGTCGGGTCCGCCGGGACCTCGGGCGCCCACCTGGCCATCGAGTCGCGCGCCGCCGGGGCCACCTCGTCCACGACGACCACGCTCTACCCGGCGGTCGACACCGACGCCCTGACCCGGCTGGCCACGGTGGCGGTCCCGGCCGTCCTCGCCCAGCAGCTGGCGCGCTGGTGCCGCACCGAGGCCCGTGACGCCGGACGGGCCACGATCGACGCGGGCCTGCTCGCCCTCGGGCTGCTCGGCCCGCCCGGGCCCTCGGGCGTGCAGGACGTCGTGCTGCCGTTCGGGCTGTTCACCGACCCGGGTGCGTGGTTGCGGACCCGGTCGGATCCGCTCGCCGCCGCCGTCGCCGTCCTCGAGGCGCTGGCTCCCGTCGTCGTCCCGGGTCGCGCTGTCGGCGCGACCGGCTGGCCGCTGGACAACGGCCTGACCATCGCGTATGCGGTGTCCGCGGGTCGGCTCGACCTGTCCGCCGAGCTCGCGCTGACCCCCGATGTCGCAGGCAAGGCGGTAACGGTCGCGGTGACCGGGGGGCTGTCCATCACCGCCGCGGGGGCGGTCGCCCCGCTGCTCGACGCCGAGGTCCTCATCGACGGCCCCGGGCTGCGGCTCCAGGTCGCTCCGACCGTGACCCTCGACTTCGTCCGGACCGCGCCGGGCACGCCGATCCGGCTCTATCCCGCGGGCGCGGGCCTGGCGGACGCCATCGGGGCGGCGGCCGAGTCCGCGGTGCGGGTCGCCCTGAACGAGGTCGTCGGCCACCGCAACGACGGGTCGGCCACGCCCCTGAGGGCGGTGGCCAGGGCGTTGCACGAGCTCGGCTCCGGCCTCGACCTGCTCGTGGCCGACCAGTTCACCGACGCACGAATCGCCGCGTTCATCAGCCCCAGCCCCGCGGCATACCTCGAGGGCCACCTGGCCGGGGTGGTGACGGCCGGCGTGCAGGCCCTGGCGGACGCGCTCGACCCGACCCATGCCCTGGTCCGCGTCGACCCGGTCGCCGGAGGCGTGCGGCGGATCACCTTCGGGACCGTCACCCAGATCCACCTCGACCTCGACGCCACCACGCCCTCACTGACGATCGGCGGCGATGTCGCCCTGCACGACCGCGACGCCAACCTCATCGGCCACGTCGCCCTCGAGGGACTGACCCTGTCGCCCTTGGGCGTGCGCGTGGACGTGCGCGCCGGCCCGTTCGTCATCCCCGCGGGTCCGGTGGTGCTTCGGCCGATCGCGGTCATCCGGGCAGGGTTCACCGGGACCGGCTTCACCCCGCTCGTGGGAGTCGGGGTCGGCCTCGACGCGGATGGTGCGCAGTCGGTGGAGGTCCGCTTCGGGGCGAGCGGCGTCGACGTCGCCGCGGTCACCCGGACCGCCGGAGTCGAGTCCGGTGTCGACGTCACCCCTGCGGGCGTGGCGCCGCGGGTCCTCGGCGTCGCCCTCGACCTGGCCTCCAGCGTGCTCACCCAACAGCTCGGCACGGTGGTCACCGACCGGGCCACCGGCATGCTGCAGGGCGTCGTCTTCACCGGTGGCGGGCGCCAGATCGACACCACCCTGTTCGGCGACTTCGAGCACCCGGAGCGGCTGCTCCACCGCCTCGAGGTGCTCCTGTGGAACTGCGCCACCGACCCCGGGCACGGCGTCAACCCGGTGCGCCCGCTCGGCGTGACCATCGCCGGGGCCGTGAAGATCTCGCTCGCCAGCGAGCCCCTCGGCGGCGGGCAGACGCAGGTCGGGCTCAACGTCACGCCGGTGGGCGACTTCGCGTTCCCCACCTCGGGGGTCAACGTCGTCCTGCGGGCAGACGCGTCCTGGATCGACGCCACGGTCCAGCCGGGGCTGTCGATCTTCATCCTCAAGGGGACGGGGGTCGGTGACCTGGTGATCTCGCCGGCCTTCACGGTGGCCGGCCTCGGCGTCCGCATCACCAAGCCCGCCGGTCCGCTCCTCGAGCTGGGCTCGATCGCCCTCGACGGCATCGGCCTGTCGATCTATGCCGAGGTCAACCCGGTCGGCGTCGGAGGCGGCGCGCAGATCGAGCTCGTCGGACTCGCGGTCGCGCCCGGTGGTGGCGGCGACAACGGCGTGGCGAACAAGATCATGAACGACGTCGGGTCGTCGAGCAAGAACAACCGTCCCAACTTCAGCCCGGCGCTGTCGGTCCAGCGACAGCCCGGACCCGGCCAGCAGATCAAGATCGGGCTGCGCGCCGGCGAGCCACCGGGACCGTGGTGGCTGGTCATCCAACGCCAGCTCGGGCCGCTGTACGTCGACCGGATCGGGCTGGGCGTCGTCGAGTCCGGCGGCCGGGTCACCGAGATCTCGCTGCTGTTCTCCGGCCAGCTGTCCGTCTTCGGGCTCACCGCGGCCGTGGACCGCCTCTCGATCACCTGGCACGGCGGCGACGTCCTGTCGATCTCCAGCTGGTCGGTCGACCTCATGGGCCTGGCCGTCTCCGCCGACTTCTCAGGCCTGTCCCTCAGCGGTGGCCTGCTCAAGACCGTCGACGGCGACAGCACGTCCTACGTGGGCATGCTCATGGGCAGGTTCGCGGCCTACGGGCTGTCCGTGTTCGGCGGGTACTCCGACGACGGGCACGGCCACGCGAGCTTCTTCATCTTCGGCGCGATCAACGGGCCCATCGGCGGTCCGCCGGCCTTCTTCCTCACCGGCCTCGGCGGCGGGCTGGGCATCAACCGCGGGCTGGTCATCCCGCAGGACATCTCCCACTTCGGTGACTTCCCCTTCATCCAGGCGCTCGACCCGGCCGCCAAGCCGCCGGCCAACCCGATGGACGAGCTGCACGCCCTGTCGATCTACTTCCCGCACCAGATGGGCAACTTCTGGTTTGCGGCGGGCATCTCGTTCACCTGCTTCAGCCTCATCGACGGTGTCGCGGTCGTCGCCGTCTCGTTCGGCAACGGGCTGACCATCGACCTGCTCGGGCTGGCCCGGATGGCGCTGCCCCGGCCGCAGGCGGCCATCGTCTCCATCGAGCTGGCCCTGCTCGTGCACTTCTCGACGAGCGAGGGCGTCTTCCTCATGAAGGCCCAGCTCACCGACAACTCGTGGCTGCTCTACCGCGACGTCCGGCTCACCGGCGGCTTCGCGTTCGCCCTGTGGTGGAAGGGACCGCTGTCCGGCCAGTTCGTCGTGACGATGGGCGGCTACCACCCCAGCTTCCACCGTGACGGCTACCCCGTGGTGCCGCGCCTCGGGATCGTCTGGCAGATCAGCAGCGTGCTCGTCATCAAGGGGGAGTCCTACTTCGCCCTGACCTCCGAGGCGCTGATGGCCGGCACCAAGGTCGTCGTGTCGCTCGACCTCGGCTGGGTCTGGGCGCGGGTGGAGTTCGGCGCCGACGGCATCGTCTACTTCGACCCGTTCTGGTTCGAGGTCAGTGCCTACGCCCGGATCTCGGCGGGCATCCACATCGACCTCGGCTGGTTCGGGACGATCAGCTTCAGCATCACCCTCGGCGCGAGCATCACGGTGTGGGGACCGGACTTCGCCGGTCGCGCCGAGTTCGAGATCGGGCCGTGCACGGTCCCCATCGAGTTCGGAGGCTCCAAGGCACTGCCGCCACCCATGCCGTGGCCGGCGTTCGTCGCGAAGTACCTCGAGGCGTCCGGCAGCTCCGCCCGCACCCTGTCGGCCATCACCGGCAAGGGCACGCTGCCGACCGCGGCCGGGAGCCAGTCGGGCGCGCCGTCCTCCGACGGCACCCCGGCCCTGCCGTTCCGCGTGTTCGCCGAGTTCGAGCTGACCATCACGACGAGTGCGCCGGCGACGGCCTTCGCCTTCGGTGCCACCACCATCCCGGTCCCCATCGTCCGGGCCGGTCAGGCCACCGCGCTCGGCCTGTCGCCGATGCAGGCCCACGACCTGACGTCCACCGTGGCCGTCCAGCTCTTCGCGATCGACCCGGTGACCGGCGCCGCCACCCCCGACGCGCGACTGTCCAAGCTGGTCACCGACTTCGACACCAGCCCCACGGGACCGCGGTCGGGCACCGACTCCTACCCGATCGGGGTGTGGGGGCCGCCGGGAGCCGACGTCCCGAGCAAGCCCCTTCCGCAGGGCGACGTGGTCCAGGCCGGCAAGCTGGTCGTGCTCGTCGCCGGGATCGAGGGCTCCGCCGTCGGTCCCCAGATCGACTACCGCCAGGTGAAGGCGCGGCCCGAGGACCGCCGCCCCCTTCCGCTCACCGCCAAGGGCACCGACCGGCAGAAGTTCCTCAACGTCGCCAAGGCCCTGGACGACGCCCCCGTCAAGGCGATCACCTCCGCCTCCGACGCGCTGGCCCTGGCGGCGGCCCGCCTGTTCACCGAGCGCAACGGGCTGCCCCGTGGCGGGCACAGCGCGGTGGCTCGCGCGGCATACCGGCTGGACCACAGCGCACCCCCGATGTTCGGCACGCTGACCGACGGGCTCGCGCCGGCGAACGCCGACAACGGGGTCCGCACGCAGCTCGACCCGGTGACCGCACCGGCGCCGCGCGACCCGCGCAGCCCGTTCGTCGCCGGTCTGCTCACCTCAGGGGTCGGGGCAGTCATCCGTCCCGGCCGGACGACCGTCGCCGACGGCAGGCTCAAGCGTCGCCCCGCGCCGACGATCGAGTCGGTCCACGGGCGGATGGCCCTGCACCTGCCGGTCTCCCTGACCCTCGGAGCACCTCCGTCGGTGACCTCCGCTGGCACCGTGCTGGCGTCGGGGTCCGTGCCGCGCACCGATGCGGTCGGGTCCACGCGGTCGTATGCCGGGGGCCCCCTCGGCACGCCCGGCCTCCAGTCCCTCGTCGGTGGCCTGCGCACCCAGGCGCCGCGCGCCTCCGCCCGGGGCCGACGGTCCGCAGCGGCCGCCCGCGCCGACGCCGCGGCGACCCTCCTGCGCAGTGGCGACGTCGTCGCGCTCCAGTGCCCCGACGCTGCCTTCGACGTCGACGAGGGCCGCCGCCCCGGCCTCACCCTCACCGGAAGGGCACGGGTGACCGTCCTGCGGGGACGCAGCGTCCTGCTCGACGACGACGTCGCCGACACGACGGTCTCGATCCCGGCCGGGGCCACCCACGTCGGCATCCACGCGGACGGCGACGCCGACGCGTCGGACGGGCTGGCGGGGTGGCACGAAGGCACCAGGGTCGCGCGCCTGGGCAGCCAGACCGCGCTCGCGGCCGGCTGCGTCCTGTCCTCCGCCGCCACCGGCGGGACCGGGGTGCTCCAGTGGGACACCGCCGGATCGGTCGCCCACGCGGCTCCCGAGGTGACCACCCGGTTCACCCGTCCTGTGCACACGGTCGCCGTCGCGCTCAGCGGGACGGCGCCCTCGACCCTCGACCCGACCGAGCTGCACCTCGTCGGTGGACACGTGGCAACCGACCAGGCCGGGGTCGAGCGGCTGCCCCAGGTGGTCATGCTCGGCTCGACCAGCGTGCTCGTGTATGCCGTCGTGCCCGACCAGGACGCCACGGCCATGTCCGTGGTGGTCACGGCCGGATCCGCCTGGGTGGTGTCCGGCGTCGTCGGGTCCGACCTGGCGCCGGAGGAGCTCACCGGCGTGCTGGCAGCGCGCGGGCTGTCGGCCGCCACCGCCAAGGTGCTCGCCGTGGCCGGCCCGGGATGCCAGGTCAGCTGGACCGCCCCCGCCCCGCCCTCCGGAGGGCCGAAGCGGCCGCGGGCCGCCAGACCGTCCCGCGCCAGGAGGAAGGCGACGCCATGACGATGCAACCGGGCCACTTCCAGCTCTACACGAAGTTCTCGCCCGCCCTCACGGCGGGCAGCTACAAGTTCACGACCAACCAGGACCTCTCGGCGGTCGGCAAGGACGGACCGCTGGCCCCGACCGACCTGCCCGTGGCCCGGCTCGACACCCACGTCACGGTCACCTCGCCGCGCTACCTGCTGCCACCTGACCAGGCCCTCTCGACCTATCCGCCCGCAGGCACCGAGGGCGCCTACGGCTCGCGGCTGCCCCAGGTCGTCATCAAGCGGCGCACCCTTCCCTGGGAACGGTCCGTGGCCGGAGCGCCGGCCGACACCCCGTGGCTGGCCCTCGTGGTCTTCGCCGAGGGCGAGGCCGACGTGCTGACGAACGTCGACGTGGCCCAGTGCGTCACCTCCGGCGTGACCCTGCCGGGAGCGCCGGACGTCGCCAAGGGCTCGTGCCTGTCGATCCGCAAGTCGATGGTGGACACGATCATGCCGACGCAGAAGGACGTGCCGCTGCTGGTCCACGGTCGCCAGGTCGACCTCGACGACACCGAGCTGATGATGGGCGACGACGACGGCTATCTCGCGGTCGTCATCGCCAACCGGCTGCCCCTGGCGGTGAAGGACTCCGAGGGCAAGGAGGTGCCCGTCAAGTACAACGCGTGCCTGGTCAACCTCGAGGGCCAGTTCGACCAGCTGCTGCCGCAGGCGCCCCCGCACCGTCGCATCACCGACCACCTGGTGCTGGAGACCGGGTACTACCAGTACACCCAGGCTGCGTACGACCAGAAGCTCATGGGGATGTCGACGACGGCGACCGTCGTGGGGCTGGGCGCCCACGGCGAGGCTGTGGACGGGCCGGCCGGGGGACCGGCGCCCGCAGCTGGGCCCGCGCCCGAAGCGGCTGTGGTGGCGACCCACTTCGCTGCCACGGTCAGCCCCGAGACGGCCACCGCGGCCTACGCGGGGTCCACCTCGTGGGTGGCCGGCAGGAGCTCCGCCTCCGTCGCTCACGACCAGGTCGTAGCCAGGATCGACGACCGCATCATCGCGGCGCTCGACCCGGTGCTGCGCTTCCCCGTGCTGCTGCGCTGGAGCTTCACCTCGGTCGGCGACGCCACCTTCGAGCAGCTGATGAAGCACGTCGACTCCGGGCTGCTCGGTACCCGAGGAGTCACCCCGGTCGTGCCGGTCGGGAGGGCCCCCCTGGAGGTGACCGAGACCGGACACGTGGGCCTGGACCAGCGCACCCGACGGGGTGACCTGGTGCGGGCCTGGTACCGCGGACCGCTCCTGCCGCACCCGGCGGACCTCGCCGGCCCGCGGCTGCCCCTCGCCCACACCGGAGACCAGCTGCGCGCGGTCATTCCCGACGGCCGCGAGGACCTGTCGTTGGCTGCCGCCTTCGAGATCGGCCGGCTCCTGGCCCTGAGCCAGCCCTCGATGGTCGCCGCCCTGCTCGAGTGGCGGCAGCGGCACTACCAGGTGGCGCGCGGGCACGCGATCTGGGACGGCGTCATCGCCGACCTGGGTCTCATCGGTGTCGAGATGGGGGTCGCCCCGAGCCTCGGGGTCATGCTCTCCCGCGCCTTCGCCGGAGCCGCGGCGAACGCCCCCGGCGCTGTCATCGGGCCACCTCGCGAGCTGGTCACCCCGGGCGCCCCGATGGAGCTCAAGGGGGAGGGGCTCGCCACCGTGCTCCAGCACTTCGGGCTCGACGTCGCCGCCGACGTGGAGCTCCCCGTCCTCCTGCAGACCCTGCGCACCACGCAGGTGCCCCGCGTGCCCCTGGCCGACCTCACGCGCCCAGCGGCCAACGCGGTGCTGACGTCCGCCCTGCGCACCGCCCAGGAGCGCACCGTCACCCAGCTCGTCGCCGGTGCCCTGTCCACCCAGATCCTGACCGGGCCGGTGATGCCGGTCGGGCACCCCGGCACCCCGGGACTGCCCGGCGGCATCCTCGGCGGCGTGCCCGTCGTGCCGCACGACGCCCCGCTGGCCGAAGGGCAGGACCCCCTCGACCTGGCCCTGCACGGCAGGGCCGGCGACGACCAGGCCCCGCCCGACCAGGCGACCCCCAAGGCGGAGCCCAAGGCGTCGCCCAAGGGAAGGGCCAAGGGGACATCCAAGGGGACGCCGAGCCAGCCGTCTCCGCGCGGCGGAAGGAGGAGGTCGTGAGGATCGACGTGCCCACCATGGTCCTCGACCTGCCGCTGCGACTCAGCGAGGCGGTCGCCGTCGCGACGACGATCAAGGACGACGACACCGACTCGGCCATTCCCGCGGCCCTGCGCGCCTGGCTGGTCCGGCTCCGGCTGCTGGAGGGAGTGCCCTTCGCCAACCTCGTCGCCGACACCGAGCTGCTGCCGCCGGAGTCCATCCGCTGGTTCTACCTGGACCGCCGGTGGACCGATGCCCTGGTCATGGGCGCACTCTCGGTCGGCACCGTGAACAGCGACGACCGGACCCAGCTCGCCGCCGCCTACGACGCGATCCGCACCGAGCTGGACCAGGAGGAGCGCAACGCGCGCCGGCACCCGGGTCAGCCGCGGTTCGGCGGGTCGGTCGACGCGGTCAGCGGCTTCCTGCTCCGCTCCCGGGCCGTCTCGGGGTGGCCGGGACTGCATGTCCGGGCGATGACGATCGACCCCGTCGACCAGGCCGACAACCGGTTCGTCCCCGACGACGACCCGAACCGGATGCGGCTGCTGCGCCTGGAGCGGCTCGCCCCGGCGGTGCTGTTCTGCCTCTTCGACGGCATCCCGTCGGTCGTCCACATCGAGGAACCACGCCAGGGCGTCCAGTTCGGCTTCGACCCCGGCGACGTCGACGGGTCGTTCAGCTACATCCCGCGCGACGTGGCGACCTTCGCCGACCTCGAGGAGCCGGGGGGCGCCCCGGTGCGTCTCGACGTGCCGTTCCGCGACACCGCGGGCGCCACCGGGGTCATCGACATCCAGCAGGTGCAGAAGGACCTCGTCGGGCTGCCAGCGACCCACGTCGGGGCCAGCCTCGACGCCGCGGAGTATGCCCTGCAGCTGCTCCGCTTCCCCTACCGGCAGGTCTTCGGCGACCCGCGTGACGTGAGCATCGGCACGGTGTTCAAGGCCTCCGTCGCCTATGCCAAGCAGGTCAACGACACGTTCAGGCTCGGAGGCCTGTGATGGCCGGCTTCGACCTGACTCCCGACCAGCTCGCCAAGAGCGTCTACACCGACCGCTTCGCCGCGCTCGCCCGCGCCGACGTGGACCTCGCCACGTGGAAGACGTGGGACCCCCACCTGGTGCGCGAGAAGCGGATCCTCGTCCCCGTCGACGTCCAGGCCTACGTCGTGCCGGCGGGTGGCCAGGAGGTGTGTGTCGACGTCGCCGGGGTCGACGGTGACCCGGCGCCCTTCGACGCCGGCGCGGTGCGCCCGGCCGGGGTGCACCTGCACTGGGCGCTGCCGGACGCGTTGTTGCGCGGCGAGAACGACCCGGTCACCAAGAAGGTCGTCCTGCCGCGACTGCCCGACCGGTGGGTCGTGGTCCGCACGCTGCTCCCCGAGGGTGCCCGCACGGCATACGCCTCGGGCTGGGTGCTGGACGCGGTGACCTGCGGCGTCACGCCGCTGGCCACGTATGCCGGGGCCGTGCCGCCGGGGTCGCCACCGCTCGATGGAGGGGTACCGATGGCGGTCCTCGACGGGGCGGCCCGCGGCAGCCTCCTGTGGACGTCGACGTACGACGGTGCGATCAACCGCTTCGCGCTGCACGACCCGCTGACCGACCTGCCCGGCCTCGAGGTGGCCCCGCACGGCTTCCACCGCGGCAAGGCGAGCTACACGGTCGCCGGCTGGTGGACCGACTCGGGCGCGGACCCGCTTGCCGGGAGCTGGGGGCAGACCGGTGTGCGAGCGCGACTCGCCGAGCTGGGGTGGTGGGTCAGCCCTGACGGCGAGGACGCCGTGGATTACCCCGAGGACCCCCGAACCTCCAAGCTCGAGCAGTATGCCGGGCTCACGTCGCCGCGCACGTACGCACCGATGACGGTCCAGACGCCGTACGCGAAGTCGACCACGGCCTACAGCGCGGTCGCGCCGGAGACCGCGCTGCCGGTTGCCGAGGTGGCCGCGGTGACGGTGGGGATCGGGACCACGCGCTACCACACGATGCTGCACGGCTCGGTCCTCGGCGTCCCCGTCGACGGCACGGCCGGCGGTGCCGACGACCGGCCCGACCCGTCGACGCTGGCGGCGAGCCTGGGGACCGACCTCGACGACATCGTGTCGGCCTTCGCGGCCCCGGCGCTGGGGGTCGACCCGGGGAAGCGCCTCACCGCCGAGCGGCTCTGCGCGGCCTTCACCGGCGACCTGCTCGGGCGGATCGGTACGCCCGACGGACTCTCCGACCTCGCCGACCAGGAGCACGCCAACGGCTTCTGGGCGCTTCCCGGCCGCCCCCTCGCGGGGGCGAAGGCGGACCGCCTGCGGACCGAGGACTCGACCCCCTTCGGCCCCCTCGCGGTCGGCCGCAAGGGCCGGGCCGCCACGCAGCCGGTCAAAGGATCCGGCGTGCCCAAGGGCACCAAGGTCGGCTGGCGCGGGGTCGCCCCGCTGACGAGCGGCAAGCACACCACCGTGAGCGACGCAGCGACCGGCGAGCGTGACGACCCGGGGGCGGGGACCCGCAAGCCCGGGACGCCGCCCCCCGCGAGTCGCGACGTGGCCCGTGCCGCGCCTCGCGTCTTCCGCCCCGCCCCCCTGATGGTCGGCCTGCGTGGCGTGCACCCCTCAGCGCGCCACCACGGCGACGGGATGTTCGACGACCACGGGCTGCTGCGCTGCCGCTTCCCCGGTGAGGTGTCGCCGTCGATCCACGGCTCGGTCGACGGACGGTCCGTGCTGCCCACCCTGGGCAACGGCGCGGTTCCCAGCGAGGTCACCCGGGTCGTCCGCGAGGCGATCATCGTCGACGGGTACTCGGTCGGCTGGCTCGCGGCCTCGTCAGGTCGCACGGGTGCGGATGCCCAGGCCCTCGAAGGCCGCCTGACCGCCGAGATGCTGCGCCTCTATGGCACGACGGCCACCTACGACGGATCGGGCACCGGCCTGGTCGCCGCCGCGGCGCGGGCCAGGATGCCGCGGGCGGCCGCCCAGGATGCCTGGTCGGGCTACTCGCAGACCCAGGAGGTCACCACCCTCCAGGTCGCCGCCGAGCTGTCCCGGTTCTCCCTGGTCGCCTGGACGCCACCCAGCCCGATCGCGATCACGACCTGGCGGCAGCCGTGGGTCCCGCTGTGGCTCGAGTGGCGGGTCGAGCTGACCGGCACCGAGGACCTGGGCGGCTGGTCGCTCGTGGACGGAGACCTGCGCCGCACCACGCCCGTCGACGGGACGACGCGGACCCTGACCGGACGCAGCCCGCTGACCACCGGGGTGGGCAAGTCCCTGACGACCGCGATGGCCGCCTGGCTGGCGCAGGAGGATTCGCGTGACCTGGCCTCCCCGAGCCAGTCCCTGATCCCCGATGCCGACGAGAACGTCCTGACCGCGGTGGCCAACCTGGTCCGGCCGCTCGACCTGTGTTCGGCGTCCTTCGACGGCGTCCGGGAACAGCTGCTCGGGATCGCCTACGAGGGTTACGTCCAACGGGTCCGCGGCACCGACGGGGTCAGCCGGCCACGCGCGACAGGACTGCCCGTGCCCCTGTTCGGTGGCACCCTCTCGGTGCTGGACCTGCGGCTGGTCGACGCCTTCGGGCGGGTGGTCGAGATCCCGCTGACGGGGCTCGCGCGGACCAGCACCCAGGAGCTGCCCGACAAGCCGACGGGGGTGCTGCTGCCCCCACGCATCCAGAACAGCGCCCGGTGGCTGCTGCGACTGGTCGACCCGGCATACGGGCTGGACCAGGATCCGGCGGACGCCCCGGAGGCCTATGTGGACCAGCTGCGGGCCCCGCTCGCGGTCACCCCGGTCTCCGGCTTCCTGCTCCCCGACCACATCGACGAGGGGCTCGAGGTGTTCGACCGCGACGGCAACCCGCTCGGGCAGCTCGAGCACGACTCGTTCAGCGTCGACGACGGCCCCGGTTCGGTGCGGTGGGACCCCGCGCCCGGGCGGCCGGTCCCTCCGGATGCCGGACCGCTGACGGACATACCGGCGCACGCGCAGCACGTCGCCCTGTTCGCCGCCGGGCTCGTCCAGGCCGACATCGAGGCCCGGCAGGCTGCCACCCCGCCCTCGAGCAGTGCCCTCTCGGCGCTGTTGCGTGCGATCGACTCGACCCTGTGGACCGTCGACACGTTCGCCGCCATCGGGACCCCGACGATCGCCGGCCTGGTCGGGCGTCCGGTCGCCGTCGTCCGGGCCACGCTGCGGCTGGACGCCCCCGACGACGTCGACGAGGTGCAGGTCGACGAGGGCGGCGGCCCGGCCGCCCGCCTGGCGGCATACTCCTCGCTCGCGGCCCACGAGTTCCCGTTCCGCATCGGCGAGCTGGGGCGCAGCGACGACAGCGTCCTCGGCTTCTTCGTCGACGACGACTACACCCGCTTCCACGTCGTCGACAAGGTCGTGGCCGACTCGGCGCTCGCTTCCGGGCCACGCACTGGTTTCCTCGGGCGCCTCGGCGACACCCCGGGACACGACCCGATCGACCACGGCTACCTGGTGCTCGAGGACACCCTGACGATCCGGATCGGCCAGACCGTCCGCCTGACGATCCTCATGCTGCCCGCGGGCAAGGTGCACGTCACGTCGGGCATCCTGCCGCGCAAGGCGCTCGAGCTGGCCGACACCTGGGTCGGACCCGGTCTGGCCCGGATGGTGCCCTCGATGCGCGTCGGACCGCTGCTGGTCGACCCCGCCGAGATCAGGTTGCCCAATGTCGCCTCGCTCGGCGGCAAGCAGCAGTTCACCCGGCGCACCGGGCCGATCAGCTGGAAGGACGACCCGATCCTCGCCTCGACCACCAACGCGTACCTGCCCAAGATGCCGCACGAGGTCCAGGAGGGCTGGATCCGCGTGGCGCCCGATGAGGGGGCCACCCCGTGACCGGCAAACGGCGTGCACGGCTGGGATCCGCCGCCCAGCGCGAGGCGTTGGCGGCCGGACTGCGTCGGGAGGCGGCGCGGGCGGCCAAGCGTGGCATGGCCGCCGAGCGGGCCGCGCGAGAGGCCCAGCTGCTCGACGGCGTCGACCGGGTGGCGCTCGAGGAAGCCATGCAGTCGGTCCTCGCCGCTCGCGAGGCGGCGGCACCCGCCCCGGCGCCTGCGAAAGCGAAGGCCGCCCCGCACGCCGCTGCGGATGCCGCCGCCCACGCGGCGGATGCAGGTGCCGCTCACGCGGACGCCGCGCTGGCCTTCCCCGCTGCCGCGAACCCTGCCGGCCGCTGGGTGCCCATCGGACCCTCGGTCGTGCGGCGCGGTCAGGCCGTCGACCGCCCGCGGGTCGCCGGCCGCATCCGCGACATCGCCGTCGACGCGACGGGGCTGCGGGCGTATGCCGCGACGGCCCAGGGCGGGGTCTGGTACACCGACGACGGCGCCGCGACGTGGTCGCCGGTCGGCGGCTGGTCCGAGCGGCGCAGGATCCGTGGTGGAGCGGTCAATGCCCAGGCGTGCGGGTGCCTCCTCGTCGCCTTCGACCCGATGCCCATGCTCGACGTCGTGCTGGTCGGCACCGGCGAGCCCAACTTCCTCCCCGCCGCGTTCGTGGCTGCCACCGGCGAGGCGACCATCGACGGAGTCGGGGTGCTGTCCGCGCTCGGGCCGACGTTCCCGGCCGGTCAGGCCGAGCCGTGGGAGGTCGACACCGGGATCGCCCAGCTGGAGGGCCTGGGGATCTTCAAGCTGCTCCGCAGCCCCGCGAGCACCCCTGGCGAGGCCGCCGCCGGAGCCACCCAGGACGTCGTCGTCGCCTGCACCACCAACGGGGCCTTCCTCGGCCGCCGGCAGTCGATCCCGGCTGGTGGCGGCAACCCGGTGCGCGACGGCTACGTCTGGCAACAGCTCGCTGCCGTGTCGGCTGCCTTCCCCGGTGCGGCGATCTCCGACGGCATCTGGCTGCCCGGGGGACGCCTCGTCCTCGCCGTCACCGGTCAGGGGCTCGCCTTCAGCGACAACCTGGGCGCCGCGGTGACACCCCTGCCGCTGACCAACCCGGTCCCGATCACCGGCCACATCAGCCTCGCCGCGACCGGCAACACGGTCTACGCGATCGGCGAGACAGGCGGCAACCCGGCCCTGTGGCGCGTCGCCGACGCGACCGTGGCCGCCCCGACCGCCGACGACGTCGGCACCCCCGGTGCGGCCACCGGTGTCCCGGCGAGCTTGTGGAACATCGCCGGCAACAACCAGCGCGACTACGACCAGTGCATCGCGGTCGACACCGTCGGAGCGGTCCACCGCGTCTATCTGGGGGGCAGCTCGTTCTCCTACGGACCGGCCGACGGCGACTGGGGCGCGAGCCTCTACTGCTTCGACGTGGCGGCCTCGGGGGTCGCCAACCCGCCGTTCGTCCTCCAGGCCACGGTGGGCGTCTCCTCGGCGGCGCCGCTCCCGGGGGGTGACGGCGCGACGGCCGCGGGAGCCATCGGCAACAACGTCCACGGCGACGTGCACCGGATCGTGCTGACCGGCAACGCGCCGCCGCGCCGCCAGGTCTGGGCCGCGACGGACGGGGGCACCTTCGTCTCGGACCGCTCCGGCCGCGTCGGCACCTTCGCGGCGTGCAACACCGGGCTCGCCTCGCTGCAGCCGGTGTTCGTCCGCAGCCACCCCGTCAACGGGCACCTCGTCGCCACCGGCTGCCAGGACAACGGCAGCCAGGTCCGCGTCGGCGACTCCGTCTGGGACGAGCCGTTCACCGGTGACGGCGGGGGAGTCGCCTTCCACCCGACGGCCTCGCACCTGCTGGTCCGCCAGTTCAACAGCACCCGGTGGTACTGCACGTCGACGGCGGCCTTCGTCGACCCGATGACCCGCAACCCCGGTGAGCCGAGTCGCCTGGTGGGCCCCGGTCCCGAGGGCAACTTCGCCGCCTTCTACTCCGGCGCTGCCACCGTCCGGGTCCCGCCGGTCGGGGCCAACCCCGCCACTGGTCGGCTCGCCGTCGGGACCTACCGGGTCTGGCTCACCGACGACCTGGGCGCCGCGGTCGCCCCCAACACGTGGCGCACGATCCCCTACCCGAACGGGGTCGCCGTCGACGGGCGCCCCGGCGTCAACGGCGCCGCCACGCCACCCCAGCTGCAGATCGGGCTGACCGCCCCCTACCTCGGCACGATCACCACCCTCACCTGGGCGTCCCCGACCCAGCTGCTCGTCCTCTACACCCGCGGCATCGTCCGCTACACCGAGGCGCCCCCGGGGACCTGGGCCTCGACGACCTGGTCGATCACCAACCTCGCCGTCGCGATCCCGCGGACCACGACGTTGACGGATGTCGCGGCAGTGCCCGGCACCCAGGACTTCTACGTCGCGACGACCGGGGTGAACGGCGGTCCCGACGAGACACTGTGGTTCTTCAACAACGCCGACGGCCGCTTCAAGCGCACGCTGCTGCGCCGTCAGCTGGACGCCGGTGGGGCCCTCAACAGTGGCCCGCGCGACCCGGTCTTCTCCGTCGTCGTCGACCCCGGCGACGCGACCGGCAACACCGTGTATGCCGGCAGCGTCACCGGTGTCTGGGTGGGCACCCGCACCAACAACGCCACCGGGGCGCACACCTGGGTCCCCTACGTGAACGGGCTGCCCCAGGCGACCGTGCAGGACCTCGACATCTGGCGCGACCCGGGTGGCGCGCTGGCGGCGCCCCGGCTGCTGCGAGCGGCCGTGCAGTCGCGAGGGGTGTGGGAGGTCGACCTGGCCCGAGATGCCGTGCCACAGACGTGGATCCGCTCGCACCGGTTCGACGACCGGCGCAATCCGCTGACGGTCCATACCGACCCCCTCTCTGCGCCGCCCGCCCTGCCGGCGTCGCTCGGGGCGAGTCCCGACATCGCCGTCCGCCCGAAGTGGCCGGTCGCGGCCACGCCGGCCTTCCTTCCGGCTCCGGCCATCACCGCGATCAACGCGCCGGCCTACGACGTGTGGACGTTCCAGACGGCCTTCCGGTGGCTGTACCCCAGCGT
Source organism: Pedococcus badiiscoriae (assembly GCF_013408925.1). NCBI lineage: Bacteria > Bacillati > Actinomycetota > Actinomycetes > Micrococcales > Intrasporangiaceae > Pedococcus > Pedococcus badiiscoriae. Next base: position 2,453,216 of record NZ_JACCAB010000001.1, read on the forward strand.
CGTCGCCAACGGCGTGTTCTCCGACGCGCTCGGGCGGCTGGTGGCGTTGCACCGCACCCAGATGGTGCCTCCCAAGACCGCCGTGCCACAGATCGACGCGGCGGTCTGGGCAGACGTGGTGGGTGGGGTGCGCGTCAAGGCCGACGGCACGGTGACCACCGACACGGCAGACCCGCGGGCGGTCTACCGCGCCCCGTGGCAGACACCGCGTGCCGCCACCGTGACGGCGACCGAGGCCGACCTGCTCGACCTGGTGCCCCGCAACGTCGTCAACGACCTGTGGACCGTGTTCCGCGAGCCGTCGACGGTCGACGTGCTCGTCCACCACCGCGATGCCCTCGGGCTACGGGCCAACCAGGGCTTCGTCGTGCTGCTGTGGCGCGCGGGGGCGACTCCCTCGGACCTGCTGGCCCTGTCGGCGACCACGCTCCTGCCCTTCCTCGCCGCGGCCGCGGGCGGGACGGCGCAGCCGGTGCCGGCTGGGTGGAACCTCGCGACCGGCGGGGGCGGCGTCACCTGGCGCACGGTGCCGACGGCCGTCGACGCCCGGATGCCGCGAGCCGTGTCGATCGACGTCGACCTCACCCCGGTGGCGGCCAGGCAGCAGGTGCTGTTCCTCGCGTTCGTGGGGTCCATCGGCGCCGGAGAGGTGTTCGTGCCGCCGACGACGGCGCCGGGGGCGGTCGTCCCCCCGACCACCGTGGCCGAGCTCGTGCGCTACTGCCCGTATGCCGCCGCCCGCATCGTCCACATCGAGAACCGCCCCACCTGAGACCGTGAGTCTCCCCTGGGACTGAGTGCCCACCTGGGCTCAGGAGCGGAAGACGACGACCCGCGGCTCGATGTTGCGGCGGTCCTTACCGCCCTGCAGCGTGTAGCCGCTGGCGACCCACGAGGTGCTCTTCGTCGGGTGGGCCCGGCAGACGACGTAGTCGCCCCACTTGCCGGCCTGCGGTGAGTCGGTCGACGTCGCGGTGGTCTTCGTGGTCCAGGTGTTCGCCTGCTGGTCGAGCACGCCGACCGCGTGGGCAGGCTGGGTGGGGCCGCCGAAGAACGCCGAGAGGCCGATGACCCCACGCTTGTTGGGAGCGGTCGCCGGATAGGCCCAGGCGCCGTTCTGGCTCCACAGGTCGGGCTCGGACAGGACGGCCAGCGACTGCTCGTCCAGCGTCACGCCGCGGATGTAGGGCTGGGGTCGGCCCGGGCCGCGGCCGGCGCTCCACAGGAAGCCGAGCCGGCCACCGGCCCGCCAGGCACCGGTGATCCGGTCATCGCAGCGGCTGAGCCACGGCTGGCCGTCGGGGCCGTTCGAGACGAAGTCGGTGTCGTTCCACGCCGTGACCGGGATGGTCCACGCGGTGACGTCAGGCGCATCGTCCGGCCACTGGAACAGCCGCAGCGACCGATGGGCCTGGTCGCTGCCCGCGAACCACATCGACGTGCCGGCACCCGAGACCAGGCGCAGCGAGCCGACGGCGGTAGTCGTCCAGTGACGCCGGGTCAGGGGACCCGTCCCTTTGAGGTCGGCGCGCGCATACCGGATGGCTCCGGCGCGCACCCACCGGTCGGAGGCGTCGTAGTGGTTGAAGGTCAGCCACAGGTTCTTGGTGCTGACCTCGAGGTGCGGGAAGTCGAACCACACGTCGGTCCAGGTGGGGTCGAGGTCCGCGGGCGCGACGTCCCACCACCGCCAGGTCCCGGCCGCGGCCGTCCGGCTGACGGCAAGCCGAAAGATGTTGCTGCGCCCCGATTTCGAGTACTGCAACAGCCACACCCAGAGTCGCTCGGTCGACAGGTACGTGACGAGCTGGTCGCAGCAGAACATCCCGCGGTCGGCCGGGAACTCGGTGAAGGGGTCGAGCAGCGACCAGGTCGCTCCGCCGTCGGCCGAGCGCGTGGCATACCAGTTGCCCGTGACGAACAGGGTCGAGGAGGACATGCCGACGGATGGCTCACCGACCGTCCCGGTCTGGGTGCCGGTGGCTGTGTCGTCGAGGGCGAGGTTCGAGGTGATCGTCACCATGGGTGGGCGCCGTTCACTCGGGGTCGGTCGGCGGGGGAGCGGACGCCGCCGGCTCGACCGGCGTGGCGTGGGGCGTCTCGGGGGGCTTAGGGCCCGGCTTCTTGCGCTGGGACGACTGCTGCCGGTCACGCTGGTCGAGATCGCTGTCGCTCATGGGCGTGCCGCGGTCCAGCGGCTGGTCGGCAGTGCCGGGCACTCGCTCGACCTCCTGGGCCGCGGCCAGGGCGTCCTCACGGGCCCGGGCCCGTCTCGTGCCGGGACGGACGTGGCGGCCCGCCAGGGCGTCCTCACCTTCGTGGCTGGTCTCGGTGGCGCCGGCCCGCCGCTTGGTGGTCATCGGCTCCAGTCGCCCCCTGAACCCGCTGAACCCGCTGAACCCCCAGAGCCCCCAGAGCCCCCAGAGCGCCCTGTGCGCCCTGTGCGCCCGGAGCGGTGACGGGCCACCTCGGCCTGCAGGGGTCGACGCCACTCCACGCTGGCCAGCCCCGCCAGGACCACTGCCGCCGCCAGGAACAGCAGGACGATGGCGCGCTCGGTGCTGCCACTGCCGGCGTCGCCGCCCCCGCCCCCGACGCGCTCGATCCAGTCGGGCGCCACCGCGGTGACGAGGGCCAGGAGTGCGCCGATCCCCGCGAGGACCGCTTCGGCCCAGAACCGTCTGCGTACCGTGCGTCCGCCCATTGCCCGCTCCTCCGATAGGCCGGCCGGGCTCTGCCCCGCCGCTCGCGGCAAGGGCCCCGGCCCCATCCAAGGATGGACCCCGACCGCCGCCGCGACAAGGTGTCCGACGTGCCTGCCCGAGTGTGGTCAGGACCACCCGCCCTGACGGCTCCGTGCGTCCGGCGCCGCATTAGAGTGAACGCAGGTAGTCCCCAATGGCGCTGGAGGCCTTGTCACCATGTCCGATCGTCCCGTTTCCGTCATCGTCGCGGGTGCCCGCACGCCCATGGGTCGCCTGCTCGGCTCGCTCAAGGACTTCTCGGGCGCCGACCTCGGTGGCTTCGCCATCAAGGGCGCCCTGGAGAAGGCGGGCGTGAGCCCCGACCAGGTCGACTACGTGATCATGGGTCAGGTGCTGCAGGCCGGTGCCGGCCAGATCCCCGCCCGCCAGGCCGCCGCGAAGGCCGGCATCCCGATGTCAGTCCCGGCGCTGACGATCAACAAGGTCTGCCTGTCGGGCATCAACGCCATCGCCATGGCCGACCAGCTCATCCGCGCGGGCGAGTTCGACGTCGTCGTGGCCGGTGGCCAGGAGTCGATGACCAACGCGCCGCACCTGCTCGAGAAGTCCCGCGAGGGCTTCAAGTACGGCGACGTCACGATGCGCGACCACATGGCCTTCGACGGGCTGTGGGACGCCTTCACCGACCAGGCGATGGGCCTGCTCACCGAGCAGGCGAACACCGGCGACCAGGAGTTCACCCGCGAGCAGCAGGACGAGTTCAGCGCCCGGAGCCACCAGCTCGCCGCCCGCGCCTGGAAGGACGGCCTCTTCGACGACGAGGTCGTCACCGTGTCCATCCCGCAGCGCAAGGGCGACCCGCTGGAGTTCAGGACCGACGAAGGCATCCGCGCCGACACGACGACCGAGACGCTCGGCAAGCTCCGCCCGGCCTTCTCCAAGGACGGCACCATCACGGCCGGTTCGGCGAGCCAGATCAGTGACGGCGCCGCCGCCGTCGTGGTGATGAGCAAGACGAAGGCGCAGGAGCTGGGCCTCAGCTGGATCGCCGAGATCGGCGCGCACGGCGTGGTTGCCGGACCTGACTCCACCCTCCAGCAGCAGCCGGCCCGGGCCATCGCCAGGGCCTGCGAGCGCGAGGGCATCACGCCGGCCGACCTCGACCTCGTGGAGATCAACGAGGCGTTCGCCGCCGTGGGTCTCGCGTCCGCCAAGGAGCTGGGCATCGACGTCGACAAGGTCAACGTCAATGGCGGCGCGATCGCCCTCGGACACCCGATCGGCATGTCCGGAGCCCGGATCGCCCTGCACCTCGCGCTCGAGCTCGGCCGTCGTGGCGGCGGCGTGGGCGCAGCCGCCCTCTGCGGTGGAGGCGGCCAGGGTGACGCGCTCATCGTGCGCGTGCCCAAGAGCGACGCGACCACCGACGCCAAGGCCTGAGTGGCCCCCCGCACCGTCGACGTCCCTGCCCTGGTCGAGTCGGCCAGGGCAGGGTCGCCTCGTGCCGTCGCGCGGCTGATCTCGCTCGTCGAGGACGGCCACCCGGCCCTGCGTGAGGTGATGGCCGCGCTGGCCCCCCACACCGGCAGGGCGCACATCATCGGCATCACCGGCAGCCCCGGTGTCGGCAAGTCCACCTCGACGAACGCGCTGGTCGGCGCCCTGCGCGCGCAGGGCAAGCGGATCGGCATCCTCGCCGTCGACCCGTCGTCGCCGTTCTCCGGCGGCGCGCTGCTCGGCGACCGGGTGCGCATGCAGGACCACGCTCTCGACCCCGAGGTCTACATCCGCTCGATGGCCAGTCGCGGCCACCTGGGTGGGCTCTCGTGGACCACGCCCCAGGCGCTGCGCGTCCTCGACGCCGCCGGGTGCGACGTGATCCTCGTCGAGACCGTGGGCGTGGGCCAGTCCGAGGTCGAGGTCGCGGGTCTCGCCGACACGACGATCGTGCTGCTGGCGCCCGGCATGGGCGACGGCATCCAGGCCGCCAAGGCGGGGATCCTCGAGATCGGCGACCTCTTCGTGGTCAACAAGGCGGACCGCGACGGCGCCGACGCCACCGTCCGCGACATCCGCCACATGATCTCCCTGGGCGACCGCACCGAGCCCCACCTGTGGCGTCCGCCCGTGCTGAAGACCGTTGCGCAGCAAGGCCAGGGCATCGACGAGGTCATCGAGGCGATCGAGAAGCACACGGCCTGGATGGAGGAGTCGGGTGCCCTGCGCGAGCGCCGGGTCCGTCGGGCCGGCGACGAGATCGAGTCGATCGCCCTCCAGGCGCTGCGCGCCAAGATGGGCGACCTCCGTCACGGCAACGGCGTGGACGAGCTCGCCGCCGCCGTGGTGGACGGCACGACCGACCCGTATGCCGCGGCCGACCAGATCGTCGACGCCCTCGCCTGACGGGCACCTTCGGACTCGGACTAGGGTCAGTGACCGGCTCAGTCGCGGCCGGAGGTGACCAGGCCGTCCCAGTCCCAGCGCGGCATACGGAAGCCGGCGGGGACCGTCGCGTCCGGCTCGAAGAACTCGTTGACGTCGGCGACCGCCCACTCCATGTAGGCCCGCAGGGCCGCCCTGAACGCGGGGTCGTCGGGGAGCCCGACGTCGTCGGCCGCCGCGACGAAGCACTCGACGAATCGTGGCCCGAGCTCGAGCATCCCGGGCCCGTTGCCGGCGTGCATCCGCAGCATCGAGGAGTGGTCGCTCAGCTGCTCGGAGAACCGCGGTGGTCCGCCGAGCACCTCGGCCCAGTAGCCGGCCAGCCGTTCGACGTGCAGCGGGTTCATGTCCTCCTTGCTGAACGGGTGGTTCAGCATCGGGTCGGCGACACAGCGCTCGTGGTGCGCCCTGGCCAGGGCGAGGAAGGCTGCCTCGCCGCCGGCGTACTCATACAGGCTTGGTCGCACCCTTGCAGCGTCGCACTTGGTCCCCGTGGAGTGTCAAGGAGCACCCGTGGCGAATAGGGTGAACCCCGACCCGACCGAAAGGACCCCAGTGCAGCCCCAGGTCATCGCCGGACGCTACGAGGTGGTCCGTTCCATCGGCAGTGGTGGGATGGGCACCGTCTGGCTGTGCCGCGACACCGTGCTCGGGCGCCAGGTGGCGGTCAAGCAGATCGGGGCGCTGCCGGGCGAACCGGCGGCCGCGGCGCGCGCGATGCGCGAGGCCCGGATCGCGGCATCCCTCAACGACGCCCACGCGGTCGGGGTGTACGACGTCGTCGACGAGAACGACTCCCACTGGCTGGTCATGGAGTACGTCGAGGGCCAGAGCCTGGCCGAGGAGATCCAGGAGGTCGGCGCCCTGCCGCCCACCCGGGTCGCCGCCATCGGTTCCGCCGTGGCCAGTGCCCTGGCGCGGGCTCACGCGCGCGGCATCGTCCACCGCGACATCAAGCCGGGAAACATCCTCATCGACAAGGCGGGCACCCCCAAGATCAGCGACTTCGGGATCGCCCGGGCGCACGCGGACGACCAGCTCACCCAGACCGGGTTCATGACCGGCACCCCCGGCTACCTCTCACCCGAGCTGGCGCGAGGTGGTGACCCGACCCCCGCCACCGACGTCTGGGCCCTGGGCGCGACGCTCTACTACGCGGTGGAGGGTCTGCCTCCCTACGAGGCGCAGGCCAACCCGCTCGCGACGCTGCAGGCCATCGCGCGTGGCACGGCCCGGCCGATGGAGCAGGCCGGACCGATCGGCGGCGCCATCGCGGCGATGATGGACCACGACCCCGAGCGGCGGTGGGACATGGCCACCGCGTCCGAGCGACTGGGCCGGGTCGCCAACGGCGACACCACGATGACCCTGCCTGCGGGGGCGGTGCCCGCGGCGGGCGCAGCGGCGGCCGGGGCCACCGAGGTCCTCGCGAGCCCCCTGGAGAGCACCCAACGCCTCGAGACGCCGCCCCCGCCGCCGCCCGCGGCCTACCCGTCGCCCACGGCACACCAGCCTCGCGACGACGCATCGCGTGAGCGCTCGCGCCCGCTGGCCTGGCTCGCGGCGCTGCTCGTCCTGGCGCTCGTCGGGCTCGCGATCGCCTACGCGCTGACCGACGGCTTCGGCACCAACGCCCCCACGCCGGGACGGACGACCACCATCACCTCGACGCACACGCAGACCGAGACACCGTCGAGCTCGTCGTCCTCCAGCTCGTCGAGCTCGTCCAGCACGACGAGCACGACGTCGACCACCACGACGACGACGGCGCCCCCCGGGTCCGACGCCCAGCTGACCAAGTTCGTGAAGCAGTACTACCGCGACGTCACCAAGGCCGACAAGCGGGACCAGACGTTCGCCGAGCTGACTCCGAAGATGCAGGTGTCGTCGGGCGGGCGCGCCGGCTACGAGGCGTTCTGGCAGGGCTTCAAGGCGGTCGAGGTCGGCGCCGTGCAGCCCAACGCCGCGGCCGGCCAGGTCACGGCCGCGCTGACCTTCGTCCGAAAGGACGACAGCAGGACGCAGGAGACCCACCTGTTCAAGGTCGTGCGCAGCGGCGACTCCTGGCTGATCGACAGCGACACCAGGCAGTGACCGTGCCGGCCCGGGTTCGCCCCGCGATCGTGCTGGTCGTCGCGGCCGAGCACATCCCCACCGTGGACAGCGAGTTCGGGCGCTACGCAAGGGACTACGACGTCCTCTGCGCCGACACGGCCGAGGCCGGGCGCAGCCTGGTCGAGCGGACCCTGGTCGACCAGCAGCCTGTGGCCCTGCTGGGCGTCGGCTGGACCGTGCCCGGGGTCGAGTCGGGTCTGGACCTCGTCGACGAGCTGCACACCAAGCTGCCGACCGCGCGCCGGATCTGCCTGCCCACCATGGATGACTTCCGACGCGCGCTGCCCGCGCTGCGTGTGGCACTCGGGCAGGGCCGGATCGACACCTACCTGCTCATCCCCCAGGGACCTCGCGACGAGGAGTTCCACACGGCTGTCACCGAGTACCTCTCCGACTGGGGCTGGACCGCCTCGAGCCCTGAGATCGAGGGCGTCCAGATCATCGAGGGCGGCTCGCGCGCCGAGGTCTCGAGGATCAGGGACTTCCTCGACCGGATGGGGATCCCGCACGGCGTCCACTCACCCGACAGCGAGGTGGGTCGGCGTGTCCTGGCCGAGCTGCCCTCCGTGCAGAGCGGCGCCTCGCCGGCGTTTCCCGTGGTGACCGCGGGAGCCGTCGGCAAAGCCATCGAGGGTGCCACGGCGCGCCAGGTCGCGCGACAGGTCTACGGCTCGCCGCAGGTGGTGGACGCCTCCGACCTGGTGGACCTCGTCGTCATCGGGTCCGGACCGGCGGGGTTGGCGGCGGCGGTCTACGGCGCCTCCGAGGGTCTCGACACGGTGGTCCTCGAGGCCGACGCGGTGGGCGGCCAAGCCGGCACCAGCTCGATGATCCGCAACTACCTCGGCTTCCCCCGCGGGATCTCGGGCATGCGACTGTCCCAGCGCGCCCGCTTCCAGGCGACCCGGTTCGGGGCGCGGATCTACACCGGCCTCGCGGCCGAGGCCATCGAACCCGCAGCCGGCCCCGGAGAGCCCCACGTCGTGCACACCGAGGGCGGCGAGCTGCGTGCCAGGGCAGTGCTCGTCGCGACGGGGGTCACCTACCGGCGCATCGGCATCGCGCCGCTCGAGGACCTCGTCGGCCTCGGCGTCTACTACGGCGCCGCGACGAGCGCCACCCGCGAGATGGAGGGACGTGACGTCTTCGTGGTCGGTGGCGGCAACTCCGCGGGGCAGGCGGCGGTCTACCTCGCCCGGTATGCCGCGAGCGTCACCCTCCTGGTCCGTCGCCCCGACCTCGCCGCCACCATGTCGGACTACCTCATCCGCGAGATCGGCTCCACGGCGCGAATCTCGGTGCGCACGTCGACCCGGGTGGTCGACGGAGGCGGCGACACGCACCTGCAGTGGCTCTCCCTGTCCGGGCCGGACGGGGTCCACCGCGTCGATGCCGGGGGTCTGTTCCTGCTGCTCGGCGCCGACCCGTGCGGCGACTGGCTGCCCGACGCGGTGGCGCGTGACGAGCACGGTTTCGTCTACACCGGTCGGGAGGTGCCCATGGAACGGTGGGCCGACGGTCGTCCCCCGGCCGCGCTGGAGACCACGGTGCCGGGGATCTTCGCTGCCGGCGACCTGCGCGCCGGCTCGATGAAGCGGGTCGCGTCCGCGAGTGGTGAGGGAGCCGCGACGGTTGCCCTCGTGCACGCCCACCTCGCCCCCTGACGGAGGCGTCGACGGCGGGAAAACCATTGGCGGGTGCCAACTCTGCGGGCCTACCGTCGAGAGATGGAGATCCGCCGCCTCAACCTCGCGGACGAGGCCGAGCTCGCCCGGTTCCACGCGATCGGCGAGAGTGCCGAGCGCTTCGAGCGTCCCTACGCCACGACGTGGGGGCTGGACGAGATGCGCATCGAGCTCACCGAGGTGGATCCCAGCGAACGCAAGGACTGCGTGGTGGCCGTCGACGGCGAGGAGGTCGTTGGCGCGGGCATCGCCTTCTCCGCGACCAACGACAACACCCATCTGTCCTGGCTCATGCCCTGGGTCGAGCCGCATCGGCGGCGCCGCGGGATCGGCTCGGCGGTGCTTGCCGAGCTGATGGCGATCTGCCGGGCGGACCGGCGCACCGACCTGGTCCTGGAGACGGGCTACCCGTTCGAGCGTCGTGACGACCACCCCTACCGCCAGTTCGCCGAGAAGAACGGCTTCGTCCTGGCCAACACCGAGATCGTGCGGGTACGCACCCTGCCGGTCGAGGACATCGACCTCGACGCCCTGATGGCGCAGGCCGCGCCGCACCACCGGGGCTACCGCATCGAGACCTTCGACGACCCGATCCCGGAGGCACTGCTGCCGTCGCTGTGCGCCGCCTACAACCGGCTCGCGGTCGACGCCCCCGGTGGTGACCTCGAGTTCGAACCCGAGTCGCTGACGCCCGAGCTGGTCCGGGTGCACGAGGACCAGCGCCGACGCCAGGGCCGTCGCAAGGTCTCCACCCTGGCCATCACCGACGCCGGCGAGGTGGTCGGGTACAGCGACCTGGTCATCCCGCCCGAGGACCTGCCGAACGTCTGGCAGTGGGGCACGCTCGTCACGGCCGAGCACCGCGGCCACCACCTCGGGATGGCGATGAAGGCGCGCGGCCTGCGGGAGCTGGCGGCCAGGATCGGCCCCGAGCGCACCCGCGTCGTCACGTGCAACGCCGAGCAGAACGGCTACATGGTCTCGATCAACGAGCGGCTCGGCTTCCGTGCCGTCGAGGTCGCCCCCGCCTTCCTGCTCCGCCTTCCTGTGCCGACTGCCGTGAGTGGGCCGTGAGTCGGCATGGGTCGGCATGAGTCGGCCATGAGGGACGGGCCGCACCGGACGGGGCGTGTGCCGCGGTGCCGGCCGCGCGGCATACGGTGGGGGCATGCTCGTTGCCTTCTCGGTCGCCCCGTCCGTGCCCGCCGACTCCACCGGCTCGGTGAGTGAGGCGGTCGCGGCGGCCGTCACCGTCGTGCGGGAGTCGGGCCTGCCACACCGCACCTCCTCGATGTTCACCGAGGTGGAGGGGGAGTGGGACGAGGTGATGGCCGTGGTCAAGGGCGCGGTCGACGCGGTGGCCGCGTTCGGCCCGCGGGTGAGCCTGGTGCTCAAGGCCGACATCCGCGACGGGTATGCCGGTGAGCTGACCGCCAAGCTCGACCGCCTCGAAGCCGCCATCGACGCGCAGCGCTAGCCGCACGAGGCCGACGGGAGAGCGGCACGAGCCCGACGGCGGGATCCGTCTCGATGGTCGTCAGTTCGAGACCAGCTGCGTCCCGGCGGGCTAGCCTGCTGCGCGTGCCGAAGCCGATTCGCCTGCCGTTCGACCCGATCACCCGCGCGGCGCAGCTGTGGACCCGGCGCTGGGGTCGCACCTCCCAGCCGCTGGCGATGGCGAGCGCGACGTCGATCATGCGCGTCCAGCAGCTGCTCATCACGGACTACGACGCCCTGGTCGGCAGGCACGGACTGACCTTCGCCCGCTACGAGGCGCTCGTGCTGCTGGCGTTCAGCCGCGACGGCCGGCTCGGGATGAGCAAGATCGGCCAGCGACTGATGGTCCACCCGACCAGCGCGACCAACATCGTGCAGCGCCTCGACGCGCAGGGCTTCGTCGAACGCCTGCCCAACCCCGACGACGGGCGCGGCACCCTCGCCGTGATCACGCCGGCCGGACGCGAGGCCATGGAGGCCGCGACCGCTGACCTGGTCAAGGAGAAGTTCGGCCTCGGCATGCTGACCGCCGCCGAGCACGAACAGCTCTTCGCGCTGCTGCGCAAGGTGCGCGTCGGAGCAGCCGACTTCCACGCCTGACCCAGTCCCCCGGCGCACGAGCGTGGAGTCGGCGTGACATTTACTAGGACGTCCTAGTAAATTGTCGGGCATGGCCCAGAACCCCGCCCCCAGCAGCCCTGAGACCGGTACCGCGAGCGACGGCGCCGCCCGCTGGCAGGCGCGCTACGACGCAGCCCAGGCGAAGGGGCAGGTGAGGGACGCCGACTTCACCACGCTCTCGCAGATGGAGGTCGAGCCGGTCTACGGCCCCGCGGACGGCTCCGGGGTGCCCGAGCGGATCGGCTGGCCGGGGGAGTACCCCTTCACCCGCGGGCTCTACCCGACCGGCTACCGGGGTCGCACCTGGACGATCCGGCAGTTCGCCGGGTTCGGCAACGCGGTGCAGACCAACGAGCGCTACAAGATGATCCTCGAGCGTGGTGGCGGCGGCCTGTCGGTGGCGTTCGACATGCCGACCCTGATGGGACGCGACTCCGACGACCCGATGAGCCTCGGCGAGGTCGGCCACTGCGGGGTCGCGATCGACTCCGCCAAGGACATGGAGGTGCTGTTCGACGAGCTGCCGCTCGAGGACATCACCACCTCGATGACGATCAGCGGCCCGGCAGTCCCGGTCTTCTGCATGTACCTCGTCGCCGCCGAGCGCCAGGGTGTCGACCTGGGGGTCCTCAACGGCACGCTGCAGACCGACATCTTCAAGGAGTACATCGCCCAGAAGGAGTGGCTGTTCGCCCCCGAGCCGCACCTGCGCCTGATCGGCGACCTGATGGAGTACTGCGCCGAGAACATCCCGGCCTACAAGCCCCTCTCGGTCTCGGGCTACCACATCCGCGAGGCCGGCTCGACTGCCGCGCAGGAGCTGGCCTTCACCCTGGCCGACGGGTTCGGGTACGTCGAGCTCGGCCTGTCGCGCGGCCTGGACATCGAGACGTTCGCACCGGGCCTGTCCTTCTTCTTCGACAGCCACCTCGACTTCTTCGAGGAGATCGCCAAGTTCCGCGCCGCCCGCCGGATCTGGGCCCGCTGGCTGCGCGACGTCTACGGCGCCAAGACCGACAAGGCGCAGTGGCTGCGGTTCCACACCCAGACCGCCGGGGTCTCCCTCACCGCGCAGCAGCCCTACAACAACGTCGTCCGCACCGCTGTCGAGGCGCTCGCGGCCGTGCTCGGCGGCACGAACTCGTTGCACACCAACGCCCTCGACGAGACCCTCGCGCTGCCCAGCGAGCAGGCCGCCGAGATCGCACTGCGCACCCAGCAGGTGATCATGGAGGAGACGGGCGTCATCAACGTGGCCGACCCGCTCGGGGGCAGCTGGTACGTCGAGGCCCTCACCGACAAGATCGAGGCCGAGGCGGAGGCGATCTTCGACAAGATCAAGGCCATGGGCGAGCTGGGCAACGCCGAGGGGGGTGTCGACCACGCGGTCGGCCCGATGACCTCCGGCATCCTGCGCGGGATCGAGGACGGCTGGTTCATGTCCGAGATCGCCGAGGCGGCCTTCCAGTACCAGGTCTCGCTGGAGAAGGGCGACAAGAAGGTCGTCGGGGTCAACTGCCACACCGCCTCCGTCACCCACGAGCTGGAGATCCTGCGCGTGAGCCACGAGGTCGAGCGCGAGCAGGTCGCGACCCTGAAGTCCCGCAAGACGGCCCGTGACGAGGACGCCGTGCGCGCCGCTGTGCAGCACATGGTCGAGGTGGCACGCACCGACGGCAACATGGTGCCGGCCATGCTCGACGCGGTGCGGGCCGAGGCGACCCTGGGCGAGATCTGCGACGCGCTGCGCGACGAGTGGGGCGTCTACCGGGAGCCCGCCCGCTTCTGACCATCGGCGGTCAGATCAGCTCGCCGGCCTCACGCTGCTCGCGGCGGAGCCGCGCGTAGGCGACGTCGGCCAGCAGGGCGATGAGCCCGTCGATGAACTCCTCGTCCGGGACCCCCGTGGCGAGGGCCCGGTGCATCACCGACCCCACCACGACGTCGGCGAGCAGGTCGACGTCGATCATGTCCTGCCGGATCTCGCCACGGTCGATCGCGCGTTCGACGGACGTGGCGACCAGGGCGTGCAGGCGGGTGGAGAGCGACGCGCGCACCTGCTGGCCGACCCCGTCGGGGTCGCGGGCCGACTCCGCCAGCAGCGCGGCATACGCGCCTCCGGTGGAGGGGTCGCGCAGCAGACGCGCCGCTTCGCCGATGCCGGCGCGCATGTCCGCCTCGAGCGAGCCGTTGTCCTCGATCTCGATCTCGTCGAACGTCGCGGCCACCGCGTGCACGGCCAGCTCGATCTTGGACGGCCAACGCCGGTAGAGGGTGCTCTTGGCCACACCGGCCTTCGCGGCCACATGCTCCATCGACATCCGTGCCACGCCCTTGTCGGCGAGCACCTGGCGCGCGGCAGCCGTGATCGCCTGCTCAGTCGCCTCTTCGCGGGGGCGACCGGGGCGGCGACTGAGGTCGGGCCGGGGACGTGGGGTCATCACCGGCGATCATGCCACCGACCCACCGTTTTCAGGCGGTGGGATTTGAAGTCGTGGGCCAACCTGGGTCATGGTGGTGTGGTCGCCGACTGCGGGGAGCTCCCGCGTGTCGGCCCTCTCACGTAAGGAATCTCTACTGTGTCGGTTGTGGGCAAACGCGCGCTCTTCGCCGCGGTGACCGTGATCGGACTCGTGCTCCTGCTCATCGGGGCCTGGTTCATCGTCCACCTCGGGTCATCCGGCAGCGCCGTGCTGCGGGCAAGGCCTCCCAAGGGCGCTGTCGTCGTCATCGAACCGTCGGTGCTCAACCGGGTCGACAACTCGGTGACCATCACGGCCGTCGCCGCGCCGGGCACCCAGATCTGGATGGGCCGCACCAGCCCCACCGACGCCCGGGCGATCGTCGGGGGCGCCGAGCACATCTCGGTCACCGGCGCCCGCGTCGGCAGCTGGAGCCTGGTGATGTCGCGGGCCGGGGCCGGTCCGGCGCCCCAGCTGGACACGGCCGACATCTGGCGCCAGACCGCCACCGGCGCCGGACTCGTGCGCCTCACCGTGGACCAGTCCGGGGCGCCTGAGTCGGTCGTCATCGCCGCGCCTGACGGCAGGCCGGTTGCCCTCACGAAGATGACGGTCACGATGCAGCGCAAGACCTGGTTCTTCCAGGCGCTGCTCCTCTCGCTGGTGGGTCTGTTGGCCCTCGTGGTCGGCGCCGCGGGGCTGTGGCAGAACCGGCCGCGTCCGACCGAGGACCCGACTGACGGCCCGACCGACCACCCCGCCGACGACCCGAGCAATGAGCCGAAGGCCGACCCATCCACCCGGGAGGTGACCGCATGAGCCGCTCCACCGCCCGCGTCGCGGTCATCGGCGCCCTGGCCCTGGCTCTCAGCGGATGTGGCGCCGGTGCGACCCTCGCGGGGCTGCACGACGCACCCTCGCAGGTCACCACCGTCGCGCCCATCTCCGCGCAGAGTGCCGAGGCCATCGCCACCCGCGTCCTGGCCAAGGCTGCCGCCGCGAGCGCGGACACGTCCGCCGATGCCGGGACGCTCCGGGCCCAGGCGCTCACCGGTAGTGCCCTCGCCGTGGCCAACGCCGCCAGCCGGCTCCAGACCGGCGTCCCCTCCGCGACCACCCCGCTGGTGCGCACGGCGCCGCCCAAGCTGCTCGGGATCTCCCGGGGCACCGGCTGGCCGCGACTGATCCTCGTCCAGACCAGCACGCCCGACAGCGGAGCGGTCCTGAACCTCCTGGTCTCCCCGGATGCCAGGACGCCGTTCCGGCTCAGCGCCTCGGCGACGATGCAGCCCGGCGCCAAGGTGGACGCCCTGAACTCCCTCACCGCGGGCTCGCCGCTGCTCGCACCGGGCGCCAAGCTCGCGGTCCAGCCCGCCGAGCTGCTCAAGGGGTATGCCGCCAGCCTCGCCTTCCCCACGCCGGTCCCCGACCCCGACGTCGACGCCGCCGAGCCGTTCTCCACGGGGATCCGTGCCCACGCGGCCGACCAGGCGAAGACCTTCGGCAAGCTCGCGACCCTCAAGCAGACGCACACCGTCGCGCCGAACAGCACCGTCGCCATCGAGCTCCGAGGTGGGGGAGCGCTCGTCTTCGGCCTGCTGGAACGCACCGACACGATCACGCTGCTCCCCGGAGGCAAGTCACTGACCCCCAGCGCCGACTTCCAGCGACTGGTGCGCAAGAAGACCCTGACCAAGAGTGCTGAGCTCAAGTCCTACGAGATCATGGTCTTCACCGTCCCGGTCGAGGGGAAGGCCCAGGTCGTCGCGGTCAACGAGGTGCTGTTCTCGGCCAAGGGCTCGTGAGGGAGAATCTCCTCCATGACTGATCAGCCGCTGACCGCAGGTGGCCTTCGGGGCGCCATCGACCTGACCGCGCTGCGCAGCCAGCCTCCCGCGGCCGCCCCGGCAGCGCCTTCTGGGCAGGCCGGCGGCTCCGGGATCGCCGGTCGCGCCGGCGTGGTCGTCGAGGGCACCGACACGAACTTCCAGGAGGTCGCCAACGCCTCCGTGGGTGTCCCGATGCTGCTCGTCCTCTGGGCCGCCCAGATCCCCGAGTCGCGCGACTACCTCGACACCGTGGTGCGGCTCGCCGCAGGCTACGACGGCCGGTTCCAGGTCGTCAGCGTCAACGTGGAGCAGAACCCGACGCTGCTGCGGGCCTTCCAGGTCCAGAGCGTCCCGGTGACCATGGGACTCATCCAGGGCCAGCCCGTGCCGATGTTCGCGGGGATCCAGCCGGAGCAGGCGCTGCGGCCGGTGCTCGACGAGTTCCTCGGCCTGGCCGTGCAGCACGGTGTGACGGGACGTGTCGACCTCGCCGGGGCCGAGCCCGTCGAGGCCGGCGACGTCGAGGAGCAGCTCCCGCCCCTGCACCAGGAGGCCTACGACGCGATCGAGCGGGGCGACCTCGACGGTGCGGCGGCGGCATACGAGAAGGCGCTGAAGCAGAACCCGGCCGACGCGGACGCGGAGCTGGGGCTCGCCCAGGTCGGCCTCATGCAGCGCACCGAGGGCGCGGACCTCCAGGCGGCTCGCGCCGCGGCGGCGGAACACCCGCTGGATGTCGCCGCGCAGGGCCTGGTGGCCGACCTCGACCTCCTCGGCGGCCACGTCGAGGACGCCTTCCTGCGGCTCATCGACCTGGTGCGGGCAACCGCCGGCGAGGAGCGGGAGCAGGCCAAGAACCACCTGCTCCAGCTGTTCGCGGTGGTGGGTTCGCACGACGAGCGGGTGCGCAAGGCACGCACCTCCCTGATGAGCGCCCTGTTCTGATCCTGGCCGTCCGCGAGGGGTCGCGGCCGGACTCCTGAGCCGACAGGATGGGGTCCATGGCGAAGACGCAGGAACACCTCATCGGACTGTTGCTGGGCGCGGAAGGAGACTGGCCGCGCGCCTTCGAGACCCTCGCGGGTCGACTGGGCGTCCTGACGGACCCCGACGGCGGGAGCCATCGGGTCAACACCGAACGCATGACCATCGAGCCGTTCAACCTGCGTGACAAACCACGCCAGGACCTGGTGATCGACCGGCTGGCCTACTGGTACTACCACCCGCGTGAGTGGCTCAAGAAGGCCGCCCTGATGGACGATGTCTACTTGCTGAACAGCCCCTTCACGTTCCAGTCCATGGAGAAGCACTCGGCGTACTGCGCCTTGCTGCGCCTCGGGATGAACGTCCCGGAGACGGTCCTGGTGCCCTACAAGAACCCGGTCGACAACGCGCGCTGGGCGTTCACGGCGGCCCAGTACAACAAGCCCTTCGACCTCGACGCGATCGCCGAGCAGCTGGGCTACCCGCTGTTCATGAAGCCGTTCGACGGTGGCGGCTGGCGGGGCGTGTCGCAGGTCAAGAACGTTGACGACCTGCACACCGCGTACGACGAGTCGGGCGAGATGCTGATGCACCTGCAGGCCTCCGTGGCGGACTTCGAGGTGTTCGCGCGGGCACTGACCATCGGGCCCGAGACCATGGTGATGAAGTTCCAGCCGGACGAGCCCATGCACAACCGGTATGCCGTCCAGCACGGCTTCCTCGACGCGGGTCTGGGCACCGAGGCGGTCACCATCGCCCAGACGGTGAACGCGTTCTTCCGGTGGGAGTTCAACTCGTGCGAGATGCTCGTCAAGGACGGCGTCGTGTACCCCATCGACTACGCCAACGCCTGCCCGGACGTGGCGGTCACCTCGCTGCACTACTACTTCCCGTGGGCCATGAAGGCCCTGCTGAAGTGGTCGGTGTTCTGCGTCGCCACCGGGCGCAAGGCGCGCACCCAGGTCGACACCGGGCCGTGGTTCGAGATCGCCGACGACGACGCGCTCGACTACCAGGCCAAGCTCGCGGCCTACCAGGGGCTGGCGGACAGCCACTTCGACACCGATCGCTACCGCGAGTTCTGCGAGGTCGCGCTTCCGGACATCGACGACATGGTGCTGGAGTGGGTCGACTCAACGGACTTCGCGAGCCTGCTCACCGACACCATCCGGACGACCTATCCCCAGCACGAGTGGGACAAGTTCGAGGGCCACTTCGGCGGCCTGACCAGGATGTGGGTCAAGGACGAGCAGTCGCGGCTCGGTTCGGGCAGCTCCGCCGTCGACGAGGCGGTCGTGAGTGGTCCCGCGCCCGCCGTGACGGACTAGCAGGCGCGGCACTCCTGCGGGAGCTGGTGGCGGCGGGCTTCGGGCTGCATCAACCGCGGGCGGCGCAGGCCGCGCAGACGGTCGAGGGTGGCGAGGTTGGGGCCGGACTCGCCGGAGCGAGGAAAGGTGCGAGGCCCGGGCTGGTGTGAGTTGGTCGAGGGCGTCATGTCAGGTCCAACGGAGCGTCCCTCCGCTTTGTTCCGGAGGCGGCCTCCAATTTCTGGCCACACCGGTCAGCCGCCGAGAGCGGCTCCCACGACCTCCTTGGCCTCGGCCTGCACCTGCGCGAGGTGCTCGGGGCCGCGGAACGACTCGGCGTAGATCTTGTAGACGTCCTCGGTACCGGACGGGCGGGCGGCGAACCAGGCGCTCTCGGTGGTCACCTTGAGACCGCCGATCGGCGCGTCGTTGCCGGGAGCCTGCGTCAGCTTGGCCGTGATGGGTTCCCCCGCGAGGGAGTCCGCCGCCACGTCGTCGGGGGAGAGGGCCGCGAGCTTGGCCTTCTGCTCGCGCGTGGCAGCAGCGTCGATGCGGGCGTAGGCCGGGTCGCCGTGCCTGGCGGTCAGCTCGCGGTAGTGCTCGCTGGGGCTCCGCCCGGTCACGGCGAGGATCTCCGAGGCGAGCAGCGCCAGGATGATGCCGTCCTTGTCCGTGGTCCAGGCGTGGCCGTCGCGGCGCAGGAAGGACGCTCCGGCCGACTCCTCGCCACCGAACCCGAAGCTGCCGTCGATGAGTCCGGGGACGAACCACTTGAAGCCCACCGGGACCTCGACGAGCCGGCCGCCCACGTCGGCGGCGACCCTGTCGATCATGGAGGACGACACGAGTGTCTTGCCGATGGCCGCGTCGGCAGGCCAGTCGGGACGAGCCCCGCCGAAGAGGTACTGGATCGCGACGGCGAGGAAGTGGTTGGGGTTCATCAGCCCGCCGTCGGGGGTCACGATCCCGTGCCGGTCGGAGTCGGCGTCGTTACCGGTGGCGATGTCGTAGTCGTCCTTGCGGGAGATCAGCGAGGCCATGGCGTAGGGGGAGGAGCAGTCCATCCGGATCTTGCCGTCCCAGTCCAGGGTCATGAACCGCCACGTCGGGTCGACCAAGGGGTTGACCACCGTCAGGTCGAGGCCGTGCCGCTGCGCGATCTCGCCCCAGTAGTGCACGGCGGCACCGCCGAGCGGGTCGGCGCCGATGCGCACACCGGCATCCTTGATCCGTTGCAGGTCAACGACATTCGGCAGGTCGTCGACATAGCTGCCCAGGAAGTCGTAGGGCTGCGCCTGGGCGCGCGCCCGGCTGAACGGCATCCGACGGACGTCCTTGAGGCCGCCGGCGATCAGCTCGTTCGCACGCGAGGCGATGACCTTCGTCGCGTCACTGTCGGCCGGGCCGCCGTGCGGTGGGTTGTACTTGAACCCACCGTCGGCCGGCGGGTTGTGGGACGGGGTGACGACGATGCCGTCGGCCAGCATCGAGCCCGTCGTGCGGCCCTCGTTGGCGCGGATGATGGCGTGGCTGACCGCGGGGGTCGGGGTGTAGCCGTCGCGGTCGTCCACCAGCACGATCACGTCGTTGGCGGCCAGCACCTCGAGGGCGGAGGCCCAGGCCGGCTCCGACAGGCCGTGGGTGTCACGACCGATGAAGAGAGGGCCGTCATACCCCTGGGACCTGCGGTAGTCGCAGATGGCCTGGGTGGTCGCGAGGATGTGTGCCTCGTTGAAGGCGGTCCGAAGGCTCGACCCACGATGCCCCGAGGTGCCGAACGCGACCTGCTGGTCGATGTCCTCGGGGTCCGGCACCAGCGTGTAGTAGGCCGTGACGAGGTGGGCGACGTCGACGAGGTCAGCAGGCTGGGCCGGCTGGCCGGCCCGTGGGTCGTTCACCGGTCCGCCCCGGTCTCGACGGGGGCGAGGTAGACGGCCGAGAGCGAGGCGACCCTGACCTCGACGGAGTAGGGCTGCCCGTTGGCCCCCTGCTCCTGGGCCGTGACGACGACCTCGGCCTGGCTGGCGGTGCCGAACTCGTCGTAGCCGCTGGTGTCGAGGATGACCTTCCAGTCACCGGCCCGCGGGACGCCGATCCGCAGCGGCTCCCGGGGCACGCCACCGAAGTTCACCGCGACAGCGACGACGGGGCCCTGACGGTCCGCTGTGCCGAACCGCAGGTAGGAGTAGGTGTTCCATGCGTTGTCGTCCGCGTTGAGCCACTCGAACCCGGCCGGGTCGGAGTCCAGCGCCCACAGTGCCTCGTTCTCGCGGTAGACCCGGTTGAGCTCCTTGACGAGGTTGTGTACCCGGTAGTGCGCCGCGTGGTCGAGGAGCCACCAGTCGAGCTGCCTGCCGTCGGCCCACTCGGCCTCCTGCGCGAACTCGGTGCCCATGAAGATCAGCTGCTTGCCCGGGTGGCTCCAGATGTAGGCGAGGAACGCCCGGACCGTCGCGAGCTGGTCGTAGCGGCTGCCGGGGACCTTGCGCAGCAGCGAGCCCTTGCCGTGGACGACCTCGTCGTGGCTGATCGGCAGCAGGTAGTTCTCGCTGAAGGCGTACATCAGCGAGAACGTCAGCAGGTGGTGGTGGTACTGCCGGTGGATCGGGTCCTCCTTGAGGTACTTCAAGGAGTCGTTCATCCAGCCCATGTTCCACTTCAGCCCGAACCCGAGGCCGCCCGTGTCGGTCGACTTGGTCACGCCCGGCCAGGAGGTGGACTCCTCGGCGATCATGACGATCCCGGGCACCCGCTTGTATGCCGTGGCGTTGGCCTCTTGGAGCAGACCGACCGCCTCGAGGTTCTCGCGTCCCCCGTGCACGTTGGGGATCCACTCGCCGTCCTTGCGGGCGTAGTCGAGGTAGAGCATGGAGGCGACACCGTCGACCCGCAGGCCGTCGACGTGGAACTCCTCCATCCAGTAGACCGCGTTGGCGACGAGGAAGTTGCGCACCTGCATCCGGCCGAAGTCGAAGATGTACGAACCCCACTCGGGGTGCCAGCCCTTGCGCGGGTCGGGGTGCTCGTAGAGGGGGAGCCCGTCGAACCGGGCCAGGGCCCACGGGTCCGTGGCGAAGTGGCCGGGCACCCAGTCGAGGATGACCCCGATGCCGGCCTGGTGGAGGCGGTCGACGAGGTAGCGGAACTCGTCGGGCCGGCCGAACCGCGCGGTCGGGGCGTAGTAGCTCGTGACGTGGTAGCCCCACGACGGGGGGTAGGGGTGCTCCATGACGGGCATGAACTCGACGTGCGTGAAGCCGAGGTCCGCGACGTAGTTGACCAGGTGCTCGGCGAGGTCGGCGTAGCTGTGGTGGCTGCGCCACGACCCCAGGTGCACCTCGTAGATGCTCATCGGCGCCGTGTGCGCGTCGCGCTCGGTGCGCCGCCTCATCCACTCGTCGTCGCTCCAGCTGTAGCGCGACTGCACGACCGATGACGCCCGACCCGGGGGCAGCTCGGTGGCCCTCGCCATCGGGTCCGCCTTCTCGCGGACCTTGCCGTCTGCCCCGCGGACCAGGAACTTGTAGAGCGTGCCGTCGCCGACGCCGGGGATGAACAGCTCCCACACCCCGGACTCGCCGAGCAGCCGCATCGCGTGGCTGCGCGTGTCCCAGCCGTTGAAGTCACCCGTGACGTGCACGGCCTGGGCGCGGGGGGCCCAGACGGCGAACGACGTGCCGACGACGGTGCCCATCGGGCCCGGGTACTCGCGGACGTGGGCGCCGAGCACCGTCCAGAGCTCTTCGTGCCGTCCCTCGCCGATGAGGTGCAGGTCGATCGGCCCGAGGGTGGGGGCGAACCGGTAGGGGTCGTCCATCTCGTGCTCGATGCCGTCGCCGTAGGCCACGATCAGGCGATAGTCCTGGGTCTCGGTGGCGCCGGGCCGGATGCCGCCCCACACCCCGTCGGACTCGTGGGCGAGCTCGATCCGCTCGCCGTCCTGGAACCGGACCGCCACCACGGAGGCGAACGGCTTGTAGGTGCGCACCAGCAGGCCGTCGGCCTCGAGGTGGTGGCCGAGCAGGTCGTGTGGCTGCTGGTGGCGACCGTCCGCGAGCGCCCTGATGGCCTCGGCCGGTGTCGAGGGGACGGGCACCGGCTCGGGAGCGCGTTCGACCGGCGGCTCCACAGCCGGACGTGATGCGGCGCGGCGGGCGGCCGACCGACTGGTCGGCGCCTCGGCCGGTGGGGTGACGGCAGGGTCGGGAAGGCCGAACCACCCGCGCGCGGGCTCCTCGGCCACGGCGGCCGGCTTCTCGGCGGCCGGCTCCTCGACGGCAGTCTCCTCGACGGTCGGCGTGACCACTTCGTCGTTCGGAAGATCCGCAGGGTCAGGACCGGGTGATTCTTCCGAAGACTCGGGGTTTGCCAGGGCCTCGTCGGTGGGGGCGTCAGGCTTCTGCTTCTTCTTGCCGAACCGTGGACTCACGTCAGGTCCTTTCTCGCGTCGTCAAGCAGTCGGACCACGGCAGCCGTGGGGATGGTCAGCCAGGTGGGCCTGTTCCTGGCCTCGTAGACGACTTCGTACAGGGCTTTGTCGAGCTGGAAGGCTATGAGCAATGCGGCGTCCTCGCGGGGATCGCGCCCGGACCAGGCGGCATACCCGTCGAGGAAGGCCTGTTGCGCGCTCGCCGCCCAGTCACGGGCGCTGCCGCCGGGGTGGGACTGCTCCCACGAGCCTGCGGCGTAGTCGAACGAGCGCAGCATGCCGGCGATGTCGCGCACGGCGAGGTCGGGCAGGTTGCGCTCGGCCAGGGGTCGCAACGGCTCTCCCTCGAAGTCGAGGAGCACCCAGCCGCGCCCGGCCACCTTGAGCACCTGCCCGAGGTGGTAGTCGCCGTGGATGCGTTGCAGCGCAGGCCAGCTCGCGTTGACGGCGCGGTCGAAGACATCGGCGATGCGGTGCTCGTGCGCGGCGAGCGCGGGGACCTCCGAGGCTGCCGCGATGTAGCGGCCGCGCATGCCGGCCGCGACCGCGGCGATCGCCTCCGGCGTCACCGGTTCGGTGGGGAGCACCTCGGCGAGGCGGGCGTGGACCTCGGCGGTGGCCGCGCCGAGCTGCTGGGCCGCCTCGGTGAAGTCCTCGTGTGCGCCCACGGCACGGAGCGCCACGCGCCAGGCGTCCTCGGTGCCCGGGAAGAACTCCTGCGCAAAGGCCAGGTGACCGTATGCCGGCTCGTCGCCGTCCGCGACGGCCGGCCAGGTGGCGCTGACGGTCCCGACCATCGTGGGGACCCTGGTGGACCCGGCCTCGGACAGCGCGCCCTGCACGGTGACGTCGGGGTTCTCCCCGGCATGCAGCATGCGGAAGACCTTGCAGATCAACGGCTTCGGGGTGCCGTCGGCGTCCGCGCAGTCGAACACGATGGAGGTGTTCGACTGCTCACCGGACAGGACCTTCGACGACGTCAGGACGGTCTGCGACGTCCACGAGGGGTGTCGTCTCGACACCACGGCCGGCTCGGGCGTGTCGGAGACGCTGCCCGACTGGGGGGAGGCCTGCTCGAGGACCAGTGCCAGCAGCTGGGCGGCATACACGGGGTCGTGGGTGCCGTCGTAGACCCACCGCGGGCCGAGCACGCTGTGCTCCATGGTGCCCACCAGCGCGTGCTGGCCACCCTCGAGCGGGGCGCCGCGGTAGGTCAGCGGCACCTGGTAGACCATCGGCTCGGCGCCGCCCTCGTCGACGACGACCAACGTCTCGATCCCCACCGCACCGGCGGGGTCGTCGAGCCGCCACGACCAGAGCTTGCGCAGCACCGGCAGCCGCCCCTTGGCGGCATACCAGCGCTGTCGTGCCATCCAGGGACCGAGCAGCTCGAGCTTGGTCGGGGAGAGCGTCGCGTCGTGGATCTCAGCCATGTGCGGCACCCGGCACCAGGCGGAGCCAGAAGAAGTCTCGGGAGCCCAGGGTCAGGGTGATGGTGCCGTCGTCGGAGATCTTCGGAAAGCCTTGCCCGCCGAAGAGATCCGCGAGGTGGGCGCCCTTGAACTCGTCGGGCACCCGGATCGTGGTGGCCTGCGGCCTGCTCGTCAGGTTGTTGACGCAGAGCACGGCCTCGGAGTCGGTGCCGTCCACATGGTCCCACTCGACGCGCAGGAACGACAGGACGCCGTCGTTGTCCGAGGGGCAGACCTCGAAGTCGCCGCGACCGAACACGGGGTGGCGCTTGCGGATCTCGAGCATGGCGCGCACCCAGTGCAGCAGCGAGGAGCTGCTGGCCATCTGGGCCTCGACGTTGACGTTGTTGTAGTGGTAGACGAGCGACGACACGACGGGCAGGTAGAGCTTGCCGGGGTCGGCCGAGGAGAAGCCCGAGTTGCGGTCGGGCGTCCACTGCATCGGCGTTCGCACCGCGTCACGGTCGTTGAGCCAGATGTTGTCGCCCATGCCGATCTCGTCGCCGTAGTACAGGCACGGCGACCCGGGCAGGGACAGCAGCAGGGCGTGGATGAGCTCGATCTCCGCCCTGCTGTTGTCGAGCAGCGGTGACAGCCGCCGGCGGATGCCGACGTTGGCGCGCATGCGCGGGTCGGGGGCGTACCAGCCGTACATGGCGGCACGCTGCTCCGGGGTGACCATCTCGAGGGTGAGCTCGTCGTGGTTGCGCAGGAACGTGCCCCACTGCGTGCCCGGCGGGATCGCGGGGGTGTCGGCCAGCACGTCGATGATCGGAGCGGCCTTCTCCTCGCGCAGCGAGTAGTAGAGCATCGGCATCACCGGGAAGTGGAAGCACATCTGGCATTCCGGCTCCTCCTCGGTGCCGAAGTAGTCGACCACGTCGGCCGGTGGCTGGTTGGCCTCGGCGAGCAGGATCCGGCCCGGGTACTCCGTGTCGACCATCTTGCGGAGCTTGGCGAGGAACTCGTGCGTCTTCGGGTGGTTCTCGCAGTTGTGGCCCTCCTCCTCGTAGAGGTAGGGGACCGCGTCGAGCCGGAAGCCGTCGATGCCCATGTCCATCCAGAACCGCACGACGTCGAACATCGCGTCGTGCACCGCGGGGTTCTCGAAGTTGAGGTCGGGCTGGTGGCCGAAGAACCGGTGCCAGAAGAACTGCCGGCGCACGGGGTCGAACGTCCAGTTCGAGACCTCGGTGTCGATGAAGATGATGCGGGCGTCGGCGTACCGCTCGTCGGTGTCGGACCACACGTAGAAGTCGCCGAACGGGCCCTCGGGGTCCGAGCGCGACGCCTGGAACCACGGGTGCTGGTCGCTCGTGTGGTTCATCACGAAGTCGGTGATGATCCGGATCCCGCGGGCGTGCGCCTGGGACACCAGCTCCTGGAAGTCCGGCAGCGTCCCGAACTCGGGCAGGACCGCGGTGTAGTCGGCGATGTCGTACCCGCCGTCGCGCAGCGGCGAGGCGTAGAACGGCGGCAGCCACAGGCAGTCGACGCCGAGCCACTGGAGGTAGTCGAGCCGCCCCAGCAGGCCGGTGAAGTCCCCGGCACCCGAGCCGTTGGAGTCACCGAAGCCACGGACGAGGACCTCGTAGAAGACCGCGGTCTTGAACCACTCGGGGTCGTTCTTCAGACCGGGTTGGGCGAGGTTGAGACCCTGCATCAGAACCTCCGGATTGCGACGATGTGGACGGGCTCGGTCTCGGGGCCGAGCCGGACGTAGACGTGCTCTCCCCAGGGCCACGAGGCCCCCGTGATGAGGTCCTGGGCCGCGATCCCGTCGTGGTGGTCGAGGCCGAGCGCGGGCATGTCGAGGTGCACGGTCGACTCGCGGGTGCTGTGCGGGTCGAGGTTGGCGACGACGATGATGGTGTCGTCCGTGCCGTCGGGCAGGATCCGCCGCTTGGAGAACGCCATGATGTTCTCGTCGTCGACGTGGTGGAACGTGATGTTGCGCAGCCAGTGCAGCGCCGGGTGCTCGCGCCGGATCTGGTTGAGCAGCGTCAGGTAGCCGGCGAGGGACTGCCCCTCCTTGATCCCCCCGGGCTCGTAGTCCTCCCAGTGGCGGTTCTTGTACTGGTACTTCTCGTTGTCGATCTGTTCCTCGGCGCCCGGGCGCGCGACGTGCTCGATGAGCTCGTAGCCGGCGTAGATGCCGTAGGTCGGGACCAGCGTCGCGGCCAGGGCGGCACGCAGCTTCCAGGCCGACGGGCCGCCGAACTGCATGTAGGGCGTGAGGATGTCGTGCGTGGTCGGCCAGAACGACGGGCGCATGTAGGCCGCCGCCTCACCCGCGAGCTCGGTGACGTACTCCTCGAGCTCCCACTTCTGGTTGCGCCAGGTGTAGTACGTGTAGGACTGCTGGAATCCCACCTTGCCCAGGGTGTGCATCATCGCCGGCTTGGTGAACGCCTCGGCCAGCCAGATCACGTCGGGGTGGTCACGGCCCACGTCGGCGATGATCCACTGCCAGAACTGGACCGGCTTGGTGTGCGGGTTGTCGACACGGAAGATCTTTACCCCGTGGTCGATCCACACCTGGACGACCCGTCGCATCTCGGCATACGCGCCCGCCGGGTCGTTGTCGAAGTAGAGCGGGTAGATGTCCTGGTACTTCTTCGGCGGGTTCTCCGCGTAGGCGATCGTGCCGTCCGCACGGTGCGCGAACCACTCGGGGTGCGTCTTGACGTACGGGTGGTCCGGGGAGCACTGGAGGGCGATGTCCATCGCGACCTCGAGGCCGTTGGCCCCGGCCTGTGCCACGAAGTGGTCGAAGTCGTCGAAGGTCCCCAGGTCCGGGTGGATGGCGTCGTGGCCGCCGTCAGGCGAGCCGATGGCGTAGGGGCTGCCCGGGTCGTCGGGACCAGCGCCGAGGGTGTTGTTGGGTCCCTTGCGCGCTGTCGTGCCGATCGGGTGGATCGGCGTGAGGTAGACGACGTCGAACCCCATCCGCGCGATCGCGGGCAGCCGCTCGGCTGCCGTGCGCAGGGTGCCGGAGGTCCACTTCCCGGTCACCGGGTCCTGCACGGCCCCTTCCGAGCGCGGGAACATCTCGTACCACGCGCCATACAGCGCGCGCTCACGCTCCACGAGCAACGGGTATGCCGTCGACGGGCTCACGTGGTCCCGCAGCGGGCGGGCGGCCAGCTCGGCGCGCACCGAGGGGTCGGTGCCGGCGTGCAGCCGAGCCAGCGGCGGGCGGTGGGTGTCGCGCAGGGCCGTGACGGCGTCCTTGAGCACGGCCTGCTGCTCCGGGGTGCGGTTCACCTCGGAAAGGGCGCGCTCGAGGACTCGCGCGCCTTCCTCGAGCATCAGCTCGGTGTCGATCTCGGCGGCGACCTTGATCGAGGCGTCGTGGTCCCAGGTGCCGTAGGGGTCTGACCAGCCCTCGACGCGGTAGGTCCACCAGCCCTCGGCGTCGGGCTCGACGACGGCAGCCCAGGTGTTGAGCCCTGGGTTGGTGGAGGTCATCTGCGTCACCCGCTCGGTGCCGTCCGGCGCCACGAGGACGACGGAGGCGTTCACGGCGTCGTGTCCCTCGCGGAAGACCGTCGCACCGATGGTGAACTGCTCGCCCACGACGGCCTTGGCGGGCCGGGCGCCGGCGTCGACGAGCGGGCTGACGTCCTGCACCGGGATGCGACCGATCGGGACCTGCGGTGGTGCCGTGGTCGGGGCCTGGGCAGAGGTCGTGCCGGTTGTCGTGCCGGTTGTCGTCGTGCCGGTTGCTGTGGTGCCTGTTGTGGTGGAGGAGCTCGCGTCCGGTGGCCTGGGGCTGGTGCTCTGGGCGGGGGTCGCGGCGGGAGTGTCAGGTCGGGTTGCACGTGGCGTCGCTGTCACGCGCCCGACGCTACTCGGTCTGGGCCCCTGTGTACCTCCCGAGGGCCCTGCGGGACCGGCCACTGAAATTTTTTGAAAGTTCTGCAAGAACGCGTCATTGGGTTCGGGGTTCAGGGCTTAGGATGCCCCACGTGAAGGCGATCCGACGCTTCAGCGTCCGTACTGTCCTGCCCGAGCCGATTGCGGCTCTCGGCGACCTGGCGAGCAATCTTCGGTGGTCCTGGCACCCACCCACGCGCGACCTCTTCGAGCGGATCGACCCTCAGCGGTGGGACAAGGTCCGCAAGGACCCGGTCCGGCTGCTCTCGGCTCTGTCCCCCCAGGAGCTGACCGACCTCGCCGCGGACTCCGAGTTCGTCGCGGCCGTGGCCTCGGCCAAGGGCGACCTCGACACCTACCTGTCCGAGCCCCGGTGGTTCCAGGCATGGGCGGCCGAGGTCGAGGGCGGCGCCCCGCGTGCCATCGGCTACTTCAGCCCGGAGTTCGGCATCACCGAGGTGCTGCCGCAGTACTCGGGGGGTCTCGGCATCCTGGCCGGAGACCACCTCAAGACGGCCTCCGACCTCGGGGTCCCCATCGTCGGCGTCGGCCTCTTCTACAAGACCGGCTACTTCAAGCAGAGCCTCAACCGCGACGGCTGGCAGCAGGAGACCTACCCGGTCCTCGACCCGGACGAGCTGCCGCTGAGCCTCCTGCGCGAGGACGACGACACGCCTTGTGTCATCACCCTCGACCTGCCTGGCGGCCGCGAGCTGCACGCCCACGTCTGGCGGGCCCAGGTCGGGCGCGTCCCGCTGCTGCTGCTCGACTCCGACGTGCCGGCCAACGACGACGCCGCGCGCAACATCACGAACCGCCTCTACGGCGGCGGTGGTGAGCAGCGGCTCCAGCAGGAGATGCTGCTCGGCATCGGCGGAGTCCGGGCCCTGCGGCTCTGGTCGCGACTGACCGGAGCCCCGGCGCCGGACGTCTACCACACCAACGAGGGCCACGCCGGCTTCCTCGGCGTCGAGCGGATCCACGAGCTGACTCAGTCGGCCGGGCTCACCTTCGACGAGGCTCTCGAGGCGGTCCGCGCGGCGACGGTGTTCACCACGCACACCCCGGTGCCGGCGGGCATCGACCGGTTCGACGCCGAGCTCATCACCCGCCACTTCGGCGGCGACCGCGCCGTCGAGGGCGTTCCGGTGGAACGGCTGCTGACCCTGGGCGCGGAGGACTACCCGGGCGGCCAGCCCGGCATGTTCAACATGGCCGTCATGGGCCTGCGCCTCGCCCAGCGGGCGAACGGCGTGTCCCAGCTGCATGGCGTCGTCAGCCGCGAGATGTTCGACGGCCTGTGGCCGGGCTTCGACGACGACGAGGTCCCGATCACCAGTGTCACCAACGGTGTCCACGCCGGCACCTGGGTGGACCGCAAGGTCTACGAGGTCGCCGCGAAGCACCTGGGCACCACCGACATCGAGCGCGACAACGCCTGGGACCGCATCGACGACGTGCCCCGCGACGCCATCTGGGCGACCAAGCGCGACATGCGCGAACAGCTGGTCGTCGAGGCGCGTCGCCGCACGAAGTCGTCCTGGGCCAAGCGTGGCGCCAGCGCGGCCGAGCTCGGCTGGGTCGACGACATCCTCGATCCCGACGTGCTCACGATCGGCTTCGCGCGGCGCGTGCCGACCTACAAGCGCCTCACCCTCATGCTGCGCGACCCCGCGCGTCTCAAGCGCCTCCTGCTGGACCCGAAGCGGCCGATCCAGCTCGTCATCGCCGGCAAGTCCCACCCCGCGGACGAGACCGGCAAGCAGCTCATCCAGCAGATGGTGCGGTTCGCCGACGACCCGGAGATCCGCCACCGCATCGTGTTCCTCCCGAACTACGACATCGCGATGGCTCAGTACCTCTACCCGGGCTGCGACGTCTGGCTCAACAACCCGCTGCGTCCCTTCGAGGCGTGCGGCACCTCGGGCATGAAGGCCGCCCTCAACGGTGGCCTCAACCTGTCCATCCTCGACGGCTGGTGGGACGAGTGGTTCGACGGCGAGAACGGCTGGGCCATCCCGACCGCTGACGGGGTGGACGACCCCGATCGCCGTGACGACCTCGAGGCCTCCGCGCTGTACGACCTCATCGAGAACTCGGTCGCCCCGCGGTTCTACGACGTCGACGCCGAGGGCCTGCCCCAGAACTGGATCTCGATGATCACCCACACGCTGGCCACCCTCGGACCCAAGGTCCTGGCGAGCCGGATGGTGCGCGACTACACGACCAAGCTCTACGGCCCCGCCGCGCGGGCCGGCTGGTCGCTGAACGGCGAGACGTTCGCCGGCGCCCGGGACCTGGCGGCCTACAAGGCCAAGGTCAAGGCTGCCTGGCCGACCGTCCACGTCGACCACGTGGAGTCCTCGGGCGTCTCGGACAGCCCGGAGGTCGGTGAGACCCTGCACGTGCGTGCCTACGTCTCCCTCGGTGCCCTGTCGCCTGACGAGGTCGACGTGCAGATCGTGCACGGCAACGCCCACGACAGCGACGACCTGAGTGACGTTGACACGCAGTCGCTCTCGTTCCTCGAGTCCTACGAGGGCGGGCGGCACCAGTTCGCGGGCGACCTCGCGCTGGCCCGCACCGGCTCGTTCGGCTACACGGTGAGGGTGCTCCCGAAGCACCCGGGCCTCGCCAGCACCAGCGAGCTCGGCCTGGTCGCCAACGCCTGACCCGTATGCCGCGTGCGGACGTCCGCACGCGGCATACGGCGGCGGTGGGCGGACGCGTTGCCCACGGGGGGCGACGTGACGTCTCAACGTCTTCTTAGGTTGCTCGTGCGCTAATGACGCTCGTGCACTCCCATGCCGGTGGAACGCCACCCTCGCAGTCGGCCACGAGCACGTGAGCCTCCCAGCCGGCAGCCGGCGAACCCGTCTTGGCGTCGCGGTCACGGCGACCCTCCTGGCCGCGGTGACGCTGCTGACTGCGTGCAGTGGATCCGGCGACGTCCGGCCCGGACCACCCGCCGCGAAACCTGAGGCGGCGGCGCGGGAGGTGGCGCCGATCACGACGGACCTTGCCGCGCCGGTCGCCACCTGCGTCAACGCGACCCCCGGGTGGAGCGCGCGCGAGGACTCTCAGGCTGGAAGCGCCGACCTGCCCCACGGCAGGGCACGGGAGTGGACGGGCCCCGTCGTGGGCTACCTGGACAGCGTCACCGCTGTCTGCGGCCAGACCCTGACCGCGCACCTGTCCAGCGATCGCGGCGACACCAAGGTGCGGCTGCGCGCACTCCGGGTCGGGTACTACGGCGGCGCCGGGTCACGACTGGTCTGGCAGTCACCCGTGATCCTCGCCCGCGAGCAGCGCAAGGCCCAGGCCACCGGCCCGGACCGGGTGATCCGGGAGGACTGGCCCGTGTCGTCCCGGTTCACCGTCGGACCCGGCTGGCCTCCCGGTCTGTACGTCGTGCAGGTCGCGCCGCTCGACCGCGCGATGAGCCCTTCCTACATCCCACTCGTGGTGCGGACGTCCGGCACCCGTTCGCCATATTTGATCGTCACCAGCGACCTGACGTGGATGGCCTACAACAGCTACGGCGGTCGCAGCCTCTACGGGGGCCCGGGCGCCAGCTTCGCCGAGCGGCTCGCCAACCGGTCCTACGTCGCCTCGGCCGACCGCCCGCTGCTCCGCACCGCGGTCGAGCAGTTCTTCGGCATGGACCTCCCGATCGCGCGCTTCCTGGCGCGCCACGGACTGGCGGCCGACGTCACCACCGACAGCTCCCTGGATGCCGAGCCGAGCCAGCTCCAGGGCCAGCCCACCGTGGTCATCGGCGGCCACTCGGAGTACTGGACCAAGCGCATGTACGACGCAGCCGTCGCGGCGCGGGACGCCGGGACGAACTTCGCCTTCCTCGGTGCGAACGAGATCTACTGGCAGGGCCGGATCGAGCGCGACAAGCTCGGGCGGATGACCGGCCTGACCGTGTTCAAGGACCAACGGCTGGACCGGCACGCCCGGGCCTACCCCGAGACGACCACCGTCCAGTGGCGGGCGCAGCCGCTGAACCGCGACCCGGCCTCGCTGGTCGGGGAGGGCATGGCGGTCGTCGGGGTGCACGCGTCCTACGTCGTGGCGAACGCGCCGGCGTGGCTGTTCACGAGCAGTGGGCTCAAGCCAGGAGACGCGCTGCCGCTTGCGGTCGGCAACGAGGCCGACGCGCAGGAGCCACCAGGGGACCACTCCCCGTTGAGCCTGCAGGTCGTGCTGCACGCGGTGGGGCGCGGGGCCGACACGCATCGGCCGTCGGAGATCACCGCCGGCTACTACAGCGCGCCCTCCGGCGCCGGCGTGTTCTCCGCGGGGACGACGTACTGGACCTGCGGCCTGGACTCCACCTGCCCCCGGTGGGACACCCCTGCCAGCACCAGCGCCGCCCTGCAGCAGATCACGCTCAACCTCCTGCGTGCCTTCGCCGTACCGCGGGCCGGGCGCCTGCACCCGAGTGTCGCGACGCCGTACCTGACGCCGAGCCAGCTTGCCGAGCGGCTGCCCATGGGCGGCCCGATGCGGTAGCCGCGCCCATATTCGCTTGTCGCCGAGATGGCGTCCTGCGAGGCTCACCTCATGGAGGCAAGCGCCGTGGAGCCGCCTTTCGACCAGCTGCTCGCCACCGCCGAGGCAGTCGCCGAGGCGCGCCCCGAGGTGGACCTCGAGATGGCTCGCGAGGTGTTCCTGGAGGCGGCGACGTTGCTCTACAACGGCCTCGCCCTCGACGGTCTGGACGACCATGACGCCGCCATCGTCGTCGCAGGGCTGTGCGTCGACCTCTGCGCGGCCGACCCCGGTGCCGCGGTGCGCGCCCATGTCCAGGAGGCCCTGGCGGCCCCCGAGGACCTGCATGACGCGAAGGGCGTGGCCGCGGCATACGAGGTGTCGGCGCGGATCCTGCAGCTGGGCTGACGAGGGCCCCCGCTCGAGCGCATGACGAGGATCCTCGGGACGGGTCCTCAGGCCGACGGCTGCTGGAGGTCCGGCGGCCCGAACCACGTGCCGAGCGCCTCCTCCAACCCGGCTGGTGTCCCGTCACCCACCCAGGCGACGTGGCCGTCGGGTCGCACGAGCACCGCGGCCGGGGCGTCGACGGTGCCGATGACGGGCAGCTCCCAGGCCCCCTCGTAGGAGGCGTCGACCATGGCGACCCGGTCGGCCCAGGGACCCGGGGTGATGCGTCCCGGCGGTCCGAAGCTGATCAGGACCGGACCGGCGCGGTGGAGCAGGGAGTAGACCCGGACGGCTCCACCGGCCGTCACGATGTCGAGGTCGGGCATCCTGCGGCCGAGCAGCGGGTGCCCCTCGCCGAGGTCGTAGTGGACATCGAGACCCGAGATGAGGCCGACCACGTGGCGGCGCGGCTCGTCCATCGCCACCAGGCGGTCCATGAGGTCGCGGACCGCCGCGATCCGCGCGTCGTGGCGCTGGAGGGCGCTCACCGCCTTCGAGTACTCCAGCGCGCGGGCGCCGGCCGGGTGGCGCTCGGCGTGATAGGTGTCCAGGAGGCTCTGCGGTGAGGTGCCCCGGACGACCTGGGCGAGCTTCCAGCCAAGGTTCACGGCGTCCTGGATCCCTAGGCCGATGCCCTGCCCGCCGGCCGGGGAGTGGATGTGGGCGGCATCGCCGGCGACCAGCACCCGCCCGCTGCGGTAGGCCGCGGCCTGGCGGGTGGCGTCGGTGAACCTCGAGATCCAGGTCGGGTGGTGCACCCCGAAGTCGGTGCCGTAGACCGACGTCAGGTTCGCGCTGAGGTCGGCCAGGGTCGGCTCGGTGGTGACCCCGAGCTCGCTCTCGCTGGAGACGACGCGGACGGTGCGTCCGTCCTCCATGAAGCTCAGTCCGTGCAGGCCGCTGGCGTCGTACTTGATGCCCGACGGCAGCTCCTCGGTCACCTCGACCTCCGCGATGAGTGCGCTCGTCGTCGCCTCCCAGCCCGGGAAGTCGATCCCGGCGGCCTTGCGGACGACACTGCGCCCACCGTCGGCGCCGACGACGTACTTCGCGCGCAGCTGCTGGCCGTCGGACAGCCGGAGCTCGACGCCCTCGTCATCCTGGTCGAGGCCGGTCACGTCGACTCCCCGCCGGATCGGCACCCCGAGCTCGTGGACCCAGCCGGCGAGGATCCGCTCGATGTGGTTCTGCCACAGGCCGAGCGTGTACGGGTGGCGGGTCGGGAAGTCGCTCAGGTCCAGCATCATCCGCCCGGAGTACGGCGCCGGGTAGGTCTTCCCCTCCGCGAGGAACCGATCCGCGATGCCCCGCTGGTCGAGGATCTCGATGGTCCGCGCATGGAACCCACCCGCCCGCGATCCGACCAGCTCAGGGGTGGCGCGGCGCTCGACGACCTCGACGTCCACCCCCGCCAGCGTCAGCTCGCCGGCCACCATCAGGCCGGTAGGACCAGCCCCCACCACGACCACATCCACCATGGTTCCCCCTCCTCCTTCGCCGCCGGTCCCGGCGCACGGCCGACCAGTGTGCGT
This sequence comes from Pedococcus badiiscoriae, assembly GCF_013408925.1. Taxonomy (NCBI): domain Bacteria; kingdom Bacillati; phylum Actinomycetota; class Actinomycetes; order Micrococcales; family Intrasporangiaceae; genus Pedococcus; species Pedococcus badiiscoriae. Next base: position 2,487,125 of record NZ_JACCAB010000001.1, read on the forward strand.
CACCCCGGTGGCCTTGCGGCAAGCCCCCCTGAGCGCGGTACCGTGGCAGTGGCGGGAGTGCGACGAGACTGTTCGGCGCGTGAGACCGCTACCCGACTGCGACCGACATGAGCCAGACTCGCCCTCATGACAATTGAGGAGTCGGTTGCCAGCGACGTCCTGCAGGTCGCTCGTGAGCAGGTGCTCGACCGCGGCGAACCCCTGTCCCACGGCCAGATCCTCGACGTGCTGAGGACGCCGGACGACCAGCTGGAGGAGCTCCTGGCGCTGGCCCACGAGGTCCGCATGCGGTTCAACGGACCCGAGGTCGAGGTCGAGGGGATCGTCTCGATCAAGACCGGTGGCTGCCCGGAGGACTGCCATTTCTGCAGCCAGTCCGGCCAGTTCAGCTCCCCGGTGCGCTCCGTGTGGCTCGACATCCCCGAGCTGGTCCGCGCGGCTCGACAGACCCGCGAGACGGGTGCGAGCGAGTTCTGCATCGTGGCCGCGGTGCGCGGACCTGACGCACGCCTGATGGCCCAGATGCGTGAAGGCGTCGCGGCGATCCGGGCCGAGGTCGACATCCAGGTCGCCGCCTCGCTGGGCATGCTCAGCCAGGAGCAGGTCGACGACCTGGTCGACATGGGTGTGCACCGCTACAACCACAACCTCGAGGCCGGGCGTTCGTTCTTCCCCCAGGTCGTGACCACGCACTCCTTCGAGGAGCGCTGGGAGACCTGCCTCATGGTGAAGGAGTCCGGCATGGAGCTGTGCTGCGGCGGGCTGGTCGGCATGGGCGAGACGCTCGAGCAGCGGGCGGAGCTGGCCGCCCAGCTGGGCGAGCTGGCTCCGCACGAGGTGCCCCTGAACTTCCTCAACCCCCGTCCCGGCACCCCGTTCGGCGACCTGCCGGTGATGGACTCGCGCGACGCCCTGCGGACGATCGCCGCTTTCCGCCTCGCGCTGCCGCGCACCATCCTGCGGTATGCCGGTGGACGCGAGCTCACGCTGGGTGACCTCGGCACCCGCGACGGCCTGCTCGGCGGGATCAACGCCGTGATCGTCGGCAACTACCTCACGACGCTGGGCCGGGACCCGAAGGAGGACCTCAGCCTGCTCGCGGAGCTCGAGATGCCCATCAAGGCGCTGAGCGAGACATTCTGAGTGCGAGAGGTTCTGAGGGCGGGACGGACATGCCGGGCGAAGACCCCTGGTGCGGCCGCTGCGGCCTGCCTCGTGAGGGCGCGGACCACGCGGCCTGCGACCGGGCGCTCGCCCTGGAACCGCCTCGCTTCTGCGGACGGTGTCGTCGCCGGATGAAGGTGCAGGTGTTCCCGCGGGGCTGGTCCGCGCAGTGTGCCGTCCACGGGCAGACCAGCAGCGATGGCTGACGTCGATCGCCTGCTGGCCTTCGACCGGGACCACCTCTGGCACCCGTACTCCTCGGCCGCCGAGACCGCGCCGCCCTACTTCGTGGAGTCAGCCTCGGGAGTCCGGCTCTCGCTGCGTATGCCGGACGGCTCGGGGCAGGACGTCATCGACGCGATGTCGTCGTGGTGGTGTGCGATCCACGGATACGCCGTGCCGCAGCTCGACGAGGCCGCGCGGGCGCAGCTGGCCCGGATGAGCCACGTGATGTTCGGCGGCCTGACCCACGAGCCTGCGATCGCGCTGGCCGAGCGGCTCGTGGCGCTGACCCCACCCGCCCTGCAGCGGGTCTTCTTCGCCGACTCCGGCTCGGTGTCTGTCGAGGTGGCCATGAAGATGGCCCTCCAGCTCCACGTCGGCACGGGCACGGGGCGCACCCGGTTCTTCACGATCCGTGGCGGGTACCACGGTGACACCTTCTCCCCGATGTCGGTGACGGACCCGGTGGGAGGCATGCACTCGCTCTTCACCGGCATCCTCCCCGACCACGTCTTCGCACCGGTCCCGCCGGCCGGCGTCGACCTTCCGGACGACGATCCGGCCATGGCGGCGTGGGAGCGGGAGACCCGCAGGCTCTACGCCGCCCACGCGGACGACATCGCCGCCGTCATCCTCGAGCCGCTGCTCCAGGGTGCCGGTGGGATGCGGTTCCACAGCCCGCGGGTGGTCCAGGTCCTCGCCGAGCTTGCCCGCGAGCACGGCGCCCTGGTGATCCTCGACGAGATCGCCACCGGGTTCGGGCGCACCGGCACCATGTTCGCCCTGGAGCGCGCCGCCGTCGTTCCCGACATCCTGTGCGTCGGCAAGGCCTTGACGGGGGGTTACCTCTCCCTGGCGGCCGTGCTGTGCACCGACGAGGTGGCCCACGGCGTGAGCAGCGAACGGGCCGGGGGCGCCCTGATGCACGGGCCTACGTTCATGGCCAACCCGCTGGCGTGCTCGATCGCCCTGGCCAGCCTCGACCTGGTGCAGGACAACGACTTCAGCACCCAGGTGCGCGGTCTGGAGGTCGGTCTGACCAGCGGTCTCGAGCCCGCCGGGGCCCTCGACTCGGTGGTGGACGTCCGCGTGCTGGGTGGGGTCGGCGTGATCCAGCTGCGCGAGCCCGCGCGGGTAGGAGAGCTGGCCGCGGCGGCCATGGAACGCGGGGTGTGGGTCAGGCCCTTCCGGGACCTCGTCTACACGATGCCGCCCTACGTCACGACCCCCGAGGACCTGAGCACCATCTGCGATGCCCTGGTGCAGTCCGTTGCCACTGTCCACGGCTGAGAGGATGCACCGGTGAGCACCTTCCTCGACTGGCTGGCCGAGCGGGCCGCCGACCGGGACCGTCAGGGGCTGCGCCGCGAGGTCAGGCCCTTCAAGTCCGGCGAGCTGGTCGACCTGGCGGGCAACGACTACCTGGGACTGCGCCGTCACCCGGCCGTGATCGCTGGTGCCGTCGCGGCGGCCGAGACCTACGGGGGTGGGGCTGGGGCGTCCCGGCTCGTCACCGGCACGCTCGAGCTCCACGAAGAGCTGGAACATGCCCTGGCCCGCCTGACTGGGGCGCCGTCGGCGCTCGTGCTGTCGACGGGCTACCACGCCAACCTCGCGGTGCTCACGTCCCTGGCCGACGCCGAGACGCTCATCGTGTCCGACGCCCACGCCCACGCGTCCCTCATCGACGGCGCCCGGCTCAGCCGAGCGGCCGTGGCCGTCAGCCGCCACAACGACCTCGACCACGTCCGCGAGCTGCTGGCCGGACGCACCCAGCCGCGGGCCGTCGTCGTGGTGGAGTCGGTCTACTCGGTCCTCGGCGACGCGGCCCCGCTCGGCGCCCTCGCCGACCTCTCCCAGGAGCTCGGCGCCGTCCTCGTCGTCGATGACGCCCACGGGCTCGGTGTGGTGGGGGAGCGGGGCGAGGGCGGAGCCGCCCAGGCCGGCATCATCGCCCGGGACCACGTGGTCGTCACCGTCACCTTGTCGAAATCCCTTGCGGCACAGGGCGGAGCGGTGTTGGCCCATGCCGCGGTGCGTGACCACCTCGTCAACACCGGGCGCCCCTTCATCTACGACACGGGGCTCGCTCCGGCCGCCGCGGGCGCCGCGCTGGGCGCCCTCGACGTCCTCGCGACCGACGCCCACCTGCCCGCCGCGGTCCGTGCCAACGCGGCGCTCCTCGCCGACGCGTGCGGCGTCGACACCCCCGCCGGTGCGGTGCTGTCGGTGACGATGCCCGGGCCCGCCGAGGCCCTCGCCGCCGTCGCGGTGGCCGAGGAACGCGGCATACGCATCGGGTGCTTCCGGCCGCCGTCCACCCCGGACGGCAGCTCGCGGTTGCGCCTGACGGCTCACGCAGACCATGGGCCCGAGGTGCTCGACCACGCCCTCGACGTGCTGCGCGGACTGGTCACCCGTGCCTGACCCGATCTCGCTGCCCAAGGTCGTCGTCGTCACGGGCACCAGCACCGACGTCGGCAAGACCGTGGTGACGGCTGCCCTCACGGCGATGCTGCGCAGGCGCGGCGCCACCGTGGCCGTGGTGAAGCCCCTGCAGACGGGCGTGACCGAGGCCGAGGACGGCGACCTCCAGGTGGTGCAGCGCCTGCTCGGGCAGGATCCGGGGGTCACCTTCCACGAGTTCGTCCGGCTGGAGGCGCCACTGGCCCCCGATGCGGCGGCCCGACTGCAGGAGGTCACCCTGCCCCCTGTCGCGCAGCACGCGCGCACCATCGCCGCCCTCGCGAACGAGGTCGACGTCGTGCTGGTGGAAGGCGCAGGCGGCCTGCTGGTGCGCCTCGACAGTCGCGGGGGGACGCTGGCGGATCTGGGAACCGCGTTGCGCTACAAGGGAACCAGCACCGGGTACGTGCTCGTGGCGAGCCCCAGCCTGGGCACCCTCAACCACACCGCGCTGACCGCCGAAGCCCTGGCCGCCCGAGACCTCCCGCTGCTCGGTGTCGTGGTCGGGTCCTACCCGGAGGAGCCGGACCTCGCCGAGCGATCGAACCTCGAGGACCTGCCGCGCGTCGCCGGCGCGCCACTGCTCGGGAGCCTGCCGGCGGGCGCCGGAGGCCTGACCAGCGCCGAGTTCGTCGAGCAGGCGCCGGGGTGGCTGCTCAGGAGCTGATCGCCGAGCTCCGCTGATCGCCCGGTCCTCCTGATCGCCGAACCCCCTGAGCGAGCGCTTCAGGGTGCCTGCACCGCCTGCTTCCCGACCTGCCGGGAACACCCGACGGCAGTAGCATCGGAAGGCTCGTCGACAACGACGCCGGCGGGTTCAACCGTCAGCAAGGGAGCACACGATGAGTCCACGAGACGGACGACGTCGCGTAGTGCGGACCGCGCTGGTCACCGCCACAGCCGTCGCGGTGACCTGGGGCCTGCCCATGGTTGCGTCGAGCGCGAATGCCACCACGTCGAGCGGGCAGGCCAACGCCACTGCCTGCGCCCACCGCGTCAACAACACCCCGCGCAAGCTCGTCGACTGCGTCACCACGAGCGACCTCTGGGCGCACATGGTCAAGTTCCAGCAGATCGCCGACGCGCACCCCGGCGCCGACGGGCACCCGTCCCGCAACTCGGGGGAGCCCGGCTACAAGGCCTCGGCCGACTACGTCGCCAGTGTCATGAGAGCGGCGGGCTACAGCGTGACGTTGCAGCAGTACACGTTCCACTACTTCAGCTTCGTCGGGACCCCCGTCATGCGCGAGGACCAGCCGACACCGCAGTCCTTCGGCCTGGGCACCCAGTTCAACCCCGGACCCGTCGCCGGTTCGGCGACGGCGAGGCTCCAGCCGGCAGGCGGCATCGTCGTGCCTGCGACGCCCACCCCCAGCTCGGCCAGCGGCTGCCAGGCCTCGGACTTCAGCGGCTTCGTCCCGGGCAACATCGCGCTGATCCAGCGGGGCACGTGCACCTTCGCCTCGAAGGTGGCGAACGCCCAGGCCGCCGGCGCCTCGGCAGTGGTCATCTTCAACGAGGGGAACCCCGGGCGCACCAGTCTCTTCAGTGGTTCCCTCGCCGGTACCGAGCACATCCCGGTCATGTTCACGTCCTACGCCGTGGGCACCCAGCTGCTGGCCCAGACCAGCCCGGGTCCGGGGCCGCTGCTGACCATCGACGTCAAGGCCATCGATGACCCGAACCGCGCCGACTGGAACGTCATCGCCGACTCCAGGGGCGGCGACCCGAACAACATCCTGGTCATCGACGCCCACCTCGACGCGATCTACGGAGCCGGGATGCTCGACAACGCCTCGGGCTCGGCCGCCATCCTCGACATCGCTCAGCAGCTCAAGAACACCAACACCCCGAACAAGCTGCGCTTCATCTGGTTCGGCGGTGAAGAGCTCGGCCTGCTCGGCTCTCACCACTACGTCGACACGCTGCCGGCGTCCGAGCTGGCGAAGATCAAGTTCGACCTCGACGCCGACGTCCTGGCCACGCCGAACTATGTCGCGGGAGTCCTCGACCCGAAGGACGGTGTCCAGCTGTTCGGGCGCGGACCCGGCACCCCCATGCCGCCGAGCATCTGGGCTCCCTCGGCGATCGCCCGGGACTACGGGATCGGCTACCTCAACTCGATCGGGAAGAACCACATCCTCTTCTCCTCCGACGGCACGGACGCCTTCAGCTTCCAGCAGGCGGGGATCCCGGCGAGCGGTGTCCTGACCGGCCAGGACTGCTGCAAGCTCGCGTCGGACGTCTCCCTCTTCGGCGGCTCCGAGGGCAACTTCGAAGGCACCGTGCCCGGGGACGACGGGGGATGCGTGGACAACCCGTTCCGGTGGTGCGACAACCTCAGCAACAACGACCCCGAGGTGTTCACCTGGATGTCCAAGACCTTCGCCACGATGGTCGCTCACATGGCCTTCGACAGGCAGGTCTTCAGCTCGACCCAGCACGGCGGTGGCCACGTCAAGAAGCAGGCGTCCCAGGCGCGAGTGGGGGCCCTGAAGGGGGCGGTCGCCGGCTGACACCCTGAACGAGCCCGGTCAGGTGGAGGCGGCCGCCCGGTAGACCTGGATGCAGGTCGGGCCGACCTCCACCGGGCCGGGCGGGGTCGGCGGATCGGGCGGCCCGGGCCGCTCGTCCGTCGAGTCCCACAACAGGTGGTAGGCCGCGAGGCCGGGCACCTCGGGCAGCATCACCTTCTCGGGCTCGCGACCGCCGTGGAGCACGACGAGCACCGAGGCCTGACCGATGCAGGCACCGTTGAGCAGCATCTGGAGCGTGCGGGTGGACGGGTCCTCCCACCGCCCGTTCTCCATGGGCTGCCCATCGGCGTCGAACCAGGCGAGGTCGGTCGACCCGTCCTCGTGCACCTCGCGGCCGGTGAAGAAGGTGGGCTGGCGCAGCACGGGGTGGTCGGTCCGCAGCCGTGTCAGGAACCGGGTCGTGGCGAGCAGGTCCTGCTGCCAGCCGGCCAGACCCCAGTGAAACCACGACGTCTCGTTGTCTTGGCAGTAGGGGTTGTTGTTGCCGCCCTGGCTGCGACCGAACTCGTCCCCCGCGTTGAGCATGGGCACGCCGGTCGCGAGGAGGGTGGTCGCCAGCAGGTTGCGCGTCGAACGACGCCGGGCCTGCTCGATCTCCGGCTCTGCCGGCCCGGTCTCCGGTCCCTCGACGCCGTGGTTCCAGGACCGGTTGTTGTCGCTGCCGTCGCGGTTGCCCTCGCCGTTGGGGCCGTTGTGCTTGGCGTTGTAGCGGGTCAGGTCGGTGGTCGTGAACCCGTCGTGCGCCGCGACGAAGTTCACCGACGCGACGGGCCCCCGGTCGCGGGAGCCGAACAGGTCCTGCGACCCGGCCATCCGCGTGGCGAGCTCGCGCACGCCGTGACCCTGGTGGTGCCCGGCCGCCTGGGCCTTGAGGTCGTCGAGCCAGAACGTCCGCACCGAGTCGCGGAAACGGTCGTTCCACTCGGCGAAGGGTGGCGGGAACTGGCCCGTCCGCCAGCCGTGGATGCCCACGTCCCACGGCTCGGCGATGAGCTTGACGCGGGACAGCACCGGGTCGGTGCGCAGCGCGACGAGGAAGGGGTGGTTGGGGTCGTAGTCGTCGTTCTGGCCGCGCCCGAGGGCCACCGCGAGGTCGAACCGGAAACCGTCGACGTGGCACTCGTTCACCCAGTACCTCAGGGAGTCGAGCACCATGCGGCAGACCATCGCGTGCCGGAGGTCGAGGGTGTTGCCGCAGCCCGTGACGTCGATGTCCTGGCCGCGTTCGTCCAGGCGGTAGTAGGCGCGGTTGTCCAACCCACGCCAGGACAACGAGGCCCCGTCGCGTCCGGCCTGCTCTGCGGTGTGGTTGTACACGACATCGAGGACGACCTCGATCCCCTCGGAGTGCAGCAGCCGCACCATGCCCTTGAACTCGTCCAGGGCGCCCTGCGGGTCGGAGGCCGAGGCGTACCGAGCATGCGGGGCGAAGAAGCCCAGGGTGTTGTAGCCCCAGTGGTTCGTCAGCCCGCGCTGGACCACCTCGGGCTCGGAGGTGAACGCCTGCACCGGCAGCAGCTCCACCGCCGTCGCACCCAGCGCCTTGAGGTGGGCGATGACGGAGGGGTGGCACATCCCGGCATACGTGCCCCGCAGGTGCGCGGGCACCTCGGGGTGCCGCATGGTGAGGTTTCGCACGTGGGCCTCGTAGACCACCGTCTCGGACAGCGGCGTGTGTGGCGGCGCGTCGTCGCCCCAGTCGAAGCGCTCGTCCACGACCACGCACCGCGGCACGGCGCCGGCGCTGTCCAGCGTGCTGAGGACCGCGTCGTCGCCCTTGAGCCGGTGACCCACCCGGTGGGCGAAGACCTCGGGGGTCCAGGACACGTCGCCCTCGATGGCGCGGGCGTACGGATCCAGGAGCACCTTGGCGGGGTTGTAGCGCAGCCCCTCGGCCGGACGCCACGGTCCGTCGGCACGCAGGCCGTAACGCTGACCCGCGCCGACGCCGGGCAGGAAGCCGAACCAGATGCCGTGGGTGCGCTCGGTGAGCGGCACGCGACGCTCCGAGTGGCCGTCCTGGTCGCCCCCGTCGAAGAGGCAGACCTCGACCGAGTCGGCGTGCCCCGCATAGACCGCGAACTCGGCCCCGCCCTCGACGAGGGTCATCCCCAGGGTGGGAGGAAGGTCACGCGTGCGTGGGGCGGGCGACATGGCCCTCAGCCTAGGCAGTGGTTACGGTTGGGCACATGACGGATCCGACTTCGCTGCCCAACTTCCCGCCCCCCGCGAACGAGCACCCGTTGCGCGGACGGGTCCTGGACGCCCTGATCGACCAGTCACTGGCTCCCAACGTGGACAACGACGGCGACGTGGCCTTCACCGTGCAGGACCAGCAGCTGTTCGTGCGCTGCACCGAGGGCGACTTCCAGATCATGCGCGTCTTCGGCCAGTGGGCCATCAGCGACACGGTCCCCAGCGACCCGTTGACGCGCCTGGCCACCTGCAACGAGATCACCCTGCAGATGAACGTCGTCAAGGCCGGCCTCGCGAACGACACCCTGGTCGTCACCAGCGAGCACATCGTCGACCAGAACAGCAACGTGCCCGCCCTCGTCAACGTCTCGATCCAGCTGGTCCTGGCGGGCGTGCAGATGTGGCACGAGCGGATCATGGGTGGCGGCGAGGACTCCGGCCCGGGCGCGGGCCAGCCGGCCCCCGAGGGGGACCCGGCATGAGCGAGGCTCCCACCGGCGTCGTCTCCCTCGAGGTCGAGGGCGGCATCGCGACGATCCGGATCAACCGCCCGCCGATGAACGCGCTCAACGCCGAGGTGCAGACCGCGCTCGCCGCTGCCGCGACCGAGGCAGGCCAGCGCCGCGACGTCAGCGGGGTCATCCTCTACGGCGGAGAGAAGGTGTTCGCGGCTGGCGCGGACATCAAGGAGATGGAGCGGATGTCCTACACGGACATGGCCGACCACGCCGGCGCCCTCCAGGACTTCACCCGCACCCTCGCCCGGATCCCCAAGCCCACCGTCGCCGCGATCACCGGGTACGCCCTCGGCGGCGGGTGCGAAGTGGCCCTCGCATGCGACTTCCGGGTCGCGGCCAGGAACGCCAAGCTCGGCCAGCCCGAGATCCTGCTCGGGGTGATTCCCGGCGCCGGGGGCACCCAGCGGCTGGCTCGCCTCGTCGGTCCGGCCAAGGCCAAGGACATCGTCTTCACCGGACGGTTCGTGTCCGCCGACGAGGCCCTCGCGATCGGGCTCGTCGACGAGGTCGTCGAGGCCGAGGACGTGTATGCCGCCGCGAAGGCGCGACTCGCGCCGTACGTCGGCGGACCCGCGTACGCGATCCGCGCTGCCAAGCAGGCGATCGACCGGGGACTGGAGACCGACCTCGAGACCGGTCTGGAGATCGAGCGGATGCTCTTCAGCTCCCTGTTCGCCACCAGGGACCGTGAGATCGGGATGAAGTCGTTCGTCGAGAACGGCCCCGGCAAGGCGAAGTTCGAGGGCGCCTGAGCGATGGCACCCACCCCCGAGGCGGCCACGGCTGAGCAGGTGGCCGCGGCCTTCGCCGACAACAAGCTGGCCCAGGTGCTGTACCACGACTGGGAAGCCCAGACCTACGACCAGAAGTGGTCGATCTCGTTCGACCGTCGCTGCATCGAGTATGCGCGGGGCCGGTTCGAGGCCATCACGGGCACGCCCGACCCGCTGCCCTACGCCACGGCTCTCGAGCTCGGGGCGGGCACGGGGTTCTTCTCGCTGAACCTCAAGCAGGCGGCCATCCTCGACGCGGTGCACGTCACCGACCTGTCGCCGGGCATGGTCGAGGCCGCGAAGGCCAACGCCGAGATGCTGGGGTTCTCCGTCGAGGGCAGGGTCGCCGACGCCGAGCGGATCCCCTACGACGACAACACCTTCGACATCGTCGTGGGTCATGCCGTCATCCACCACATCCCCGATGTCGAGGGGGCGCTGCGCGAGATCCTCCGGGTCCTCAAGCCCGGTGGGCGGTTCGTCATCGCCGGCGAGCCCACGACCATCGGTGACCGCTACGCCCGCCGGCTCGGCAGCCTCACGTGGAAGGCGACCAAGGCCGTCACCCAGCTGCCCCCGCTCCGCGAGAAGTGGGCCAAGGACAAGGAGGCCCTCGACGAGTCGTCCCGTGCGGCGGCGCTCGAGGCCGTCGTCGACCTGCACACGTTCGACCCGGACGACCTCGCGCGGATGGCCGTGCGAGCCGGCGCCATCGACGTCCGCACGCAGACCGAGGAGCTCACCGCGGCCTTCGCGGGATGGCCCATCCGGACGTTCGAGGCAGCCGTGAAGCCCGGTGCGCTGGGATGGGGCTGGGCCATGTTCGCCTACGGCTCCTGGCAGCGACTGTCCACCGTCGACCGGTTGCTCGCCAAGGTCGTGCCCGCACGCTTCTTCTACAACGTCGGCATCACCGGCGTGAAGCCCTGACCTCGAGCACCCGACGACCCGGAATGAGCCCGTGACCTCGGCAGCCAACGCGGACATGTCGCCGGCCGACCACGGCGAGCGGGCCGAGCACGGCCCCTTCGGGCTGCCGCGGCCCCTCGCGTGGGCCCGGTGGGTGGGCTGGGCGATGGCCAACCGCGCGTTCACCCGACACCACCTGCTGAGCTACCTGCGGATGGCCCGGGCCAGCGCCCGTTGCCCCTCACTGCGGTTCGAGGGTCCGTGCTTCATCGGTCCGGACGTGCGGTTCGAGGTGCGCGAGGGCTACGGCCGGCTGGTCGTCGGCGCCTACACCCACGTCGGGGCGCACGCGCGGCTGCGGGCCCACGAGGGCACCCTGCGCATCGGACCCAAGTCGGTCATCGGCATCCGCAACACCATCAACTGCTGGATCGACATCTCCATCGGCCAGGCGTGCCTGTTCGGGGACGACGTCTACGTCTGCGACTTCGACCACGTCACGACGTCGCTCGACCTGCCCATCAAGGACCAGGGGATCGTGAAGTCGCCGGTGCGGATCGGCGACGACGTCTGGCTCGGCACCAAGGTCGTCGTCACGCGCGGGGTCGACATCGGCGACCACTGCGTGGTCGCGGCGTCCGCCGTCCCGCGCGGTGAGTACCCGCCGCGGTCGGTCGTCGCCGGCATACCGGGCAAGGTCGTCCGGACCCGCACGTAGGGCCCCGAGGTAGGAGGCCTGCGGCGCTCAGCCCGCGAGGGCAGCGACGCGGGCATCGAGGGCGGGGAACGCGCCGTCGCGCGCCGCCAACCGCGTCGCCTCCGCGCGTGCCTCGTCCCGGCGGCCGTCCTCGACCAGCTGGGCGAGCTGGTGGAAGTCGCGACGGTGCCCTTCGGCCCGCCGTCTCGCGTAGTCCACTGACTGTCCACGGGTCACCAGGAAGGCCCAGTCGCTGGAGAGGGCGTGGAACAGCGTCTGGAGCAGCTGGTCGAGATCCGGCCTGCGGGTCTGCAGGCGGCCGGCGGCCCGTTCCCTCGCGACGACGTCGAGCCAGCGCCGTTGCAGCCACTCGTTCTCGTGGGCGATCTGGCGCACGCCCGGACCGTCCCACACCGAGAAGTCCTTGCCGGCGCCCCACGACCCGGGACCGAGGTCGAGCTCGCCGGCGACGTGCCCGGCCGCGACCGCCTTCTCGACGGTGGTGACGGTCACGCCGGCCGCCCGCAGCGCACGGATCGCCCTGCCCAGGAACGCCGGACCTTCGTGCCACCAGTGACCGAACAGCTCGGTGTCGTATGCCGCGACGACCAGCCCCGGAGCGCCGGTCACCTCGCGGGCGTGGCCCAGCCTGGTCCGGACGGCGGCCACGAAGTGCTCCACGTCGGCGTCGACCTGGGCTGCGGCGGCCAGCGGGTCGTAGGGCGACTTGTGCTCGACGCCCACGTCGGGTTCGGTGATCGCCCACAGCCTGATCCCGGTGAACTCCTCGCGGGCGTGGAAGTCGCGATAGGCCGCGGCACCTGGGTAGCCGCTGCGCGAGGACCAGATGAGGTTGGTGACGTCCAGGTCACGGGGGACCGCCACGAGGTCGCTCCCGGTGACCCGCCACGCCCCGTGCGGGTGACCACCGGCATCACGGACGGTCTGCTCGTCAACCACGAAATGACCCACGCCGGTGGCGGTGAACGCCGGGGCCAGGGCGGGGGACCAGGCGCACTCCGGTGCCCAGATGCCTCGGGGCCGCGCGCCGTGTCGCCAGACGCTGTCGGCCAGGCCCGCCTCGAGGGCGACCCCGACGAGCTCGGGTTGGAGCAGGGGCAGCAGGGGATGTGCGGCCGGGCCACCGAGCAGCTCGACCACGCCCTCGTCGCGCAGGGATCGCAGCACGGGCGAGCCGCCTGCCCGCCACCGGGACTCCAGCAGGCGCTGGACCCGGTTCGCGGCGGCATACTCCACTGCCGCGGTCTCGCGACGGTGCGGATCGGCGTCGAAGCCCAGCTCGCGCGCCCGCTGCTGCCAGAGCCCGACCCACGTCCGGGTGTCCTGCCGCATCCGCCGGTGGTCGAGCTGGGCGGCGAGGACGGGGGTGACGCCGAGGGTGAGGACGTCGCGATGCCCTTCTGCCGCAAGGGAGTCCAGCTCGGAGACGAGCGGGACGTAGGACTCCGCCCAGGCCTGGAACAGCCACTCCTCGCCGAGCGGCCAGACCCCGTGCCCGGGCAGCCAGGGGAGGTGGGAGTGCAGGACGAGGCAGAAGGCGCCCGGCACCGAGGAAGTCACAAGCCACCAGTGTGCCGCAGTCCGGGCCGGGGGGAGGCAGCCCCACAGCTCCGACGTCGCAGCCCCACAGCTCCGGCGCACAGACGATGTGGGTCCGCGCTGTGGTGGAGTGGACCCGTGACCACACCACCGGCGGGACGACCTCAGCCGGGCGCGGCCCTGTCCGTGCCGGCTGGTCCCGGCTTGCGCCACGGCATGGTCATCGATGCCGGCGAGCTCATCGAGCGGTTCTCGCGTTCCTCCGGCCCCGGTGGCCAAGGGGTCAACACCACCGACAGCCGGGTCGAGCTCGACTTCGACCCGAGCACGTCCCGCGCAGTCGCGGCGCTGCCCGAGGCGGCCCGCGGGCGGCTGCTGGACCGGCTCGCCCCCAGGCTCGTCGGCGGACGGCTGATCGTGGTCGCCTCCGAGCACCGCTCCCAGCGGCAGAACCGGGTGGTCGCCCGGCAGCGCCTGGTCTCCCTGCTGCGGGAGGCCGCCGCTCCGGATCCGCCGACCCGGCGCCCCACCCGTCCTACCCTGGGCTCGCAGCGACGCCGGATCGAGGGCAAGAAGCGCCGGGGTCAGCTCAAGTCGGGCCGACGCGCTGTGGGCGACGACTGACAGGGCGCTCGCCGGCTGGTCCGCTGGACGGGCGGTGTGGGCGCCATCACCTCCGTCGGGCTTGCCCGGCCGGTCCCGTGGTGAGCGTCACGCGGTGCTGGCGTGTCGATTCCGCGCAGGGGCTGTAAGGATGGCACCTGACCAATTTCGATACCCACCAATTTCGATACCCACTGTCGATCCCAGCGGTATCCACTCCCAGAAGGGGACGATCAGCGCATGAACATCGTCGTCTGCGTGAAGTACGTGCCGGACGCACAGTCCGACCGCACGTTCAACGACTCCGACAACACCACCGACCGGGTGGGCGTTGACGGTCTGCTGTCCGAGCTCGACGAGTACGCCGTCGAGGAGGCCCTCAAGCTCGTGGAGGCCGGAGAGGGTGAGGTGACCGTGGTCACCGTCGGCCCCGACCAGGCTGCCGATGCCCTGAAGAAGGCCCTGCAGATGGGGGCCGACAAGGCCGTGCACGTCAAGGACGACGCGATCCACGGCTCTGACGCCGTGGCCACCTCCCTCGTCCTGGCCGAGGCCATCAAGAAGACCGGCACCCCTGACCTCGTCATCACCGGCATGGCGTCCACCGACGGCACGATGAGCGTCGTCCCGGCCATGCTCGCCGAGCGCCTCGGCCTGCCGCAGGTGACGTTCGCCTCGGAGCTGGCCGTCGACGGGTCCACCGTGACGATCCGTCGCGACGGGGACGCCGCCTCGGAGACGATCGTCGCGTCGCTGCCGGCGCTGGTGTCGGTCACCGACCAGATCAACGAGCCGCGCTACCCCTCGTTCAAGGGGATCATGGCCGCGAAGAAGAAGCCGGTCGAGGAATGGGCCCTGGCCGACCTCGGCATCGACGCCTCGCAGGTCGGCCTGGACGCCGCCTGGACCAAGGTCGAGTCGTTCACCAAGCGGCCCCCGCGCGAGCAGGGCCAGATCGTCACCGACGAGGGCGACGGCGGCACCAAGCTCGCCGAGTTCCTGTCCGCGCAGAAGTTCATCTGAGCCGACCAGCCTGAGCTGCCGGACAGACCGAAGAGAGGAACCACTCATGGCTGAAGTACTCGTCCTGGTCGACCACGCGAACGGCACCGTTCGCAAGACCACCTCGGAACTGCTCACCATCGCCCGCCGCCTCGGCGAGCCCAGCGCCGTGTTCGTCGGCGACGGGTTCGACGCGGCGAAGGAGACGCTGGCCAAGTACGGCGCGGAGAAGGTCTACCGCGTCGAGTCCGCCGACGTCACCGACTACCTCGTCGCCCCGCAGGCCGAGCTGCTCGCCCAGCTCGTGGAGAAGACCTCCGCTGCCGCCGTGCTCATCCCGAGCAACAGCGCCGGCAAGGAGATCGCTGCGCGGCTCGCGATCAAGACCGACTCGGGCCTGATCACCGACGCCGTCGACGTGCAGGCGGGTGAGGGCGGTGGCGTGTCCACCACCCAGTCCGTCTTCGCGGGCTCCTACAGCGTCAAGTCGGTCGTCACCAAGGGCACGCCGATCATCACGGTCAAGCCCAACTCGGCCACCCCCGAGGAGGCAGCCGGCGCGGCCGCCGACGAGGTGTTCGAGCCGACCATCTCCGAGGCCGCCAAGGGCGCCAAGGTCACCGAGTCCAAGCCCAAGGAGGCCACCGGCCGTCCCGAGCTGACCGAGGCCGCGATCGTGGTCTCCGGCGGTCGTGGCACCGGCGGCGACTTCTCCCCGGTCGAGACCTTCGCGGACTCGCTCGGTGCCGCGGTGGGTGCCTCGCGCGCCGCCGTCGACGCCGGCTGGTACCCGCACACCTCGCAGGTGGGCCAGACCGGCAAGCAGGTCTCCCCGCAGCTGTACGTCGCGTGTGGCATCTCCGGCGCCATCCAGCACCGCGCGGGCATGCAGACGTCCAAGACGATCATCGCGATCAACAAGGACGAGGAGGCCCCGATCTTCGAGCTCGTCGACTTCGGTGTCGTGGGCGACCTCTTCACGGTCCTCCCGCAGGCCACCGAGGCCGTCAACGCCGCCAAGGGCTGACCGCCCAGGGGTGACCGACCCCGCACAGATCGAAGGCCCCCGACCACGCCGGTCGGGGGCCTTCGGTGTGTGCGGGTCTGTCCGTCTGCGGGTCTGTGCACAGAGGCTCGTCATGCTGCCCAGAGACCTGCTCTCTGCGCAGTAGGCGCGAGGTCTGTGCACAGAGGCTTTTGGGTATGCCGTGTGTGGGCGCGGAGGCTGGGTACGCCCCGCCCAGGAACGCCCCGGACCACAGGGGGTGGTCCGGGGCGTTCACCCGGTCTGCGTCGTACGACCGCAGGTACCGGGGGGAGGTTCCCGGGTCCCCCTCACAGGGCCCGGGACCCTCGTACCTTCCGCTGGCTGCTAGCGGATGGCATTGGCGGCAGCGACGACGTCGACCAGGCCGTGGCCCTTGTCGAAGCTCGTCGTGCCGTTGGTGCCCGCTTCGTACGGCGCACCATTCGTGTACTTGTAGGCGGTGGACTCGATGGCGGCCTCGACCTGCGCCGGGGTGGCGTTCGGGTTGGCCTGGAAGAGCTGCGCGACGATGCCCGAGATGTGTGGGGTGGCCATCGAGGTGCCGCTGATCGTGTTGTAGTCGCCGCCGTCCTTGGGGTCGAGCCCCGACGAACAGATCGGCAGGTAGATGCGGCACGAGCTGGTGATCGACTCACCGGGCGCGGAGATGTCCGGGTAGGTGGACTGGTCGCCGGCCTTGCCGCGGCTGGAGAACGTCGAGACGGTGCCGTCACGGGTGCCGGTGTTCTGGTCGAAGTACGAGGCGACCGAGATGATGCCGGGCGTCGGGTCCTTGGCGGGCGGGTTGGACAGGTCCTTGGACCCGTCGCCGCCGTCGTTGCCGTTGGCCCAGACCGTGACCACGCCCTCCTTGACCAGGGCGCGCTGCAGCTTGACCGTCGCGGAGTTCGGGTCGAAGGCGCCACCGCCGGTGGGGCCGTAGGAGTTCGACGTCACCTTGATCGGCGGGCACTTGCTGACCGCGACGCCCGCACCGCACGGGGCGTTGTGGTTCTCGAGCACCCAGTTCAGCGCCGCGTCGGCGCCGATGATGAAGAGCACCGCACCGGTGCTGATGCTGACCAGGCTCGCCCCAGGGGCGGCGCCGTGCATCTTGGTGCCGTCGGACAGCGTGACGTCGCGACCGGCGACGATCCCGTTGACGTGCATGCCGTGCCCGCCGCCGGAGACCAGGTCGGTGTCGGCCGAACCGGCATCGACGGGCGCGCAGGTGCTCTCCGTCACCGGCTCGCAGACCATCTTGAGGTTCTTGACCACGGCGGAGGTGCCGTCGGGGTTCTTCAGGAACGGGTGGGTCGGGTCGACGCCGGAGTCGATCACGGCGACCGAGACCCCCTTGCCGTCGAGGGCGGTGCCGTCGGCCCCGGTGAGGGTGTTGCGCGCCTCGTCGCCGCGGGTGGCCTTGTTGGAGGTCGACAGCAGCATCTCGATGGGCTGGTTGCCCTCGACGTACGTCACGCCGGGCTGCGACCGGACCGCCTGCACCTGGGTGGGCAGTCCCGTGGCGACGACGACGCCGATCTTCTCGAAGGTCGTCACCCGGCGCAGGCCGGCAGCCTGCACCGCGCGGGTGGCGGCGGCCGTGTCGGTGCCGTGCACGAGCACGGTGGTCGGGGTTGCGGACTTGAGCGTGCCCAGCTGGGAGGCCAGCCAGGGCTGGACAGGGGCGAGGGAGCTGCCGGAGGACATCAGGCCCGCCGAAGCGGGCGTTGCGAGGGCCATCACGGCCAGAGCAGCCGTGGCAGTCATCGCGACGACTGCCCGGGTTCTCTTCACGGAGTGCATGTAGTTCCCTTCCTGAGACCAGCACTGGTTTCGGTCGGTACGCCGTGTCCAACGAGAGGCGAAGCGAGCGGTTACGCCCGGTAGGTCAAGGGCGGGTCAGGAAACAGTCGGCTCCCAGGCCGCCGGTGACGGGTCGCGATCGCCCGCCCACGCCCGGCTTCGTCCGGGGCCTGGGTAGTGGACGAGTAAACTTTCGACGGTGACCGCCTACCTCGACCATGCCGCCACCACGCCGATGCTCCCATCGGCCATCGCGGCCATGGTCGACCAGCTGGCCACGACCGGCAACGCGTCCTCGCTGCACACCTCGGGCCGGATGGCCCGCCGGGTCGTCGAGGAGTCGCGAGAGCGACTGGCCAAGGCCCTCGGGGCGCGCCCGTCGGAGGTCGTCTTCACCTCCGGGGGCACCGAGTCCGACAACCTGGCCGTCGCCGGGACCTTCGAGGCGCGACGCGAGGCGGACCCCGGCCGCGTCCGGATCGTCTGCAGCGCCATCGAGCACCACGCCGTCCTCGACTGCGTCGAGCACCTGGTCGCCCAGGAGGGGGCCAAGGTGACCTGGGTCGAGCCCGACGCCCTGGGCTTCATCACGCCGGGCGCGGTCCGCGCTGCCATCGAGGAGGACCCCGACTCGGTGGCTCTGGTCACGGTCATGTGGGCCAACAACGAGGTCGGCACCGTCCAGCCGGTGGCAGAGCTCGCGGCGCTGGCGCACGAGTTCGGCGTGCCGTTCCACACCGACGCCGTCCAGGCCGCGGGCCACCTCCCGGTGGACTTCGCCCAGTCGGGGGCTGACCTGATGACCGTGACCGGCCACAAGGTCGGCGGGCCGCTGGGCGTGGGGGCGCTGCTGGTCCGTCGCGACGTCGTCGTGGTGCCGCAGAGCTTCGGCGGGGGACAGGAGCGTCAGATCCGCAGTGGGACCCTGGACGTCCCCGCGATCCGTGCGTTCGCCGTCGCCATGGAGGAGGCCGTCGAGACCGTCCCGGTGGAGGGACCTCGGCTGATGGCGTTGCGGGACAGGCTGATCCGCTCTGCCATGGACCTCGGCTACGAGATCACAGCGACGGGCGCATGGGAGGCCGGCGACGGCATACACCGGCTGCCCGGCAACGCCCACCTGCTCGTGCCCGGCTGCGAAGGTGACTCGCTGCTCTACCTCCTCGACGCCGCGGGGGTCGAGTGCTCGACCGGTTCGGCGTGCCAGGCGGGAGTGCCGCAGCCGTCCCACGTGCTGCTCGCGATGGGCATCCCGGAGGGCTCCGCGCGCGGTGCCCTGCGGCTGACGTTCGGCCACACCTCGACCGACGCCGACGTCGACGCGGTGCTGGCCGCACTGCCCGCCGCGATCGACCGCGCGCGTCGAGCCAGCGGGTGGACCGGCTGATGCGGGTCGTCGCCGCGATGTCCGGCGGGGTCGACTCCGCCGTCGCGGCCGGACGGATGCTCGACGCGGGGCACGAGGTCGTCGGCGTGCACCTCGCCCTGTCGCAGAGCGCAGCGACGCTGCGTGAGTCGGCCCGTGGCTGCTGCACGATCGAGGACGCGGGAGACGCGCGCAGGGTCGCTGACGTGCTCGGGATCCCGTTCTACGTCTGGGACATGGCAGAGCGGTTCAAGCGTGACGTGATGGAGGACTTCGTCGCGGAGTACTCCGCTGGCCGCACCCCGAACCCGTGCCTGCGCTGCAACGAGAAGATCAAGTTCTCCGCTCTGCTCGACAAGGCAGTGGCCCTCGGCTTCGACGCCGTGGCGACCGGTCACTACGCGCAGGTCGTCGAGCGTGACGACGGCGGGCGCGAGCTGCACCGGGCGGTCGACATGGCCAAGGACCAGTCCTACGTGCTGGGCGTGCTCGACGCCGACCAGCTGGCCCGGGCGTTCTTCCCCCTGGGTGACACCACGAAGCCCGACATCCGCGCGGAGGCGAGGGAGCGCGGCTTCTACATCGCGAGCAAGCCCGACTCGCACGACATCTGCTTCATCGCCGACGGCGACACCCGCGGCTGGCTCACCTCGCGACTGGGGGAGCAGCCCGGCGAGATCGTCGACGCCGAGACGGGCGAGGTCGTCGGCGCGCACCGGGGCGCGTACGCCTACACCGTCGGTCAGCGACGCGGGCTCGGCCTCGACCGGTCGGTCATGGACGGCGACCCTCGCTACGTCGTCTCCGTCGACGCCGCTGCCAACCGGGTCATGATCGGCACGTCGGATCTGTTGGGGGTCAACGCGATTCGTGGTGACCATGCCCGCTGGTGCGGGCCGCCCCCCGAGGGCGTGGTCGAGCTGGGCGCCCAGGTGCGCGCCCACGGCGAGGAGGTGCCCGCGCAGGCGTGGGCCTCCGGAGACGACGTGCAGGTGCGTCTCGCGGGTCGTCTCCGCGGGGTCGCTCCCGGCCAGTCCGTGGTCCTGTACGACGGGACGCGCGTGGTCGGTTCGGCCACGATCGCGTCGGCCTGGCTCGAGAGGTAGCTCGAGCTAGCTCGAGACCTGGCTCGGGGGCAGCTCGAGGGGGTGGCTCGCGCGGGTGGCTCGAGGGCGCGGGCAGCGCCGACGGCCGAGGGTGGCATCATCGCTGGTCAGGAGGTAGTGATGCTGAAGTTCTTCATCGTCGGGGCCCTGGGGGTCACGGCTGCCATCGTGGCCCTGGCCGCGTCCCTCGGCGGCCCGGCCTGGTGGGTGCTGCTGGTCCTCGTGCTCGGGCTGTTCGGGCTCGCCGTGTGGGACGCGTTCCAGCGCAAGCACTCGATCCTGCGCAACTACCCGGTGCTCGGACACCTGCGGTTCCTCATGGAGGACATCCGGCCCGAGCTGCAGCAGTACTTCATCGAGCGCAACTACGACGGTCGCCCCTATGACCGTGACATCCGCTCCCTGATCTACGAGCGCGCCAAGGACATCGCGGGCGAGCAGGCGTTCGGCACCGAGCGCGACGTCTACGAGCCGGGGTACGAGTACCTCGTCCACTCGACCGCGCCGCTGGACCCGCCGAAGGACCTGCCCCGGGTCCTGGTCGGCGGCCCGGACTGCGCCAAGCCCTACCCGATGGCCCTGCTCAACGTGTCGGCGATGAGCTTCGGCGCGTTGTCCGCCAACGCCATTCGCGCGCTCAACAGGGGCGCCGCACTGGGCGGGTTCGCCCATGACACCGGCGAGGGCGGTCTCTCGCCGTACCACCAGGAGCACGGTGGCGACCTCGTCTGGGAGATCGGCTCCGGCTACTTCTCGACCCGCACGAAGGACGGCGACTTCGACCGTGGTGAGTTCGCGAGCAAGGCGTCCAGCGACCAGGTGAAGATGGTCTCGCTCAAGCTCAGCCAGGGAGCCAAGCCCGGCATCGGCGGTGTCCTGCCCGCGGCCAAGGTGAGCGCCGAGATCGCCCGGATCCGCGAGGTACCGCAGGGCGAGAAGTGCGTCAGCCCGTCCGCCCACAAGGTCTTCCGCACCCCCGTCGAGCTCATCGAGTTCATCGCCGAGATGCGGGACCTGTCGGGCGGCAAGCCCGCAGGTTTCAAGCTGTGCGTGGGGTCGCGGGTCGACGTCCTGGCCATGTGCAAGGCGATGATCGAGGTCGGCACCACTCCGGACTTCATCATTGTCGACGGCGCCGAGGGCGGCACCGCGGCGGCGCCGCTGGAGTACGAGGACCACATGGGCATGCCGCTCACCGAGGGCCTCATGCTCGTGCACAACGCCCTCGTCGGCGCGGGGTTGCGGGACCGGGTGCGGATCGGCGCCAGCGGGAAGGTGGCCGCCGGCAACGACATCGTCAAGCGGCTCATCCAGGGCGCCGACTACACCAACTCCGCCCGCGCGATGATGATGGCCGTCGGCTGCATCCAGGCCCAGCTGTGCCACACCGACAAGTGCCCGGTGGGCGTCGCCACCCAGGATCCACGGCGCGGCCACGCCCTCGACGTCGAAGACAAGAGCCAACGGGTCATGCACTACCAGCAGGGCACCGTCGAGGAGGCCGTCAAGATGATGGCCTCGATGGGCGCGCACGACCCGCGTCAGCTCTCGCCCACCCAGCTGCGCAAGGTCATCAACCCGTGGGAGACCCGCTCGTATGCCGAGCTGTTCGAGTGGCTCGCCCCCGGCCAGCTCGTGGCAGAGCCCCCGCAGTCGTGGGCCGCCGACTGGGCGGCAGCCGACCCGTCCGCCTTCCGACCCAGCCTGTCGAGCCCCAGGAGCTGAACCACGCATGAGCACCGTCGCAGAACTCATCGTCGAGGCCCTCGCGAACCACGGGGTGACGTCCATCTGGGGGGTGGTCGGGGACGCCCTCAACCCGGTCACCGACGCGATCCGGCGCGAGGACCGGGTCGAGTGGATCGGGGTCCGCCATGAGGAGGTCGCGGCGTTCGCGGCCTCCGCGCAGGCCCAGCTCACGGGCGACCTCGCGGTGTGCATGGGGACCGTCGGCCCGGGTTCGATCCACCTGCTCAACGGTCTGTACGACGCCAAGAAGTCGCACGCCCCGGTGCTGGCCATCTGCGGGCAGGTGCCGCTGCCGGAGGTGGGCACGGACTTCTTCCAGGAGGTCGACAACAACCGGCTGTTCAGCGACGTCGCGGTGTTCGCCGAGACGGTCACGAGCGCCGAGCAGATGCCGCACCTCCTCGAGCAGGCCGTCAACGCGGCCCTCGGCGCCCGCGGCGTCGCGGTGCTCACGCTGCCCGGCGACGTCGGGGGCCTCGACGTGGCCAAGGGTGCCCTCCCGCCGCGCTTCGTCCCGCCGGCACACCCGGCGGCCGCCTCGCCGGAGGCCATCCAGGCTGCGGCGGATGCCATCGGCGCCGACGCCAAGGTCACGCTGCTCGTCGGATGTGGCGCGCGCGGTGCTCGCGCGGAGGTGCTCCGGCTCGCCGAGACGCTCGCCGCGCCGATGGTGCTGACCCTCAAGGCCAAGGAAGGCTTCGAGCACGACAACCCGTACGCCGTGGGGCAGACGGGGCTGATCGGGAACCCCGCGGCGACGTCCGCCATGGACGACGCCGACGTCCTCGTGCTCGTGGGCACCGACTTCCCGTACCGGGACTGGATCCCGACCGGGAAGACCGTGATCCAGCTCGACTCCCGCGCAGAGCACGTCGGTCGGCGCACCGCGGTGGCGCACGGCCTCGTCGGTGATGCCGGGGCGACCCTGCGCGCCCTGCTCCCGATGCTCACGTCGCGCGAGCCCGGCCGACACCTGCAGAAGGCCCAGGAACGCTATGAGGAGTGGATGCAGGCGCAGCGCAAGCTGGCCGACCCCGACCACGACGAGTCCCTCCTCGGGCGCCTGCGCAGCAAGGCCGACAACCCCGATGAGCTGATCCGCCCCGAGGCGGTGGCGATGGCGGTGGACCGCCATGCGGGACCGGACACGATCTTCACGAGCGACACCGGGATGTCCACGGTGTGGCTGGCGCGACTGGTGCCGATGAGCGACAACCGGCGGCTGATCGGCTCGTTCAACCTCGGCTCGATGGCCGACGCCATGCCGATGGCACTGGGGGCCCAGGCCCTGGACCGCAGCCGCCAGGTCGTCGCGTTCTGCGGGGACGGTGGGCTGATGATGCTGCTCGGGGACCTGCGGACCGCGGTCACCTACGACCTCCCCGTGACCTTCGTCGTCTTCAACAACGGCCGCCTGGGCATGGTCAAGCTCGAGCAGGAGCAGGGTGGCCTCCCGGAGTTCGGGACCGTGCTCGACAACCCCGACCTCGCCGCGGTCGGTGCGGCCCTGGGGCTGACGACCCGTCGCGTCACCGACCCCCAGGACCTCGACGAGGCCGTCGCGCAGGCCCTTTCCTCCCGCGTCCCCTACCTCCTCGATGTCGTGACGAACCCCGACGAGGTGGCGGTGCCAGGCAGGACGAAGCCGTCGCAGGCGTGGGGCTTCGCGATCGCCAAGGCCAAGGAGCACATCGTCAGTCGCTGACGGCGAGCCCCACCCGGGGTCACCAAGCCTGCCAACCGACCCTGCGCCGTCGAGGGTGTCGGTGGGGCTGACTAGTCTCGGGGCGTGGCTCGCGCAACTGGCATCGGCTCTCTCCCGGGCACCGACATCCGCGAGGCGCTCAAGGGTGTTCGCGAGATCCTCGGAGACGGCCACCTGCCCTACCTGCCGGAGCTGCCCGCGCGCGGCCCGGGCGCCGACATGATCGGTCGTGCCGCAGGGCTCCTGGTCGACCTGCACGTTGACCTCCAGCCCAGCGGCTGGCGGTTCGTCGAGCGGGGCGGGCACGACGGCCAGCGCACCAGGGCCCTGCTGCGTCAGGACCTCGACGAGCTCGCGGAGGCCTTCGACGGCTACGAGGGCGACCTCAAGCTCCAGTGCACCGGCCCCTGGACGCTCGCCGCCGGCATCGAGCTCCAGCGCGGTGAGAAGGCGCTGTCCGACCCCGGGGCGGTGCGCGACCTCCTCGGCTCCCTCGCGGAGGGCCTGCGCGTCCACCTCGGCGACGTCGCGCGCCTCGTCCCGGGCGCCACGCTCGTCCTCCAGCTCGACGAACCCTCCCTGCCCGCGGTGCTCGCCGGTCACCTCCCCACCGCGTCGGGCTACGGCCACCTGCGCCCGGTCGACCCCCAGACCGTGGTGAACGGCCTGCGCGAGGTCCTGGCGGCAGCGAGCGACGACGCGGGCCCCGGCGCTGCGACGGTCGTGCACTGCTGCGATTCCGGCATACCGCTGCCGCTGCTCCGTGCCACGGGGGTCGGCGCGGTCGCGCTCGACGTCACCGCCCTCACGCCCCAGCGCTGGGAGTCCATCGCCGCGACCGTCGAGGACGGCGTCGCCCTGTATGCCGGGTGCCTGCCGACCGACGGGAGCGGCACCGTGCGCGGAGCCGCCGACGTGGTGAGCCGGGGCTGGCGCGACGCGGGCATGGCCACCACCACGCTGGGCGACCTCACGGCCAGCCCGGCCTGCGGGTTGCCCGGACTCACACCAGAGGGGGCCTGGCGCGTTCAACGCGCAGCGGTCGCCGTGGCCGCGGAATGGTCAGAACGAGCCGAGAGTTGACGCACCCATGAGCAGTGTCGCCACCACACCCGCTGTCACCCCGACCCAGGCGACCCGCGTGCCCTGGCAGGCCAAGTACCTCCTGCTGGCCTTCATCTGGGGATCGAGCTTCCTGCTGATGAAGGTGGGGCTGCGCACCATGGCCCCGCTGCAGATCTCGGGTCTGCGCATCTTCGCCGGCACTGCCACCCTGCTCACCCTGTTGGCCATCACGGGCGGTCGACTGCCGCGTGCGCGTCGCACCTGGGCCCACCTCGCGGTGTCGGGGGTGTTCCTCACGGCCCTGCCGTTCAGCCTCTTCGCGGCCGGCGAGGTGCGCGTCTCGTCGGCCCTGGCCGGGATCGGCAACGCCACGACGCCCCTGGCAGCGGTCTTCTTCGCGCTGGCCCTGCTGCCGAGCGACCGGCTGTCACCGCGCAAGCTGGCGGCGGTGGTCATCGGGTTCGTCGGGGTCGTCGTCATCATGCAGCCGTGGGAGTCCACGGGACGCCCGGACCTGCTGGGCTTCGGCATGACCCTGGTCGCCGGCGCGTGCTACGGCCTGGGCTGGACCTACAACCGGCGCTTCCTCGGCGACGCGGACCTGGGCGGGCTGTCCATGCCCACGGCGCTGCTGCTGGTGGGGTCCGCGCTGATGGTGCCCGTCCTGCTCGTGTGGTGGCTGTTCAACCGTGACACGTATGCCGCCCCGTGGGCCGGGCACGCCAACCTCGACGGCGGGGGCGCACTGCTGCCGCTGCTCTGCGTCCTCGTGCTGGGCGTCGTGGGGACGGGACTGGCCTACATGCTCCAGTTCGACGTGGTCCGGGGCGCGGGTGCCACGGTCAGCACCACCGTCACGTACCTCATCCCGGTCGTCTCGGTGCTGCTGGGCGTCGTGGTCCTGGGCGAGCACCTGGCTTGGCCGCAGCTGCTCGGTGCGGCGATCGTGCTGGTCTCGGCTGTGGTCATCGGCCTGCCGGCCCGCCGCCGCGCCGCGCCGCCGGCACCCTGACCGCACCGCCGCCGCGCCGCGCCGCCGGCGCCCGGACCGCAGCGCCGGCGGGGGAGGCTCGTCAGCCCGCCGGCTTGTGCACCTCGCGACGCAGGATCTTGCCGGTGGGACCCTTGGGGAGCTCGGGGACCGCCCAGATGTGGCGCGGGTACTTGTAGGCCGCGATGCGCTCCTTGACGTAGGACTGGACGTCCTCGAGCGTCGCGGTGGCGCCGGGGCGGAGGGCGACAGCAGCCCCGACGTCCTCGCCGAGCAGGTCGTCCGGCACCGCGACCACGGCGGCCTCGAGCACATCGGGGTGGGTGTAGAGGACCTCCTCGACCTCACGCGGGTACACGTTCATGCCGCCCCGCAGGATCATGTCCTTCTTGCGGTCGACGATCGTGTAGTAGCCCTCGTCGTCCACCGTGGCCAGGTCGCCGGTCCGGAACCAGCCGTCCGGGATGGCTTCCGCCGTGGCCTCGGGGTTCTGCCAGTAGCCCTTCATCACGTTGTCGCCCCGGATCGCGATCTCGCCGACGCCCTCGCCGGGCGCGACGTCGTTGCCCTCGAGGTCGATGAGCTTCATCTCGCAGCCCGGGATCGCGACGCCGATGGTGCCGGGCTTGCGCTCCCGCGTCGGCATGTTGAACGACGCCACCGGCGAGGTCTCGGACAGGCCGTAGCCCTCGAGGATCATGCAGCCGAACTTCTCCTCGAACGCCTTCATGACCTCCAGCGGCATCGCCGACCCGCCCGAGCAGCAGGTGCGCAGGGACGTCGCGTCGAGGGCGTCGGAGTCGGGGTGGTTGAGGATCGCGGCATACATGGTCGGCACGCCCATGAAGATGGTGACCTTCTCGTTGCCGATGACCTTGATCGCCTCGGCCGGGTCGAACCGGGGGATGAGCGCGAGCGCGGCCCCGGCGATGACGGCGGCGTTGAGCCCGACGACGAGCCCGAACACGTGGAACAGCGGCAGGCAGCCCATCACCACGTCGTCGGGGGTGGTCGCCTGGATCTCGACCGCGCTGCGGTAGGCGTTGAGGTGGATGTTCTTGTGGGTCAGCTCGGCGCCCTTGGGGCGACCGGTGGTGCCTGAGGTGTAGAGCACGATGGCCGTGTCCTCGTCGTCCCGCTCGACGGGCTCGGTGATCGGTTCGCCACCCTCGAGCGCGCCCTCGGCGGGACCCATCGGCCCGCAGGGGATGATGCGGGTGCCGGAGTTCTTCGCACCCTCGGTCGCCTCCGCCACGAAGTCGGGCCACACGAACGCGACCTTGGCGCCGGAGTTGGTGAAGAAGAAGTCGATCTCGCCGGCCTTGAGCAGGGGGTTCATCGGCACGACGATGGCGCCCGCGAGGAGCGACCCGAAGAACACCACCGGGAACGCCGGGACGTTCGGGAGGATGATCGCCACGCGGTCGCCGGGCTCGACCCCCGCGGCCTTGAGCGACCCCGCCACCCTGGCCGCCATCCCGTGGATCTGGGCGTACGTGATGTCGTTGCCCATGAACTTGATGGCGGGCTGGTCGGGCCGCTCCCGTGCGGTGTCGACCAGGTTGGTGGCGAGATTGGTCATGGCGCAGGCTCCTCGACGGTGGGGGTGCGGTTTCCCGCCATCCTCGCCCGAGAGCGGCACCTTTGGCTACGGGTTCAGGTATGCCGCGTCGCCGCGTGACCGTCAGGGGTGTGCGGCAGGATGGGCGTCGTGACCCAGAACGACTCGCCGACAGCACCAGGGCCTGCCACCGACGAGGCGCCGTCGCCCGCTGTGGACGAGGCGCCCTCGCCCGCCACGGACCCGGCACCCGCCACCGACGCGGCCCGTCACGAGTGGGGCGACCTCGCCGAGCAGGCCGCGGCGGCTCAGTTCGCCTACCACGTCAAGGATGCGCCGACCATCAGCGACGGGGACTACGACCGGCTGATCCGCCGCCTGAACGAGCTGGAGGAGGAGTTCCCCGAGCTCCGCTCGCCGGAGAGCCCCACCCAGCAGGTGGGTGGCGCCGTGTTCTCGACGGACTTCACCGCGGTGGACCACCTCGAGCGGATGCTCAGCCTGGACAACTGCTTCTCGCCCGAGGAGCTCGCCGCCTGGGCGGCGAGGGTCGCCCGCGATGCCGGGTCCGCGGCATACCACTATCTGTGCGAGCTCAAGATCGACGGCCTGGCCGTCAACCTCCTCTACGAGAAGGGTCGGCTGGTGCGCGCCCTCACCCGCGGCGACGGACGCACGGGCGAGGACGTGACCAACAACGTCAAGACGATCGAAGGCATCCCGCACCAGCTGGCCGGATCCGACCACCCGGCGCGGGTGGAGATCCGCGGTGAGGTCTACTTCCCCGTCGAGGCGTTCGGCGACCTCAACGCGAGCCTCGTCGAGGCCGGCAAGGCCCCCTACGCCAACCCGCGCAACACCGCCGCGGGCTCGTTGCGACAGAAGGATCCGCGGGTCACCGCCAGCCGTGGCCTGCGGATGCTGGTGCACGGCATCGGACTGCGCGAGGGGTTCGAGCTGACCCGGCAGTCGCAGGCCTACGACCTGTTCCGCGAGTGGGGCCTGCCGATCTCGACGCACTACCGCGTGCTGGACACCATCGAGGAGGTCCAGCAGTTCATCGACCACTACGGCGCCGAGCGGCACAGCGTCGAGCACGAGCTGGACGGGATCGTCATCAAGGTCGACGAGATCGCGCTCCAGCGCCAGCTCGGGTCCACGTCGCGGGCCCCCCGCTGGGCCATCGCCTTCAAGTACCCGCCCGAGGAGGTCAACACCAAGCTCCTCGACATCCAGGTCAACGTCGGTCGCACCGGTCGGGTCACTCCGTTCGGGGTGATGGAGCCGGTGGTCGTCGCGGGGTCGACGGTCGAGCGCGCCACCCTGCACAACGGCGACGAGGTGCGGCGCAAGGGCGTGCTCATCGGCGACACCGTGGTGCTGCGCAAGGCCGGTGACGTGATCCCCGAGATCCTCGGGCCGGTCGTCGACCTGCGCGACGGCAGTGAGCGCGAGTTCGTCATGCCCACCGAGTGCCCGTCCTGCGGGACGCCGCTGGCGCCGGAGAAGGAGGGCGACAAGGACATCCGCTGCCCCAACGCGCGCACCTGTCCGTCCCAGCTGAGGGAGCGGCTGGCCGGGCTCGCCGGCCGCGGGGCGTTCGACATCGAGGCCCTGGGCTGGGAGGGGGCCGGCGCGCTGCTCGACTCCGGGGTGCTGGAAGACGAGAGCGGGCTGTTCGGGCTGGCCGGCGAAGCGGGCCGCGCCCGGCTGGTCACCGTCCCGCTGTTCACCCGCGCGGCCAAGAAAACCGACCCGGCGGAGTCCGTGGTCGACGGGAAGGTGTTGTCCGCCAACGGGATCCGTCTGTCGGAGAACCTCGAGCAGGCCAAGTCGCAGCCGCTGTGGCGGGTCCTCGTGGCGCTGTCCATCCGCCATGTCGGCCCGACCGCAGCGCGAGCGCTCGCGCAGCACTTCGGCACCATGACGGCGATCCGCGAGGCCACGGGTGAGGAGCTTGCCGGGGCCGAGGGCGTGGGCGGGGTGATCGCCGAGGCGGTGCGTGACTGGTTCGATGCCCCGGGCAACGACTGGCACGTCCGCATCGTCGACCAGTGGGCTGCGGACGGCGTGCGCATGGAGGACGAGCGCGACGAGTCCGTCGAGCAGACCCTGGCCGGGTTGACCGTGGTGGTGACCGGGTCGCTCGAGGGGTTCTCCCGCGACTCGGCGAAGGAGGCGATCCTGGCGCGGGGCGGCAAGGCCTCGGGGTCGGTGTCGAAGAAGACCGACTACGTCGTCGTGGGGGAGAACGCCGGCACCAAGGAGGACAAGGCCCGCGAGCTCGGCCGGCCGATCCTGGACGAGGCCGGCTTCCGGCGGCTCCTCGAGACTGGTCATCCGTGACCCTCCCGCGGCCGCTCACCGGCGCCTGACCCACTGCCTCGGCGCCACGGCGCGGTGGGCGTCGACGGTCAACCTCGGTGAGGTGGTCCCTCGCGACCGGGACGCCGAGTTCTCCGCCGGCTCCCGGGTTCAGGCTGAGTGCCCGGTGTCCTTGGCCAGGCGCACGGCCGCGCTCGCCTCGTCGATGATCGAGGCCATCGCCGCGCTCGCGGCCCTGCCGTCCCCGGAGCCGATGGCCTGCGCCACGTCACCGTGCAGGCGGATGGCCGTGGGGTTCGGGGTGCGCGGCATGAGGTCATGGTGGGTGCGACCGGCCAGCACCTCGGACACGACGGTGGCGAGGGCGGCGAGCATCTCGTTGCCCGACGCCTCGAGCATGGTGCGGTGGAAGTCCTTGTCGGCCTCGAGGTAGGCCACGAGGTCGCCGGACTTGGCGTGAACCGTCATCTGCATCACCGCGGCCGCCATCGCACCGCACTGCTCGGGCGTCGCCCGGTCAGCGGCGAGCTCGGCGGCGACGGGTTCGAAACCACGGCGCAGCTCACCGAGCGAGACCAGCTGGTCCTCGCGGTCGGGACCGTCGAGGCGCCAGCGGATCACGCGGGGGTCGAAGACGTTCCACTGCGACCGGGGGCGCACGCGCACCCCGAGCCGGCGCCGCGTCTCGACCAGGCCCATCGACGAGAGCACGCGGACGGCCTCCCGCACCACGGACCGGGACACCCCGAAGCGCTCGTCGAGCTGGTCGATCCGCACGACGCTGCCCACGGGCACCGTCCCCGAGACGATCTCCTGGCCGAGCCGGTCGAGCACGCTGGCGTGCAGCCCTGGCTCGAGGCCTGCGGGGGAGTCGTCAGTCGGGGTGGGGGCGGCCGGGTCGGCGGGGTCGGCGGGCATGCGTCCAGCCTGCCAGACAGGACGTGTCTCAGGCACTGAGGTTTTAAATAAGATTTATAAGTCGAAGAGTCTTGTTAAATCCGCTCTGATGCTGCACGCTGGTCCAGGAGCTCGACGCCGAGCCCGTGCCGACACAGGAGTCAGCCCATGCCTGAACCGAAGGAACCTCCCGCAGCGCCCCTTGTCGTGGTGATGGGGGTGTCCGGCTCAGGCAAGACGACCGTCGGCGCGGCCCTCGCCCAGCGCCTGCGGGTCCCGTTCGCCGATGCGGACGACTTCCACCCCGCGGCCAACATCGCCAAGATGTCGGCGGGGATCCCGCTCGACGACGACGACCGGGCGCCCTGGCTGCGAGCCATCGCCGACTGGCTCGTCGAGCACAGCGCGACCGGGGGCGTAGCCAGCTGCTCGGCGCTCAAGCGGAGCTACCGGGACGTCCTGACCAGCGCCGCCCCGCGGGCCGTGTACATCCACCTGCACGGCGACCGCGACGTGCTGGCCGCGCGGGTCGCAGGGCGTCCGGGGCACTTCATGCCGGCCGCGCTCATCGACTCCCAGTTCGCCACCCTCGAGGTGCTGCAGGCCGACGAGCTCGGTGCTGCCCTCGACGTCGCCAAGCCGGTCGACACGCTCGTCGACGAGTCCCTCACCATCCTCAGCACCCTCGCTACGAAAGGCGTGACCCTCCCGTGAACACCGACGTTCTCTCCCTGCTGCACCCGGCCCTCACCGCGGCCGATGCCGCCAAGCTCCCGGACATCCCGGCTGCGCGGCTGATCCCGGCGGCGCTGCTCGGCATCGCCGTCATCGTCCTGTTGATCACGCGGTTCAAGCTGCACCCGTTCCTCGGGCTGACCCTGGGTTCGCTCACGGTCGGCGCCGTGGCGGGCGTGACGATGTCGGACACGATCGCCAGCTTCACCAAGGGCTTCGGCGCCACCGCGGCGGGGGTCGGCACGCTGATCGCGCTCGGCGCCATGTTCGGCAAGCTGCTCGCCGACTCCGGTGGCGCGGACGAGATCGTCGACACCATTGTCGGCCGGTCCTCGGCCCGCACGCTGCCGTGGGCGATGGCTGGCGTAGGCGCCCTGATCGGGCTGCCGATGTTCTTCGAGATCGGTCTGGTCCTGCTGATGCCCGTGATCTTCCTGGTCGCGCGCCGTTCCGGGCTGTCGATCATCAAGGTCGGAATCCCCGCGCTCGCCGGCCTGTCCGCCATGCACGGACTGGTGCCCCCGCACCCCGGGCCCCTCGTCGCCATCGACGCCCTCAAGGCCAACCTCGGGCTCACCCTGGGCTTCGGTGTCCTCGTGGCCCTGCCGACCGTCGCCATCGCGGGTCCGCTGTTCGCCCGTTTCGCCGGCCGCTGGGTCGACGTCCCGGCACCGACGCTGTTCGCCACCGACGAGCGCGACGCCAGGCTCGAGCGCCCGAGCTTCGCCGTGACCCTGCTCGCCGTCCTCACGCCCGTCGTCCTGATGATGGGCAAGGCGCTCGCGGACATCTTCGCCGCTGACACCAACCCGGTCCGGACCGCGCTCGACTTCCTCGGGACGCCGCTCGTCGCGCTGCTCATCGCCGTCATCGTGGGCATGTTCACCCTCGGCCGTGGCGCCGGCATGGGCACCAAGGAGCTCGCCTCCTCGCTCGAGAAGGCGCTGCCGCCCATCGCCGGCATCCTGCTCATCGTCTCGGCCGGTGGCGGTTTCAAGCAGACGCTCGTCGACACCGGGATCGGTGGCCTCGTCGCTGACTGGGTGAAGGGCAGCGGCGTGAGCGTCCTGCTGCTCGCCTGGGTCGTGGCGGTCCTGATCCGCCTCGCGACCGGTTCGGCCACGGTGGCCACCGTCACGGCCTCCGGCATCCTCGCGCCGCTCGCCACCGGGATGAGCACCCCCCACGTCTCGCTGCTCGTCCTCGCGATCGGCGCCGGCTCGGTGTTCTTCTCGCACGTCAACGACGCCGGCTTCTGGCTGGTCAAGGAGTACTTCGGCCTCTCCGTCGGCCAGACCCTCAAGACGTGGTCGCTGATGGAGACCCTGCTGTCGGTGTCCGGCCTCGTGTTCGTCCTGGTTCTCGGTCTGGTGGTCTGAGCCGGCCCGCAACACCAGCTCAGGTATGCCGCGTGGCCCCGGCCACGCGGCATACCTGCGTTCTGGGGCGGTCGGGGCGGGGGCGAGGTGCCATTAGAGTTGTGTCTCGTGGCCGTCGACTTCCAGCAAGAGATCAAGCAGCTCCGCAGCACCATGGACTCGGTGCGCGAGGTGACCGACCTGGCGTCGGTCAAGCAGCAGATCGCCGAGCTCGAGGCCAAGGCGTCGGCACCCGACCTCTGGGACGACCCGGACGCGGCGCAGCTGGTCACCTCGGCGCTGTCGCGCGCGAACGCCGAGTACGAGCGGGTCGTCGAGATGGACTCGCGCATCGAGGACCTCGAGGTGCTCGTCGAGATGGGCACCGAGGACGGCGGGGACGCCGCGACGATGGTCGAGGCGGAGCGCGAGCTGGCCTCCCTCCAGAAGGCGGTCGGTGAGCTCGAGGTCCGCACCCTGCTGTCGGGGGAGTACGACGCCCGCGAGGCGGTCGTCACCATCCGCTCCGGTGCCGGTGGCGTCGACGCCGCGGACTTCGCCGAGATGCTCATGCGGATGTACCTGCGCTGGGCGGAGCGGCACGGCTACCCGACCCAGGTGATGGACACGTCCTACGCCGAGGAGGCCGGCCTGAAGTCGGCGACCTTCGAGGTCAACGTGCCCTACGCGTTCGGCAACCTGTCGGTCGAGGCCGGCACCCACCGGCTCGTGCGGATCAGCCCGTTCGACAACCAGGGGCGACGCCAGACGAGCTTTGCCGCCGTCGAGGTCATCCCGCTCATCGAGCAGACCGACCACATCGAGATCCCCGAGAACGAGATCAAGGTCGACGTGTTCCGCTCCAGCGGTCCCGGTGGCCAGAGCGTCAACACCACGGACTCCGCCGTCCGGATGACCCACATCCCGACCGGGATCGTGGTCTCGATGCAGAACGAGAAGTCGCAGATCCAGAACCGCGCGGCCGCCCTGCGGGTCCTGCAGTCACGACTGCTGCTCCAGCGCCAGGCCGAGGAGGCCGCCGAGCGCAAGGAGATGGCCGGCGACGTCAAGGCCAGCTGGGGCGACCAGATGCGGTCCTACGTGCTGCAGCCCTACCAGATGGTCAAGGACCTGCGGACCGAGTATGAGGTCGGCAACCCGTCGGCGGTCTTTGACGGGGACATCGACGGCTTCATCGAGGCCGGGGTCCGGTGGCGCAAGGAGCAGCAGAAGCAGGAGGGCTGACCTCAGCCCGTTCGTCGGCCAGGCCGCAGCTTGATGGGCCGTGCGGCTGCGCCGCAACGCCGAGAAGGCGAGGCTGCGCGGCATACCAAGGTTGGCGACCTATCCTCGGGTGGGTCGTGCGCGGGAGCGCGCATCGACCTGTATGCCGTCCCATTCGTTCTCCCCGTAAGGCTCACCTCGCGCGCATGATCCGTTTCGAGAACGTCAGCAAGGTCTACGCCCGGTCCACCCGACCGGCGCTCAGCGACATCAACCTCGAGATCGAGCGCGGCGAGTTCGTCTTCGTGGTCGGGGCCTCCGGGTCCGGCAAGTCCACGTTGTTGCGCCTGGTCCTCAAGGAGGAGGGCGTCTCGCAGGGCAGCGTGCTCGTCGCCGGCCAGGAGGTCGGCAGCCTGCCGCACCGCAAGGTGCCCCGGCTGCGGCGCGAGATCGGGACGGTGTTCCAGGACTTCAGGCTGCTGCCGAACAAGACCGTCTACCAGAACGTCGCCTTCGCCCTGCAGGTGCTCGGGCGCTCCGGGCACGCCATCCGGCAGGTCGTGCCGGAGACCCTGGAGATGGTCGGGCTCGAGGGCAAGGAGAAGCGGCTCCCGCACGAGCTGTCCGGTGGTGAGCAGCAGCGCGTGGCGATCGCGCGGGCCTTCGTCAACAAGCCGCCGATCCTGCTGTGCGACGAGCCCACCGGAAACCTCGACCCGACCACGAGCCTGGACATCGTGCGACTGCTCGACCGGATCAACCGGACCGGCACCACGATCGTGATGGCCACGCACGACGACGACATCGTCGACCAGCTGCGCAAGCGGGTCGTCGAGCTCAAGAACGGCCACATCGTCCGCGACGAGAACAAGGGCGTCTACGGCAGCGGCAGCTGACCGTCCGGCTCGCCCCCCGCCTCACCCCTGACAGACCTGACCCGACGCCAGCCAGCACGGCCCCCGGAAAGCACTGGAGACCCACCCCCATGCGACTGCAGTTCATGCTCAGCGAGATCGCGATCGGCCTGCGCCGGAACCTGTCCATCGCCGTGTCGGTGATGCTGGTGACGATGGTGTCGGTCTACCTCATGGGCATCGGGTTCCTCGCCCAGGGACAGGTCAACACCCTCAAGGGCTACTGGTACGACCGCATCCAGGTCTCGATCTTCATGTGCGGCAAGGACTCGCTCGACGTCAACTGCGGCGGCAAGGCCGTGACGGTGGAGCAGCGGAACGCGCTGAAGGCCCAGCTCGACCAGATGAAGCCGCTCGTCAAGAACGTCTACTACGAGTCCGAGCAGCAGGCCTTCGACCGGTTCAAGGAGCAGTACCGCAACTCCCCGCTGTCGGACTACCTGCAGGTCGGCGACATCCCGCAGAACTTCCGCGTCCAGCTCAGCGATCCCAAGAAGTACGACGTCGTCGTGAGCGCCTTCCAGGGCGCACCGGGCGTCGGGCGGGTGCAGGACCAGCAGAAGACGCTCGACAAGCTCTTCACCGTGATGAACGTGGTGACCATCGGGTCCCTGTTCCTCGCAGGTCTGATGGTGCTGTGCTCGGTCCTGCTGATGGCGACCACCATCCGGCAGGCCGCCTTCAGCAGGCGACGCGAGACCGGCATCATGAAGCTGGTCGGCGCCTCGAACTTCACCATCCGGCTGCCCTTCGTCATGGAGACGGTCCTGGCAGCGCTCACCGGCACCGGTCTGGCCATCGCCGGGCTGTGGGTGACTGCCGACTCCTTGCTGCCCCGCGTCTCGGCGGTCCTGCAGGACGCTCCGCTGGTCGGCACGACCGACATCTGGTTCATCGCCCCGTGGCTCGTCGGCTTCATGCTGGTCGTGTCGGTGCTGACCTCCTGGGCCACGCTGCGCCGCTACCTGCGCGTCTGACCGGCGGACGCAGCCGGCCCCGAGCGGCGCCGCCGCGGGGCCTGACCGGCGCCCATCCCGGTCCATCGGAGGACTCACGGCGGGGATCCCTAGAAACAGGTGTGGTGTGTGTTACCAATGTGGCCTATGAGCGCAATCTTCCGGCGTCGTCACGCGTCTCATCGTGTCCGCCTGACGGCCCTCGGGCTGGCCGTGGCCTGTTCCCTCGGTGTCGCGACGCCGTCGGTGGCTGCTCCGGGCGTGTCGCCGTCGCTCAGTGCCGCGGCCCCCGGGACCACCGACCCCAACCAGGCCAAGAAGCAGGTGGACAAGGAGATCGAGGCCCTCAAGGGCGCGCTCGAGGACACCTCGAGCAACCTCAAGGACGCCTACATCGCCCTGCGGCGCACCCAGGCAGCCCTGCCGGTCGCGCAGGCAGCCCTGGACAGCGCCATCGCCGCCGTGTCGAAGGCGGACACCTACAACGACGAGATGGCCGTCCAGCTCGACGTCGCACGAGCCAACGAGGCGCGGGCCGTCGACGAGCTCACGGCCACCCGCTCCAAGCTCGCCCAGAGCCGGACCCGCGTGGCCCGCTTCGCCTCCCAGCTCTACCAGGACCAGGGGATGGGCCAGCTGTCGGTGGCCCTGAGCGCGACCACGCCCGACGACTTCGCCAACCGCATCGCGATGAACGACACGCTCATGGACGTGCAGAACCAGTCGCTGTCCCGACTGGCCACAGCCAGGGCCACCGCGACCGCCCAGGAAGCCCACATCAAGGCGCTCCAGGTCCAGGTCGAGGCCGCGAAGAAGCAGGCGGAGGCCGCACTGGCGAAGGCCCAGCAGGCCCGGGCCGCGGCGGCCGCAGCCAAGCAGGCGCTGGACGTGCTCGCAGCCCAGCAGGTCGCCCAGTCCACGAACCTCGCGGCCCAGATGAAGGCCGAACAGGCCCAGCTCGACGCCGCACAGAAGGAGCAGGCCAGGCTTCAGAGTGTGCTGATCGCGCGCGCCAGGGCCGCGAAAGCAGCCGCAGCGGCGCGCGCCGCCGCCCTGCGCCGTGCCGGCCAGCGGGTGCCACCCCAGATCACGTCCTCGAGCGGATTCCTTTCCCGCCCGTCGGACGGGTGGATCTCCTCCGAGTTCGGCATGCGCTACCACCCGATCCTGCACTACTGGCGGCTGCACGCCGGGCGCGACTTCGCGGCCGACTGCGGCACCCCGATCCGCGCCGCCGCGAGCGGCACGATCATCTCGGCGGGATGGACCGGTGGCTACGGCAACCGCATCATGATCGACCACGGCATCGTCCGCGGGGTCGACCTGGTCACCACCTACAACCACATGAGCCGGTATGTCGTGCAGAGTGGCAGCGTCTCCCGCGGGGAGATCATCGGCTACGTCGGCACGAGCGGTGAGTCCACCGGGTGCCACCTGCACTTCGAGACCTACGAGGACGGCATACCCAGGGACCCGCGCCGCTGGCTGTGACGGGACGGGCCCCACGCCACGGCGAGGTCGCACCCGTCGGCGCCGGGAGCAAATCCACTGGTGGGCACACCCCGTCGGGCAGGTAGCGTTGCCTCGCTGGTCGGCACCCGACCAGCGAGGAGCAGCAGATCGAAGGACGTGGACGGGCAGTGGCCAAGGAACAGGGTCGCAAGGTGGTGGCGAGCAACAAGAAGGCGCGCCACGACTACCTCATCGAGGACACCTTCGAGGCCGGCATCGTGCTCATGGGCACGGAGGTGAAGTCGCTGCGGATGGGGCGCGCGTCGCTGATCGACGGCTACGGCACCTTCCGCGGTGACGAGCTGTGGCTCGAAGGCGTGCACATCCCCGAGTACGTCAACGGCAACTGGACCAACCACACCCCGCGCCGGCGTCGCAAGCTGCTGCTGCATCGCGCCGAGCTCGCCAAGATCATGAAGAAGTCGTCTGAGACCGGGCACACCATCGTGCCGCTCCAGCTGTACTTCAAGGACGGCCACGCGAAGGTCGAGATCGCGATCGCCAAGGGCAAGCGGCAGTACGACAAGCGTCACGCCCTGCGCGAGCGTCAGGACACCAGGGACACCCAGCGCGCCCTCAGCCAGGCGCGTCGAGCCTCGGGCAACGGGCGCTAGACCATGCGGGGGCGCGGGGGGACGCACCGGTATGCCGCGGGCGCCGGGCTGGCCCTGCTGCTCGCCTTCGCGGCCATGGTGCTGGCCGGGGGGAGCGCGCAGGCCGCGGCGAGCGACGACCTGGCCACCCGGTTCCACGTCGACATCAGGGTCAACCACGACGGCTCGGTGGACGTCGCCGAGCACATCACCTGGCACTTCCCGGACGGCGAGGTCCGCCACGGGATCGAGCGGTTCGTCACGGTGCGGACCGGCTACCAGGACCGCCCGGACACCTACCGCGAGTACCCCATCTCCGACGTCTCGGCCACCTCTCCGTCAGGGGCACCGGCTGACGTGTCGGTCGACGACGCCACCGACGGGTCCTCGGTGCGGATCCGGGTCGGGCGGCCCGACCAGACGGTGAGTGGCACCCAGACCTACGTCGTGCGCTACCACCTCGGCTCCTACGTCAACGGCTTCCCCGACCACGCCGAGCTCTACTACAACCTGGTTTCGGCGTCCGACGACAACACCTACCAGGACGTCAGCGCCACGGTCACCGGGGCGAGTCCGATCGACCGGGCCGAGTGCTTCATCGGCGAGTTCGGGTCGACGCAGCGCTGCACCGCGACCCCCGGCCCGAGTGCCCAGTTCAGCGCCCCCGAAGCGGGCAAGGGGCGGGGGGTCTCGATCCTGGCCTCGCTGCCGATCGCCGACTTCGGCTCGCTCGAGCCGGTCCTGCACCAGGGCCAGGTGTCCGGGGACGGCACGGTCGTCACCTCGGGCACCTCCAAGGCCCTCGGGCTGCTGTCACTCGGGGCGGGGGTGACGCTGCCCCTGCTCGCGGCCGGGCTGATGGGCACCCTGGTCTACACGCGCGGACGCGACGAGCAGTTTGCCGGGCTGGTGCCGGGGCTGACCCCGGGGGTCGGACAGGACGGCCAGGTCGTGAGGGGCCGTTCGGGGCCGGTGACGGTCCGCTTCACCCCGCCGGACGGCGTCCAGCCGGGGCTGGTCGGCACGGTCATCGACGAGGTCGCCAACACGATCGACGTCTCGGCCACGATCATCGACCTGGCGGCCAGGGGCTACCTGACCATCGCGGAGGAGGAGGGCGGCTTCCTGCGCGGCAAGGACTGGCGCCTCACCCGCACCACGCCCACGGCTCAAGAGGCCCAGACACCGCTCCTGCCGTACGAGGAGGCGCTCCTCGCTGGTCTGTTCGACGACGCCCCGACGCGGACGCTGTCCAGCCTGAAGAACACTTTCAAGCCCACGCTCCAGCGGGTCCAGGAGCTGATGTACGACGAGGTCGTGCGGCGCGGGTGGTTCCGCCGGTCGCCCGCCAGCCAGCGCGGGACCTGGACGGGTCTCGGTGGTGCCATCGTGCTCGGGGCGGTGTTCGCGGCGGCCTGGGCCGGAGGGCCGCTCTCCCGGCTGGGAGCGGGCACCGGCTCGCCGGTCCCGCCGGGCTTCGTGCTGGTCGCGGGCGCGGTCCTCGCCGGGGGCATCGTCGTGTTCCTGGGTCGCCGGATGGCCGCCCGCACCGCCGAGGGCAGCGCGGTCAACGCCCAGTCGGAGGGCTTCAAGCAGTACCTGGTGACGGCGGAGGCCAACCAGATCAAGTGGGAGGAGGCGCAGGACATCTTCAGCCGGTACCTGCCCTACGCCATCGTGTTCGGCGTGGTCTCGCAGTGGGCCGCCACGTTCCGGCAGGTCGCCGAGTCCGCGGCCGCGGCAGGTCACAGCCTGGCTCCTCCCTTGTGGTACCTCGGCGCAGGTCCCTTCGACTACGACGGCATCGCCGCGGACATGGACTCCTTCGCCACGACGGCGGGCGGGACGTTCACCAGCACCCCGGGCAGCTCGGGCGGCTCGGGGTTCAGCGGGGGCGGCGGCTTCTCCGGCGGTGGCGGCGGCGGGAGCTCGGGCGGTTCCTGGTAGCCCCTGCGGAACCCTGTCCAAGGCAACGCCGAAGATAGGGTTTCTCGTGTAACCTTATCTAAGGGCTGACCGAGGAAAGGGTAATGGGGTGACTGCAACGGCCGCGCTGACGCTGACTTGGGACGACGTGCCCTGGAAGTCGGACGCGTCTCAGCGCCTGTCCCGCACGCAGCGCGCCAGGATCACCAGCACGTACAAGGCCGCGGTCCCCGCAGACATCGCGACCATGACATTTGCGATCGACGCCCAGGTCGCAGCCGAGGCGGACGACGCCCGCGACGCGATCGCACGGTTCGACGCCGAACTGTCGATGATGTTCCCCGATGGCGAGTTCGCCCCCTTGTCGTCCGTGCTTCTGCGCACCGAGTCAGCGTCCTCGTCACAGATCGAGAACATCACCGCTGGAGCGCGCGCTCTCGCGCTGGCGGAGATCGGGATCGCAAAGCACGGCAGCAACGCCACGCTCGTCGCCGCGAATGTCGACGCCATGAACCGAGCCGTCGCCCTCGCCGACAAGGTCACCCCAGACACGATCCTGGACATCCACGAGGCCCTCATGCGTGGCCAGGACCACGCGAACCCGGGCCGGTTCCGTGACGAGCAGGTGTGGGTCGGAGCATCACCCACCCCGCACGGCGCCATGTTCGTCCCACCGCACCATGACCGGGTCAGGGCCAGCATCGACGACCTGTGCGCATTCACCGCACGGACCGACATCCCACTCCTGACCCAAGCCGCCCTGGCCCACGCCCAGTTCGAGACGATCCACCCGTTCAACGACGGCAACGGCCGCACCGGACGGGCGCTCGTGCACGCCCTCCTCAAGGGTGGCGGCGCAACCACACAGACAACGCTGCCCGTCTCCGCCGGACTCCTCAACGACACGGACGCCTACTTCGACGCGCTCACCGCCTACAGGCAGGGCGACCCCAGTCCCATCGTCGAACGGTTTGCGCAAGCGTCTTTCTCCGCCGTCGACAACGGACGCCTCCTGGCCAAGGACCTGAACACTGCCCATCAGGACTGGACGGCGCGCCTGACCATGCGCAGGCACGCCGTCGTCTGGCGGGTTCTGCCAGTCCTCATCAGCCAGCCCGCGATCACCTCCGCGCTGATCCAGGACCACACGAACGTCTCCCAGCCCGCCGCGGACAACGCGATACGGCAGCTCATGGAAGCCGGGATCGTGGAGAAGGCCAGCGGCATCCAGCGCAACATCGTGTACCTGGCCAAGGACGTCATCACGGCGCTCGACGAGTTCGCTGCACGCGCCAGGCGGGGGTAACCGCACCAACCAGCTCAACGAACCCAGCCCAGCGAACCAAGCCCCACGCACAGGTATGCCGCGCGCGAACGGATCGCGCGCGGCATACCTGAGCAGGGGGTCAGTCCGTGACGGCGTCCTTGACCTTCTCGCCAGCCTGCTTGAGGTCGGCGCCGGCCTGGTCGGCCTTGCCCTCGGCCTCGAGGCGCTCGTTGTCGGTCGCCTTGCCGGTGGCTTCCTTGGCCTCGCCGGCGGCCTTGTCCATGGCGTTGTCGAGCTTGTCATCCAGTCCCATGATGGGCTCCCTCTCGGTTGGGTGCGATCTCTGTGGGTGGTGCTCATATGACGCAGCCGCTTCTTGACCACGCACCTCGACGGTAACCCGGAATCGACATCTGCGCAGGTCAGGGTCGTGCCGAGGGTGGGATCAGCACTAGCCGAGCACGAGCAGGAGGTCGCCACCCTCCACCTGCTGCTGCGATCCGATGGCGAGGCGCTGCACCGACCCGGCGACCGGGGCGGTGATGTTGGCCTCCATCTTCATCGCCTCGATCGTGGCCACGACGGCACCGGCCTCGACGCTCGCGCCCTCCTGGACGGCCAGGCTCACCACCCCCGCGAACGGCGCCGCGATCTGGCCCTTGTCGGACGGGTCGGCCTTCTCGGCGGCCTTGACGTCCACCGCGATCCGCTCGTCGCGCACCTGGACGGGGCGCAGCTGACCGCCCATCGTGAACATCACGGTGCGCATGCCGCGGTCGTCGGCGTCGGAGACGGACTGCAGGCCGATCAGCAGCCGCTTGCCGGGCTCGAGGTCGATCTCGTGCTCGAAGCCGACCTCGATCCCGTGCAGGAACTCGCGCGTGCCGAGGACGGCGAGGTCGGAGTACGCGTCGCGCGACTGCTCGAACTCCTGGGTCGGCCCGGGGAACAGCAGCCGGTTGAGGGTGTGCCGGGGGCTCGCCGCGAGCGCCTCGCTGTCCTCCTCGCTCAGCTCGGTGACCCGGGCCTTGGTCGTGCGACCCTCCAGGGCCTTGGTGCGGAACGGCTCCGGCCAGCCGCCGGGCGGGTCGCCGAGCTCGCCGGACAGGAAGCCGATGACCGAGTCGGGGATGTCGTACTTGGTCGGGTTGGCCTCGAAGTCGGCGGGGTCGGCCTTGGCGCCCACCAGCGCGAGGGCGAGGTCTCCCACGACCTTGCTGCTCGGGGTGACCTTGACGATGTTGCCGAGGATGCGGTTCGCCGCGGCATACATGTCCTCGACCTCCTCGAAGTGGTCACCGAGGCCCAGGGCGATGGCCTGCTGGCGCAGGTTCGAGAGCTGGCCCCCCGGGATCTCGTGGGTGTAGACGCGACCCGTGGGTGAGGGGAGCCCCGACTCGAAGGGGAAGTACAGCTGCCGCACGGCCTCCCAGTAGGGCTCGAGGTCGTTGACGGCCCCGAGGTCCAGGCCGGTGGCCCGCGCGGTGCCGTCGGTGGCCGCGACCAGGCTCGACATCGGCGGCTGGGAGGTGGTGCCGGCCATCGCGGCGCTCGCGACGTCGACCGCGTCGACCCCGGCGTCGATCGCGGCCAGCAGGGTGGCCAGCTGACCGCCGGCGGTGTCGTGGGTGTGCAGGTGGACGGGCTGGTCGAACCGTTCGCGCAGCGCCGTGACGAGGGTGCGTGCCGCCGGGGCGCGCAGCAACCCGGCCATGTCCTTGATGGCGATGACGTGCGCGCCGGCGTCGGCGATCTGCTCGGCCAGCCTCAGGTAGTAGTCCAGGGTGTAGAGCTTCTCGCCGGGGCTGGTGAGGTCGCCGGTGTAGCACAGCGCCACCTCGGCGACGGCGGTGCCGGTGGCCCGGACGGCCTCGATCGCGGGCCGCATCTGGTCCACGTCGTTGAGCGCGTCGAAGATCCGGAAGATGTCGATGCCGGTGCGGGCCGCCTCCGTGACGAACGCGTCGGTGACCTGCGTGGGGTACGGCGTGTAGCCGACGGTGTTGCGGCCCCGCAGGAGCATCTGCAGCGGCAGGTTGGGCATCGCGTCGCGCAGCTGCGAGAGGCGGTCCCACGGGTCCTCGGCCAGGAAGCGCAGCGCCACGTCGTACGTCGCGCCACCCCACGCCTCGACCGAGAGCAGCTGCGGCGTCAGCCGGGCCACGTGCGGGGCGACGTGCATCAGGTCGCGGGTGCGGACCCGGGTTGCGAGCAGCGACTGGTGGGCGTCCCGGAAGGTCGTCTCGGTGACACCCACCGCCTCCTGGGCGCGCAACGCCTCGGCGAAGGCCTGCGGGCCGTGCAGCAGGAGCCGGTCGCGGGCGCCGGGCGGTGGGGGACTCGTGCGGTCGATCGGCGGCAGCTTGGAGCGCGGCGAGACCCGCGTCCGACCCGGTCCGTGCGGCTGGTTGACGGTGACGTCCGCGAGGTAGGTGAGCAGCTTGGTGCCGCGGTCGGCGGGGACGCGCGCGGTCCGCAGGTCGGGGCGCTCGTCGATGAACGCCGTCGTCAGCCGCCCGGACTGGAAGTCGGGCTCCTCGAGCAGCGCCTGGAGGAACGGGATGTTGGTCGAGACCCCGCGGATCCGGAACTCCGCGAGCGCACGCCTGGCCCGGCGCACAGCCGTGGGGAAGTCGCGGCCCCGACAGGTCAGCTTGACCAGCATCGAGTCGAAGTGGGCGCCGATCTCTGCCCCGACGAAGATCGTCCCGCCGTCCAGCCGCACCCCCGCGCCGCCCGCCGAGCGGTAGGTCGTGATCCGGCCGGTGTCGGGCCGGAACTCGTTGGCGGGGTCCTCGGTGGTGATGCGGCACTGCAGCGCCGCACCGCGGATCTGCAACGTCTCCTGGGACAGGCCAAGGTCCTCCAGAGTCTCCCCGCTGGCGATGCGCAGCTGGGAGCTGACCAGGTCGACGTCGGTGATCTCCTCGGTGACGGTGTGCTCGACCTGGATCCGCGGGTTCATCTCGATGAAGACGTAGCTGCCGTCGGGGGCGAGCAGGAACTCGACCGTCCCCGCGTTGACGTAGCCGATCTGCTTGGCGAACGCGACGGCGTGGGCGCACATGCGTTCGCGCAGCTCGGGGTCGAGGTTCGGGGCGGGGGCGATCTCGACGACCTTCTGGTGCCGCCGCTGCACCGAGCAGTCGCGCTCGAACAGGTGGATCACGTTGCCCGCGGCGTCGGCGAGGATCTGCACCTCGATGTGCCGGGGGCTGACGACGGCCTGCTCGAGGAAGACGGTCGGGTCGCCGAACGCGGACTCGGCCTCGCGCATGCACGCCTCGAGCGACTCGCGCAGGTCCTCGCGACGCTCCACCCGCCGCATCCCGCGGCCGCCGCCGCCCGCGACGGCCTTCGCGAAGATGGGGAACCCGATGGTGTCGGCGGCCGCGACGAGGGCGTCGATGTCCGTGCTCGGCTCGGCGCTCTGGAGCGTGGGCAGGCCAGCCTTCTTGGCG
This sequence comes from Pedococcus badiiscoriae, assembly GCF_013408925.1. Classification (NCBI taxonomy): domain Bacteria; kingdom Bacillati; phylum Actinomycetota; class Actinomycetes; order Micrococcales; family Intrasporangiaceae; genus Pedococcus; species Pedococcus badiiscoriae. Next base: position 2,531,316 of record NZ_JACCAB010000001.1, read on the forward strand.
GCGGCGATGGCGCGGGCCTTGTTGCCGGTCAGGTGCAGGACCGACGCGGGTGGCCCGACGAAGGTCACGCCCGCTTCGACACAGGCCTCGGCGAGGTCGGGGTTCTCGGACAGGAACCCGTAGCCGGGGTAGACGGCGTCGGCGCCGGCCTCGACTGCGGTCCGGACGATGCCCTCGGGGTCGAGGTAGGCCCGGACCGGGTGGCCCTCGTCGCCGATCTGGTAGGCCTCGTCGGCCTTGAGGACGTGTTCGGACTTGCGGTCCTCGTAGGGGAAGACTGCGACCGTCTTTGCGTTGAGCTCGGTCGCGGCGCGGAACGCCCGCACCGCGATCTCTCCACGGTTGGCAACCAGGACCTTGCTGAACACTTGACCTCCAGGGGTCGGCACCCGGGGTGACGGGGGCCGGTGGGGGGACGGGCAGCGTCCCCCGATCCTATTCAGGTCCCGACTCGTGAGACGGCTCGCCCGCCATGCGGACGAACGGCGACTGGCCCGGCGGCATACCTGCTCGTATGCCGCCGGGTCACCTCGGCGGGTTCAGCTGGCGGCGGTGAAGCGCTGCCGACGGTGCTGCGGGCGCTCAAGCTCGTCGACGAGGGCCACCGCGTAGTCCTCGGCGCTGATCGACTCACCCGCGGGGGTGTCCAGCGCCACGGTGTAGGAGCCGGTGCGCGCGCCGGGCGCGATGACCGGCGCAGGGGAGAAGAACGTCCAGTCCAGGTCGGCCGGCGCCGAGCGGAAGAGGTCGAGCGCGGCGGCTCCGGCGCGGGCCTCGGCGAGGTACTCGCGGGGGAAGCCAGGGGAGTCGAGCAGGCGCGTGCCGCCGGCGGTGAGGAGCGACCCGGCGCCGCCGACGAAGAGCACCCGTGCGCCGCTGGCGTGCTCGACGAGGTTCTGGACCGCGGCCAGCCACGGCTCGTGGCTCCCGCCGGTGCGGCTCGGACCTGTCGCCGACACGATGACGTCGTGGCCGGTGGCAGCCTCCTTGACGACCGTCTCGTCGGCGAGGTCGCCCGTGGTGGTGACGGTGCCGTCGGGCAGCGGGGAGCCGCTGCGCGTGTAGCCGGTGGCCTCGTGGCCGCGCGACAGAGCCTCGGCCGCGATGCGCGAGCCGATCATGCCGCTGGCGCCGAACAGGGCGATCTTCATGGTGGTGCCTTTCCGTGGATGTCTCTGGTCGGGTAACAGTAACCATTGGTAACTGAGCACTTCAACGTGCTATAAGTACCTCATGGTTACCAAGAAGCTCGGCGGCATCCTGTCGCCTCCGGACCTGTCGTCCCCGACTGGGGGACGAGGCAACGCGTTCGACCCTGACTGCCCCACGCGCGTGGTGCTGGACCGGATCGGCGACAAGTGGACCGTGCTCGTGATCGGCGCGCTCGCGCGCGGTCCGCTGCGGTTCACCGAGCTGCGGGCCCGCGTCGGTGGGGTGGCGCCCAAGGTGCTCACCCAGACGCTGCGCGCGATGGAGCGTGACGGCCTGCTCACCCGCACCGTCTTCGCTCAGGTACCGCCGCGGGTGGACTATGCCCTCACCGAGCTCGGGGTGTCGCTCGGGGGACCGATCGCCGTGCTCACGGACTGGGCCGAGACGCATGTCGGCACGATCCTCGCCGCGCGGGACGACTTCGTGGCGCAGGAGGCCTGACCACGGTGGTCTAGCGGGGCCGCCGGGAAATGCGTGCGGGCCTGTCGCTGTTGGACTGTAGGCTGGTCGACAGCAACACCAACTGAACAGTGGACGTGTGAACACCCCTGCACCCGCAGGAGCACGGGGGTGATCGGTTTCGACATTGGTCGGCATTTCAGGGGAAGCGGGTCGAGGATGCCTGGTTATCTCGTTAACGCTCCTGGCAAACCAATAGGTGCCGATTCCAAGCGCACCGACTTCGCCCTCGCCGCCTGAGCGAGCTCCGAAGTCCGTCAGCCTGAGCTAGTTCTCGTCTCAGTGTCTGGCGTCAGCTAGAGAACTTGCTGCGTAGTCATGTTGGGGGGCTGCGCGGGACTCTTACTCAACTGGGCCTGTCAGTGGACGTGTGCGTGCGAGCACTGGGGCCGAGAAAATCCTTAGCGCACTGCACCCGGAGAAGTCCTGGATTCCCGTCAGTGGACGCGGGTTCAATTCCCGCCACCTCCACCACCGCGGTGTTCACACGCCAGTTCAGCCTCGAGGCCCGGTCGTTCGCGACCGGGCCTTCGTGGTGCCTGTGGGGTGCGCCGGACGGCGCGCCTGGCCAGGTCAGGCCAGGTCGGCGACCCAGTGGTCACCTTCCTCGCGGAAACCGAGGCGCGCGTAGTACGGGTTGACCATGCCGGGTGGCGTCACGATCCGCCGGATCCCCTTGCCCCGGAACATCCCGCTGCCGCGGTAGACGAACTCGCCGGGGGAGAAGTCGCGGAAGCGAGGGGTCACGTAGTCGAGCTCCACCTGCGCCACGCCGTCGCCGGCATCCCGGACGATGACCACCCCGACGGTCTCGTTGCCCCGCTCGACGAGGTAGGCGCTGCGGCCGCTGCGCAGGTCGGCAGGGTCGAACTGCGGGAAGTACCGGGCGATGTCCTTGCCCTGGACCTTGAGGAAGTGCTGCAGGAAGGACTCGTCGGGACCGACAGCCACCACCTCGTAGACCGAGTCGTCGCCGCGTTCGCGCAGCAGCTTGATGATCATCCAGACGTTGATGCCGGCCGTGACGGTGTTCATGCCGACCATCGGCCAGACGTGCAGCATCGCGTTGAACAGCACCAGCGTGCAGCTCGCCGTGAGGTTGAGCACCCGGAAGCGCAGCACCCGCTGCTGGAGCAGGGAGAAGATGAGCAGGGCTGAACCTGCCCAGCCCAGGGCTTGGATGGACCAGGACGTCATGGACGCAGTGTGCCAGCGACGCCGCGGGTCATCGGGGTCGGTGCTGCCCGTCCGACGGGTCCGGGCGGAACCGCGCGGACAGGGCGTAGCGCAGCAGGGCGACGTCGCCGATCTTGCGAACCTCGGCGAGTGGTGCCCGGTGCCCGTCCGACCACGGGAAACCGCCGTCCCCCACGAAACGCTGCGCCCGGGAATCGCCGACGAAGACGGGTGCGACCACGAGCTGGAGCTCGTCGGCGAGGTCCTGCGCAAGGAACTGCGTGAGCACCGACCCTCCGCCCTCGACCATGAGTCGCTGCACACCGCGGACGTGGAGGTCCTCGGCGACCCCGCGAACCGTGACCGGCTCACCGCCATCGACGACCGTGGCCAGGCCGCCCAGCCCTCGTCGAACGGCGTCCGCCGTCGGGCTGGGGCAGTAGACGAGCTTCTCGCCGTCGCCCAGGCGGAAGAACGCGGCGTCCGGGTCCAGGCGTCCACCCCTGGTCACCGTCACCTTGACCGGCGACGGTGGACAACCGCGGGCCACGCGCTGCGCCCGCCGCTGCGCGGAACGCACGAGCAGCCGGGGGTCGTCCTCGCGGATCGTGCCGGCGCCGACGAGGATGGCGTCACTGGCCGCCCGCTCGGCGTCGACGCGGTCGAAGTCGGCGTCGTTCGACAGCCGCAGGCGCCCCGCTGAGGCGCTGTCGAGGTACCCATCGAGGGAGATGCTGCAGCTGAGCAGGGTGTATGGCCGCTCAGGCACGGGCCTGCTCCACGGCAACCGAGTCCCTGGCCCGAGCGGGCCGAGCGAGCCGATCCCCTTCAGCGCGCCGAGCCCCTTCAGCGCGCCGAGCCCCTTCAGCGCGTCCAGCGCGTCGAGCGCGCCCCGATCGCGCGACGAGCAGCAGGACTGCCCCCGGCAGGCTGGCAGCGAACACCAGCACGCCGTAGACCACCGCGGTCGACAGGCCGGCTCCCGCGCCGAGTCCGGCGGCCCCGAAGGCCCATGCGGCGACGCCCTCGCGCGGTCCCCACCCGGCGACGTTCAGGGGCACGCCCATGGACACGAGCACCACGAAGGCGAGGGGCACGAGCTGTGCTGTCGGCGCCGTGGCCCCAGCGGTGCGGGCCGCCACGAGGAAGGTGGCGACGTGCCCCGTCACGGCCAGTGCCGAAGCCAGCGCGACCCACGGCCAGGTGCGCCGCACACCCAAGCCACGACGGCATTCGGCCAGGATCCTGGCGGCCAGCGCACTCGGCGGGCGTCCCGCCGACCGCCGGGCGGCGAGCCACCCGACGAGGACGCACACCACCACGGCCATCGTCAGCCACGCCCACGTCAGGAACGGTCGCACGGGAGACGGGAGCAGGGTGAGCACCGCCAAGGCCATCGCTCCCTGCACGACCTGGCCCGCGGTGCGCTCCCAGAACACGGACCGGACGCCAGCACCCGTGTCGCCGTGCTGACGCCCGTGGCGCACCCCGCGGTGCACATCCCCGAGGACCCCACCGGGGGTCGCCGTGTTGAGGAACTGGGAGCGATAGCAGGCCGCCACCGCGCGGGGCAGCGGGACGGTGGCGCCGAGTCCGGCGGCGACCAGGCTCCACCGCCAGGCGCAGCACAGGGTCGTCAGCGCGGTGAGCGCCATCGCCGTCCCGAGGGACCACCCGTCGATGGCTGCGAGGGCGTGCAGGGACGGGCCGAAACCCAGCCGCCACCCGAGGAAGCCCAGGACGGCCACAGCGCCGAGCCGAGGCGTCAGCGGTGACGCGCCGGCGCGCCGTGCCAGCGCTGATAGGGGACCCGCCGCCCGCGACACGGCGAACCGACCTGCGGTCATGGCCAAGACGGGTGCCTCCTTCCCGGGACCTCCACCGACCATGACGTAGGCCGCGTGGCCGCGGTTCAGTGCCTGCCGCCGGCACGTGGTGGGCCAGGATGCCCCGCGGACGTAGGGGCTGCCGACGGCGAGGGTCATGCCGCCACCCGGGTGAGCACGGCGGCGACCTGCGTTGCCGTGGTCGACCACGGCGACAAGGTGGTCCGGCGCGCCGTGGCAGCCGTGCGCAGTCGCTCGCGCAGCCCTGCGTCCTCGAGCCAGCACCGCAGCGCCCGGCCCAGCCCGTCCGCCGCGCCGACGTCCGCCGCGCCTTCGCTCGCCGCGGTCGGTGGCACGAGCAGGCCCGGCGTGGTGCCGTCCGGAGCCGTGCCCAGCGCCTCGGCGATGCCTCCCACGGAGGTCGCGATGACCGGGAGGCCGCGGGCCAGCGCCTCCGTGGCGACGAGGCCGTACGTCTCCATCCGCGACGGGTGCACGAGCACGTCGGCCGCGGCATACGCATCGTCCAGGTCGCGGCCGGTGAGCGGGCCGACGAAGGTGACCCGGTCGGCGATCTCCGCGTCGTGGCACCGCACTCGCAGGGACGCGACGTGATCGGGGTCGAGGTCCAGCGACCCTGCGCAGACGAGTCGCCACGAACGGTCGCCCAGGGTCGCCAGGGCGTCCAGCAGCTCGCGGTGACCCTTGGCTGGGACCACGGCCGCGACGCAGAGCAGCTCGCTACCGGACTCGCTACCGGTGGCCGGGATGGCCAGGTCGACCCCCGGCGCGGCCACGTGCACGCGGTCCGGGTGCAGGTCGTAGTGGTCCAGCAGCCAGCGCCTCGTCCACTCGCTGGTGGCCAGGACCGCCGCTGACGCCGTGAGGACAGCCCGTTCCCGTTCCGCGCGTTCGGGCTCGCGCGACTGCCACGACGTGGGGTGCCCCAGGGGCAGGTGCACGAGCACCACCACCCTGAGGCGCGCCGCCTCTGGCACGACGACCTCGGGTGTCCACGACGCGACGAGTCCGTCGAGCAGGACGACGGCGTCCCGTGGCAGGGCGGCGAGCCCGGCGGCGAGCGCGGCTTCGCTGCGTGCGCCGGGGTGTGGCCAGGGTCCTGGCACGAGGTGGACGCGCACCGACCAGCCGAGCCCCGAGAGCTCCGAACAGACCCTGCGGTCATAGGTGTTGCCACCGCTGGGCCGAGCAGGGTCGGTAACGGTGTCCGGGAGGACGACGTGCACGGTGGTCACAGGGTCCGCTCGTAGCTCGCCCATGCCACCGGTGACTCGGACAGGGTCACGGTGATGGCACTGACACGTCGGGCCGAGTCGCCGAGCTCACCGGCGTGGACACGGTCGGCCAGTCGGTCGGCGACCACGCGGGCCAGGACCTCGGTCGTGGTGTTCGCGCCGGCAAGGGTCGGGTCGTCGTCGAGGTTTGTGTAGGTCAGGTCGGCGAGGACCTCGTGCAGCTGGGCCCCCGCACGACCGATGTCGACGACGATGCCGTCCTCGTCGAGGCTCTCGCCGTGGAACGTCGCATCGACGACGTAGGTGGCCCCGTGCAGGGCCTGGGCCGGTCCGAAGACGTCGCCGCGGAAGCTGTGGGCGATCATCATGTGGTCCCGCACGGTCACTCTGAACACGGTCTACCCCTCGTCGTACGTGATGACGTGACAGATCGCCGGGAGGCTCCCGTCGTGGAGGCCGGCCATGACGGCCGGGAGCTCGTCGAAGGTCGAGCGACCGGTGACGAGGGCGTCGAACGCAGGGTCCCGCAGGAGCTCGACGGCCAGGGCCAGCCTGGCCGCCGGGGTGCGCCGCGAGCGTCGCGCCGGCGCCACGGACCCGACCTGGCTGGCGCGGATGCCGAGGCGACGTGAGTGGAAGGCGCCGCCGAGGGCGAGCCGCACCTCGGTGTCGCCGTACCAGCTGAGCTCGACCACCTCGCCCTCAGGGACGAGCAGGTCCAGCGACAGCTCGAGACCCTGCGACGTGGCGCTGGTGTGCAGGACCAAGTCGGCGCTGCCTCGCTCGGCTGCCTCCGGGGTGGCGAAGTCGACTCCCAGCGCCTGCGCCATGGTGGCACGCGACGGGTCGACGTCGACCAGCGTCGTGCGGACCCCGGGCACCCGGGACACGAGGCGTGCGACGCAGCACCCCACCATGCCGCCGCCCACCACCGCGACCCGGTCACCGACCAGGGGCGCGGCGTCCCAGAGGGCGTTGACCGCCGTCTCGACGGTCCCCGCCAGCACCGCGCGCTCGGGAGGTATGCCGTCCGGCACGACCGCGACGGCCTCCACCGGGACGACGTACCTGGTCTGGTGGGGGAAGAGGCAGAAGACCGTCTTGCCGAGGAGGTGCGACGGGCCCTCCTCGACGACACCCACGTTCAGGTAGCCGTACTTCACCGGCCCCGGGAAGTCGCCCTCCTGGAAGGGCGCTCGCATCGCGGCATACTGGCTCTGCGGGACGCGACCCCCGAAGACGAGGGTCTCCGTGCCGCGGCTGATCCCCGAGCACAGGGTTCGCACGAGGACCTCGCCGGGTCCACGCGCGGGAAGCGCCGAAGGCCGGATCTGGCCGACCCCGGGCTCGGCCAGCCAGAACGCGCGGGCTGCGGCGGACACGAGCCCACCCTAGCGAGCGGGCCGATGACCGGCAGGGGAGTCGTCGACGCTGGTGAACCCGGGTGCGCGATGCTCCGTCTAGAGGTCAGACGCTGCGACAGAGGGAGGTGTGGTGCGCGGGTTCCCAGCCCCGGACCTGTCGTCCGCCGCGGACCTGTCGGCCGCGCCTGCGCGACCGGGCCTCAACGTGTCTTCAGGACCTCCAGTGCGCTCACGCCCTCCTGTGCACTCCGGCCTCCCGGTTCGCAGCGCCGCCACCCAGCTGGTGCTCTTGGGCGGGCTGCTGTGGGCGGCGGAGGTGCACGGTGCCGGGGTGGTGGTCGCGCTCGCGTGCGCCGTCCTCGGATGGACGCTCCTGACGCGGGCCCTGGCCGAGCACGGTCGACGCCTGGGGCCGGCGGACCACGTCACCGTGACGCGGGGGACGCTCGCCTGCGTCGTCGCGGCGCTGACCGGAGAGTCCCTTGTCGCACCCGGGGGGCTCGCGGACCCCGGGCAGCTGACGATGCTGGTGCTGACCGCGGCCGTGGCGCTGGCACTCGATGCGGTGGATGGTGCGGTGGCCCGGCACACGCTGACGGCCACGCCGCTCGGAGCCCGGATGGACCTGGAGGTGGACGCCTTCCTCATCCTCGTCCTCAGCGTGACGGCCGCCCCGGTGATCGGCTGGTGGGTGCTGGCGATCGGCGTGTTCCGCTACGCCTTCCTGGTGGCCACCTGGGCCGCGCCCTGGCTCGCAGGTGCCGTGCCACCTCGCTACTGGCGCAAGGCCGTTGCCGCACTGCAGGGGGTCGTGCTCACCGTGGCCGCCGCCCAGGTGCTGCCGCGCGGCGTCTCCCTCGCCTGCGCGGCGCTGGCACTCGGACTCCTGGCCTGGTCGTTCGGGACGCAGGTGGCCGAGCTGTGGCCGGCCCGACGGCAGTGATCGGCCCGACGCCAGTGGCCTGCCCGACGGCAGTGCTCGGTGCCCGAGTGAGCCAGGCGTCCAGGTGGGTCCGCGTCGCTCGGCGGGCCGGCGTGGTGGCAGCCATCGGGACCGGCCTGGTCGTGTGGGCGGTGCTCGTGGCGCCGGAAGACGCCGTCGGAAAGCCTCTCGACTGGCTGCTCCGCCTGCCGCTCGAACCGGTCCTGGTGGTGGCCGTGGTCCTCGTGCTGCCCGCCCGCTGGCGAGACGCGGCGGCCCTGCTGGGCGGCGCGGTCCTCGCGATGCTGACGATCGTCAAGATCCTCGACCTCGGCTTCACCTCCGCGCTCAGCCGACCCTTCAACGTCGTGACGGACTGGACCTACCTGCGCGACGCGAGCGGTCTGGTCCACGACTCGGCGGGTGGGGCCGTCGGGACGACGGCCGTCGTCGGCGCGGTGCTGCTCGTCCTCGCCGTCCTCGGCGGCGTGCCCTGGTCCGCGCGGCTCGGGGTGCGACACCTGGGACCGTCGCTCGACCGGCACCGACGTGGCTGGACCGTTGCACTGGTAGCCCTGACGACCGGCTGGCTCGTGGCCGCCGTCGCCCACGTCCAGGTCGGCCCGGGCCTGCCGCTCGCGGCCACCCCGTCGGTCGGGCTGGTCGCCGACCACGTGGGCCAGGTGCGCGCCGCGGTGCGCGACCGAGCGGTCTTCGCGCAGACGATCGCACACGACCCGTTCGCGACCACCCCACCGGGCGACCTCGTGTCCGGGTTGCGAGGCAAGGATGTCCTCATCGTCTTCGTGGAGGCCTACGGCGAGGTGGCGGTCACCGGCACCCCGGAGTCGGCGGCCGTGTCCTCGACGCTGGACCAGGGGACGGCTCAGCTGCGGGCCGCCGGCTATACCTCACGCAGCGCCTGGCTCGACTCGCCGACCTTCGGGGGCATCAGCTGGCTGGCCCACTCCACCCTCCAGGCAGGCGTGTGGGTCGACAGCCAGCAGCGCTACGACCAGCTCGTCGGCACCGACCGGCTCACCCTCAGCGCAGCCTTCCGCCGGGCCGGTTGGCGCACGGTCGGCGACTCGCCCGCGGACCGGGGCGACTGGCCCCAGGGACGGTCCTTCTACCGTTACGACCAGCTCTACGACGCCACCAACGTGGGGTATGCCGGGCCGGCGTTCGGGTACGCGCCGATGCCGGACCAGTACACCCTCAAGGCGTTCGCCGACCGGGAGCTGTCGAGCGGGTCACGTCGTCCGGTGATGGCCGAGATCGACCTCGTCACGAGCCATCTCCCGTGGGCTCCGCTCCCGACGATGGTCGACTGGTCGTCGGTCGGAGACGGCAGGGTGTTCGGCACCATCGAGGCACACGCCCGGACCAAGGCGCAGGCTTGGAGCGACTCGCCGTCGCTGCGCGCGGCCTACGGACAGTCGATCTCCTACTCGCTCGAGAGCCTCGTGTCGTTCGTGCGATCCGTCCATGACGACAACCTCGTGCTCGTGGTGCTCGGCGACCACCAACCCGCGACGGTGGTCTCAGGGCCCGGCGCGAGCCACCGGGTGCCGATCACCCTGGTGGCCCACGACCCGGCCGTGACTCAGCGGGTCGGCGGCTGGGGCTGGCAGGACGGCCTGCGTCCCGGCCAGGGCGCGCCGACCTGGCGGATGGATGCGTTCCGCGATCGGTTCCTCACGGCGTTCAGCGCGCCCGCCACCACGGCAGTGCGATTGGATCACTGAGACTCGACCACTGACGACCGCGGTCCGCGGTCTGACGGGTCTGCCGGCAATCTTCGTCCCCGAGGAGGCCAAGACCCAGGGCCCCCGAAGGGCATCCCTCAGCGGGGCTCGTAGGCCAGCCCAGACCGGAAGGCGGTGATCACGGCCTGCACGCGATCACGCGCTGGGAGCTTCTGGAGTACCCGGGCGACATGGGTCTTGACGGTGGCCTCCCCGACGACCAACGTCCGCGCGATCTCGGCATTGGACAGCCCGTCGGCCATGAGCCGCAGGACCTCGCACTCACGTTTGCTCAGACGTGACACCGCCGAGGAATCGTCCGACGACGTCCGATGACGCGTCGCGCGATCGATCACGCGACGGGTCACCGCGGGAGCCAGCAGCGCGCCGCCGTTGGCGACGATGCGAACGGCACTGACCAGATCGTCGGCAGAGGCATCCTTGAGTAGAAAGCCACTGGCCCCGGAAGCCAGTGCGTCGTAAAGGTATGCGTCGTCGTCGAAGGTCGTCAGGATGACCACCGCGGGACCGTCAGCCGCGCCCGAGCAGATCTCGCGTGTGGCCGATAGGCCGTCCTGGATCGGCATTCGGATGTCCATGAGCACCACGTCGGGCCGGTGCCGCGCGGCAGCGGCAACCGCCTCCCGGCCATCCTTGGCATCGCCCACCACCGCCATGTCGGGCTCGGTGGACAGGATCATCCGGAAACCGGTTCGCACCATCTCCTGGTCGTCTGCGATGAGCACGCGGATGGTCACGACCCGACCTCACCCGGAAGACGGCACCACACCCTGAATCCGCCAGAGGCGGCGGGCCCGGTCTGGATCTCCCCGCCGTACGCGGCGATACGCTCGCGCATCCCCAGGAGACCGCGCCCGTCGCGGGCCACGCTTGCGCTCACCTCACCCGTGTCAGTCACGCTCACCTCGATTCCGTTGGCCTGCCAGGCGATCTCGACCCTCGCGGTGGCTGGCCGCGCATGCTTGAGACTATTCGTGAGGGCCTCCTGCACGATCCGGTATGCCGCGAGGTCGATACCGGGGTGCAGCGTGCCGGGAGTGCCCGATTGCGTCACGGTCACGGGGAGGCCCGCTGAGCGCACCTGATCGAGGAGGTGCGGTAGGTCAGCGAGTCCGGGCTGCGGCGCCCGCGGGAGGGAGTCTTCCTCGCGGAGGAGACCCAACAGGCGTCGCATCTCGGTCAGGGTCTCGCGTCCCGCCGACTCCACGACCTCCAGGGCGGTGCTGACCTCTTCTGGCTTGTCGCCGAGCACCCGACGGGCGCCCTGCGCCTGGATCACCATGAGGCTGATGCTGTGCGTCACCACGTCATGCAACTCTCGGGCAAGGTGAGCTCGCTCGGCGGCCACGGCCACGTGGGCAAGTTCTTGGCGCTCGACTTCCAACTGCTGGATGAGTGCCTGAGACCGGTCAGCCCGGGAACGCTGGAGGTGGACGGCGCGGCCGACCAGCCAGATGACGACGGGAATCGCGCTGTCGCTGACGAATCCCGACAGTCCTCCGAACTGCTGGGACCGCCAATCGTGGGCGACGATGCCGGCGAGCAGCACCCCTAGACCCGCCGCCGCGTCGCGGAGCCGGCAGCACTCCGCGACCGTGAACGCGGCGAGCATCACCGCCAAGTACTCGCCGAAGACCGAGGGGGGATCCGCGGTCAGCCCCATGATGGCGACCGACCCTGCCACCGCTACCGAAACTGGCAGCGGCGCCGCCCGGCGCCAAGCCAGGCTTGCCGTCGTCGCCAGCATCGCGACCCGCACCCACCAAGGCGAATGCCCTGGAAGCTGCACCTGTGCCACGACAGACAGCGCGCCGGCCAGAGCGCCATCGACGACCCAAGGGTTTGACGCCGCGAGCCGCATTCGCGTGACCACTGCCGGATCCACACGCCGACTGTAGGGCGGCTCGGCCCTTGGGACCTCCCCTTCGCAGTGGATCGTAGGTCCGTCCACGGGCTGATCGGGGGCGCGCAACAATCGGCTCACCACCTGACGACACGGCGGGCTCCGCCAGCGCATCCTCGAGATCCGGTGGCACGGCGCCACCAGACAGGAGAAGTCACATGGACATCGTCTTCCTTTCGATCGTGATCATCGCCGCACTGCTCCTCCCTCGTAGTCGCGCACTGGTGGTGGCACCGGCCGCCTGGGCCATCTGCGTCGCGTTCGTCGGCTGGGGACCCGCCAACAACTCAGACGTCCACACCACGTCGCTGGGGTTCTGGGTTCCCTGGGCGATCGTCCTGGGCATCGGGCTCGGGCTCGTGTTGGGCATCGACGCCGTCCGCCGGCGCCGGCGCGCGACGAGGGCCTGACCTCCCCACCCTCGGCCGACCTTCACGCCAAACGAACGTCCGGATCTGCCGCCCGGATTCACGGTGGATGACTCGTCAGCCACGCCATTCTTGCCGCGAGCTTCAGCCGGCGGCGAGTGCGGTGATGCGGGCGCGCTCAGCCTGCAGCGCGGCCCGTCCGGCGGGGGTGACCTGCAGGTGAGTTTCGGGCAGCGACGCCAGCCCGAGGGTGCGTCCGCCCCCGTTGAGCCAGCCCTGTCCTCGGAGCGAGGCGATCCAGGCGGCACCGACGACGGCTGGGAGCCCAGCGCGTTCGCACAACCAGCTGGCGGCAACGGAGTGCACGCTGGCGGCGCCGGAGAGCAGCGCGTACGCCTCGGCGCCGGGCGGCCACGCGCCCGAGGGAGCCGCGGTGGTGGGTTCCTGGCGGAGCTGGCGGTACCAGCGCCACCGGGCGGCCGGTAACTTGGGGATGACACCGGGCGCGGGCAAGGCCCGGCACAGGGCTGCGGGGAAGAACACAGAGCTGGCGTTCGCCAAGTTCACCACGATCATGAACGGCACCAGGATGGGCAGCACGTCTTCAGACTCGCCGTATGCGATGCCCCTGACGGCCAGCACCGCCATCAGCACGGCCAGCACCAGGGCAACCAGGGCGCTCAGGTCTCGCACCCACAGCCGGCGCATCCCCGCCGGGTCCAGGACACTGGTCTCCGCCTCGGCGGCCAGTGCATAGCGCGCGGCGTCCGGTGTGCTGATGGGGGTCAGGTGGACGAACGGCTGAATGCCCGGCGCGGCGCCGGGTAGGGGCGCCATCGGCTTTGCGCGTGCGCTGCGGTCGGGCATAACTCCCATTGTGTCGGCCCCTCCCGGCGGGCGCTGGGGTTCGAGGGATCGAGTTGGAGCGCCGTCGCGGTGGGCGGGGACGTCGTGGCAACGGGGGTGTGACTCGCGTGAGCGCCGTCCGGCTAGGGGCTGCCGAGTTGCGCGCTTCTCGATGTCAGGCAGCCCCGATGCGCTAGACCAGCGCACAGGCACGGCGTGGTCACAGACTCCACATTTCGGATGCAATCCGGGCGAACCAGTCGCAGGCGGAGGCCGTATCCCGTACCTTCGGCGCAGCCGCCTACGGCGCGCCTTTGCGAACGGAGAATGATGACCCGCTACCTGCGCTCACTGCTGGTCGCCACTCTTGCGGCCGCCGCGGTAGGGATCCCAGCCGCCGCGTTCGCCGCCGACGGGCCCGCCACCGTCACCCTGGAGCCGCTGAGCGCGGCCGGCGTGCCCCTGACCGGGCCGTTCACCGTCAAGGCCGACGTCACCATGAACACCGACCCCTCCGTCACCGTCAGCATGGACGTCGGGTACACCGCCAAGCCAAACTCCGGGGCAACGATCGCGAACAACACCGGAAGCACGGTCCTGGCTGCTCAGACCGTGACCGCGCAGGACTGCCCAGTCACGTGCACACTCATCTGGACGTTCGACCCGACCACCCAAGCCGCAGCGTGGCCGGACGCGAACGTGTCCGCGGTCGCCACGATCAACCCGGGCACCGCGAACCCGACCTACAGCGGGCGCGTGGTCACCACCTACCAGTCACCCGTCTCGCCGTTCGCTGCCGCCGCCAGCCCCCAGGCGACGCCAACCGCCATCACCGCCACGTACGGCCCCGGCGTCCTCGACACCACCGGCACGTGGACACTCACCTCACCCACCGCGCGCACCGATGGCGAGACGGTGCGCGCCACCCTGCGCCTGTCGCGAGCCCCGCAGGACGCGGCAGTGTTCACCGGGACCTGGGGCGCCCCCGACCCGGCCTCCGGAGCCACGACCGGCACCGTCCCTCTCGACGTGACGGCCCTGCCCGCCGGAGGGTACGAGCTGACGGTCCAGGGCAAAACCGCGGCAGGGCAGTACGGCATCCCGAAGTACCTCGGCATCGTCGCCGTCCGCCACGTCCCCTCGCTGACCGGGGTCACCTACGGCCCCTTCCTGGCCGGGACCTCCGTCCCGCTGAACGTGACCTCGCAGGGCCCGTACCCGACGCCGGGGGCGAACCCCACCTCGCTGAAGGTCCGCGTCGGCACCGCCGCCCCGGTGACTTTCCCCGTCACGTTCACCGACTCGTCGACGTCCGTCACCCTGCCCGCGTCCATGCTGCCGGCCGGGACGACCAGCGTGGACGTCCAGCTCCTGGACCCGTACGGGACGCCCATCGGATCGTCCATCGACGTGCCGCTGGTCGTTGTCGCCTTCCACGAGACCGTCACGGCCGCCCCGCTGGTCGTCGGCGTCCAGTCCCCGGTCACCATCAAGGGCACCGCGCCCGCCGGGCTGACGTTCTCCATCTGCGGTTTCGCGTTCTACGACCCCGCGGGACTCAACGGGTACACGTCCGGTGTGGTGTGCCAGGACGAGAAGTCGTTCGCCACCACCATCACCACGATCCCGCAGGCGGCCGGCCCAGGACGGTTCGAGGTGCAGGTCAACACCCAGGAGAACTACCTGGCCGCACCCGTCGAGACGTTCCCCACCACCGTCTACGCCGACAGGTCAGCCACCTACACCGCACCGGCAACTGGCGCGTACAACGCCGCGCTGACCGCGGTCGTGAACGTGGCTGACCTGGTCAGCACCAGCCAGCCGCGCCGCGCTGCCGCGAATGTCCCTGTCACGCTGCAGCGCAAGGTGGCCGGCACCACCACGTGGACCACCATCGCGACGGCCCGCACTGACAGCACCGGCAAGGCAGCGCTGCGGTTCGCGAACACCGCCAACGGGCGGCTGCGGGCCCTCGTCGCCTCCGCCGTGCCGGGGCGCACCCTGACGCTGCCCGAGCGTGCTATCACCTCGGTCGGCACGGTGTCCTGGTACTCCGTAGCGTCCTATGCCCGCGCCTACGCCCCCGTCACCGCCCGGGTGACCGCCGCCCCATACGAGTCGGGTGCCCGCATCGCCGTGCAGGTCCGGCGCCTGGGGACCACGACGTGGACCACCGTGGCGACGGGCTATCTCGGCACCACCGGCGCCGCCGCCGGAACCTTCAAGCTCACCTCCCGTGGCACTTGGCAGGTCCGAGTGCGCCGGTACGCCACGACTCGCATCGCGACCGGGTACACCAGCATCCGAAAGCTCACCATCAGCTAGCGCTACCCTCCCGCCCGGCATCCCCACCAGGACGAGCGCGGTCGGGGGATCCCTGGGTTCGGTTTCGTATCCGCGGCACGAGCTGACCTGCTTGTCTATGGCCGGTGCGCGACCCGCCTTTACTGCGGCGCGTCGAACTCTCCGCTGCGGGTACGGTCGAGAAGGTCGACCAGGGCTCGGTCAGGGTTGGCGCCGCGTTCAAGTACCTGGCGCATGACGAGTTTGTCCCTGCGCAATCTGCCTACATTTCTCCTGAAGACGCCGACCTTCCAAGCGGCTCCGACAGATTCGCGGACGCCGACGTAGAGCATCCAGATGAGATTGCCGACGATCGTGCTGTCTGGGGCGACACTGACGCGGAGGGGAGTCCCGGTGGGTACCGCCACGACCAAGAACTCGGCGCCACTCGCCGAGGAGGTCTCGACCTGCCGGATCTCCATAGGTCGCGCACTCTAACGGACCCGGTGGGCGATCCACCCGTGGCACCATGCGCGAGTGGAGAAGCTCAGTGCAGGTGGACTGAGGCTGTCGGGGATGGCCGTCGGCATCATGGTGCTCGCGGGTTGCACGGCCCCCGTCCTCGTCGGGTTGACCGGTCCCGCGGAGGCACCCACGGCTCTCATCGATCCCTGCAGGACCGACTGGTTCAGCCAGCACGCCCTCACCGTCATCGATGTCGAATCGCGAGTTGTTCTCTGGAACCGATTCTGCAGACCTTCGCCGTCTCCGAGATTGATCCGGGCAAGGTTCTGACGACCGACGGCGAGAAGCATTCGCCCCCCGTCTGGGAAAGCCTGCACGAGCTGAGCTTCGGGTGGTGGATGAACGGTCAAGCCGCGCGGGGGGCGCCTATGGGGCCGGCCGCAGACTCCACCGACTGGCGTTGTCGAATCGCCCCTCTCGAACCTCCTCCAAGAGCTGGTCCACCCGGGACTTCGGATCGATCCCTCGGGCAAGCATCTCCTTGTAGATCACCTGACGGCCCAAGTTGAGAGTGCCCTTGGGCATGAGAAGGACGCCGACCTTGTATCGGTCTTGGCGGTCCTGCCACCAAAAGAATGCGAAGGCCAAGGGCGCCAACAGAAGCATCTCGATCCCTCCATCCAGGGGGGCGCCCCGCAGCGATGATCCGCGCTTGACTGCGCGGACCTGGTAGCGGCGCCCATTCCGGTGGACGGTGATTTGGTGTCTCATGCGCTCACTTTCACGGTGACTTGGTCGGTCCGCCGCGGCTCAGGTGGCTGCTGTCAGGAGGAATGACCACGCCGACCGCGACTGTGGCGAGATAGCCCACCGTGATGGCACTAGCCAACACCACGAGTGCAGCTGGACCCGGTGTTCAACACCCCGGCAAGCAGGGCAGCACTGAACTTCGCGACACCCTGGACCGTCTTCACGACCGGACGTCCCGGGGGACCGGCCGGGCGCATGGGAGAAGGAGAGCGACATGGTCTGGCGAGCACTGGGCGCGCTGGCACTGCTGGTGTCGGCGGCGGACCACCTCAAGCTCTGGTTCGGCGGGGTTCGACACCAGTCGGTCGGCCCGGCGTTCCTCTTCAACGTCGTCGCCGGGATGGTCATCGCGGTGCTGCTGCTGCGATGGCACCACTGGGTGCCCGCATTCCTCACCCTCGGCTTCGGGGCGTCCACGCTCGGGGCGTTCGTCCTCGCCACCACCGTGGGCCTGATGGGCGTCCACGACCGGTGGGAGGGTTTCTACGTCTTCGCTGCGGCGATCTCCGAGGTGGTGTGCATCCTCGTCGGTGGCTTGCTGCTCCTGGGGTTCTGGACGAGCAGGTCCACCACCAGCGCACCAAGCACGGAGCGGGCGCGGCTCTAGCTCTGGGTGGCCTTCTGCGACTCGATGTCGGCCCGCACGGCGTCCATGTCGAGGTCCTGCACCTTGGCGATGACCTCCTCCAGCATGGGCGCGGGCAGGGCGCCGGCCTGGGCGAAGACGAGGATGCCGTCCCGGAATCCCATGAGCATGGGGATCGAGGTGATGTTCGCGGCGGCGGCGAGCGCCTGCTCGGCCTCGGTGTCGACCTTGCCGAAGACGATGTCGGCGTGCTGCTCTGACGCAGCCTCGTAGACCGGTCCGAAGCGCTTGCACGGCCCGCACCAGTCGGCCCAGAAGTCCACCAGGACAGTGCCGCCCTCCAGGATCGTCTTCTCGAAGTTCTCCGCTGTCAGCGTCGTGCTAGCCATCTCTAGGTCCACTCCCATCAGACCGCGACGGTCGCGGTCACCGAGTTCTCGCCCAGCTCGACGGCAGATCGGCCGCCTTGCCGGTTGCCATCATGGCGAACCGGGGCTGGACTCCACCACGCTCAACGTCGGACAGGCGCTCAACCTTCCCCAGCACACGGTCCTGACGCTTTCGGCAGTGGAAGCAGGGCTGGTGGGGGAGACTGTGTCCGTGCAGCTGACCGATGCCGCCTGCCCGGGCCGCGAGATCGACCACGAGGGGTGCCCCCTGAGCGCGAGGGCCACGATCGTGAGGGTCCAAATCGCTTGGGCCGCGACAGTGATGACCACGACGGTGCCGGCCTAGATGCGTGGCCACGCTCGGGTCAGGTTCGTCGGCTGGTCGCTGGCCGGCCTCGCGGCGCTCATGGTGCCGTGGACGGCATACCTCTTCATCGCCCTGCCCGGCACCCAACCGTCGGCCCACTTCGACCTCGCCTGGGGCGGCTTCGACCTGGCGCTGCTGGTCGTGCTGGCCGTGACCGGCTGGGCGGCGGTGCGTCACTCGCGCTGGATCGGGTCCGTGGCCGCAGCCACCGCGGCGATGCTCGTCACGGACGCGTGGTTCGACGTGGTGACCGCGCCGTCGACGCGGGAGCGCTGGGTCGCCCTGGCCATGGCCGTCGTCGTCGAGCTGCCGCTGGCACTGGTGTGTGCCTGGCTCTCGGTGCGCGGGCAGGTCATCGTCGAGCAACGTCTGGCCCTCGGCCTGCGCCCGCGACGGATCGCTGGCCACAATGCGGCGCGGGTTCGGCGTACCCCGCGGTAATCGAGAGAATGCCGACCATGAGCGCAGCCCCCTCCGTGTCCAACTCCATCACCGTCCGGTTGACCCTCCCGGCCCGCGCCACCGCGGTCTCCGAGCTCACCGGCGTCATCGAGAAGTGCGGCGGGCTGGTCACCGGCCTGGACGTCACGGCGTCCGGCGCCGACCGGTTGCGCGTGGACGTCACCGCTGCCGCCCGCGACACGACGCACGCCGACGAGCTCGTCGAGGCGATGCGCGATGTGCACGGGGTCGAGATCGGCAAGGTCTCGGACCGCACCTTCCTCGCCCACCTCGGTGGCAAGCTCAAGATCGAGTCGAAGGTGCCGATCCGCAACCGCGATGACCTCTCGCTCATCTACACGCCGGGCGTCGCGCGCGTCTGCCTGGCGATCGCGGAGAACCCCGCCGACGCCCGGCGACTCACCATCAAGCGCAACACGGTGGCAGTCGTGACCGATGGTTCGGCCGTCCTGGGCCTGGGCAACATCGGCCCCCTCGCCGCACTGCCGGTGATGGAGGGCAAGGCGGCGCTGTTCAAGCGTTTCGCCGACATCGACGCCTTCCCCATCTGCCTCGACACCCAGGACACCGAGGAGATCATCCGCACGGTCAAGGCCCTCAGCCCGGTCTTCGCCGGCATCAACCTCGAGGACATCTCGGCGCCGCGGTGCTTCGAGATCGAGGCCCGGCTGCGTGACGAGCTCGACATCCCCGTCTTCCACGACGACCAGCACGGCACCGCGATCGTGACCCTCGCAGCGCTGCGCAACGCGCTGCGAGTCGTCGGCAAGGAGCTCAGGGAATGCCGCGTGGTCATGTCGGGCGCGGGGGCCGCCGGCACCGCCATCCTCAAGCTGCTGCTCAAGGCCGGTGCCACGGACGTCGTCGTGGCCGACCAGTTCGGCGTGCTCCACCCCGACCGTGAGGACATCGCCTCGGGTCTGCACCCCGCCCTGGCCTGGTCGGCCGCGAACACCAACCACCGCGGCGTCTCCGGCACGCTCAAGGACGCGATCGCCGGCGCCGACGTGTTCGTCGGCGTGTCCGCCCCGGGGATCCTCACCGGCGACGACATCGCCACCATGAACGACGGGGCGATCGTCTTCGCGATGGCCAACCCCGAGCCCGAGGTCGACCCCATCGCCGCCGCCCAGCACGCGGCGGTCGTCGCCACCGGCCGCTCCGACTTCGCCAACCAGATCAACAACGTGCTGGTCTTCCCCGGCGTGTTCCGTGGCCTGCTCGACGCGGCCTCGACGTCGATCGACGAGGACGTGATGCTGGCCGCCGCCAGGGCGCTCTCCGAGGTGGTCCACCCCGACGAGCTCAACGCGGCCTACATCATCCCCAGTGTGTTCCACCCGGACGTCTCCAAGGTCGTCGCGGCGGCAGTGAAGGCGGCCGTCCTCGGCACCACGCCGGAGCAGGTCGTCACCCGGCGGATGGCCGAGGAGCCCGAGCTCATTGGATAGTGCGGCACCGACCCGCCGGCGCGAGCCCCGGCCGGCCGCCGTCGTGTTCGTCGTGTTGCTGGTCGCCCAGGCGCTCGCGCTCTACTGGCCGCGTGTCGACATCCAGGGGCCGGTGACGTGGACTGACAAGGTCGTGCACGTCCTGCTCTTCCTGCTGCCCACGCTCGCGGGGCTGCTGGCCGGCTTCCGCCCGGCATACGTGGTGGGGTTGTTGGCGGTCCACGCACCGGTGAGCGAGCTGATCCAGCACTACCTGCTGCCGCACCGCTCGGGCGACGTCTGGGACGCCGTCGCGGACCTTTCCGGCGTGGTGGTCGGGGTCACCGTCGTGGTGGTCGGGAGGGCCCTCCGGCGCTGATAGACTGCTCTGGCTCAGATCGGCGGCGCTGGCAGCGCCAAGAGGTGGCACAGGCGCCACAGACGCATTCCCTACTCCGACTGCAGTCCCACCGGATGACAACTGTTGATCCGGTCCAACGGGCCCTTTAGGGCCTGAGGCTCGTCTTCTTCGTTGCCCTCGCCAGGTGGCTCGAGACGTGTCTACCTCGAGTACCTGAAGTGAGTTGAATACCAGTGCCCAAGAACCTGCGATCCGGCGCGCCCAAAAAGGCCCGTTGGACCCCGGACCAGAAGGCTGCCGCGAAGAAGGGCCCCAAGAAGGCGCATCGCGGCCAGTCCTCCACCGCCTCCGGCGGCGCCACGTATGCCGCTCGGCCGGCCCGCGACGGAGACCGTCGCCCCGAGCGCACCGAGCGCTCGGACCGCCCTGCGCGTAGCTACGACCGCAGCGAGCGCCCCGCCCGCACCAACGAGCGCAGCGAGCGCCCTGCCCGTAGCTACGACCGCACCGAGCGCTCGGACCGCCCTGCCCGCAGCTACGACCGCAGCGAGCGCCCCGCCCGCAGCTACGACCGCGATGACCGCGCTCCTCGTCGCTTCGACCGCGACGACAACCGTGGCCCGCGCCGCGACTTCAACCGTGACGACCGGCCGCAGCGCCGCGACTCCACCCGTGACGACCGCCCGGCTCGTCGCTATGACCGTGATGAAAACCGTGGTCCCCGTCAGTACAACCGTGAGGACCGCCCAGTGACCAGCACCAACCGCGACGACCGACCCGCTCGCAGCTTCAACCGTGACGAGCGTCCGGCTCGCAGCTTCAACCGTGACGACAACCGTGGCCCGCGCCGCGAGTTCGACCGCAGCGACCGTCCGGCTCGCAGCTTCAACCGCGATGACCGTCCGGCTCGCAGCTTCAACCGCGATGACCGTCCGGCTCGCAGCTTCAACCGTGACGACCGTCCGGCTCGCAGCTTCAACCGTGACGACCGTCCGGCCCGCGGCTTCGACAACCAGGTCGACCCCGAGGCCGAGCGCATGGAAGCAGACACCTGGGTGAAGGCCACCCGCAAGTCGGTCGAGGGCCCCGTGACCGTCGACGCCGACAACGGCTTCGCCGGGCTCGGCCTGACCGAGCGCCTCGTCGAGCGGCTCGCCCGCGACGGCATCACGACGCCGTTCCCGATCCAGTCCGCGACCATCCCGGACGCGCTGGCCGGCAAGGACGTCCTCGGCCGTGGCCAGACCGGCTCCGGCAAGACGCTCGCCTTCGGCCTGCCGATGCTGTCCCGCCTCGCCGACGGCGACAAGGCCGCCCCCCGTCGACCGCGCGCCCTCGTGCTCGTCCCGACCCGCGAGCTGGCCATGCAGGTGTCCGACGCGCTCGAGCCGCTCGTGCACGTCCTCGGGCTGCGCCACAAGCTCGTCGCAGGCGGCCTGTCCTACACGACCCAGATCAACGCGCTGAACCGTGGCGTCGACGTGCTCATCGCGACGCCCGGTCGCCTCAAGGACCTCATCGAGCGTGAGGCCGTGCAGCTGCGCGACATCCAGATCGCCGTCCTCGACGAGGCCGACCACATGGCCGACATGGGCTTCATGCCCGAGGTCACCGCGATCCTCGACCAGATGCCCGAGGGCGGCCAGCGGATGCTGTTCTCGGCCACCCTCGACAAGGGTGTCGACAAGCTCGTCGAGGGCTACCTCACCGACCCGGTGACGCACTCGACCGACGACGCCAAGGCCTCGGTCACCACGATGGAGCACCACGTGCTCCTGATCGACCCGATGCACAAGAAGACGATCACGGCCGAGGTCGCCAACCGCGAGGGTCGCACCGTCGTCTTCGTGCGGACCAAGCTCGGCGCCGACCGGGTGGCCCTCCAGCTGCGCGAGCAGGGCGTCTTCGCCGCCGCGCTGCACGGTGGGCTCAACCAGGGCGCGCGCAACCGCGTCCTGGGCGCCTTCCGCGACGGCAGCCTGCCGGTCCTCGTCGCCACCGACGTCGCCGCTCGCGGCATCCACGTCGACGACGTCTCCGTCGTCCTGCAGGTCGACCCGCCGGCCGACCACAAGGACTACCTTCACCGCTCGGGTCGCACTGCCCGCGCCGGCGACAAGGGCACGGTCGTGACCCTCGCGCTGCCGCACCAGCGACGCACCATGGAGCGGATGGCCCGTGAGGCCGGCATCGACGCGATGCCGACCAAGGCCGTCCCGGGCGACGAGCGCCTCGCCGCGACCGGTGCCGTGACCCCCAGCGGCATCCCGGTGCCGGAGGACAAGGTGCGCCGCGTCCTCGAGGGCCCGAAGCGCGGCGGCGGTCGTCCGTCCGGCGGTCCCCGTGGTGGTGGCCCTCGTGGCCCCCGCCAGGGTGGCGGCAACCGCTCGTACCGTGACGACCGCTCCGGCGGCTCGCGCGGTGACCGCGGCAGCTACTCCCGCGCGGCCCGCGACTGACCCACCCCGCACACCGCGGGGGCGCTGCACATGGCAGCGCGCCACCCGCCACCGCATCACCTGAATGGCCAGAGCCCCGGTCCCCGCGACCGGGGCTCTGGCGCGGGCGGGCAGAATGGGACCCGTGGAGACCACCGACCTGTCGGGAAGCCTTCTCGTCGCGACGCCGCAGATCGCCGACGGGGTGTTCTGCCGCAGCGTCGTCCTGCTCCTGCACCACGACGCGGAAGGCGCGCAGGGTGTGGTGCTCAACCGCCCCATGGACGCGCGCGTGGACGTCGTGCTGCCCGACTGGCAGGCCTACGCCACGGCGCCGGCGGTGCTGTTCGAAGGCGGCCCGGTCGGCCTCGACAGCGCGCTCGGCCTGGTCACGGTGCCCGGCGACGTCGAACCGCTCGGCGTGAAGCGGCTCTTCGGCGGTCTGGGGCTGGTCGACCTCGACACCCCGCCGGCCATCGTGGTGCCCGAGGTGGCCGGCCTGCGGATCTTCGCCGGGTATGCCGGGTGGTCACCGGGACAGCTCGAGGAGGAGGTCGCCTCGGGGAGCTGGTACGTCGTGGAGTCCGAGGGTCGCGACGCCTTCGACGATGACCCCGAGCAGCTCTGGACCAGGGTGCTGCGTCGTCAGCGCGACCACCTGGCCTTCGTGTCGACGTTCCCGAGCGACCCCGAGATGAACTGAGCCGCCCCACGGCCCGGCATACACTCGGGGGATGAGCGAGCCGCAGATCCCCTTGGACGACCCGCTGTCCCCGGCCGCGGAGCCGCACCGCCAGACCAGCACCGCCGTGCTCGAACGCGAGCAGGTCGAGGAGCAGCTGCAGGAGCCGGGCGACCACGAGCGGTTCGCGCACTACGTCCGCAAGGAGAAGATCCTCGAGAGCGCCCTGTCCGGCGACCCCGTCGTGGCTCTGTGCGGCAAGGTCTGGGTGCCGGGCCGCGACCCGAAGAAGTTCCCGGTCTGCCCCACCTGCAAGGAGATCTACGACGGGCTGCGCGCGCCGCAGGACGGCGGCGAGTGAGCGCACTCTTCAGCGTCAGCTCCGCCGCGACGGGCGACACGCTCTAGCACACCCCCGAGGCCCCGGCACAGACGCCGGGGCCTCGGCATGTCGTTTTGCGCCAACGGATAACGTGGCCGCCCTATGAGTACAGCCGCCGCCTCCCACCTCTCACCAGCGTTCCCGGAGCGGGCGGCCTGGGGGACGGCCGCCAAGCTGCGCGCCTGGCAGCAGGCCGCGCTCACGGCATACCTGCGGGCCGACCCCCGCGACTTCCTCGCGGTGGCCACACCCGGCGCCGGGAAGACGACGTACGCGCTCCGCCTGGCCACCGAGCTGCTCGGCCGGGGCACCATCTCCGCCGTCACGATCGTCGCTCCCACGGAGCACCTCAAGACCCAGTGGGCGGACGCCGCGGCCAAGGTCGGCATCCACATCGACCCGAAGTTCTCCAACTCCTCGGCCCGCCACTCCAGCGAGTACGACGGTGTGGCCCTGACCTATGCCCAGGTGGCCAGCAAGCCCGCGCTGCACCGGACCCGCACCGAGTCCGCCCCCACCCTGGTGATCCTCGACGAGATCCACCACGGCGGCGACGCGCTGTCGTGGGGTGACGCGATCCGCGAGGCGTTCGAGCCGGCGACGCGACGGCTCGCCCTGACGGGCACGCCGTTCCGTTCCGACACCTCGCCGATCCCGTTCGTGACCTATGCCGAGGACCGCGACGGCATCCGCCGGTCCTCGGCCGACTACACCTACGGGTATGCCGAGGCGTTGCGGGACGGCGTCGTGCGGCCCGTGCTCTTCCTCGCCTACGGCGGCGCGATGCGCTGGCGCACCAAGGCGGGTGACGAGATCGCGGCCCGGCTCGGCGAGATGCTCACCAAGGACTCCATGGCCCAGGCCTGGCGCACGGCGCTGGACCCCAAGGGGGAGTGGATCCCGTCTGTGCTGGCCGCGGCCGACAAGCGGCTGACCGAGGTCCGCCGTGGGGTGCCGGACGCGGGCGGGCTCGTCATCGCGTCCAACCAGACGGCGGCTCGCGCCTACGCGCGGATCCTCGAGTCCCTGACCGGGCAGAAGCCCACCCTGGTGCTCTCCGACGACGCCGGCTCCTCGGCACGGATCGAGGAGTATGCCGCGAGCGACTCGCGGTGGATGGTGGCGGTCCGCATGGTGTCCGAAGGGGTCGACGTCCCGCGGTTGTGCGTGGGGGTCTACGCCACCTCCACCTCGACTCCGCTCTTCTTCGCGCAGGCGGTCGGCCGGTTCGTGCGGGCCCGTCGTCGGGGCGAGACGGCCTCGGTGTTCCTGCCCTCGGTCCCGGTGATCCTCGAGCACGCGGCCCGGCTCGAGGACGAGCGCGACCACGCCCTCGACCGCGTCACCAAGGAGTCCGACAGCGCTGCGGCGATGTGGGCCGAGGAGGACGCCCTGCTCGACGCGGCCAACCGCACGGCGCGCACCCCCGACGTCGACCAGATGGCCTTCGAGGCGCTGGAGTCGGACGCGGAGTTCGACCACGTGCTGTTCGACGCCAAGCAGTTCGGGCTCAACGCCATGACCGGGTCGGAGGAGGAGCAGGAGTACCTGGGGCTGCCCGGCCTGCTCGAGCCGGACCAGATGGCCGTGCTGCTGCACGAGCGGCAGACGGCACAGCACGGTCGTCGACCGCGCAAGGTCGAGCAGCCGGTCTCGGCGCACCGGGCGCTGGCGGCTCAGCGGCAGGAGCTCAACAAGCTCGTGGCGGCGTATGCCCGCAAGAAGGGCACCCCTCACGGCGTCGTGCACAACGACCTGCGTCGCGCGTGTGGCGGTCCCTCCCTCGACGAGGCGACCTCTGAGCAGGTCGCGGCGCGGGTCGACAAGATCAGGGCCTGGTTCGTCGGACGTCGTTGATTCGTCCTGCACGGTGCACGGCCGGGATGACATGCTGCCCGCATGGACCAGGCAGACACCATCTGGAACCGGGCCGCACTCGAGGGCGGGGGCCCCACTCCCGGCGTCGGCGACGAGGCGCTCGCTGCCGCGCTGAGGCTGCACAGCTCCGCCATGTCGGGGGGCGTCCTGGACGCCGTCCAGCACATGAGCGACGAGGAGCTCGACGCCGCCGAGGGCGGGTACCGGTGGCTGCACGTCCCGGCGGCCTCGGAGGCGATCGCGGCGGTGCGTCGCGAGATCGCGGCAGGCGCGCTCGACGACCACGACCGCGCGAGTGCCCTCGAGCTGTCCTCCGAGGACCGGTACGCCGCGGCCATCGAGGACGACGCGGCGCTCGACAACGCGTTCCGGGCGCGGTTGGGCACCGACCCGGACGCCTTCGCCGCGGTCTAGCCACAGCCAGTCCGGCTGGCCCTCACGAGGCCCGACGCGAAAGACGGTACGGCGCGCCTGCCCCGAGACGTTGCGCTGGAGCCGGTCTTCACGACAAGGTGACGTCCGTGGATCTCGTCAACGTCGTCTGGATGCTCACCGGCCTGGCTGCGGTGGTCGTCATGCTCACCCGTTCGCGCCTCATCGCCACGGAGAAGCAGTCGGGAGTGACCGAGACGCCCCGTGGGCTGCTGAACGCCCACACGGCGTTCGGGGTGGTCGCGCTGGGCACGTGGATCGCCTGGCTCGTCGGAGC
Source organism: Pedococcus badiiscoriae (assembly GCF_013408925.1). NCBI lineage: Bacteria > Bacillati > Actinomycetota > Actinomycetes > Micrococcales > Intrasporangiaceae > Pedococcus > Pedococcus badiiscoriae. The sequence continues at coordinate 2,557,659 of NZ_JACCAB010000001.1, forward strand.
GCCACGGCTGGTGGGCTGGCTGGCCATGGTCGCCTGGTGGGGAGTCGTGCTGATCGGGCTCTTCGTCCTCGCGCGATGGGTTCCCACCGGTGGCCGGCATGCCACCGGGGCGACGGATGACGGCTGGGCGCACGGCCCCTGGCTCTCCGCCCTGGGGCACATCGGCATGCTCCTGGGCGTCGCGTTCTTCACCTGGTTCTTCGTGGGGAACCACCTCTGAGGGTGGTCGCCTGCCGCCCACGCCGCTAGCGTGACGAGCACGGCGACGCTGGGCCGCCGAGGACGGAGCAGGCCATGGCCAACCACGTGTACTCCATCTCCGAGGTCGTCGGCACCTCACCCGAGGGCGTCGAGGCCGCCGTGGCGAATGCCGTCACCCAGGCCGCGAAGACGGTGCGCAACCTCGACTGGTTCGAGGTGCAGAACATCCGCGGGCAGATCAGCGAGGGTGCCATCGCGCACTGGCAGGTGACCGTGAAGCTCGGCTTCCGCCTCGACGACTGACGCTCGCTGCGCCCCTGGGTCGGGGTCGCATGGGTTCCAAGGCCGGGCGACAGGTCCCGAGGTCACTGGAGCGCGCTCGCCGCGCGGACCAGCGGGAGCGTGCGCAGGGGGATGCGGGTGGCCAGCGAGATGGCCGTGTTGGCCCGGATGACGTGCTCGTCGTCGACGACAGCGTCGATCACGCGCTGCAGGTCGGCGTTGTCGCGCGCGACGATGTGGATGTACAGGTCTCCCGAGCCGGTGATGGTGTGCGCCTCGAGCACCTCGGGGATGCGCGAGAGGTGGTCGACGACGGGGGAGTGGCCGCGGCCCTGGCGGATCTCCAGGGTGCAGAACGCCGAGACCGGGTAGCCCATCGCGGCGGGATCGATCTGGGGTGCCCACGAGCGGATCACCCCGCGCTCGAGCAGCCGGTCCAGCCGGGCCTGGACCGTCCCGCGCGCGACGCCGAGCTCGCGGGAGGCCCCGAGCACCCCGATCTGCGGGTGGTCGGTGAACAGGGCGATGATGCGGCCGTCGAGGTCGTCCAAGGTCATGGACACAGTGTCTACCGGTGATCCTCTTTGAGCCAGCATTCTGCGCAGAGTGCGCAGCGCAACGGCATACCGTTGCACACTGCGCGGCGACCCGGCACGCTGCCACCATGACGACCCACGCGCCGGACACCACTGCCCTCGACGGCACCCTCGACCTGACCCCGCAGGAGCGCGAGGCCAACCTCGACCTCGAGCAGCTCAAGCAGCTGGTCGGGCTCGTCGAGTACGACGAGAGCAAGGACCCGTTCCCGGTCACCGGGTGGGACGCGATCGTCTTCGTGGTCGGCAACGCGAGCCAGACCGCGCACTACTACCAGTCGGCGTGGGGCATGGAACTGGTCGCCTACAGCGGCCCCGAGAACGGCCAGCGCGACCACAAGTCGTTCGTCCTCAAGTCCGGCTCGATCCGGTTCGTCGTCAACGGCGCGGTCAGCCCGGACAGCCCGCTCATCGCCCACCACGCCAAGCACGGCGACGGCGTCGTCGACATCTCCCTCGAGGTGCCCGACGTCGACAAGTGCGTCGCCCAGGCCAAGCGGGCCGGCGCCCGCGTCGTCCGCGAGGCCGAGGACATCACGGACGAGCACGGCACGGTGCGGATCGCCTCGATCGCGACCTACGGCGAGACGGTCCACACGCTCGTCGACCGCTCGCTGTATGACGGGCCCTACCTGCCGGGCTACGTCGCCAGGTCCTCGACGTGGGTCAAGCGCGACGGTGCGCCCAAGCGCCTCTTCCAGGCCCTGGACCACATCGTCGGCAACGTCGAGCTGGGCAAGATGGACGAGTGGGTGACCTTCTACAACAAGGTCATGGGCTTCGTGAACATGGCTGAGTTCATCGGCGACGACATCGCCACGGACTACTCCGCCCTCATGTCCAAGGTCGTGGCCAACGGCAACCACCGCGTGAAGTTCCCGCTCAACGAGCCGGCGATCGCCAAGCGCAAGAGCCAGATCGACGAGTACCTCGAGTTCTACAACGGTCCGGGAGCCCAGCACCTCGCACTCGCGACGAACGACATCCTGCGCACCGTCGACGAGCTGCGCGCCAACGGCGTCGAGTTCCTCGACACCCCTGACTCCTACTACGAGGACGACGAGCTGCGGGCCCGCATCGGTGAGGTGCGCGCGCCGATCGAGGAGCTGCAGAAGCGCAAGATCCTCGTCGACCGTGACGAGGACGGCTACCTGCTGCAGATCTTCACCAAGCCGCTCGGCGACCGTCCCACGGTCTTCTTCGAGATCATCGAGCGGCACGGGTCGCTCGGTTTCGGCAAGGGCAACTTCAAGGCGCTGTTCGAGGCCATCGAGCGGGAGCAGGACGCGCGCGGCAACCTCTGAGCCGCAGCGCGCGTGGGGCCGCACGGTTCCCGTGAGAGGCTTGCGGCATGAGCACGCCCACGACACCCGGCTGGTACGACGACCCCGAGGACGACAGCCGGCTGCGGTACTTCGACGGCGTGGTGTGGAGCAAGCACACGACCCCTCGCTCGACGCGGCCCGTCCCGTCCGTGACCCAGCCCGGGCAGCAGCAGTTCCCCGGGCAGGGCCACCCGGCTCAGTACCCGGGTCAGGGCTCTGCACAGCCTCCGGCCGCGGGCGGGTGGCAGCAGCCGCCGGCCGCGCCTCCGCAGGGTCACCAGAACCCGCAGTTCCCCGGCACCCAGCAGCCCGGCTGGTCCGCGCCACCGCAGCACGGCTGGGCACAGCCGTCCGGTCCCACCACACCTGACGGGCAGCCGCTGGCGAGCTACGGACAGCGCGTCCTCGCGTTCGTCATCGACTTCATCGCCACGAGCGTCATCGCCGGCGTCCTGTCCCTCCCGGTCCAGCTGCAGGTCAGGGACGACATCAGCAGCACCCTCGACGGCGTCGCCAACGGGAGCGCGACGCTGTCCGACGTCTTCAACGCGGCGATGAGGGCGACAGCGGACCATGTCGTCGCGCTCACGCTCATCGCCCTCGCGTCGAGCGTGCTCTACCACGTGCTCTTCGTGGGGTTCTTCTCAGCGACTCCGGGCAAGATGGCGCTCGGCATCAGCATCCGTCGTCCCGAGGCGCCGGGACGGGTCGGGTGGGCGATCGCCGTGCGTCGCCGACTCCTGCAGACCATCCTGGGGCTGCTGCGGCTGAGCCCGGCGCTGGACATCCTGTACTTGCTCGGGTCTGCCCTCGACCTCCTGTGGCCGGCGTGGGACCCGCGGCGCCAGGCCCTGCACGACAAGGTCGCCGGCACCGTGGTGGTCCGGGGACGCGCCCCCCGGCGCTAGCGTCCGCCGCTCCGGCGTCGCTCACCCAGGTGCCGAAACACCGTCGCGGCGAGCACCACCAGGGCCGACGCGCAGTACGCGAGCGTCGGCAGGGGGTGCACGGACACCGAGGTGTAGGCCACCGTCGCGGCCACCACCACGGCGAGCCACTCGAGCCGGCCGGCACGCACGGCGCAGGCCACCAGCGGGAGGGCGTACCAGGGATAGCTCGGGGTCGTGACGAGCAGGAGCGTGCCGAACAGGAGGGCGGCACCCGCCGCGGCCTCCTGCGCTCGCCCTGTCAACCGCCACGCGACCACCGCGGATACCGCTCCGAGCACGGCCACCGAGGCCGGACCCAGTGCGGCGCCGGGCAGGACGAGGGCGAGGATGCCGTCGCGGTTGGGCCCCTGCTCCTCGAGGAGGTAGCCGGGGAGGTAGCCGAGCACCAATGGCCCGGCTGTCACCCAGTGGGGGAGATAGGCCGCGACGACGGTGACGGCGGCTGCAAGTGTCGCACCCAGGGCCCGGACCGCATTGCGCCGCAACGGAAAGAGTGCCGCCAGCACGACGGCAGGATAGAGCTTCGTCGCGACCGCGAGTCCGCCGAGCACCCCCGCCGCGACGACCCTCCCCGCGGGTGGACGTCCTCCGGGCGCGGTGGCCGTCGCCAGCGCGGCCACCACGAACGCAGCCGCCAGGACGTCGACGTGGGCGCCGTTGCCGGACTCCGCCACCACCGCCGGGCACCACGCCCACCAGAGCGCGCCCCATGGGTCGCGCCCGCTACGGCGCAGCATCGAGGCGAGGGCGACTGCGATGCCTGCCGCGAGGAGGGCCGAGCCCAGCTGGAGGCCGACGGTGCCCCAGGACCAGGGAGTCAGCCACGCCACCGCGGCGAACCAGGCCTGCGCGACGGGTGGGTAGATGGTCGGCACCCGGGGCCGGTTGATCCTCGTCCGGGGGTCGTTGGCCGCACGGGCCAGCACGTCCGCCCGGTCCGTCGGCGTCGGCCGGGTGCGGTAGCCCGAGTGGTCCTGCGGCCCGAGCCCGGGGAAGAGCACCGGGTCGCGCAGGGCTGCGAGCCGGTCGTCCAGCGGGGCGAAGCGGTACGGGGAGGTGCCGGACAGCTGGACCCGCCCGTCCCACACGTAGCGGTAGGCGTCCGAGCTCGAGCGCGGTGGCGAAAGGAGTCCGGGGAGCTGGGCTGCGAGGGCCACCAGGAAGACGACGACCAGCACCCGGCGTGGGCCCCCGGGGAGCGTGCTGGGCCTGGGCACCCGCTGCGTGGCGGGGGCCGAGCCGACCCAGCGGGTCACGACGACGGCGAGGAACCACCACGGCACCACCACGGCAGCCAACCGCAGCCTGTGCTGGTCCAGGTCACCCGCGAGGGCGTAGGTCGTCGAGCAGGCCACCATGACGGAGGTGCCGACAACGAGTCTGCGCATGCGTCCACTGTGGCCGACGCGTCGTCTGGCCGGGGCCGCTGACGGCCTGGGGAGTCGATCCGTCATCGCCCCGTAAGTGCAGCGGGCGGTCCGAAATCGGTTGTGCTGCCTAGCGTGACAGGCATGCGCCGACTGTCCCGACCGACCCGACTGCCGGGGCCACCGGTCCCCGCGGACTTCTCCTCCCCGCTGCACGACCGCACGGTGGTTGCCCGGTTGGGCCTGTGGCTGGGCTCGGCGTTCACGGTCTGCTTCCTCACGGGGCTGCTCAGCCACCTGCACCAGCACCCCGTGACGTGGCTGCCGATCCCGACCGGACCGTCGTGGGGCTACCGGGTCACGCAGGGGGTGCACGTCGCGTCCGGGACCGCGTCGGTGCCGTTGCTGCTGGCCAAGCTCTACTCGGCCTATCCCAGGCTGTTCACCAGACCGGTCCTGGGGTCGCCCGTGGTGATGCTCGAGCGGGCCTCGATCGCTGTGCTCGTGGGCTCGTCGCTGCTGATGGTCTCCACCGGCGTCGCGAACGTCGCCGGCTGGTACGTCTTCGGCTTCGGCTTCACCAGGGTCCACTACGCCTTCGCGTGGGTCGCCATCGGCGCGCTGGTCGTGCACATCGCGGTGAAGCTGCCCGCGGTCAGGGACGCGCTGTCACCGGCCGGGGCGGACATCGTGGCGCAGCAGGGGCGCCGCGCGTTCGTCGTGGGCGCCGTGGGGGTGGCCGCGGGTGCCGTGGTCCTGACCGTCGGGTCGGCCGTGCCGTGGCTGGAGTCCGTGTCGGTGCTGCGCTCGCGCCGTCCCGGATCGAGCCCCCTCGGTGTCCCGGTCAACCGCACTGCCGCCCAGGCGAGGATCGACCGGGGACTGGACCCCGCGAGCGGCGACGACCACTGGAGCGTGACCGTCCGCGGTCCCCGGGGAGCGCAGACGGTCACGTCGGCACAGCTGCGTTCGCTGCCGTGGCGGACCGTCTCGCTGCCGATCGCGTGTGTCGAGGGCTGGAGTGTCCAGGCGACCTGGGAAGGGGTGCGGGTGCGCGACGTCCTCGCCCTCGTCGGAGGTGCTGTCGGCGACGTCCGCGTCCGGTCGGCCGAGCGCCGCGGCACGTATGCCGCGAGCGTGCTGCCGCGCGCCTACGCGGACCACCCGAGCACGCTGCTCGCCTTGCGGCTCAACGGATCCCGACTGACCCGGGACCACGGCTACCCGGTGCGCCTGATCGCGCCGAACCGTCCTGGCGTGCTCCAGACCAAGTGGGTCGCCGAGCTGGAGGTGCTGTCGTGAGGGAGGCGTATGCCGCCGGACGGGGTGCCGGCTCCGGTCGCCTCCTGCTGGGCGTGGCCGGCGTGGGGCTGGGACTCGTCGGGGTGTGGCAGTTCGCGGCGCACGTCCCCCTGTCGGGGTGGGTCCGGGTGCTGGTCTGGCTGGTGGCCGGGGTCGTCGTGCACGACGGGCTGCTCGCGCCGCTGGGCGTCGTGTCGGGCTGGCTGGTCGCACGCCGGACTCCGACACCTGTGCGGTCGGCCGTCCGGATCGCCGGTCTGGCGACGCTGACCGTCGTGCTCTTGCTGGTGCCGCTGCTGGCCACGGGCGGCCTTCGGCATTGAGTCCGGACCCCAAGCCTCACCCCCGAGCCCCACCCCCGAGCCGCACCCCCCGAGCCCTAGGCCGCCTGGCGCAGGGTCACGAAGGCCCGTTCCTCCAGGCGCCACTCCTCCACGGCGAGCAGGCCTGCCTCCGCGGCATACCGGACCAGGGCCGTGGCGCCCACCACAGCCCAGGGGAACGGGGTGGACCGGCGGCCCAGGGGGCCGGTGAGGGTCACCCGCGTGCGGAGGTCGACCGACTCGTCAGGGTCGACCTCGACGAGCGCCCAACCCTCGGGGCTGAGCAGCTCGCGACACCGGCTCAGCAGTGCCCGCGGGTCGCCGCCGATGCCGACGTTCCCGTCGGCCAGCAGAAGGGTGCGCCAACGACCCTCCCCAGGGACCGGCTCGAAGACGTTGCGGCGCAACGCGCTGGCGCCGCGCGCGCGGGTGTGGACGACCGAGCCGCCGGACACGTCGATGCCCAGGGCGGGCAGCCCGCGCTGGGCCAGCGCCTCCACAAACCTCCCCGGCCCGCATCCGATGTCCAGGACCGGGCCTGAGCACCGGCTCACGATGATCTCGTCGACCGCGGACAGGCGCCGCCACGACGCCACGGCGAGCGGCGTCCCGCGGCCGCCCTGTTCGTCCTCGACGTGGACCTCCCCACCCACGAGTGCGGTGTCGAACAGCTGGGAGGGATCGCACGGTGTGGCCACGATCCGGTGGAGGGTGCGCGCGAAACGGGTGTGCGGAGCCGTGCGGGCGGCCGCGATCGCATCGGCGGCCTCGTCGACGTCTCGGTGCGTCGGAAGCAGGTGCACCGAAAGCCCTTGAGACACAAGGCGATCGAGCTGCTCTGAGCCCGTGTGGTGGGTCGACATCGGCACGCCGGCGAACAGACCGGGCTGGTAGCGGCGTAGCCCGATGGCCCAGTAGCCGCCGTCGTCACTGAGGCCCAGCACGGCGTCGGCGCCGCCCCAGTCGGCGCTGAGATCCGTGGCACCCACCTGAGGGGTGTCCATCCCCACGAGAAGGGTGGGCCGGTCTCCTGTCGTGGGAAGGCAGTCCCGGAAGGCCCGGTCGAGGCGGTCGGCCAGACCGCCGCCGGACTGGCGCTGCACCGGCACCTCCGCGGGCAGCCACGGGGCCGGGGCGCCTTCCCAGCACAGGAGCGTGCGGGCGCCGGTCGAGCGGGCCGCGTCGAGGGTGTCGCGGATCGCCGCGCCGGCGAGCGCGGCCGCCTCCCGGGGGGAGAACGTCGGGGTGAGCCGGGTCTTGACCCGGCCCGGCTGGGGGGACTTGGCCAGGATGATGACGGTGTGCAGCTGCCGTTCGGGCCGGAGCATCCGGGCGTCGCGCGCCGGGGTCAGGATGGTCACGCTCCGAGCACCCGCTGCGTGTCGTGCACCGCCCTGGCGGCCCCGAGCCACGTGCCCGTCACCTTGGACCGTCCGGCCCTGGCGAGGTACGGAACAGGTACGCCGGTGATGGTCCAGCCGGCCCGCGCCGCGCGCAGGACCGTCTCGACCGGATAGCCCGAGCGACGGTCCTGGATCGCCAACCGCTGCAACGGGATCGTGTCGGCGAGCCGCAGCGGGCCGATGTCGACCAGCTCGGTGCCGGTGGAGCGACGCACGCGCCGAGCCAGGACCCGGTTCGCGACCCTGAGCCGCAACGGCCACGCCTCGCGCGAGACCGGTTCGCGGGCGCCGACCACGAGGTGGGGTCGGGCCGCGGGGGCGGACTCGTGCACCGCCATCAGGTCCCCGAGCGATCTCGGGTCGAGGCTCGCATCAGCGTCCATGAAGGCCACCAGGGGAGCCGTGGCGCGCAGCAGGCCGGCGTGACAGGCCGCTCCGTAACCGCGCTGCACCACCTCGACGACCTCGACCCCACGGGCCCGGGCGATACCGACCGAGTCGTCGCTCGAACCGTTGTCCGCCACGATCGGGCGCGCCCAGGCCGGCATCCGGTCCAGCACCCAGGGGAGAGCGCGCGCCTCGTCGAGGCAGGGGAGCACGACGTCGACTGCCACGTTCGCGGACATGGCTCGACGCTAGGGGCCAAGGGCTCGGCGCTGGTCCCACCGACGATGACGAAACCCTTACGGGTGGACGCCGCCCGCCGAAGCACGCGCTGGCGCCGGGCTGGGCGGCATACGCTGCTGACGTGGTCGCAACTGTGCTGGTCGTCGAGGACGACCCCACCGTCTCCAGCGTCCTTTCGGCGTACCTGCTCAAGGCGGGCTTCGAGTCCCTGCTCGCCGCCGACGGGGTCTCCGCCCTGCAGGCCTGGCGCGAGCGGCGTCCCGACGTGGTCATCCTCGACGTGATGATCCCGCTGATGTCCGGGCTCGAGGTCCTGCGACGCCGTCGGGCCGAGGACGACCACGCGGCGGTCATCGTCCTCAGCGCCCGGGGTGAGGAGGACGACCGGTTGCTCGGGCTCGAGCTGGGGGCCGACGACTACATGGTCAAGCCGTTCAGCCCGCGCGAGGCGCTCGGCCGGGTGGAGGCGCTGCTGCGCCGGGGCGAACGGCTCGGCGCGACCGCGCTGCTGCCGCGGGTGGCCGAGCGGCTCGGGGTGAGGGTCGACACCGGCACCCGCACGGCGACCGTCGACGGGCGCGCCACCGAGCTGACGACGCGGGAGTTCGACCTCCTGGCCTACCTCATCGCCCACCCCGGTCTGACCTTCACCAAGGAGCAGCTGATGCGCCGGGTGTGGGGCTGGGACTTCGGCGACACCTCCACGGTGACCGTGCACGTCCGCCGGGTGCGGGAGAAGATCGAGGACGACCCGTCGGACCCGATGCGGATCGTCACCGTGCGGGGGGCCGGCTACCGGTTCGGCGACGAGGCCGCCGGGCCCGACATGCCGGAGGGGCCAGTCGAGGCCGCCGGGGACGCCGAGGAGCTGCCGTGAGCGACATGCAGCAGATCGCCTTCATCACCACGGCCGTCTGCCTGGCCGCGGGGCTGGTCGGGGGCGTCGTCCTCTCCCGCCTGCGAGGGCGGTCGACCGCGGTGCTGGTCGTCGTCGCGTCGCTGGTCCCGCTGGCCGCGGTGACCCTGGCGGTCTTCGTCAACGTCCAGCGGATGTTCATCTCCACCCATGACTCCACCGTCGTCCTCGTGGCGCTCGGTTGCGCCGGCCTCATCGGCGTGCTGCTGTCCCTCGTCCTGGGCCGTCAGGTGGCGGTGGAAGCCACTGCGCTCACGCGGTCCCTGCGGTCATGGGGCGACAGCACCAACGCAGCGAGCGTGCGGGAGAACCCCGTCTCCGCCGAGCTGTCGGCGCTGGGTCGTGAGCTCGACAGCACCCGCCGTCGCCTTGAGGCATCCGAACGCCGCGAGCGTGCCCTGGAGTCGTCCCGCCGTGAGCTGGTGGCGTTCATGTCGCACGACCTGCGGACCCCCCTGGCGGGTCTGCGGGCCCTCGCCGAGGGTCTCGAGGACGGGGTCATCGAACCCGAGCCCGCCCTGCGCCAGATGCGCCAGACGGTGGGGCGCCTCGACGGGCTGGTGGGCGACCTCTTCGAGCTGTCACGCGTCAGCGCCCCCGATGCCCAGCCCCGCGAGGACGCCGCCCTGGTCAGCCTCGTCGAGGTGGCCCACGACGTGGTCGCGGAGCTGCAGCAGCACGCCCAGCAGCGACACGTCGGCCTGCACCTGCAGGTCGCCGGTGACGACGACAGGCTGGCCGTGACGGGCAACGGCGACGAGCTGACCCGGCTCCTCGGCAACCTGGTCGGCAATGCCGTCCGGCACACCGCCGAGGGTGGGTCGGTCGTGGTCCGGGCGCACCGGTGCGAGGACGGCCGCACCCAGGTGTCCGTGGTGGACGAGTGCGGTGGCATCGCCGAGCCGGACCTGCCGCGGGTGTTCGAGGCGGGCTGGCGGGCCGATGCCGGGCGCAGTGGGAGGGACGCCGGCGCCGGGCTCGGCCTGGCGATCGCCAAGGGGATCGCCGAGTCGCACGCGGGGTCGATCTCGGTCGCGAACGTCGACGGCGGGTGCCGGTTCGACGTGGCGCTACCCGCCGCGGGGATCAGCTGAACGAGAGGCCGTCGAGCCCCGCGCGGAGCGGCACGGTGGCCCGCCAGCCGAGCTCGCGGGCGGCGCGTTCGCTCGACGCCGTGATGTGCCGGACGTCCCCGAGCCGGTAGCGCCCGGTCACGACGGGGTGCGGGGCCCCGGCCAGCAAGGACAGCTTGGCGGCCAGGTCACCGATGGTGTGCACCACGCCAGAACCCACGTTGTATGCCGTGTGCCCGGGTACGTCGCGCAGCAGTGCCGCGACGAAGGCGGCGGCCACGTCGTCGACGTGGACGAAGTCCCGGCGCTGACCACCGTCCTCATAGACCTGGGGCGACAGTCCCTGCGCGGCAGCCGTCCAGAAGATGGCGGCGACTCCCGAGTACGGGGTCGCCCGCGGCATACCCGGTCCGTAGACGTTGTGCAGCCGCAGGGAGGTGGCGGCGCCACCGGTCTCGCGCGCCCACACCGCCGCGAGCTGCTCCTGGGCGACCTTGGTGGCGGCGTAGGTGTTGCGGGGATCGGGCGCCGTGTCCTCGCCGACCAGCGCCGGGCTGAGGTCGGCGCCGCAGACCGGGCACCCGGGGTCGAAGTCGCCGCGGTCGAGCCGGTCCGTCGTGCGGAGCGCGGGGGACACGGGCCCGTGCGTATCGCAGGTGTAGGCGCCCTCGCCGTACACCACCATCGAGCTGGCCTGGACGACGTGCCGGACCCCGGCGCTGTGGCAGGCGCGCAGGACGGTCGCGGTGCCCAGGGAGTTGCTCGACACGTAGTCGTCCATGTCGTCCAGGTCCACGCCGAGGCCGACCTTGGCCGCGAGGTGGACCACGGCGTCAGCCCCACGCAGGTGCGCCCGTACGGTGGGCAGGTCGCGCACGTCCGCCTCCACGAGCTGTGCCCCGAGCGCGGACATCCGGTCGCGGGCCGCCGTGCCTGCGTCCCGGTGGACGTCGGGACGCAGGGAGTCCAGCACGACGACGTCGTCGACCGTCGGCGCGAGCGCGCGCACGACCGCGGTGCCGATGAACCCTGCACCACCGGTGACGACGACTCTCATGGACCCACCCTGCCAGCGGCTGCGGTCCCGTCAGGGCGCTCCGACCTTGCGGGGCCCTTACGCCTCGCGTGCGGGCACGATCCGTCCGCTGACCTCGCCGAGCCCGATCCGGGTGCCGCCCGCTCCCGCGGCGGTCGCCCTCAGGACGACGGTGTCGCCGTCCTCGAGGAAGGTGCGCTCCGCGCCGTCGCCGAGCGCGACGGGCTCCGTGCCGTTCCACGACAGCTCGAGGAAGCTGCCGCGGGTGTCCTTGGCGGCACCGGAGATGGTGCCCGAGCCGAACAGGTCCCCACTGCGGATCGACGCGCCGTTGACGGTGAGGTGGGCGAGCATCTGCGCGGGCGACCAGTACATGTCGCGGTACTCGGGACGGGACACGACGGTGCCGTTCCACTCCACCTCGAGGTGGAGGTCGAGGCCGAACACAGCATCCGGCGCACCGTTCAGGTAGGGCAGGGGCTGCGGGTCCTGGGTGGGGAGCGGGACGCGGGCCGCCGCCAGCGCGGCCATCGGGGTGACCCAGGCGCTGACCGAGGTCCCGAAGGACTTGCCGAGGAACGGGCCGAGCGGGACGTACTCCCAGGCCTGGATGTCCCGGGCGCTCCAGTCGTTGAGCAGGACGACTCCGAAGAGGTGCCGCTCGGCGGCCAGGGCGACCGCGACCGGCTCGCCCAGCGCGGTGCCCCCACCCACGACGAACCCCAGCTCGGCCTCGATGTCGAGCTTGCGGCTCGGGCCGAACGACGGCGCGGGGTCGGTCGCTGCCTTGCGCTGCCCCTGCGGGCGGACCACGTCGGTGCCCGACACCACGACCGTGCCCGCCCGCCCGTGGTAGCCGATGGGCAGGTGCTTCCAGTTCGGGGTGAGTGGCTCGGAGTCCGGCCGGAAGATCCGCCCGACGTTCGTCGCGTGGTGCTCGCTGGCGTAGAAGTCGACGTAGTCCGCGACCGCGATCGGCAGGTGCAGGGTGACGTCCTCGACGGGCACGAGGTGTGGCTTGACGCCTGCCTCGTGCACGTCGTCGGTGAGGATCTCCACGAGCCAGGCACGCGCGACGGCCCAGTCCTCGTGACCCAGGTCCAGGAACGCGTTGAGGCTGGGTCGTTCCCACGCCGCCGTGAGGTCCGGACCGTCGCCGACGCCGACCGTGTCGCGGCCGATGCGCGCCACCTCGCTGACGTCAAGCACCTGGTCGCCGATCCGCACCCCGACCCGCGGTGACGAGCCCGCGGTCGAGAAGACGCCATAGGGCAGGTGCGTGATCCCGAACGGGTGGTCGGGCGGCAGGTCCAGCCAGCTGCGGGGGGCCGGAGGGGAGGTCATGGGCGAGGTCATGGTCAGGCTCCTTGGATGAGGCCGAGGGTGGTCAGCTCGCCGAGCGGGTCGGTGACCTCGCAGCAGCCGTATGCCGTGAAGAAGGCCCTCACGATCGCCGCGTCGGCGGCGCTCATCCGGGTCACCTGGGGGACGAGGACGGCTGGATCCCGTTCGGCCAGAAGCGACACGAGGTCGTCGACCTCCTCGCCGTTGAGGGCCCAGCGGACGGCCAGCAGCACGTTGAGCAGCCCGTGCTGCTCCTGGCCGTCATGGGTGCCCCGGACTGCGTGGTGCAGGCCTCCGGTGAGCTTGAAGCCGAGGTCGTGGTCGATGACCGTCCGGATGAAGGTCGCGAGCTCTCGCTCGTGCGGCCAGGCCCAGGTCTCGGTGGCCCCGGTGCGGAACTTCGCCTGCAGCGCCACGGAATCCGACGCGTCCACGGCGAGGTCCGCGATCGCGACGAGCTGGTCCGCGCCGCGTGGCACCTCGAGGCTGAGGGGCAGGCCGTCGAAGACCGTGGCCCGCCAGTCCGGCGTCCAGCCGAGCTCGGCGCCCCTCACCTCCACGGCGGCCGTCGAGCGGAGTCGCTGCACGGCCGAGGCCACGTCGGAGCCCGGGGTGCCGGGCCGTCCGATGACCACCACCGACAGGGGCTCGCCGTCGACGAGGGGACCGAGGTCACCGGCGGCGGAGGCGGGGACGAGCAGCGGACCCACGCACGCGGCATACCCGCTGGCGCGGTGGACGCGGTGGCGGCGCACGGCCTCCGGCAGGGGGGCGTTGCCCGGCGGGAAGACGGCGGCATCGTCGACGAGGCCTGCGAACAGGGCTGGTTCGGCCAGGCGGTCAGCCAAGGCGTCAGACAGCGAGGTCATGGCGGTGAGGCTACTAGCGGCCAGGGGGCCGGGCGGCACAGGCCGACCAGCCCCCTGACGGAATCGAGGACAGCTCAGGGACGCAGGGTCACGCACCCATCGTGTCGTCCATGTCGGCCAGCGGCCGGGCGGCCTCACGCAGCGCCGTCAGGGCCTCTGCGAAGGGCACCGGCTCGCCCGTGGGCAGTGGCCCGACGGCCGTCAGCGGGATCAGCTGGTCGTCCTTGCCACCCTCGTAGCTCAGCCACAGGGCCTCGAAGTTCAGGGCGGGCACGCGGTAGAGCCGCAGCTCGCACGCCTGCTCCTGGCCTTCGACCTGCCTGACCGCCCCTTCGAGGGCCCTGGCGAACGGTTCGAGGTGGGTGGCCGAGGCCGACATCTGGCGGATGGTCCCCTCCTGGTCGTCGTCCACGTCGTAGTAGGCCCGTGGCACGCCGTCGACCGTCTCGTAGACCCGGATGCCAGACGGCACCCCCGAGGCGTCCTTCTTGCGCGAGAGGGCGTCGAGCCCGACGGTGTAGACGCGTTGCGCCAGGCCCAGCGAGGCCGTGGTGTCGGACGCGGACTGGCGGGCTGCCTCGGGGTTGACCTCCTGCTTCAGCTTGAGCAGGGGGCGGACCTCCCAGATCCGCCGGAGCACGGCTTCCTCGATGAGGATCGGGACGATGGGCAATCTGAAGTACCTCTTCGTGTAGTACGTGTGGGTCCAGCTGCCACTGCCCTGGTAGTTGGTCGAGAAGTCGTTGACGCTCAGGTGCGACTTCCCGTAGATCGGGTCGTCGATGTCAAAGTACTCAAGCCCGAGGAACGTCGTGTAGCCGTAGATGCACATGAAGTGGCCGCCGCCGCCGCTCCAGCCGATCCGGGCGCCGACCGGCCGACCCGCGTCGATCTCGGCGCGGACCGACGAGAACGACGCCGGACCGGTGATGCTCACGAAGTTGTTGGTCCGGGTCAGGGCCTTGTCGAGGTACCAGGGCACGTTGCACGGCCCGGGCACCGGCGAGTTGCAGCAGTCGGTCCGGGAGAGCTCGGCGCCGGCGACGCTGCACTGGGTCCAGCTGCTCCAGAACCAGTAGTAGTGCGACACCGAGGTCGACGTCGCGGCCCAGCACCAGTTGGACTGGGTCTGCGGTTGCATCGTGAAGTTCAGCTGTCTGGACTTGAAGAGCGTCCCCCACCAGTCCAGATCCCAGATCAACGAGCTGTACGGACGTGACGTCGCCGCCACCCATTCCTCAGCACCCATCGTGAAGCCCTCCTCCGAGTCGACCCGCCGGACGTTCGTCGGCGGTTTTCTGGGGGCACGACCAGTGTCCCGACGAAACGGCCGGATGGCCTCGTCCACCTGTCGTAGACCGCCGCGAGGACGGTTTGATCCGGATCGCGTGTGATGGCGTGGCGTGTCGGCGCGGTGTCCCGCTGGCGCCTCGACATGAAATGCTCGGCCTGGAATGGGCTCGGCACCCCCGGACGAGAGAGTGGACGATGGCGTTCTACCAGCACCAGGGCAACATCCCGCCCAAGCGGCACACCCAGCACCGCCGGCCGGCCGGCCGCGGGACCAAGGGCGAGCTCTACTACGAGGAGCTGATGGGGGAGGAGGGCTTCTCCTCCGACTCCTCGCTGCTCTACCACCGCAACATCCCCTCCACCATCGCCGCCGCCCGCGAGTGGGTCATCGGTGACCTGTCGACCGCGCCGAACCACCCGCTCATGCCCCGTCACCTCAAGCTGCACGACCTCTTCGAGGCCAAGGACGTGAAGACCACCGACGTCGTGACCGGGCGTCGCCTCGTCCTCGGCAACGGCGACGTGCGCATCTCGTATGCCGTGGCCGGCGCGCCAAGTCCCTGGTACCGCAACGGGATCGGCGACGAGTGCGTGTACGTCGAGCGCGGCCGGGCGCGCGTCGAGACGGTCTTCGGGGCGTTCGACGTGGCGGAGGGCGACTACCTCGTGATCCCGCGCGCCACCACGCACCGGTGGATCCCGCGACGGTCCAGCAAGGAGCCGCTGCGGGCCTACTGCATCGAGGCCAACTCACACATCACGCCCCCCAAGCGCTACCTGAGCAAGTACGGCCAGCTCCTGGAGCACGCCCCGTACTGTGAGCGCGACCTGCGCGGGCCAGCCGGTCCGCTCCTGGCCGAGGACGTCGGCGCCGCGGCGAACGACGAGACCGAGGTGTTCATCAAGCACCGCGGCAACGGTCCCTCGAGCAGCGGCGGGATCGTCGGGACCGTCCACACGCTGCCGTTCCACCCGCTCGACGTGGTCGGCTGGGACGGCTACCTGTACCCCTACGCCTTCAACGTGCGCGACTTCGAGCCGATCACCGGGCGGGTGCACCAGCCGCCGCCGGTGCACCAGGTCTTCGAGGGCTGGAACTTCGTCATCTGCAACTTCGTGCCGCGCAAGGTCGACTACCACCCCCTGTCGATCCCGGTGCCCTACTACCACTCCAACGTCGACAGCGACGAGATCATGTTCTACGTCGATGGTGACTACGAGGCACGCAAGGGGTCCGGTATCGGCAAGGGGTCCGTCTCGGTACACCCCGGCGGGCACGCACACGGGCCCCAGCCCGGTGCGTCCGAAGCCTCGATCGGCGTCGAGTACTTCGACGAGCTGGCCGTCATGGTCGACACCTTCCGCCCCCTCGAGCTCGGTGAGGGCGGCCGCGCCGTCGACGACGGAAAGTACGCGTGGTCGTGGAGCCGGGCAGGTGCCGCGGCCGGCGGCCCGGCCCGTGGCGGCGACGGATCGGACTACAGCATCGGGTGAGGTCGTTTCTGCCGGACGACGTGGTCGCCGCTCGGGGCACCGGTTAGGCTTGAGAAACCTGCCACGTCGACGCAGCCGTGGCCCGCGCACCGGGCACTCCGTTGAGCTCCCGGCCACCTGTCGCTGGAGGCAATCGTGACGTCCGCACGCACCGCCGTTCAGGAGCTTGCCCAGCAGGAGCGCAGCCGCCGCGAGCTGCTGGCGCTGGCTGTCGTCGGGGGAGCAGGAACTGCGTTGTTCGGGAGTGCGACGAAGGCGGACGCGGCGGCCGATGCGGGCCCTACCCCCGCCGGTGCGCCCGGACGGTTCCGGCTGACCGTGCTGGGGACCACGGACACCCACGGCAACGTCCTCAACTGGGATTACTTCAAGGACGCCGAGTACGACGACGGGGCCCACAACGACGTCGGCCTGGCCAAGATCTCGACCCTCGTGACGGCCATGCGTGCCGAGCGCGGCGCGGCCAGCACCCTGCTGATCGACGCCGGCGACACCATCCAGGGCACGCCCCTGTCGTACTACTACGCCAAGGTCGACCCGATCACCGGTGGCTCGGTGCACCCGATGGCCACCGCCATGAATGCCATGGGTTACGACGCGGCGGCGCTGGGCAACCACGAGTACAACTACGGCCTCGACACCCTGCGCACCTTCGAGTCGCAGTGCGACTTCCCGCTGCTCAGCGCCAACTCGGTGGACTGGAACACGGGTGCCCCCATCTTCACGCCTTACCTGATCCGCAGCTTCAAGGCCCGCGGCGGGAAGGACGTCAAGGTGGGCATCCTCGGCCTGGTCACACCGGGGGTGGCCATCTGGGACAAGGCGAACGTCGACGGCGAGGTCCGCTTTCCCGGGATCGTGGAGCAGGCCAAGGTCATGGTCCCGCGCCTCAAGGCTGCCGGCTGCGACCTGGTCATCGTGGCCTGCCACTCGGGCGCGACGCCCGGATCCTCGTACGGTGACGCCCTGCCGTTCCCGGAGAACGCCTCCCGCCAGCTCGCCGAGGAGGTGGCCGGGGTGGATGCCGTGCTCGTCGGCCACGCCCACGTCGAGATCGTCGAGAACCTCGTCGCCAGCAAGGTCACCCCGGGCAAGAAGGTGCTGCTGACCGAGCCGCTCAAGTGGGGCATGCGCCTGTCGGTGATGGACCTCGACCTCGAGATGGTCAAGGGCCGGTGGCAGCTGGTCGCGGCGCACTCGCACGTTCTCAACGCCGCCACCGTCCCGGAGGACCCTGCGGTGGCTGCGCTCATCCGGGACGACCACGCGGTCGTGCGCACCTACGTCAACTCGGTGATCGGCAGCTGCACCCTCGCCATGTCCGCGGCCACCGCGCGCTTCGAGGACACCGCCGCGATGGACTTCATCAACCGTGTCCAGGGCGAGGCCGTCAAGGCCGCGCTCGTGGGCACGCCGGACGAAGGGGCGCCGGTGCTGTCCATTGCGGCCCCCTTCAACCGGGACGCCGCCATCCCCGCGGGAAACGTCACGATCCGCGACATCGCCGGCCTCTACATCTACGACAACACGCTCTTGGGGATCCGCTTCACCGGCGCGCAGGTCAAGGCCTACCTCGAGTTTTCAGCCGTCTACTTCAAGACCGTCACGGGCACCGGGCCGTACGCTCCGGACGACGTGACCGGCGCCCTCAGCCCGACGACGGGGACCGCCATCCCGGACTACAACTACGACATCATGGGCGGCCTCGACGCCTCGCTGGCCTACGACATCGACATCGCCCAGCCCGTCGGCCAGCGGATCACCAACCTCACCTACGACGCCAAGCCGATCGACCCCGCCGCGCAGTTCGTCGTCGCCATCAACAACTACCGGCAGTCCGGTGGGGGCGGCTTCCCGGGAGTCAGGACCGCGCCGGTGGTCTACAACGCCCAGGCAGAGATCCGCCAGCTCCTGATCGACTGGACCGTCGCCAAGGGCGCCAACCACGAGCCGATCGACCCGACGACCTTCACGACGTACGACTGGAAGCTCGTCGCCAACGGTCAGCCGGTGGTCGTCGAGGGCGCCGCGGAGGGCGGTCGGCACTGACGCGGGCGCTCGGCTACCCGCGCACCACCTCGCCGCGGGTCGCGACCTCCGCCTCGGCGAGATCGGCCAGCGCGCGCGTCGTGCTCTCCGGCGCGACCCCGGCCGTCAGGTCGAGCAGCACCGTCGTGTCGAAGCCTTCGTCGGCGGAGTCGAGGGCGGTGGCGCGCACGCAGTAGTCCGTGGCGATCCCGACGACGTGCACCTCCTCGATGGCCCGGTCGCGCAGCCAGTCAGCCAGGCCGACCACCGCGTCCGCCTCTACCGTGTGACCCTCGAACCCGCTGTAGGCGGCGCTGTAGTGGCCCTTGCGGAAGATCGCCTCCACGAACTCGAACGCCGGTTCCGCCGCCGGGTGGAACAGCGCACCGTCGCTGCCGACCCGACAGTGCACCGGCCAGCTCTCCACGAAGTCAGGGGTGGCACTGAAGTGGGCCCCCGGGTCGTCGTGCCAGTCGGCGGTGGCGACGATCGCGGCATACTCCTCGTGGTGGGCGACCACGTGCTCGCTGATCCGTCGCGCGACCTCGGCGCCCCCCGGCACGGCGAGCGAACCGCCCTCGCAGAAGTCGTTCTGCACGTCGACGATGACCAGCGCCCGGCTCATGTCCCGGCTCATGTCCCGACGCTACAGCGGGTCGAGATAGGTCGTCGGGATGGCGGGCTCGCCGCGCTGCAGCCGCAGGGCAGCCACGGGAAGCTCCGCCAGCGAGGCCGCGTGGCGCTCCCGCGCGTCCTCGAGGGTCGAGGTCGAGACCGTGCGCCCGGCCACCATCAGGGGGCTGAGCAGCTCGCGGTCGTCGCCGTCGTCGAGTGGTGGCTGGCCGATCCCGACCACCTCGGCCTCGGCGGTCCCGCGCGCACTGCGCCGTCGCAGCGCGTACTTGCGGCCGGCGACGGAGGCCTTGTCCTTGCTCCTCTTGGCCACGCCGACCATCGTGCCCGAGGCGTCCTCGCGGGACACCAGCTTGTAGACCATCCCGGCGGTCGGGGCGCCCGAGCCCGTGACCAGCGACGTGCCGACGCCGTAACGGTCCACGGGCCCGGCGGCCAGCGCCGCGATGGCGTGCTCGTCGAGGTCGCTGGTCACGATGATCTGGGTGTCTCTGGCGCCGAGCCTGTCCAGCTGGTCGCGCACCTCCCGGGCCTGGACGAGCAGGTCGCCCGAGTCGAGCCGCACGCCGCCGAGCTCGGGCCCGGCCAGCTCCACGGCGAGGGCAACGGCCGTCGGCACGTCGTAGGTGTCGACGAGCAGCGTGGTGCCCTTGCCCAGCGCCGCGATCTGGGCGGTGAACGCCTCGCGTTCGTCGTCGTGCAGCAGGGTGAAGGCGTGCGCTGCGGTGCCGGCGGTGGGGACGCCGAAGCGCCGACCGGCCTCCAGGTTCGAGGTGGTCGCGAACCCCGCGATGTATGCCGCGCGGGCGGCAGCCACGGCGGCTTCCTCGTGCGTGCGGCGGGACCCCATCTCGATGCACGGCCGGTCGCCGGCTGCCGAGGTCATCCGCGAGGCGGCCGACGCGATGGCGCTGTCGTGGTTGAGGATGGAGAGCACCAACGTCTCCAGGACCACCCCGTGGGCGAAGTCCGCCTCGACCACCAGCACGGGTGAGCCGGGGAAGTAGCACTCGCCCTCGGCATACCCGACGATGTCGCCGTCGAAGCGGTAGTCCGCGAGGAAGGCCAGCGTCGGCTCGTCGACCACGGCGCGCAGCGCCTCGAGCTCGGCATCCCCGAAGCGGAACTGCTCGATGGCCGGGAGCAGGCGGCCCGTCCCGGCCACCACGCCGTAACGGCGTCCCTCCGGCAGCCGCCGGGCGAACACCTCGAACACGCAGCGGCGGGACGCGGCACCGCTGCGGAGGGCGGCTTCGAGCATGGTGAGCTCGTAGTGGTCGGTCAGCAGGGCCGTGCGCGGTGAACGGGAGGTCACGTCGGCAGCCTAAGGTGGTGGCCGTGCCAACCGCTGTCCCCCCGGAGATGTCCCTCGCGCCCGTCGAGCAGGAGAGTGCCTCCACCGACGAGCTGGCCGAGGTCGACGTCCCCTGGATCACGTTGGTGTGGAACGACCCGGTCAACCTGATGTCGTACGTCACCTTCGTCTTCCAGAGCTACTTCGGGTACTCGAAGTCGAAGGCGGAGAGGCTGATGCTGGACGTGCACACCAAGGGTCGCGCCGTCGTCTCGACCGGCGCCCGCGAGCGCATGGAAACCGACACCGAGGCACTCCAGGGCTACGGGCTGTGGGCCACCTTCCAGAAGGACAGCTGACGTGGCCCGGGGGTTCAAACGACGCGACGGACGCTATGTCGCGAAGCTCGACGCGGTGGAGCGCGGCCTGGTCGTCGGGCTGATGGAGCAGGTGCTCGAGCTCATCGAGCCGGACGATGCCGGAGCTCGCCAGGTCCAGCCGGGCGGCGAGGGCGGCGACGGCGGCGACGAGTTCGACGAGATCGTGGCTGGGCTCGGGGGCATCGGCATGGGGGTGTCGCTGTCGGCGGCCGACCAGGTGCCCGAGCTGTCCGGCTCGGTGCCGCGCGAACGCGACCCGGCGCTGGAGCGGATCTTCCCGACGGCCAACCGGCAGGACGACCAGATCGCTGCCGAGTTCCGGCGGCTGACCGAAGACGGCCTGCGGGCCCGCAAGTCGGGCAACCTCACCACGGCCATCCAGGCGCTGTCCGGCATCGAGGACCAGAAGGTCTCGCTCGAGCAGCCGCAGGCCCTGGCGTTGCTCATCGCGCTCACCGACGTGCGCCTGGTGCTGGGGGAGCGGCTGGGGCTCCAGCGCGACGACGACTTCGACCTGCTCGAGGAGCAGGTCTCGGGACTGCCCCCGGACGATCCGGCGGTGTATGCCCTGGCCGTCTACGACTTCCTCACCTGGTTGCAGGAGACGCTGGCCCACGCCCTCACCCCCTGACTCCCGGTGTGGTGAAGGATCTGGCGACGGATGTGACACACCAGACGTGACCTCGATGGGGTTCGCGGGGAGGTCGGCACCTAGCCTTGACCCGTGGCGGATGCACCCATCGGGATCTTCGACTCGGGCTACGGCGGGCTGACCGTCGCCCGTGCCGTGCTCGACCAGCTCCCGCACGAGTCGATCGCCTACTTCGGGGACACCGCCCGGGCGCCGTACGGTCCGCGCCCGATCGCGCAGTCCCGCGAGTTCGCCCTCGAGTGTCTCGACCGCCTCGTCGACCACGGTGTCAAGGCCCTCGTCATCGCCTGCAACACCGCGAGCGCGGCCGTCCTGCACGACGCCCGCGAGCGCTACGACGTGCCGGTGGTCGAGGTCATCCGCCCGGCCGTGCGACGGGCCGCCCGAGCCACGCGCAACCACCGCGTCGGGGTCATCTCCACCCAGGGCACCCACCAGTCGGGCGCCTACGTCGACGCGTTCGCGGCCGCCCCGCACCTCGACGTGACCAGCGTCCCGTGCCCGCGGTTCGTGGAGTTCGTCGAGTCCGGCGTCACGAGCGGGCCGGAGGTGATCGAGGTGGCCCGCGGCTACCTCGCCCCCCTCGTGGACGCTGACGTCGACACCCTGGTGCTCGGCTGCACCCACTACCCGCTGCTGACCGGGGCGATCGCCTACGTCATGGGCGACGGCGTGACCCTGGTGTCCTCCGCGGACGAGACGGCCAAGGACGTCTACCGGGTGCTGGCCGACTCCGACGCCCTGCGCCCTGCCCACCTCCCGCCGCCGAGCCACGGCTTCACGACCACCGGCGACGCGGCCGAGTTCACCCGGCTGGCGCGACGGTTCCTCGGTCCCGAGGTGGGCGCCGACAGCGACGCCGTCTTCGGTGGCGCCGTCGTCCGGTGCGTCCCGGCGCGCGCCGGCGCGGCAGGGTCGCGATGAGGCTCACCGTCGTCGGCTGCTCGGGCTCGTTCGCCGGCCCCGACTCGCCCGCCTCCTCCTACCTGGTCCAGGCCGAGCACGCCGGCCGCACGTGGTCTGTGGTCCTCGACCTGGGCAACGGTGCACTCGGACCGATGCAGCGGTTCGTCGACCTGGCCGAGATCGACGCGGTCTTCATCAGCCACCTGCACCCCGACCACTGCGTCGACATGTGCGGTCTCTATGTCACCCGCAAGTACCGCCCCGGCGGCCGGGTCGAGGGACAGCTGCCGGTGCACGCCCCGCCCGGGGCCGAGGAGCGCTTCGCGCTGATGTACCACGGCCTCGAGCACGCCGGGATGAGCACCGAGTTCGCGGTGCACGAGCTGGCCGACGCGCAGGTGACGCACGTCGGCCCGTTCACCGTCACGGCATACCGGGTGAACCATCCCGTGGAGGCCTACGGCTTCCGCGTCGAGGCGGACGGAGCCGTCCTCGCCTACACCGGCGACACCGACTCCTGCGATGCGCTCACGCCCTTGCTCACGGGGGCCGACCTGGCCCTGGCCGACAGCGCGTTCGTCGACGGCCGCGACGACACCCAGGGCGTCCACCTCTCCGGTGCCCGCGCGGCCGCGGCCGCTGTGGCGGCCGGTGGGGTCCAGCGACTGATGCTCACCCACATCCCACCCTGGAACGATCCGGAGGTATGCCGCAACCAGGCCGCCGCCGTCTGGTCGGGTCCGCTGGACCTCGCGGTCCAGGGCAAGGCGTACGAGCTCCAGGGGTAGCGCCGGAGGGGCCGACCCGGCATAGGCTCCGGACATGGCCAAGCAGGCGGCAGTTCCGGTCGCGCCCGGTGTCTGGCGGATCCCGTTGCTCGGGGACTTCGTCAACGGCTTCATCCTGCGCGACGACGACGGCCAGGTCACCTTGGTCGACATGGGCATCAAGCAGTCCGGCCCCAAGGTGATGGCAGCACTCGCCTCGATCGGCTCGGGCCCCTCCGACGTCACCCGGCTGCTCCTGACGCACGCCCACCCCGACCACGCGGGCGGGGCCGCGCACGTCGCCGAGCAGACGGGACGCGACGTCGGCATCCACGAGGCCGATGCCCCGTACGCGGAGACCGGTCACACCGCCGGGCGGGACCAGTCGTTTCTCATGGCCCGGATCATGACCAGGCTCATGGGCACCAACGCCTTTCCCGCGGTGACGGTGGGGGAGCGGCTCGTCGACGGCCAGGTGCTCGATGTCGCAGGCGGTCTGGAGGTGGTGCACACGCCTGGGCACTCACCCGGCCACGTGGCATACCTGCACCGCGAGTCGGGCGTGCTCATCACGGGCGACTCGATCTTCAACATCCGCGGGCTGCGGTGGCCGATCAAGTCGTTCTGCACGAACTTCGCGATGACCCAGAAGACCGCGCACCGGCTCGCCGAGCTCGACTACACGACGGCGGCGTTCACGCATGGTCCGCACCTGGCCGACCAGCCGCGCGAGCACATCCGCCGGTTCCTCACCACGCACCCGCTGGTGGACTGACGCCGCGGGGCGGGGTTCAGAGGCGCTCGCGCAACCAGTCGAGGTCTGCCCGCTGACCCTCCAGGCCGCCTCGCGTCTCGATGACCACCGGCGCCCCGGCGGCCCGCACGGCCCCCGCGAGCTCGTCGGGATCGATGAGGCCCTCGCCGAGGTTGGTGTGGCGATCCGCCCCCGAGTCGAACTCGTCGCGGCTGTCGTTGCAGTGCACGAGGTCGATCCGCCCGGTGATGGCCTTGATCCGGTCGACGGCGGTGGCCAGCGCGATGCCACCGGCGTGCGCGTGACAGGTGTCGAGGCAGAAGCCGACCTGGTCGGACCCCTCGGCGCTGCCGATGGCGTCCCAGACCCTCGCGATGCGATCGAGGGTGCGGGCCATGGCGTTGTCGCCGCCGGCGGTGTTCTCCAGGAGCAGGGGGATCTTGAGGTCGGTGGCCTCGATCGCCTTGCGCCAGTTGTCGAACCCCTTGTCGACCTCCTCGGCCTTGTCGACGTGGCCACCGTGCACGATCAGGCCCTTGGCCCCGATCGCGGCGCCGGCGTCGATGAACTGCTGGAGCAGCTTGCGGCTCGGGATGCGGATCCGGTTGTTGGTCGTCGCCACGTTGATGAGGTACGGCGCATGGACGTACAGGTCGACGTCTGCTGCCTGCGCCGCGGCACGCAGCGCCTCGGGCCCACCCTCGTACTCGTACTCGGGACCCTTGTAGCCCTGCGGGTTGCCGAGGAAGAACTGGCTGAGGCCCGCGCCGCGGTCCCGGGCCGCGGCGACCGGGTCGGACGAGTCGACGTGGGCGCCGATCCGCCGGGGCAGGGAGGTGGTGTCAGCCATGGGCCCAGCCTAGGCCGGGCCACCGACGCCCGGCACGGTCCGGTTAGCCTTGCCGACATGACTCGCCACGACGGACGCACCCCCGACCAGACCCGCGAGGTGCGCATCACGCGCAACTGGCTGGACCACGCCGAGGGCAGCGTGCTCGTCGAGTTCGGGCGGACCCGCGTGCTCGTCGCGGCGTCCTTCACCGAGGGCGTGCCGCGCTGGCTCAAGGGCAAGGGCACCGGCTGGGTGACGTCGGAGTACGAGATGCTGCCGCGCTCGACCAACACCCGCTCGGACCGCGAGTCGCGCAAGGGCAAGGTCGGCGGGCGCACCCACGAGATCAGCCGGCTGATCGGCCGGAGCCTGCGCGCCATCATCGACACCAAGGCGCTCGGTGAGAACACCATCGTCCTGGACTGCGACGTCCTCCAGGCTGACGGCGGGACCCGTACGGCCTCGATCACGGGGGCGTACGTCGCGCTCGTGGACGCCATCGAGGATGCCCGGGCGAAGGGCCTGATCCGCAAGGACGCCCAGCCGCTCACCGGCTCGATCGCGGCCGTGTCCGTGGGCATCGTCAAGGGCGAGGCGGTCATCGACCTCGACTACCCCGAGGACTCGACGGCAGAGACAGACATGAACGTCGTGATGACCGGCGACGGCCGTTTCGTGGAGATCCAGGGCACCGCCGAGGACGGCGCGTTTGACCGCGACATGCTCAACCGGCTGCTCGACAAGGCCACCGTCGGGTGCGCCGAGCTGACCCGCCTCCAGCAGGAGGCCCTCGCCGCCACGCCGCGCAAGCGGGTCCTTTGATGTCAACGCAGCCTGTGATGTCAACGCAGCCTGTGATGTCAACGCAGCCTGTGACCCGGATCGTCCTCGCCACCCGCAACGACCACAAGGTCGGCGAGCTGCGCGCCATCCTGGCCGACGTGTGCGAGGAGCTCGGTCTCGAGATCGTCGGGGCGACGGAGTTCGAGGGTGCACCCGACGTCGTCGAGGACGAGGTCACGTTCGAGGGGAACGCCCGGCTCAAGGCCGTGGCACTGGCCGCCCACACCGGGCTCCCGTCACTGGCTGACGACTCGGGCCTGGCCGTGGACGTGCTCGGTGGGGCCCCCGGCATCTTCTCGGCGCGCTGGTCGGGCCGCCACGGCGACGACCGGGCCAACCTCGAGCTGCTGCTCGCGCAGGTCGCCGACGTCAAGGACGAGCACCGCGCCGCGGCGTTCGTCTGCGCGGCCGTGCTGGCCCTGCCCGACGGCACGATCCGCGCCACCGAAGGACGTATGCCGGGTGCCCTGGCCCGAGAGCCCAAGGGCGCCAACGGTTTCGGCTACGACCCCATCCTGGTCGTCGAGGGCGACACGCGTCATGCCGCGGAGCTCAGCCCCGCGGAGAAGAATGCGATCTCGCACCGCGGCAAGGCTTTCCGCGCGATGGTCCCGCACCTGCGGGAGCTCCTCGGCTGACCTGCGCGCGTCGAGAGCCTTGGTGCCAGAGGGGGGACTCGAACCCCCACGCCTATGGCACGGCATCCTAAGTGCCGCGTGTCTACCAGTTCCACCACTCCGGCGAGCGCGGTCAGTCTACGCAGAGCCGTTGGTGGGCAAGCCGTCCGCCCCGCCTCCGGATGGGTATCCGCGCTTCCCGCGCCCGGCGAAGTTCGGTGTCTGCGCATGGCAGTTCGGACACAGGAACCGAAGGTTCTCCAGCCGGTTGTCGTGGAAGTCTCCGTTCCTGTGGTCGACGTGCAGCGTGAGCGGAGCTCCCTGCCAGGTTCCGTCGATCTGGCACCCTGCACAGCAATGGGGGACGCCGGACTCGAGCAGTGCTCGCCTCAAGAACTCGGGCTTAGTCCGCTGGCTCCCGAACGGCAGAACCTGCAGGATGTCCGCCGCGCTCCGACGAAGGTGTTGTCCGGATCCCTTGTACCGGACGAAATGGTGGGTCGGGATGCCGAACTCCTTGATCTTGCGGCTCACATGCGCGTGCGTTCCGCCTGCTTGAGGCATCCCCAAGAAGCGTAGGACGCCCATCACGGAGTCGGAGGCATCGACTGCCTCCTGAAGCAGCTCGGGGGTGTACTTGCGATGTTTCGTCCCCATCCACGAAACCTAGGACCACGCACTGACGGTGGAGGGGAAGCAGGGGCAGCACCCGCTCCTGGGCAGGGATCCTTGCGACAGAACCGTAGGTCGTTGGACGTGCCTAGACTCCCAGCATGCGGACCGGGCGGCTCGAGGCGTTCAGCGACGGTGTCCTGGCCATCCTCATCACCATCATGGTGCTGGAGCTCAAGGTCCCCACCGGCCCGACCTTCGACGACCTGAGGCCCTCCCTCGTCGGGTTGCTGACCTACCTGCTGAGCTTCGTCTACATCGGCATCTACTGGAACAACCACCACCACATGTTCCGGCTGGTCCGGCACGTGAGCGGGGCGATCCTGTGGGCCAACCTCGCGTTGCTCTTCATGCTCTCGCTGGTGCCGTTCACGACGGCCTGGATGGACGACACCCGGTTCGCGCGCCTGCCCGTCGTCGTCTACGGCGTCAACCTGCTGGCCGCGGCTGTGGCCTACTACGTGCTGCAGCTGGCGGTCTTCCGTCGCGACGGGTCGGACGGCCTGCTGCGCCAGGCGTTGGGACGCGACCTCAAGGGCAAGCTGAGCCCGGTCGTCTACGTGCTCGGCATCCTCGGCTCGGTCGCCGCTCCATGGATCGGGGTGCTGGCCTACGTCGCCGTCGCCATCACCTGGCTCGTGCCCGACCGCCGGGCCGAGCGGCTCATCCACGACCACGCCCTGGAGGACTGACCCCGTGTCCGAGACCGACGAAGACTTCACCTACCCGCCTGCGCTCGACGTCGCCTCGTGGCGTCGCGAGGTGCATGCGTTGTATGCCGCGGTGCGGGCCGAGCCGGACCCGGCCACCGCCCACGCGCTCTGGGTCGACACGCGCTCCCGGCTGTTCCAGGAACACCCCGCGTCCCCTCGTCGCGAGGGACAGGAGCTGAGGCACGCGCCGTACGACCCGGCATACCGGTTCGTCGTCGAGGTCGAAGGGGTCGGCGACGCCCAGGAGCCGTGGGAGTTCCGGTCGGCGACCGACGGGATCGTGCCCTTCACCGGTGCCGGTCGCGTCACCCTCGACGGGCTCGGGACCCTCGACGTCTGGTGGCTGAACTCCTACGGCGGCGGCGTGTTCCTGCCCGTGCGTGACGGGTCGGCGGGCAGCGAGACGTATGGGGCCGGGCGCTACCTACTCGACACGGTCAAGGGCACCGACCTCGGTCGGGACGAGCAGGGTCGCTGGGTGGTCGACCTCAACTTCGCCTACAACCCGTCCTGCGTCTACGACTACCGGTGGGTGTGCCCCCTCGCCCCCGCCGCCAACCGGCTCGAGGCGCGCACCCCGGTGGGCGAGCTGCTGCCCGAGGGGTACTGACCCGCCGGAGCGCTTGGTCCGGGTCCTAGAGTCGACCTGTGAACCACCTGCTGCGCGAGGTCCTCCCGGCCCTGGGCCTCGACCAGGGGTATGCCGCGGCCCACCTCGACCTCGCCGCCGGCAGCGCCCTGCCCAGCGCGTTGCCGGTGAACACCCTCGCCTGCGGCTCGGTCGCTGCCGCCGGCCTGGCCGGTGCTGCGTTGCTCGGCTCGCAACGCGTGAAGGTCGACCCGCGCCAGGTGTCGGTGTCCTTCAGGAATGACCAGCTGCAGACGGTGGATGGGGCGCACCAGCCCGGATTCGCCGCGCTGTCAGGGTTTTTCGAGGCGAGTGACGGCTGGGTGCGCACCCATGCCAACTACCGGCACCACCGGGCCCGACTGCTCAGGGCTTTCGGTCTGCCGGATGAGGCGGGTCGGGAGGGGGTGGCAGCCGCCATCGCCGAGCGGACGGCGCAGGACGTCGAGGACCTCGTGACGGCCGACCACGGCATCGCCGTGCGGGTGCGGTCGGTGCACGAGTGGATGGCCTCGGAGGCGGCCCACGCGGTGGCCTCGCACGACCTGCTCTCGGTGGAAGCAGTCGACTCCACCACCGCCTCGGCGGCTGCCGTGGCCGTCGCCCCTCGCCCGCGGGTCCTCGACCTCACCCGGGTGCTCGCCGGTCCGGTGGCGACCCGGACCCTGGCGCTGCTGGGCTGTGACGTCCTGCGGGTCGACAGCCCGCACCTGCCCGAGCTGGACGGCCTGCACCTGGACACGGATTCGGGGAAGCGCTCCACCCTGGTCGACCTGCACGACGAGCACGCGCGCCACCGTCTGCACGAGCTCCTGGCCGAGGCCGACGTGCTGGTGACCGGCTACCGCCCGGGCGCCCTCGCGGCATACGGGCTGGACCCCGACGACCTTGCGCAGCGGCACCCTCACCTCGTCTGCGCGACGCTCACGGCCTGGACCACCAGCGGCCCCTGGGGGAGGCGTCGCGGGTTCGACAGCATCGTGCAGGCAGCCACCGGAATCGCGCTCATCGAGTCGCGGGACGGGTCGATGCCCGGCGCCCTGCCTGCCCAGGCGCTCGACCACGCGACGGGCTACCTCCTGGCCGCCGGAGTGCTGACGGCGCTGCGGCGACGCGCCACCGACGGGGGCACCTGGCGCGTCGAGGCACACCTGGCCCGCACCGCCCACTGGCTGCTCCAGACCGAAGCCCTCGACGGACCGCCCGAGACGATCGACGACCCGCGGCCCTGGCTCGTGGAGTCCGATACGGCCTACGGACGGGTCGCCGCGTCGCGTCCGGCGTTCGAGCACGACGACGCTCCGCGGCGGTTCGCCTGGGTGGGGCGCCGCTGGGGGAGCGACGCCGCTGTCTGGGACCCGCGCGGCTAGGGAGCCGGGATCGTCCGGGGGTCGAACCCGAACGGCAGCTCCAGCCGGTGGGCGGCCATGAGCGGGTCGTCGGTGAGGACGCCCCGGGTGGACCCGTCCGCGACGACGACCCCGTCGGACAGCACGACCGATCGCGGACACAGCTCGTAGGCGTACGGGAGGTCGTGGGTGACCATGAGCACCGTGACGTCGAGTGAGCGGATGATGTCGGCGAGCTCGCGTCGTGACGCGGGGTCGAGGTTGGACGACGGCTCGTCGAGCACGAGGATCTCCGGCTCCATCGCCAGGACCGTCGCGACCGCCACGCGCCGACGCTGCCCGAAGGACAGGTGGTGTGGCGGACGGTCGATGAAGTCGACCATCCCGACGCGGTCGAGGGCTGCAAGGACCCGCGCCTCGAGGGCCGCACCCCGAAGCCCGAGGTT
Organism: Pedococcus badiiscoriae; assembly: GCF_013408925.1. Taxonomy (NCBI): domain Bacteria; kingdom Bacillati; phylum Actinomycetota; class Actinomycetes; order Micrococcales; family Intrasporangiaceae; genus Pedococcus; species Pedococcus badiiscoriae. The sequence goes on from NZ_JACCAB010000001.1 coordinate 2,587,574, forward strand.
GGCGGGGCCGAACTCGACATCGGCGCGCACCGAAGGCATGAACAGCTGGTCGTCGGGGTCCTGGAACACCACACCCACGCGGCGTCGGATCTCCATCAGGGTGTCCTTGCCCACCGGCATGCCCGACACGGCCACCGAGCCCGCGCCGGCCGTCAGGATGCCGTTGAGGTGCAGCACCAGGGTCGTCTTGCCGGCGCCGTTGGGGCCGAGCAGGGCGACGCGTTCGCCTTGGTGCACATGGAGGTTCACGCCGAACAGGGCCTGGTGGCCGTCCGGATAGGCGTAGGCGAGACCCTGGACCTCGAGGACGGGAGTGGTCACAGTGCCACCGCCACGACCAGGGTGGCCAGCGCGGCAGCGGGGAGTATGCCGGCTCGCCGCCACTGCTCGCCGGTGGCGGTCAGGGGGTGGGTGACCGGCAGTTGCCCCGTGTAGCCGCGCGACAGCATGGCGAGGTGCACCCGCTCGCCGCGCTCGTAGGAGCGGATGAACAACGCCCCGGCGGTCGTGGCGAGGACCGGCCAGGACCGCAGGTCGCGGGATCGGAACCCGCGCGACTCCCGGGCCACCCGCATCCGCGCCATCTCCCCGGTGACCACCTCGAGGTAGCGCACCATGAACCCCATGATCTGCACGAGCTGGTGGGGCAGGCGCAGGCGCTCCATCCCGGCCACGACGTGCCGAGGCTCGGTGGTGGTCGCGAGGACGAGCGAGGCCATGACGCCCAGCGTGCCCTTGGCCAGCAGGGCCCACGCACCGAGCAGGCCTGCCTCGGACAGCCGCAGAGGACCCAGCTGGACCCGCGGCCCGCTCGCCACGAACGGCATCAGCAGGGCGAACACCACGAACGGCGTCTCGACGACCATCCGCTTGGCGTAGTAGGCGAACGGCACCCGGGAGCTGCGCTGGGCGACGAGGACGAGGGCGAGGTAGACGGCATACGCGGGGAAAGCGGTCCGTGGCGTGAGGACGACCGTGACCACGAACCCCAGCAGCGCCACGAGCTTGACGTGCGCGGGGAGGCGGTGGACGACCGAGTGCCCGTGGAAATGCAGGTGGTGCCCGTGTCCTGCGCCCACGTCAGCCTTCGCCCGAGCCGGCGGGGGAGGTCTCGCCTGCCGCGTCGGAGCCGCCTCGCCGCCGGACCACGAGGAACAGCCCACCGGCGAGCAGGAACACCAAGGTGGCTCCGACGACACCCGCGACCCCGCCCGACAGCCTGCGGTTCTCGATGCCGCGGGTGGCGTAGCCGGCGAAGGGCGACCCATGGGTGGGGTGGGCCGGGGCCGAGTGGAGGAAGCCCTTCTCGCCGGCCACGAAGACCAGTCCGTCGGGGTGCTTGGAGGCGTAGAACGACACGACGCCGGCGATGAAGAACGACACGAGGATGCCGAGGACGAGGAGGCGACGAGTGCTCACCTGTGGGCGAGCCGTGGCGGTGGTGGTCGTCGAGGGCGTGGTCGGGGGCGTGCTCGAGGGCGCCGTCGAGGTCGTGGTGGGGCTGGGGTCGCTCATGCCCGCGCCTCCTCTCGGATCGTCAGGGTGCGTCGTCGAAGGCTGGGACGCGCGCCGTAGACCAGGTCCGGGCGCACGGCGAGGATGCTCGACACGGCCAGGGCCGTGATGGCTGCCTCGCCGATCCCGATGATGCTGTGCACTCCCACCATGGCGGCGGCGACGGTGGAGAAGGGCACGTCGGCGGTGCCCCCGATGCCGAACAGCACCGAGAACCCGAACGCCGCCGTCGGCACGGACACCAGGGCCGCGACCGCGGCCGCGGGCACGACCGACGCAGGCCGCTGCGGCAACAGGGCCCTCACGCCGACGAAGACGAGCCAGCCGACCCACACGCCCACGAGGCCCATCAGGGTGATGTTGGTGCCGAGCGCGGTGAGGCCGCCGTCGGCCATCAGGGTGCCCTGGACGATGAGCACGACGGTGATGGCCAGGGTGGCGGTGTAGGGACCGACGAGGACCGCCGCGAGCGCGCCCCCGAGGAGGTGGCCCGACGTGCCCGCGCCGATGGGGAAGTTGACCATCTGGGTCGCGAAGATGAACAGCGCCACGAGTCCCGCCAGCGGTGCGGTCCGGTCGTCGAGCTCGCGCCGCGCGCCGCGCAGCGCGAGCCCCACGCCGGTGACCGCGACGACGGCGGTACCGACCGACGTCGGTGCGTCGAGGAATCCGTCGGGGACGTGCACGAGGTGCTCCTGCCTGCTCGGGTGCCGGGCCTGCTGCTGGGATAGGTTTGCCGCAGGACCGATGGCCACTCTATTGCAAATCATTTGCAATAGGCACCCCGCAGGTGAGGAGACCGACCACCGTGAGCGAGCGACTGAGCCCGGGCGACACCGCCCCCGACTTCACGCTGACCGACGACAAGGGCGACCAGGTGGCCCTGTCCGACCTGCGCGGCACCAAGGTCGTCGTCTACTTCTACCCGGCGGCCATGACCCCGGGGTGCACCACCCAGGCCTGCGACTTCAGCGACAACATCAACACCCTGCGCGGCGAGGGCTACGAGGTGTTGGGGATCTCGCCCGACAAGCCCGAGAAGCTGGCCACGTTCCGCGAGCGCGACGGGCTCACCATCCGGTTGCTCTCCGATCCGGACAGGTCCGTGATGAACGCCTACGGAGCCTTCGGCGAGAAGAAGCTCTACGGCAAGACCGTCGAGGGAGTCATCCGCAGCACCGTCGTCGTCGACGAGACCGGCACCGTGTCCCACGCCTGGTACAACGTCAAGGCCACTGGTCACGTCGCCAAGCTGCGCCGCGACCTTGGTCTGGCCTGACCCGTTCTCCCCTGTCCGTCCTCCCCGCCCGAGCCACCAAGGAGCCCGCATGAGCGAGAACCCGAGCAAGCAGTCGGTCGACCAGATCGAGGCCGACATCACGGCCGCGCGCGTCCGCCTCGCGGGCACCGTCGACGAGCTCCACACGCGCACCGCCCCGCAGGAGATCGCCCGGCGGCAGGTCGAGTCGCTGAGGACGAAGCTCACCGCGGCGACACACACCGAGTCCGGCGACCTGCGCGCCGAGCGCATCGCAGCCGTCGCCGCCGCCGCAGTGGCCCTGCTCGGCCTGGCAGTGGCGCGCCGCCGACACCGCTGACCCGCCGCTCACCCCAGGTGAGCCGCGGCGTCGGCGGTGCAGCCCGCCTGCGGTGCAGCCCGCCTCAGGTGGTGATCGGCAGGCCTGCCTCCCGCCACGCCCGGAACCCGCCGACGACGTCCGTCGCCCGACGGATTCCCAGGCGCAGCAACGCATCCGCGGCCAACGACGAGGTGAAGCCCTCCTGGCACAGCACGAGCACTCGGGTGTCGAAGCGGGCGACGTCGAGTCGCGCCTCGTGTCGGGGGTCGAACCTCCACTCGAGCACGTTGCGCTCGACCACGAGTGGTCCGAGGTGGGCCGCCACCTCGCCCTCCACGGCGCGCTGCGCCGCCGGCCGGATGTCGACGAGCACCGCCCGACCGTGCAACAGCTCCTGGTATGCGCCGCGGGCGCTGACCCGGTCCAGGCGGCTGCGCGCGTCTTCGAGCTGGTCGTCGATGCCGCGGTAGACCGGTGCGCCCCAGCCGCGACCGGCTGACGTCCGGGTCGTCGCCGGGGCCGTCGGGGTCGGCGTGGTGGGCGGGGCGCTGAACAGGCGGGTCTCCCAGTGGATGGTCGCGGCGCTCACCACTGCTCACCCGCCCGCTCGATGCCGGTCTCGCGCAACGTGTTGTCCAGCAACGCATACCTGGTCATGCCGCGCAGCGCCGGGGAGTAGACGTGCACCGAGAGCGCAGGCCGGTCACCGAGGTTGGTCACGGTGTGGATGTGGCGCGGCCCGAACGTCCGGCCCTCGCCCTCCCAGAGGTACCGGTCGTGCACTTGGTTCCCGGACCAGAACTGCTCGGTGAGCTCGCCCTTGACGGTGAGGAAGGCGCCCTCCGACTGGAGGTGGTCGTGCCAGCCGGTGGACGCCCCGAGCGGCCAGTGGATCAGCCAGATCTCGAGGTGGGCGGTGGCATCGAGCCGGCGCCAGCTGCGCTGGGTCGCACCGAGGTCGAGCTCGCGCTCGAGGTCGGGATCGGTGGCGAACAGCCGGGCGGTGCGCAGCAGCTGGTTACGGGTGAAGCGGTTGACGCCGGGGGTGCCGGCGGTGGTGATGGCGGTCATGGTCCTGCTCCTGGTCGTGGGAAGGGGTCGAACGGTCGGAATGCGTTGTGTGGCAACGCATTCGGCGACAGAGGGACCCCTGCGTCAGGTGCAGGTCGAGGTGGATGCGGTGGTATGCCGCGTGGCTGGAACGGGGTGTGGCCATGGTGTCGTCTTCCGATCGGGCGGCGCGCGCGCAGAGGGGGCGCCGGGGCTGGTGCGGACTGGGGTCAGGCGCAGCAGCAACACCGCATGACGCCGCCACACATGGAACCCATGTGCATGCGGTGCGTCGCGGTGGTCGAAGACATGCCCCCAGTGGAGCACGACGGCCGCGGCGCCGTCCACGTCCAGCCGGGGCCGTCTCGACACCCGGACGCTGTGCCATGGCGCCAGGCACGTTCGTCACCGACGGCACCAGCGTGGACCAGTCAGGGCTAGTGCAAATGATCGAGGCCCATCGCACCCAGGTCGGCCACCATGGACGTGAACTGGCGCTCTCAGGAGGAGAGCAACTCGGCAGGGGTTCGCGGCGCCAGACGTTGTGACCGGCCATGAGGACGGGCCGTCTGCGCCGCTTCGACACGCGGTGGAGAAGGGCCATGGCTGCAGCAGACATCCTGACGAAGTTCGGTACCAAGCGTGCGACGGAGGTAGTGGAGCTCGCGGCCCTGGCCGGACTCGAGCTCGCCGCGGCGGCGACGCTCCTCGAGAAGGAGTCCGGCGGGGGGGACAACGTGTACGGCCACGACCCCGTGCAGACCGGCGGCTTCTACTTCATGGGCGGACCCGTCACCAAGGCGAACTACACGCTGTACAAGAAGCACCGTGCCACCCTGGGGGCGCAGGGAGTCGGCCCCTGCCAGCTGACCTTTCCCGGCTTCCAGGACAGGGCCGACGCGCGAGGCGGGTGTTTCGACTGGCGGGTCAACGCCCTCGTGGGCTTCGAGATCCTGTCAGGCAACATCACCGCCCTGGGCGTGCAGAAGGGCTTCCGCGCCTTCAACGGGACGGGGCCTGCGGCCGACAAGTACGCGACCGACGCGATGAACAAGCTGCGGGTCTGGCGGGAGCGACTGAACGGCTCGCCCTCGGTCGCGCCACCCATCGCGCGACCCTTGCTCAAGGAGAACGACTCGGGCCCGTTGGTGCTCGCGGTCCAGAAGTTCATGAACCGCACCTTCCCCCTGTACTCCCACCTCGAGGTCGTGTCGAAGATCTACGGGCCGGAGACCTCGAAGGTGATCGCCGAGTTCCAGCGCCGAGCCGGCGTGTCGGGGGCCGGCGTCAGCGCCGCGGGGCGCCAGATCGGGCCACCGACCTGGGCCGCCCTGGAGTTCTTCGGCTTCCGCTGACGAGTCCTGTCCACGAGTGGCGGCGGTCTTGTCCAGCACGGCGCGTAGCATCAGCGGGGTGGCGTCACACAATCGCGACACCCCGTGAACGACCTGAGCCTGGGCATCCCGGGGGTGGGTGAGATCCATCCCGGGACGCATCTCTGCGCGCTGTACTCCGGACCGGCTGAGCGAGAGCGGCTGCTGACCTCGTTCATGCTGGAGGGGGTGCGCCATGGCGACCAGTGTGTGTGCCTCGGCGACGACCCCGAGCCGGCGAGCATGCCGCCGGGGGCCTACGGACCGGCAGGTCCCGCGGACGAGCGCCGATGGCACCTCAGCAGGTACCCGCTCGCGGACGCCTATCTCCGGCCCGGGGCCTGGGAGCGGATGATCTCGCTCCGCGTCGTCTACCCGACGCCGTCCACCGACGGCCAGCTCTCCGTGCTGCGTGGCGCCGGGGAGATGTCCTGGGTGCCGCAGGAGCCTGGCGCGCAGGAGCCCGGCGCGGAGGAGCTGTCCGACTACGAGCTGGCCGTCACCCAGATCCTCGCCGACCTGCCCGCCTTGTTCCTGTGCATGTACGACCTGCAGCGTTTCGAGGTGGGCACGCTCGTCGAGGTCCTGAGGATCCACTCCGCGGTGCTGCTCGCCGGCGTCGTGCTCCACAACCCTCACAGCCAAGCACCGACCGCCTATCCGAAGCCCGCACCCGACCCAGTCCCGCGGTTCCCGTTGGCCAGGCTTCCCAACGGCCGCGAGGACGGCGGTGACCGGTGGCTGACCCTCACCGGGGCCGAGGTCCGGGTCGCCGAGCTCGTGGCGTGCGGCATGACGAACCGCGCCACGGCGCAGGAGCTGGTCGTGTCGCCCCACACCGTGGACGCGCACCTCAAGCACATGTACGCGAAGCTCGGCATCCACTCGCGGGTCGAGCTCGCCGTCCTGGCGCTCCAGCACGGGTCCTCCGGCGCCTGACGCCGAAGCAGGGCAGCGGGCGTCCCAGCGTTGTTCCGGTTCACGCTCCAGGTTCAGGTGTCCCTGTTCGCGTTGTGAATGTTGACGCGATTTGTACGCGTTCACGGGATGCCCCCTCATCACCCCCGGCGACAGCATGGCTTGGTCCGATGTCGAGCGAACGGGGTGCGTCATGGGTAGGGCCGTAGGTATCGATCTGGGAACGACGAACTCGGTGATCGCGGCGATGGAGGGTGGCCAGCCGACGGTCATCCCCAACGCCGAAGGAAACCGGACCACGCCCTCCGTCGTCGCGTTCCTCGAGAGCGGTGAACGACTCGTGGGCCAGATGGCCCGGCGACAGGCGATCCTCAACCCCAAGGGCACGATCTACTCGGCCAAGCGCTTCGTGGGCCGCAAGCACGACGAGGTGCAGAGCGAGCTCGACGCCGTCTCCTACGATGTCGTCTCCGGACCGGACGGGGCGGTGCGCTTCTCCGTCCACGGCAAGCTCTATGCGCCGGAGGAGATCTCCGCGCAGGTCCTGCGCAAGCTGGCGGACAACGCCGGCAAGACGCTCGGTGAGCGGGTCACCGAAGCGGTCATCACCGTGCCCGCCCACTTCAACGACGCGCAGCGGCAGGCCACCAAGGACGCGGGCAAGATCGCCGGCCTCGAGGTGCTCCGGATCATCAACGAGCCCACTGCTGCGGCGCTCGCATACGGCATGGACAAGCTCGAGAACGAGACCATCCTGGTCTTCGACCTCGGCGGCGGCACCTTCGACGTCAGCATCCTGACGGTCGGTGAAGGCGTCGTCGAAGTGCGGTCCACGGCAGGCGACACCCACCTCGGCGGGGACGACTTCGACCGGCGGGTCGTGGACTACCTCGCGGACGAGTTCAAGAAGGAGAACGGCATCGACCTTCGGCAGGACCCGCAAGCCCTGCAGCGCCTGTTCGAGGCGGCCGAGAAGGCCAAGGTCGAGCTGTCCTCCGTCACCCAGACGGCAGTGAACCTCCCGTTCGTGACGGCGGACGCCTCCGGCCCCAAGCACCTCAACATCAACCTGATGCGCTCCACGTTCGACCAGCTCACCGCGGACCTGGTCGAACGCTGCATGGGCCCGGTCAAGCAGGCCATGGGTGACGCGAAGGTCACCGCGGACGACATCGACGAGGTGATCCTCGTCGGCGGCTCCACGCGCATCCCTGCGGTGCAGGACCTGGTGCGCCGGATGACCGGTGGCAAGGAACCCAACATGACCGTCAACCCGGACGAGGTCGTCGCACTCGGCGCGGCCGTGCAGGCGGCGATCATCAAGGGCGACGTGAAGGACGTCCTGCTCCTGGACGTCACCCCCCTCTCACTGGGGTTGGAGACGCAGGGCGGGGTGATGACCAAGGTCATCGAGCGCAACACCACGATCCCGGCGCGGCGCACCGAGGTCTTCAGCACCGCCGAGGACAACCAGGGGGCAGTGGACGTGGTCGTGCTCCAGGGCGAGCGTGAGCGGGCCAGCGACAACCGGGCCCTGGCCCGGTTCCGGCTGGAGAACATCCGGCCCGCACCTCGAGGGGAGCCGCAGATCGAGGTCACCTTCGACATCGACGCCAACGGCATCCTGCACGTCTCCGCCAAGGACAAGGACACTGGCGCCGAGCAACAGGTCACCATCAGCGAGACCTCGACCCTGAGCCAGGAGGAGGTCGAACGCATGGTCTCGGACGCCGAGGCGCACCGCAGCGAGGATGCCCAGCTCCGTGAGCTGGTCGACGCCCGCAACGAGCTCGACTCCGTGACCTACCAGGTGCAGCGCCGGCTGGAGCAGGGCGGCAGCGCGATTCCCGAGCACGAGCGCGCCCGGGCGGAGATGTTGGTCAACGACGCGCGGGCGGCCCTCGACGAGCAGGCGCCGATCGACCGCCTGCGGTCCCTCACCGGCGAGCTCCACCAGATGGCCCAGGCCCTCAGCACGTCTGCCCAGAGCCAGGCCGGCACCGGGTACGCCGGGGAGTCGGCCGGGTCCGGCCAGGTGGGGCCCAGCGATGACTCGGACGACGTGATCGACGCCGAGTTCACGGCGCACTGAGCGAAACCGTCATGTCCGAGCAAGAGACACCCGAGCAGGAGACACCCGAGCAGAGGCCTGTCGACGCGGACGTCGTCGACAGCACCGCCGAGACCGAGAAGCAGATCGCCGAGCTCGAGGACTCGTGGCGCCGCACCGCCGCCGAGCTGGACAACTTCCGCAAGCGCTGCGCCAGGGACCTCGTCCGGGCCCGCGAGCAGGAGCGGGCCTTGGTGGCCGCGCGCTGGCTGCCGGTCCTCGACAACCTCGAGCGTGCGCTCGAGCACGCCTCCTCGAACCCGGACCAGATCGTCGAGGGCGTCCGCGCCGTGCACCAGCAGGGAGTCGCGATCCTCGCGGACCTGGGCTACCCCCGGCGCGACGACGAGACCGGCAAGCCTTTCGACCCCGCCCGCCACGAAGCCGTCGGCACCGTTGCAGCCGCGGACCTCGTGCCCGGGACGGTCGCGCACGTCGTCAGGCCCGGATACGGGCCCGACGCCGAGATCCTCCGGCCGGCGTCTGTCGTAGTGGCGACCAGGAGCGAGTGATGGCCCGGGACTTCTACGAGGTCCTGGGGCTTTCCCGCGATGCCGAACAGTCGGAGATCCAGCGGGCCTACCGCAGGCTTGCCCGCACACTCCACCCGGATGTCAACAAGGATCCCGCCGCGGAGGAACGGTTCAAGGAGCTCTCCGAGGCCTACGACGTGCTCTCCGACCCCGACCAGCGCACGAGGTACGACGCGTTCGGGGCGGACTTCCGGCGCGTCGGTGCCGACGTGGACCCCGATGCCTACCGCCGCGCGCGCGCCTATGCGGGGGCCGGTGCCGGCGGCGGGCGGTCGAGCGGCTGGGGCGGGGGAGGTCCCTCGACCGGGGGCTTCCGGTACTCCGGCTCCGGCGACGACGTCGACCTGGAGGACCTGCTCGGCGGCATCTTCGGCGGTCGCGGCCGCGGCCGCGGTGGCTGGGGACCGCTCGCCGGCTCCGACCACGAGACCGAGGTGGAGGTGAGCATCGAGGAGGCGTACCACGGGACCCAGCGCACCCTGTCGATCAGTGGTCCTGACGGTCCGCGCACCCTCGACGTGACCGTCCCCGCAGGCGTGGTGGACGGCCAGCGGATCCGGCTGCGCGGCCAGGGCGGTCAGGGATCCGGCGGAGGCGAGGCGGGCGACCTGTACCTCGTCGTGCGCATCGCGCCCCACCCTCGCTACCGGCTCGAGGGCCGGGACCTGCACCTGCTGATGCCCTTGGCCCCGTGGGAGGCCGCCCTCGGCTCGTCGGTGGACATCGACACCCCCGGCGGCCCGGCCACCGTCACCGTGCCGGCGGGCACCTCCAGTCATCGCCGCCTGCGGCTCAAGGGCCGCGGGCTGCCGAACAAGCGGGGCAAGCCGGGTGACCTGTATGCCGAGGCGCAGATCAAGGTCCCCACGTCACCGTCGGCGGAGGAACGCGAGCTGCTCGAGCGACTCGGCAAGGTCTCGAGCTTCGACCCCCGGGGGACACGATGACGAGGCATCCGCGATGACACAGCCGACCACCGGGGCACCGACCGGGACGAGGTGGGCGCTGGCCCGCCCCTACCGCCTGAGCCTGGACAGCTACGCCCGCATCACCGGGGTGCACCCCGAGCTGGTGCGCCGACTGGTCACGCTCGGACTGCTCGACATCACCCGGGACGCTGAGGGCAACCTCTGGTTCGACCCGTCCCAGGTGCGGGAGATGGCCACCATCCAGCGACTGCACCTGCGGCTGAACCTCAGCTACTCGTCGCTCGGCCTGGTGATGGACCTGCTCAACCGGATCTCCGAGCTCGAGAGATCCCCCCGGCGCTCGCCAGGAGATAGGGGAGTTCGATGGACCTGAACCGGCTCACACAGAAGTCGCAGGAAGCACTGCACGACGCCCAGACCAAGGCGCTCCGGTTCGGTCACCAGGAGGTGGACGGCGAGCACCTGCTGCTGGCGCTGCTCGAGCAGGGTGACGGGTTGGTCCCGCCGCTCCTGGCCCGGGCGGGGGCGGACGTGGTGCGGCTTCGGGAAGACGTGGAGGCCGAGCTCGAGAAGCGTCCGCGCGTCACGGGCTCCGGCGCCGAGCCCGGGAAGGTGTACGTCACCCAGAGGTTGAACCGCGTCCTCGAGGGAGCCGAGAAGGAGGCCCGCAGGCTGAAGGACGAGTACGTCTCGGTGGAGCACCTGGTGGTCGCGCTGCTCGACGAGGGCTCCGGTTCGGCAGCGGGTCGGGTCCTCGCGCAGCACGGCGTGACGCGGGACTCGTTCCTGCAGACGCTGACAGCGGTGCGGGGTTCCCAGCGGGTCACCTCCGCCACGCCCGAGGGGACGTATGAGGCCCTCGCCAAGTACGGTCGCGACCTCGTCGCGGACGCGGCCGCCGGACGCCTGGAGCCAGTGATCGGCCGGGACTCGGAGATCCGTCGAGCCGTCCAGATCCTGTCGCGCAAGAGCAAGAACAACCCGGTGCTGATCGGGGAGCCCGGGGTCGGGAAGACCGCCATCGTCGAGGGTCTGGCGCAGCGGATCCACCACGGCGACGTGCCTGAGGGGCTGCGCGACAAGACCGTCTTCGCCCTCGACATGGGTTCCCTCGTCGCCGGTGCGAAGTACCGCGGCGAGTTCGAGGAACGCCTCAAGGCCGTCCTCAACGAGGTCCTGGCCGCTGAGGGCAAGATCCTGTTGTTCGTCGACGAGCTGCACACCGTGGTCGGTGCCGGCGCGTCGGAAGGTGCGATGGACGCGGGCCAGATGCTGAAGCCCATGCTGGCCCGCGGCGAGCTGCACATGATCGGTGCCACCACGCTCGACGAGTACCGGACCCACATCGAGAAGGACGCGGCCCTCGAGCGCCGGTTCCAACCGGTTCTGGTCGACGAACCGAGCGTCGAGGACGCCCTGTCGATCCTGCGGGGACTGCGCGAGCGGTTCGAGGTCTTCCACGGCGTCAAGATCCACGACGGCGCGCTGGTCGCCGCGGTCACGTTGAGCGACCGCTACATCTCCGAGCGCTTCCTGCCCGACAAGGCCATCGACCTGGTCGACGAGGCCTGCGCGATGTTGCGCACCGAGATCGACTCCATGCCCACCGAGCTCGACGAGCTCACCCGCCGGGTGACGCGCTCCGAGATCGAGGAGGCCGCGATCGCCCAGGAGACGGATCCAGCCAGCAAGCGCCGCCTGGAGGACCTGCGCAGGGAGCTGGCCGACCTCAAGGCAGAGGCCGATGCCATGCGCGCCCAGTGGGAGGCGGAGCGCCAAGCGCTCCACGAGGTCCAGGCGCTGCGGCAGGAGATCGAGCAGGTGCGCGTCGAGAGCGAACGTGCCGAGCGGGAGTACGACCTGAACCGGGCCGCGACCCTGCGCCATGGCAAGCTGCCCGAGCTCGAGCGAAGGCTCACGGCGGCGGAGGAGCGGCTCGCGGCCAAGCAAGCCGGCAGACGCCTGCTGCGCGAGGTCGTCACGGCCGACGAGATCGCCGCCATCGTGGCGCGGTGGACGGGCATCCCGTTGGACCGCCTCCAGGAGGGCGAGCGGCAGAAGATCCTTCGCCTCGACGAGGTGCTCCATGAGCGGGTGATCGGCCAGGACGAGGCGGTGCAGCTGGTGAGCGACGCCGTCGTGCGGGCGCGCTCCGGCATCAAGAACCCGACCCGTCCGATCGGCTCCTTCGTCTTCCTCGGCCCGACCGGCGTGGGCAAGACCGAGCTAGCCAAGGCCCTCGCGGAGGCCCTCTTCGACAGCGAGGAGAACATCATCCGCATCGACATGAGCGAGTACCAGGAGCGTCACACGGTGAGCCGGCTCGTGGGGGCCCCACCCGGCTACGTCGGGTTCGAGGAAGGCGGCCAGCTGACCGAGGCGGTCCGGCGCAAGCACTACTCGGTCATCCTGCTCGACGAGATCGAGAAGGCCCATGTGGACGTCTTCAACACCCTGCTCCAGGTCCTCGACGACGGGCGCCTCACGGACTCTCATGGACGCACGGTCGACTTCCGCAACACCGTCATCATCATGACCTCCAACCTCGGGTCGGAGCACCTGCTCGAGGGCGTCACGCCAGACGGTGAGATCAAGCCGGAGGCCCGCGCCATGGTGATGAGCTCCCTGCGGTCCCACTTCCGGCCGGAGTTCCTGAACAGGGTCGACGAGATCGTGCTGTTCAAGCCGCTGACCTTCACGCAGATCGAGCGCATCGCCGACCTGCAGCTGGGCGAGCTGCGCGAGCGGCTGGCGGAGCAGCGGATCACGCTCGAGGCCACCGACCAGGCCCGCCGGTTCATGGCGGAGCAGGGCTTCGACCCGGCATACGGCGCCCGACCCCTGCGGCGGTTCATCTCGCGTGAGGTGGAGACCCGCGTGGCCCGCGCGCTCCTGCGCGGTGAGCTGCCCGAGGACTCGACCATCGTGGTCGATGTCGCCAACGGGGAGCTCACTGCCATCCCGAAAGCACCCGACACCTCGGAGAAGGCAGTGGCATGAACACGACGCTGAAGGGCCCGACCACCATCGTCGTGTGCGCGAACTGCGGCACGAAGAACCGCGTGCCCGCGGTCGCAGGCGGGGCACCCCGCTGCGGAAAGTGCCGGAACCCTCTTGCCTGGGTGGTCGACACGTCAGACGCGGACTTCGCCGCCGTGGTGGACCGCTCGACCATCCCCGTCCTCGTCGACGTGTGGGCGCCGTGGTGCGGTCCCTGCCGGATGGTCAGCCCGGCACTGGAGCAGCTGGCGACCGAGCTTGCGGGAAAGCTGAAGCTGGTCAAGGTCAACGCGGACGAGGCGCCGGAGGTCAGTCGCCGCTTCGAGGTCCAGGCGATCCCGACGCTGGTCCTGATGAACCGCGGTCAAGTCGTGGTCAAGCAGGTCGGGGCCGCGCCCGTACCCGCTCTGCGGTCGTGGCTCACGCAGCACCTCCCCAAGGAAGACCCCGAGCCCGACCGCTCGAGCCGGGACGAGCCCTCGGGCCGGGACGACCCACCGACCCAGGGCGCCCGGCAGTGAGCGCGATCCCCGGGCAGCTCCTGCCTGACCCGCACCTGGCGCTGATCCGGCCGGTGGGACCACCCCGGACGCCGGGGTGTGAGGAATGCCTGCTTCTCGGGACGCCCTGGGTGCACCTGCGGCAGTGCCTCACCTGCGGACAGGTGTGCTGTTGCGACTCCTCTCCGATGCGCCACGCTCGCGCCCACGCCGCCACGGCTGGCCACGTCATCGTGCGTTCAATCGAGCCGGGGGAGAGCTGGAGGTGGTGCTATGCCGACGAGCAGTACGTCTGAGCGCGAGCCCCCGGACCTGCCGGAGACCCCGGACACCACCGGTGCCTATCCCCGGCTCACCGACGAGCAGCTGATGATGCTCTCGCGGTACGGCGAGCGGAAGAGTCTGCCCCAGGGCACCACGTTGTTCTGTGAGGGGGACCGCGACTGCGGGCTGTTCATCGTGCTGGAGGGCAAGGTCCAGGTCGTCCAGGAGGACCGACCTGGGGAAGGTGCGCGCGTCATCGCGGTCCACGGCCCGGGTCGGTTCGTGGGTGACCTGTCGATCCTGACCGGCCAGGCCGTCTACGTCACCGGCATCGCCCAGACGGATGTCGAGGTGCTGGAGATCCCGTACGACCAGCTCAAGGAGGCGGTCACCCAGGACCGGGCACTGGGCGACCTGATCCTGCGGGCCTTCATCCTGCGACGCAACATCCACGCCGACCTGGGCGCCGGCCTCCAGATCATCGGCTCCCGCTACTCGGCGGACACCCGCCTGCTGAGGGACTTCGCGAGCCGCAACCGCGTCCCGTACCGCTGGGAGGACGTCGAGGAGGATCCCGAGGCGGAGACCACCCTCCGGGCGTTCGGTATCCCACCCGAGCAGACCCCCGTCGTGATCTGGAAGGGGCAGACCGTCCTGCGCAGGCCGAGCATCAGGGAGCTGGCCGAGCTCCTCGGTCTGCGGGAGGACGCGGCGGCACGTGACGCCTGCGACCTGCTGGTGGTCGGCGCCGGTCCCGCGGGTCTGGCTGCTGCGGTGTCTGCAGCGTCCGAAGGACTCTCCACGGTCGTGCTCGACGCCATCGCGACGGGTGGGCAGGCGGGGACGTCGTCCCAGATCGAGAACTACCTCGGCTTTCCGGCGGGCATCTCGGGCGCGGAGCTCGCTGATCGAGCGGTGATCCAGGCCCGCAAGTTCGGCGCCACCTTCACGATCCCCGGTGAGGCCAGGTCGCTCGATCGCCTCGACGGTCACTTCGTCGTGAGCCTGGCGGACGGGGCCCAGGTGGAGGCGCACACCGTGGTGCTCGCGACCGGCGTGCGGTACCGCCGACTCGAGGTCCCCGGCATGGACCGGTTCGAGGGGCCGAGCGTCTACTACGCCGCCACCGAGTTCGAGGCACGGCTCTGCCGTGGCGACCCGGTCGTGGTCGTCGGTGGCGGGAACTCGGCCGGGCAGGCGGCACTGTTCCTGTCCCGGAACGCCGCCCACGTCAACCTCGTGATCCGCCACGACGACCTGAACCGCGACATGTCCCGCTACCTGGCAGACCGCATACTGTCCGCCGCCCGCGTGCAGGTCTGGCGCAACCGTGAGGTCTGCGAGCTGCAGGGGGACCTCGGCCTCGAGGAGGTCATCGTCCGCGACCTGAGGACGGACGAGCGCGAGGCTCTCCGTGCGACGGCGCTCTTCGTGCTGATCGGATCCGAGCCGAACACGCGCTGGCTCGATGACGTGGTCACGCTCGACGACTCGGGGTTCGTGCTCACCGGTGCTGGCGCGCAAGGGGCAGCCATGTTCGCGACGGCGAGCGCGGGCGTCTTCGCGGTCGGCGACGTGCGCAGCGGCTCGGTGAAGCGGGTGGCGTCCGCCGTGGGGGAGGGCGCGGTTGCCGTGCGCCTGGTCTACGAGCACCTCGTGAGGGGTGGTCGACGATGAAAAGAAAGGACACGTCATGAGCTCCTACCGGGTCGGCTACTTCGTCGGAAGCCTCTCGTCCACCTCCATCAACCGGACCCTCAGCAGGGCATTGATCAACCTGGCGCCTTCGGGCCTGGAGTTCACCGAGATCCCCATCGGGGACCTCCCCCTGTACAGCCCGGACTACGACGGCAGCTACCCACCCGAGGCGGTCGCGCTGAAGGAAGCCATCGCGGCCTCCGAGGCGGTGCTGTTCGTGACCCCCGAGTACAACCGCTCCATTCCCGGCGCCCTCAAGAACGCCATCGACTGGGCTTCTCGCCCTTGGGGTCAGAACTCCTTCGACCACATGCCTGCCGCAGTCTGTGGAGCCTCGATCGGTCAGATCGGGACTGCGGTCGCGCAACAGAGCCTGCGGGGTGTGCTGAGCTTCTGCAACGCGCGCCAGATGACCGCGCCCGAGTGCTACGTGCAGTTCACTCCGGAGGTCTTCCCAGGGTCCGGTGAGGTGACTGACGAGGCGACCCGCGACTTCCTGACCGCCTTCATGCAGGAGTTCCGCATCCACACCGAACGGGTGCTCACGGTGCTCCCGCGCAGCTGAACACCGAGGTGCCTCACGTCCCTGGAGGGTCTAGACAGGGGGTTGTGCCCCACGACTCGAGCGACCACTTCGTCCACGTCCGGGGCGCCACTGAGCACAACCTCCGCAACGTCGATGTCGACGTGCCGCGTGACGCGATGGTGGCCTTCACCGGGGTGTCCGGCTCCGGCAAGTCATCGCTGGCGTTCGGCACCCTCTACGCCGAGGCGCAGCGGCGCTACTTCGAGTCGGTGGCGCCATACGCCCGGCGGTTGGTGCAGCAGATGGGTGTCCCGCACGTCCAGGAGATCACCGGGCTGCCCCCCGCGGTGGCGTTGCAGCAGCGCCGTGGCGCGCCCAGCGCACGGTCCACCGTGGGCACTCTCACGACCTTGTCGAACCTCCTGCGGATGTTGTACTCCCGGGCCGGCACCTACCCTCGGGGCGCACCCCGCCTGGCGGCGGAGGCGTTCTCGCCCAACACCGTTGCGGGCGCTTGTCCGCGGTGCCACGGCCTCGGGGTGGAGCACGACGTCAGCGAGGAGCTGATGGTCCCGGACACCTCCCTGAGCATCCGGGAGGGCGCGATCGCCGCGTGGCCCGGTGCCTGGCAAGGCGCCAACCTGCGCAGCATCGTCTCCGGTCTCGGCATCGACGTCGACGCGCCCTGGCGGTCCCTCAAGGCCAAGGACCGACGGTGGCTGCTGTTCACCGACGAGCAGCCGAAGGTGTTGGTCAAGCCGGAACGTGACCGCGTCGACTACGGCTACCACGGCACGTTCTGGAGCGCCCGCGCGCACGTCCACCACGTCTTGGCCACCTCCAAGAGCGCGTCGATGCGCGAGAAGGCGATGCGCTTCATCCGCAGCGTCCCGTGCCCGGAGTGCGGCGGGACCGGGCTGCGTCCGGACGCCTTGAAGGTGACGTTCCGCGGGCTCACCATCGCCGCGGTGAACGCGCTGTCGCTCACCGAGCTCGTCGAGTTCCTCCGGCCGGTGGCAGACCTGTCCGAGGCTGCCGCTGCGACGGCGACGGCCGACTCGGGCGAGGCGACCGAGGTGGCGGTGCGGCTGTGCACCGACCTCGTCGCCCGGGTCCGGGTCCTGCTCGACCTCGGGCTGGGCTACCTCTCGCTCGGGCGCAGCTCCACGACGCTGTCACCGGGGGAGGCGCAGCGCCTGCGCGTCGCGACGCAGCTGCGCTCGGGGCTGTTCGGCGTGGTCTACGTGCTCGACGAGCCGTCGGCGGGGCTGCACCCGGCCGACGCGGCGCCGCTGCTCGACGTCCTGGACCGGCTCAAGGGTTCGGGCAACTCGCTGTTCGTGGTCGAGCACGACCTCGACATCGTCCGTCGGGCCGACTGGGTCGTCGACCTGGGACCGGGCGCCGGCGAGAACGGCGGGCAGGTCCTGTACTCCGGTCCGGTGGCCGGGCTCGAACAGGTGCCGGCTTCCGTGACGGGGGCGCACCTGTTCGGCCGGGTGGCGGCCCCCGAACGCCACCAGCGGGTTCCCCAGGGGTGGCTCCACCTGCGCGGGATCAGCCGGCACAACCTCGTCGACCTCACGGTCGACGTGCCGCTCTGCGTGATGACGGCGGTGACGGGCGTCTCCGGGTCGGGCAAGTCGACCCTGGTCACGCAGGTGCTTGCCGAGCTGGTCCGGCGTCACCTCGGACAGGCGCCGGAGGACGCCGAGGACGCCGAGGTCGACGAGCTCGAGATCGACGTCGACGGCGTCACAGGGCTGGAGTCCTTCGATCGGCTGGTGCGCGTGGACCAGCGCCCGATCGGGCGCACCCCGCGCTCCAACCTGGCCACCTACACGAGCCTGTTCGACGCCGTGCGCAAGGTGTATGCCGCGACGCCGGCAGCACGCGAGCGCGGTTACGGCCCAGGCCGCTTCTCGTTCAACGTGGCGGAGGGACGGTGCGAGACGTGCCAGGGGGAGAGCTTCGTGACCGTCGAGCTGCTCTTCCTGCCGGGCACCTACGCCCCCTGCCCGACCTGCCACGGGGCGCGCTACAACGAGACGACGCTCGAGATCGAGTACCGGGGGAAGAACGTCGCCGAGGTGCTGGCCCTGTCGGTCGACGAGGCCGCCGACTTCCTGGCCGACGTTCCGGCCGCCGCGCGCAGCCTGACCACGCTGAGGGAGGTCGGCCTGGGTTACCTCCGGCTGGGCCAGCCTGCCACCGAGCTCAGCGGCGGGGAGGCCCAGCGGATCAAGCTGGCCACCGAGCTGCAACGCGCGCGTCGCGGCCACGCCCTGTACCTGCTCGACGAGCCCACGGCAGGGCTGCACCCCGCCGACATCGCCCTGCTGCTGCGCCAGCTGCACCGGTTGGTGGACGCCGGCAACACCGTGGTGCTGGTCGAGCACGATCTCGACACGGTCATCAGCGCCGACTGGGTGATCGACCTGGGGCCGCGCGGCGGGGACGAAGGCGGTCGGGTGGTGGCCACGGGCACGCCCGACCAGGTCGCCCGGGTCGACGACAGCGCCACTGCGCCGTTCCTGGCCGCCCGACTGGCATCGCACCGGACCGGGACCTGATGCGACGTCGGCCGCGACCGGCACCCCGGGCGACTACGTTGTCGTGATGGAACGACTTCGCGTCGGCCTGGTAGCCGACCCGGCCAAGCCGAGTGAGATCGCGCACCGGATCCGCGACGCCCACGCGCCGGATCACCACGATGGGCTCGCCTGGGAGATCGACGTCGTCAGCACGCCCTTCACGGCCGCGTCGGAGGACGTGGACACCGCCCTGGAACGACTGAGGGACCAAGCTGCAGAGCACCGCTGGGACCTGGTCGTCGGCATCACCGAGCTCCCCCTTCGCGACGCCGAAGGTCGGTACCTCCTCATCGAGACCGACGCGCAGCAGCGCACGGCCGTGCTCTCCCTGCCTGCGCTGGGAGGCGTTCGCCTGCACCACCGCAGCCGGCATGCAGTGCGCCAGCTCCTCAGCTCGATGACCGATCCCACCGGGGAGAAGGACTGCCGGGTGTTGTTGCCACGCCGCGGCGGCCGGTGGCGGCTGCTCCGGGGGATGGTGGCCGCCAACCGGCCCTGGCGGCTGGTTCCCGGGCTCAAGTCGGCCCTGGTCGCCGCACTCACGACCGGTGCCATCGCCACCATCAACTCCACCGTGTGGGTGCTGGCCGGGTCGTTGTCCTGGTGGCGCCTGCTGGTGGCGATGGTCGCCTCGATCGCGCTCGTCGTGGGCTGGCTGGTGATCGACGGGGAGCTGTGGGACCGCGCCGAGGAGGACTCGTCCCGGGCCCGGGAAAGGTCCAACCTCTACAACACCTCCACCCTGCTGACCCTGACCGCGGGGGTCCTGATCTGTTACACCGCCCTCTATGTGCTCAATCTGGCGTGGGCGTTGTTCGTCCTCGATCCCGCCGTGATGGGCAGCGAGAGCCGCAAGTCGTTGGGCTACGCCGACCTGTTCGTGCTGACCTGGTTCGTCGCGTCCGCGGCCACCGTGGGGGGCGCCCTGGGCAGCGGACTGGAGTCGGACGAAGCCATCACCGCGGCCGCGTACTCCAAGCGCGAGGAGGACCGCCGCAACCGGCTCTCGAGGGAGCGGACCTAGCTGCCCCTCAGGGACGTCCGGAGACGAACTCGATCGGGCGTCACCTTTAGCCCAGTGACGCGTCTGGCGCAGGTAGCGCCAGATCCGGGCCGTGGATCAGGGTCGTAGAAGAACCGACGGTTGGGTCCGGATCGCCAGGTGGCGCCCTTTTCGCTCCGGGCCGTCTCAAACACGCCACGTCCCTCACCGACCTCGGGATCCGTCGCCCCTAATCTGGCCGTGGCCCGGCGGGTCAGACATGGAGGCGTACGTGGACATCATCATTCGGATCCTTTGGACCCAGCCTCAAGTCCGGTTCAGTGTCGCCGTCGGACTGGTGCTGGCCGCCGTGGTTGGGCTCCTTCGCGCCCGATCTGGCCGGTCGTGGATTGCCCCAGCCTGCCTCGTCGCCTCGTTGAGCCTCACCCTGGGTGTCACGCTCTTCTCCTGGCGCGGGCCTGGGGGTGTGGGGCCTGGACCGGATCCGCTGTCCCAGTGCCGCCTGCTGGTCGAGTGGGCGTCTCTGCCGACCGAACTGCGTAGTCCTGGCGGGCTGCTCAACATCGCCCTCTTTGCTCCACTAGGGCTGTTCGCCACACTCGTTTGGCGTCGACCCATCATCGTTGTCCTGGGTGCCGTGGCCCTGTCCGCTTGCATCGAGATCACGCAGGCCTTCGGGGGCGCCCACGACTGCACGTCAACCGACACGATCGCCAACACCACTGGCGCGCTGCTGGGCGCCGGCCTGGCCTGGATCGTCATGTCAGGGGTGCGCGCCCGCAGCCCGCGGGCGCGCACCCCGACCGACCGCCTCTGACTGCTAGGAGTAGCCATGACCATCAGTAGGACCACTGTCCCCGCCAAGCACCCGGCACTCCTCAAGGAAGCCGAAGCGCGGGCCGCCTCCATCCAGAACAGAGCGGCCGACTCCATCACCGCCTTCGCTGGCTCCATGTGGTTCGTCTATGCCCACATCGCCCTGTTCGCCGTCTGGATGTTGTTCGTCGAGTCGAATCCGTGGCCCACGTTGACGTTGGTGGTGTCATTGGAGGCGATCTTCCTGTCGACATTCGTGATGATCGCCCAGAACCGTCAGGCTGCGTTCTCGCAGGCCAAGGCCGACCACGACTTCATCAACCAAGAGCAGGAGCTGAAGACCAACACTGAGTTGACCAGGCAGATCCACGAACTGACGGTCGCGCTCCACGAAACGATCTGCGCCCGCGACGCCTAACCCCAGCCCGAGGGGCAAGCGGTAGATCTCGCGGCGGTGGGCCGCGCGGACGATGACGACCAAGAGGTGGTCGTCACGTATCTCGATCGGGCGTCACCATCAGCCCAGTGATGCGTCTCTCCCGGTGGCGGACTCTCCGCTAGTCATGCGCTGGACGATCCCCGGGGAGGAGGCGTCACGATGAGCACAGCCCGGTCATCTCGGCCCACGAAGGCGAAGGGCCCGACGGTGTCGGACGTGGCGGTCGACCCTCTCCGCGAGCCGGTGTTCCTCGTGCCGGCGGTCCCGCCGAGTCGTGCGCGGCTCGTCGGACGGGTCTTCGCCTATCTAGGCCTGACGGTGCTGTGGCTGGTCCTTCTTGCGATCGCGCTGTTCGCGACGGTCGCGGCCCTGCCGGGCGCAGCGGGCAGCGCGACCTCCGACGGCGGGCTCGCCGCATCTCACGCCTTTCATCGCTCGGATTCCTGGCTCGCGATCATCTTCATTCCCCTGCTCGTGCCGCTCTTCGGCTTCGTGGCGGTCTTCCTGGTGCAGGCGACGTTCGGGATGGTGCTCACGTCGGCGATGCTCTTCCTGCGAAGCCTGAACCCGGCGTATCGGCATGAGCAGCTGTCGATGACGATCCGGTCGTCCGACGGGGAGGCCGTCGGGCCAGCGCTCACGGCGGTGACGGGGGTCGGGCTGTCCCTGGTGCCGGTGCGCCTGACCCGGCTGTCGAAGGTCGCAACGATCATCCAGTTCAACGGCTGGATCGTGAACGGCTCGACGTTCGCGATCGGATTCATCTGGGGCCTCGTGTACTTCTTCACGATCACCTGGACGCTGTGGCCCGCTACCGGTACGGCCGCGCCGATCTGCCAGGTCGTCACAGGCCTGCTCGGCGCTTGGATGCTGTTCGAGATCTGGAGGCGACGGCACCGCTACCCGGGCGTGATGCCCGCGCAGCTGGAGGGGACGGCGTATGAGCGCTCCTGGCCCAACCGTCCGATCGCACAGAAGGCCGCCGCCAAGAAGCGCACCGTGAAGATGGCGGCGAAGAACGCCTCCCGACCCTGACTGCGAGGAGCAGCCATGACCATCAGTAGGACCAGCGTCGCCGCCAAGCACCCGGCAATCGTCAAGGAAGCCGAAGCGCGCGCCGCCTCCATCCAGAACAGAGCCGCCGACGCCATCACCGCCTTCGCTGGCTCCATGTGGTTCGTGTATGCCCACATCGCCCTGTTCGCCGTCTGGATGGCGTTCGTGGAGCCGAATCCGTGGCCGACGTTGACGTTGGTGGTGTCGTTGGAGGCGATCTTCCTGTCGACGTTCGTGATGATCGCCCAGAACCGTCAGGCTGCGTTCTCGCAGGCCAAGGCCGACCACGACTTCATCAACCAAGAGCTGGAGCTGAAGACCAACACTGAGTTGACCAGGCAGATCCAAAAGCTGACGCTTGAGCTGCACCAGGCGATCTGTGCCGCGCCGCTTAGTCCAAGGCCAACCGACGGCCAGGCCAGCAGTATCCGCCTGCCCGTGACCGAGCCCGCGTCCCCCGAAGGCGACTCGTGATGCCGTCCAGGGCCCAAGGGAAGAGTCGTGCGGCGAAGGATGCCCAGTTCGCCGACCTCCGCGAGCCGGTGTACCTGCTCGCCCCGGAGGCGCGCGGGACATCCGGGAAGGCGGTCGTGTGGCGCCCCCTGGGGTACCTGACGCTCACGGTCGTGTGGGTCGTCCTGGCGGTGGCCAGCCTGGCCCTCGCGGTCCTCGTTCTGCCGTGGCGGCTCACCGGGGACGGAGCAGGGCCGATGGGCACCTCGCCCGGCTTCGCGGGGAGCCCCTTGCGGGGCGTCGTGGTCGGGCTGATCATCGGACCGGTCATCGGTGCTGTGTCAGCGACGTTCCTGTGCGTGTCGATCGGCTCAGCGCTCAGCAGCGCGACCTACCTGGGACGGAGCCTGCTGCCCGCCTATCGTCGCGAGAAGCTGTCGTTCACCACCTTCAGCCAGGGGGCGGAAGCAACCGGGCCGGCCTCAATGTTCGGGTTCCGGACGGCGTTCTCGCTGATCCCCGTGCGCCTTACCCGCTGGACGAAGATCGCCACCCTCATCGCGGCACAGGGTCAGGTGGTCAACGTCAGGCTGTGGGTCCTCGGGTTCTGGTGGGGCATCTTCTACGTGTTCACCGTGGGCTGGATGCTGTGGCCCGCGCAGGGCGCAGCGTCCGTCGTGTGCACCGCGGTCAGCGTCCTGCTGTTCGCGGTGTTGGCGTACTTCGTGTGGCGCAACCGCCGCAACTACCCCACCATCATGCCCGCCGCCTACCGCGGCACGCCGTACGAGCGCTCATGGCCCAACCGTCCGGTCGCCCAGAAGCTCGGCGCACAGAACGGCACCGTGAAGAAACCCGCGAAGAGGGCCTCCCGATCCTCGAGCCCATCACCGTGACCGCATACAGAGGCCAGCCACGACGGCCAGATATGCGCGCGATCAGGGGCAAGGGCATCGCCATCGTCGGGGTGCTCGCGACCGTGGTGGCTCTGGCAGGGTGTGGATCGCCGGACCCAGCCGCCGTGCAGTCTGCGATCGCGTCGGCCCCGGGCATCCAGGGCGCGCGCGTGAAGGTCGAACACCCCGGTGCCCCGTGGAACTCCCAGACTGGCATCACCATCTACGTCGCCGATAGCTCGACCGACGCCGTCACGGCAGCCGTCCGCTCGGCGCTGTCGGAGCTGTCCAAGAGCGCGCTCAACGGCTACCCGGTGATGATGGACGTGGTGCAGGGCAAGCCGTCGGACTTCTCCGAGAACAACCCCGAAATCAGCGCAGAAGTCAACCTCCATGACGTCACGACCAACCTCGGGATCAAGTCCACGTCGCCTGGCACCTTCCTGTATCTCACCTCCGACGAGATCCGTCGCGTCGCGTCGCAGCACTAGCCCGCAACAGCGCCAGTGCGCCGGTGCCGCGTCACGGATCGTGCCCATAAGCGTCGTAACCGGTGATGATCCACAAGGGGCCGTGCCTCGGGCGCGGTGGCGGCCTCCCTGCGCTCTTGGTCACCACAGCGAACCAACAGGGGGACATATGGCTGACCAGAGCCGCACCCGTGCCGGCGACGCGCGCGCGAAGACGATCGTGATACTCGCAGCGGCAGCAGTCGCCGCGCTGTCGGCATGCTCGCCGAAAGAGCCCACCATGACCCCACACGAATCCCGCGATCAGACGATCCGGGTTGTGCACGAGACACAAAAACTGCTGTCCGCCGGGCCGTGGCGAGTGGACTTGGGCGCGTACCCGGAGGAGTGCACGCTTTCAGACGGCTCGACTGGCGTCTCCTACGCCGACGCCGAATCGGCCGAACCGACCGCTGACCATATCGGCGACGCCAACCGGATCGCGGACTACTGGAAGACACTCGGCATGTCGGTACGCGTCGTGACGCAGAATCCCACCGCATACGCAACCGGCGGCCCACTCAAGGGCGCCTCCTTCAGCACATCGCCCGGTCTGTACAGCATCGAGGCCTCATCGACGTGCGTGCCGGGCAACGCCGCAAACCTCCTCGGCGAACTCTCCGGCTAAGCCGCGCGCGATGACGGCCAGCCGTGTCAAAGACGGAGGGTTTCCCGGAAAAAAGTCGAGGTCAGGCAGATGGTGCATCTGCCTGACCTGCGACGATGGTGCGCCATCAGGGACTCGAACCCCGAACCCGCTGATTAAGAGTCAGCTGCTCTGCCAATTGAGCTAATGGCGCGCGAGGAGAGACCTTAGCAGGGCGAAGCGGGCGGCGTGAAATCGGCTGACGCCACGACTCATTCGCCGGATCGACGTCGGCTCGAGGCGACCAGGGCAGTGCCACCGACCAGGGCGAGGGCCGCGACGCCGACGGCCAGCCCGACCCGCAGGCCGAGCCCGCCGTTCGTGCCATCGGAACCGCTGGCGAGCGTCGGCGCGGTGCTGGCTGCCGACCCCGGGGTCGCCGGAAGCGGCGTCGCCGACGGGCCAGCAGTCTGCGACGGTGACGTGGCCACCGCGATCGTGAACGTCGACTTGTCCGAGACCGGGTGCCCGTCGTCGCTCACGACGCGGTAGGCCACGGCGTAACGACCATTGGGAAGGTTCGGCAGCAGGGCCTGGGTGACGGTGGCGCCGGCGACGACTGCCTTGCCCGCGGACACCACACCCTGGGCGCCCGTGACCGTCACCGTCGCAAAGCTGGTGCTGACGGCCTCGTCGAAGGTCAGGACGACCTGCGTCGGCGCGGTGGCCAGCGAGGAACCATCCTGCGGAGAGATGGATCTCAGCGCCGTGTGGGCGTCGGCCTCGGTCGCCATGATGATCGAGCTCAGCACGCCGAGGAGCAGTCCGAGGATCGTCACCCAGACGCCGATCCGGATCGTCCTGCGCTTGCCACCCGAGTCCATGAACACCCGGCCATCTTGCCCGACCCGGCCCCGAGGGTGGCCCGCGGCCCTAGATCCGCACCGGCTCCCGCACCAGGCCCACGACGTGCCAGACGAGGCCGCGCCTCGTGTGCACCGGCGTGAGTCCGTGGTCGCGCAGCACGGCCAGCATGCCGTCAGGGGGGTGGGTGAAGGTCTGGAAACGGTGACCGGTCAGCCGCAGGACGGCGTTCTGCGTCGCGTTGAAGGCGCGGCTGGTGAGGTTGCGAGGAGGGTGGCTGAAGACCAGCAGGCGCGTCGCGTGGTCGGCGGCCACCCCCAGGAGCCGCTCGTAGTCAGGATGGCAACAGACGACCCGGTGCAACACCACGATGTCGGCCCGGTCGACGTCGTCGGGTGCCGCCACGATGTCGTGCAGGCGGCGCTCGATCCGGTCGTCGACGCCGGCTTCCCGGGCAAGCTCGCGTGCGGGGCCGTCGTAGGCGGCCACCAGCTCGAGGTTCGTGGCGCGCTCGGCCCCTCGCCGCAGCAGCTCGAGCTGCAGCTCGCCGACACCTCCACCGATCTCCAGCACGCTCGCACCGGCCACACCACGCGCTGCGAGGAACGCGACCATGTCGCGCTCGGTGGCCCCCAGCCCTCGCTTGCGGTAGCGCCGAGCCTGCCGACGGGCGAAGCGAGGCCCGAAGATCTCGTCGTACCCCTGCGGGTCGCAGCAGCCAGGCATGGCAACAGTCTCCCCGTCCGGAGCTCCGCGCACGACCCCTCGCACCCTGGCGCCTGCTCAGCGAGTGACGAAGGCCCCTGACCGTCTCGGTCAGGGGCCTTCGGTGTGGGGTGAGCGACGGGGCTTGAACCCGCGACCCCCGCGACCACAACGCGGTGCTCTACCAGCTGAGCTACGCCCACCATGCGTCGCGACCGGGCGGTGCCGGTCGCGGAAGCGACGCCAATAGTACCTGCTCGGGACCGGTGCTCGTGACCACCCCGAGAAGGCCACGGGCGCGCCCACCCGTGAGCCGCGGCATACCGCAGGGTGACGCTCGAACCTCAGCCGTGGTTGACGATGTGGCGCGCGGCGATGCCCTTGGCCGTGTCGCTGTCAGGCCCGGGCGGCGGGACGAAGACGGCCTCGCGGTAGTAGCGCAGCTCGGCGATCGACTCGCGGATGTCGGCGAGAGCGCGGTGGCCGCCGGACTTCTTGGGCGAACCGAAGTAGGCGCGGGGGTACCAGCGGCGCGACAGCTCCTTGATGGAGGACACGTCGATGATGCGGTAGTGCAGGTGGGCTTCGAGCTCGGCCATGTCGCGGGCGAGGAAGTTGCGGTCGGTGCCCACGGTGTTGCCGCCGAGCGGCGCCTTGCGGGGCTCGGGCACCCACTCGCGGATGTAGGCGAGCACGTGCTCCTGCGCGTCCTGCATCGTCGTGCCGCCGGCCAGCTCCTCGAGCAGGCCTGAGGTGGTGTGCATGGTGCGCACGAAGTCGTCCATCTGCGCGAGGGCCTCATCGGGTGGCGTGATGACGACGTCGACGCCGTCACCGAGCTGGTTGAGCTCGAAGTCGGTCACGAGCGCCGCGACCTCGATGAGGGCGTCGGCCTCCAGGGACAGCCCGGTCATCTCGCAGTCGATCCAGACGATGCGGTCGTTGACAGAGCGTTCGGTGGGGGTGGCAGTCACCGGACCACCATATTGCCCCCCAGGGACAGGGCGGCGCCTTGATGCCCTGGACTACCCTGCCCGTCATGACGTGGGGACCAGGCCAGGGGTATGCCGCGGGCGCAGCGCCCGCGGGCGGCCCCGCCTCCGTGCCCCCGGGTCCTGCCGCCACCGGCGCGACCGGTCGTGGCCGGTTGCGAGGTTGGTTGCTCTCGGGCGTCATCCTGGTGGGGTTCGGGCTCGGCGCGATCGTGCTGTCTGTCTACTACGGCGCGACCCTGGGCCTGGTGACGACCCTGCTGGCCGTGGTGCTCGCGGCCATCCCGCTCGGCATCGTGATCCCGACCTTCCTGTGGCTCGACCGGTTCGAGGCCGAGCCCTGGCGCTACCTCGTGACGGCGTTCCTGTGGGGTGCGCTCGTCGCGGCGCTCGCCGCAGGCATCTTCAACACCGGCGCGAACGTCGCGTTCCAGGCGGCGACCGGTCGCCAGGACGACGCGATGCTGGCGACTGCCGTGTTCTCGGCACCGCTGGTGGAGGAGGCCTGCAAGGGGCTGCTCGTCCTGCTCGTGTGGTGGTTCCGGCGCCGCGAGTTCGACGGCATCATCGACGGGATGGTGTACGCCGGGGTGGTGGCGGCCGGCTTCGCGTTCACCGAGAACATCCAGTACCTCGGCATGGCCTACGCCCACGGTGGCGGGTCGTCCCTGACCGGCACCTTCCTGGCCCGCTGCCTCCTCACTCCCTTCGCCCACCCCATGTTCACCGTGCTCACCGGCATCGGGATCGGGATCGCAGCGACGACCCGCCACGGCGGTCTGAAGGTCCTGGCCCCGGTCGGGGGCTACCTCCTGGCGGCGCTGTCCCACGCCGTGTGGAACCTGGCCGCCATCACCGGAGGGGCGGGGATGCTGTCGGTCTACCTCCTGGTCGAGGTGCCGATCTTCATCGCCTTCGCCACGTTGGTGGTCTGGGCCCGTCGCCGTGAGGGGCGGCTCATCGGCCGACACCTCAGTGCCTACGCCGACGCCGGGTGGCTGGCGCCGAGCGAGGTCCACATGCTGTCGACCATGAGCGGGCGCAGGGCCGCCCGGGTCTGGGCGAGGACGTCAGGTGGTCGCGCCACGTTGCGCTCGATGCGCCGGTTCCAGGACTCGGCCAGCGAGCTGGCCCTGCTGCGGGCCCGGATGCACCACAGCGCCGCGGACGCGCGAGCCCTGGAGACCGAGCGGGAGCTGCTCCAGACCATCACCGAGAGTCGCAGGGACCTCCTCGGGGCGTACTAGCGTGCCGGGCCGGTGTCGACACGTCCCAGCGTTCCCGGCCTGCCTCGACCCGGCCTGTCTCCATCCGCGTGGCGCTCGGCCCCGTGCGCAGTCGTCCTAGACTCTGCGCCATTGCCCCCGTAGCTCAGCTGGATAGAGCAAGAGCCTTCTAATCTCTAGGTCGCAGGTTCGAGTCCTGCCGGGGGCGCCCAGCCGGTCAGGCCGACGACGGCGATCGGCTCGTAGTGGGGTCGACCACGTCCCTCGCCGCGGTGGGACGCGAAGAGGGTGACCTCGTCCGCGGTCCAGGTCGGACCGGCATACGCGTCGAGCACCCGCAGCCAGCGGGTGGCCTCGAAGGGGTGGCGCGAGCGCGCCACGGTGAGGTGTGGCGTGAACGGTCCACCCTCGGGGTTGGCGCCGACATGGCTACAGGCGCGGCGCACCGCGCGGGCCAGCCCGGCGAGCGAGTCCAGCGACTGCGGATCGCCGTCCACGCCCATCCACGTGACCCTCGCCTCGTACGGGTTGGGGAACGCGCCGCCCCCCTTGAGGCGCAGCTGCATGGGCCGTCGGTCGGCCACTGCCTCCGCGATCCCGTCCACCAGGTCGTCCACCAGACCACTGCTGACATCGGCCATGAAGGCCGTGGTGACGTGCCAGAGGCTCGAGTCGGTCCAGCGCAGGTCCGGGCCGGCGTCCCGACGCGGGTCGAGGAACTCGGCGAGGTCCTCCAGGGCGGTCTCGGTCGGCACGACGGCCGCAAAGATGCGCATCGGGCCATTGTGGCGGCGTTCGCCTCGATTACATTGGACGCCGGGAGGAAGGGGACCACCATGCGGCTGACGTCGGTTCGGGTGGACTGGACCTTGCCACGGACCTGGTTCGTGACGGCTCGACTGCTCGAGGTGGCGGCAGCGGTCGCCGTGGCGTCGGCGGCATACCAGTCCTGGCTGGTCTTCGAGTCGACGAGCCAGAGCTTCGGGAGCACCGGGCAGCCGGTCCTGGGCGGGACGCCATTCCTCGACCGGGTCTTCCTGTTCGCCGTCTACGGCTACGGGTTCAGCTCGTCGCAGGTCGTGACCCTGACGGCGTCCCTGCTGCTGCTGGCCCTCCCGGCGATCCTGCACTTCGGGCGGCCCGTCAGCCACGCCGCCCTGTTGCGCTGGGAGATGTTCGCCATCTGGGTCGCCGCCGCCCTGCTCAACCTGGCCTTCCTGGCAACCACGGTGGTGGGGCTGGTCCGGGGTGACCCCACCGTGCCCTCCGCGGACGCCGCCACCTTCAACCCGGGCCCCAGCCCCAGCGAGCAGCTGGTCGGCGGCGCGGCGATGCCCGTCGTCTGCCTGATGCTGCTGGCGTCGGCCGCGCTCTGGTGGCTGCGGCTGCCGGTCGAGCTGGACGAGCCCGATGACGAGCGCGTCCGAGAGCCGCGCCGGTGGCGTCCCGCACCCGCCCAGGACGCCAGCCTCGACGACCTCACCCTCGACGGCGTCGAGCTGATCGAACCCGTCGAACGCCTCCGCCCACACACCGGGACCGGTGACGGGTCGACCGCCAGCGGCTACGACGACTACTTCCGACGCTTCTAGGCGACGCAGGATCTTTACGAACCACCCACGCAACCGGGTCTGTCGCGCACGGTGCACAGCCTCCGGTTCGTTAGGCTTGCGCTGTGATTTCAAGGGACGACGCCATGTCGATGTTGGGCGCCGTGACGACCCTCCGTGAACAGGTCCAGCGCACCGGTCTGCCGCTCGACATCCCGGACGTCGCGAGTGGGCGGTCCACCCGTGACGCGCTGCTCAAGCAGCTCGACGACTACGTCATCCCGCGGCTGCGCTCCCTCGACGCACCGCTCCTGACGGTCGTGGGCGGCTCGACCGGGGCCGGCAAGTCGACGCTCGTCAACTCGATCGTCGACGCCGAGGTGAGCCGTTCCGGGGTGCTGCGCCCGACGACGACCACGCCGGTCCTCGTCCACCACCCCCAGGACGTGCGGTGGTTTTCCGACGACCGCGTGCTGCCCGGGCTGAGCCGCGTCACTGGGGCGACGGACGTCGATGACGGCGCCAACGCGCTGCGCCTGGTCGTCTCGAGCTCGCTGCCGCCGGGCATGGCGCTGCTCGACGCGCCGGACATCGACTCGGTCGTCAGCTCGAACCGTGCGCTTGCCACCCAGCTGCTCGCGGCCGCCGACCTCTGGCTCTTCGTCACGACGGCGGCTCGGTATGCCGACGCCGTCCCGTGGGACCTGTTGCGCCAGGCCTCCGAGCGTGGCACCGCCATCGCGATCGTGCTCGACCGCGTGCCGCCCGAGGCGATGGCCGACATCCGCAGCCACCTCGCGTCCATGTTGCGCGAGCAAGGGTTGTCGACCGCCCCCATCTTCGGCATCCCTGAGGCCGTCCTGACTGCCGAGGGCCGCCTGCCCGAGCCGGACGTCGCGCGGCTGCGCTCCTGGTTGACGGCGCTGGCCAGCGACTCTCGTGCCCGTTCTGTCATCGTCAAGCAGACGCTCGACGGCGCCCTCGGCAGCCTCGACCGCCGGGCCGACGTCCTCGTCACGGCGAGCCGCCAGCAGGCCCAGGCCGTCGACGCGCTCCACGAAGCCGCCCGGGCGGCATACCGGGACGCGCTGGACAACGTCGAGAACGGCATGACCGACGGCACCCTCCTGCGCGGCGAGGTCCTGGCCCGCTGGCAGGAGTACGTGGGCACGGGCGAGTTCTTCAAGCAGGTCGAGTCGACCATCTCCAAGGTGCGGGACCGGATCACGGCGGCCCTGAAGGGCCAGGCCCCGCCCGCAGGCGACCTGGGGGAGGCGCTCCAGACCGGCGTCGCCGCTCTCGTCACCGCCCAGGGCCAGGGGGCCGCCGCGACGGTGGCCCGCCGGTGGCGCCAGCTCCCGGGGGGCGACCGGCTCCTCGACGAAGGCCCACAGCTGTCCAGGGCCTCGGCCGACCTGTCGCCCCGGATCGAGCGGCTCGTGCGCGACTGGCAGGTCGAGGTGCTCGAGCTCGTGCGCAGCGAGGGCAAGGACCGCCGCACCACCGCCCGGGTCGCCGCCTACGGCCTCAACGGCATCGGGGTGATCCTCATGCTGGTGGCCTTCGCCCACACCGGAGGCCTGGTCGGCGCCGAGGTCGGCATCGCCGGTGGCACCGCTGTGCTCGCACAGAAGGTGCTCGAGGCGATCTTCGGCGACCAGGCCGTGCGTGACATGGCAGCCAAGGCCCGCAAGCGGCTCCTCGAGCACGTTGCGGAGCTGTATGCCGCCGAGCGACTTCGCTACGACGGCGCCCTCGAGGGCATTGAGACCAAGGAGGGCCAGGCCCAGCGCCTGGCCGAGGCGGCAGCAGCGGTGAAGGCGGTTCGATGAGCCCGGTGAAGATGGGCAGCAAGCAGGTCAAGTCCGTGAGCACCGAGGAGCTGACCGCGCGCTCGCGTGCCCTCGAACAGGCGGTGACGGCGGGCGGGAGCCAGCTCGACCCGGCAGCCGTGTCGTCCGCGCACTCCGTCGTCGCCAAGATCGCAGCGCGCGTCTCCAAGACCGGCGGCCACACCGTGGTCGCCCTCGCCGGTGCCACCGGGTCCGGCAAGTCCAGCCTGTTCAACGCACTGGTCGGGTCGACCGTGGCCGTGGTCGGTGCCCGCAGGCCCACGACGTCCCGCCCGGTGGCGGCCGTCTGGGGCGAGGACGACGCCACGGACCTGCTCGACTGGCTGTCCGTGGCGCAGCGTCACCACGTCGACCCGCTGTCGGACCCGAGGGGTGGTCCCGAGAGCCCGTGGAACCTCGACGGGTTGGTGCTGCTGGACCTCCCGGACTTCGACTCCCGGGTGGAGGCCCACCGCGCGGAGTCCGAGCGGGTGCTCGAGCTGGTGGACGTCTTCGTGTGGGTCACCGACCCGCAGAAGTATGCCGATGCCCGCCTGCACGACGACTACCTGCGCGCGCTCTCCACCCATCACGCCGTGACGGTTGTGGTGCTCAACCAGGCCGATCGCCTGACCTCGGACGCCGTGGGCCAGCTTCGTCGGGACCTCTCGCGGCTTGCCGCGGAGGACGGCATCCCGGGGGTGCAGGTGATCTCCACGTCGGCAGCCAGGGGTACGGGGATCGACGACCTCCGGTTGCGCCTGGCGACGGCGGTCGCCGCCCAGAACGCAGCGCAGCAGCGGCTCCTCGCGGACGTCTCGGCCAGCGCCGGCACCCTGCGCGAGGGAGTCGCGATCAGCGAGCCGACACTCTCCGACACCGTGGATGCAGAGCTCGTCGACGCGCTGTCGCGGGCTGCCGGGATCCCCACGGTGGTGGCTGCCGTCGAGCGCGACTATCGCAACCAGTCCTGGGGCCGCACCGGGTGGCCGCTCACCCGCTGGGTGCGAGCCCTGCGGCCCGACCCGATGAAGCGGCTGCGCCTCAACGTCCACGACGCGGTGGAGGAGAAGCTTGCCGTCACGGCCGGGGACGTGCGCACGGTCCTGGGTCGGTCGTCGCTCCCGCCGCCCACCCCGGCCGCCCGGTCGGCAGTCGAGCTGGCCACTCGCAAGGTCGGCGACCTGGCCGCCGAAGGCCTTCCCAGCCGTTGGGCCGAAGCGGTCGCTGACGCGGCCACGCCGCCGGGTCCCGACCTCGCCGACGCTCTCGACCAGGCGGTCGTGCGCACCTCGCTGAAGATGCGGCCGCCGATGTGGTGGCGGGCCTTCGGGCTCGCGCAGCTGGTCCTTGCCTTCATCGCAGCTGTCGGGTTCCTCTGGCTGGCCGTGCTCGTGGTGATGGGTTGGCTGGCGCTGCCGGACCTGCACACGCCACGGCTCGGACCCCTGCCCTACCCGCTGCTCATGTTCGCCGGTGGCCTGCTGCTGGGCCTGGCCCTTGCCGCGCTCGCCCGCGCGCTCGGGCGCGCCGGCGCTCGCCGACGCGGCCAGCGGGTGCGCGCCATGCTGACCGAGAAGGTCGCGGACGTCGCCCGTGAGCGCATCGTGAGTCCGGTGCGATTGGTGCTCGAGCGCCACCGCACCACCCGTGAGTCGCTGGACCGGGCGGAGGTGCGGCTGGCCCCGGCCAGCACGCGCCGCTAGGGACACCCCGGGGCATTGCGGCACTTCCCACGGGCCGATGCGGTTCGCGCGCCGATACGGCCCGGATGCGCGGGTGGCCCTGCACAGGCGTCACCAGGGGAGTGCCGTGTTCCACAGCCAGGTCTGCGCTCGCTCGTCGGCCGTCTCACGGTCAGTCACTGTTGCGTCAACCCAGACGGGGACGACACAGATGACGACACAGATGAGGTGAGCGAGATGAACGAGTCCTACATCACCGTGACCGGCCGCGTGGTCGCCGATCCGGAGTCGCGGACGACGCGCACCGGAGTGCCCTTCGCGGCCTTCCGGCTCGCGTCGACGGTGCGACGGCCGAATACGAAGACGCGAGAGTACGAGGACGCCGGCACCAGCTTCTACAACGTCACGGCCTTCAGGTCGCTCGGCGCCAACGTGGCCAACTCCCTCAAGAAGGGCGAGCCGGTGGTCGTCTACGGACGGCTGCGGGTCAACCAGTGGATGCGCTCGGACAACACCCATGCCACGTCGGTGGAGATCGACGCCTACAACGTCGGTCACGACCTCAGCTGGGGGACCACCACGCTGACGCGGGTGACTCGCGCCCAGCTGGACACCCACGACCGGATGGCCGATGGCGGCGTCCAGGACGCGATGGCGGCCCTCGAGGGTGAGGCTCCGGTCGTGGAGGAGGACCTCGACTCCTTCGACCCCGGCGACCTGGCGGCGCGCCGCTCGGGGGAGGAAGGTCAGGACTC
The DNA here is from genome assembly GCF_013408925.1 of Pedococcus badiiscoriae. NCBI lineage: Bacteria > Bacillati > Actinomycetota > Actinomycetes > Micrococcales > Intrasporangiaceae > Pedococcus > Pedococcus badiiscoriae. The sequence goes on from NZ_JACCAB010000001.1 coordinate 2,621,531, forward strand.
CGGGGATCCCGCGACCGACAGCTACGTCGTGGCGCAGGAGCCGACAGGGCTGGTGCCTCGAGCCGAGGGTGGGCGCGAGCTCTCCGCCGTCTGACGCGGATTCGGGCGTGGGGGCCGCGGCGGATAGCCTTGCCCCCATGCCCGAGTTCATCTACGTCATGTCGAAGGCCCGCAAGGCCCACGGCGACAAGGTCATCCTCGATGACGTGACCATCTCCTTCTACCCCGGCGCCAAGATCGGCGTGGTGGGTCCCAACGGAGCCGGCAAGTCCTCGGTCCTGAAGATCATGGCCGGGCTGGACCAGCCCTCCAACGGTGAGGCCCGTCTGACGCCCGGCTTCACCGTGGGCATCCTCATGCAGGAGCCCGAGCTCAACGAGGAGAAGACGGTCCTCGGCAACGTCGAGGAGGGAGCCGGCGAGATCAAGGCCAAGGTCGACCGCTACAACGCGATCTCCGCCGAGATGGCGGAGCCGGACGCCGACTTCGACGCCCTGATGGAGGAGATGGGCAAGCTCCAGGAGGCGATCGACGCTGCTGACGCGTGGGACCTCGACTCCCAGCTCGAGCAGGCCATGGACGCCCTGCGGTGCCCGCCGCCGGACGCCGACGTCACCGTGCTGTCCGGTGGAGAGCGCCGCCGCGTCGCCCTGTGCAAGCTGCTGCTCCAGAAGCCCGACCTGCTCCTGCTCGACGAGCCCACCAACCACCTCGACGCCGAGTCGGTGCTGTGGCTCGAGCAGCACCTCGCGGCCTACCACGGTGCTGTCGTCGCCGTGACCCACGACCGCTACTTCATGGACAACGTGGCCCAGTGGATCCTCGAGCTCGACCGTGGGCGCGCCTACCCCTACGAGGGCAACTACTCGACCTACCTCGAGAAGAAGCAGGCTCGGCTCGAGGTGCAGGGCAAGAAGGACGCGAAGCTCGCCAAGCGTCTCGCCTCCGAGCTGGAGTGGGTCCGGTCCAACGCCAAGGCCCGCCAGGTGAAGTCGAAGGCGCGTCTGGCCCGCTACGAGGAGATGGCAGCCGAGGCCGACCGCACCCGCAAGCTCGACTTCGAGGAGATCGCGATCCCGCCGGGCCCCCGTCTGGGCTCGACGGTCATCGAGGTCAAGAACCTCACGAAGGGCTTCGGCGAGCGCATCCTGATCGAGGACCTGTCCTTCACGCTGCCGCGCAACGGCATCGTGGGAGTCATCGGCCCCAACGGCGTCGGCAAGACGACGCTGTTCAAGACCATCGTCGGGCTCGAGGAGCCGGACAGCGGCTCGGTCAAGGTGGGCGAGACGGTCAAGATCTCGTACGTCGACCAGAGCCGCGTCGGGCTCGACCCGACGAAGAACCTCTGGGAGACCGTGTCCGGCGGCCACGACTACATCCAGGTGGGCCACGTCGAGATCCCCTCCCGCGCCTACGTGTCGCAGTTCGGGTTCAAGGGCCCGGACCAGCAGAAGAAGACCGGCGTCCTCTCCGGTGGCGAGCGCAACCGCCTCAACCTCGCGCTCACCCTCAAGGAGGGTGGCAACCTGCTGCTCCTCGACGAGCCGACCAACGACCTGGACGTCGAGACGCTCGGCTCGCTCGAGAACGCGCTGCTCGACTTCCCCGGGTGCGCGGTGGTCATCAGCCACGACCGCTGGTTCCTCGACCGGGTGGCGACGCACATCCTCGCCTTCGAGGGCGATGACGAGAACCCGGCCAAGTGGTACTGGTTCGAGGGCAACTTCGAGTCGTACGAAGCCAACAAGGTCGAGCGACTGGGCGCCGAAGCGGCCCGGCCGCACCGGGTCACCTACCGCAAGCTGACGCGAGACTGAGCCAGGTCGGGCGGCGTCAGGTCGGGCGGCGCTGGCCGGCCCCGACGAGGCGCAGCCCGAGGTCCGCGTACGCCGCGCCGATGGCTTCGGGGGTTCGCTTGATCTCGGGGTCGTACCAGCGGGCCACGTCCACGGCCATCGACATGAGGGCAAGCGTGGTGTCGGGCACGTCGTCGACGGTGAACTCGCCGCTGGCCACACCAGCGGTCACCACGTCACGCACGACGGCGTCGATCTGCTTGCGCAGCGCCAGGACGGCGTCGCGGTGCTCGGCGGTGAGGTTGGCGAACTCGTACTGCACGATGCGTGCCACCCGGAAGTGCTCGGCGTGCCACGTGGCGAACCGGCCCATGATGGCCCGCAACGCCTCGGTGGGGGAGCCTGCACCGCTCGCGGCGGCCAGCAGCATGTCGCGGGCGACCTCGTGGCCCTCCCGGCTGAGCTGGTAGAGCAGCTCCTCCTTGGAGGAGAAGTGGACGTAGACGCCAGCCGGCGAGAGCCCGGCCCGCGACGCGATGTCACGCGTGGTGGTCGCGTGGAAGCCCCGGTCGGCGAACGCCTCGGCCGCTGCCTCGAGCAGTCGGTGAGGGGTGTCCGTGACGGATGCCACGGCGCGTGCGGGGCTGGACATGGTTGACAGCATGCCCCAGCCATCGGAGACTAAGCAAGCGCTTAGTCACCTTTGGAGGATGTCATGCCCCGCAATGTCTACGGTCCCGACCACGAGGCCTTCCGCAGCTCGGTCCGCGAGTTCGTCGAGCGCACGCTCAAGCCGCGCGCCGAGCAGATGCTCGAGGTGAAGTCGGTCGATCGTGACATCTGGAAGGAAGCGGGCAAGCAGGGCCTGTTCGGTCTCGACATCCCCGAGGAGTTCGGGGGCGCCGGTGCCGACGACTATCGCTTCAACGCGATCGCGGCCGAGGAGATCGCCGGGTTCAACTTCGCGGTGTCGTCCTGCTTCGGGATCCACTCCGACGTGTGCCCGCCCTACATCGTCGACCTCGGCACGCAGGAGCAGAAGGAGCGCTGGCTGCCGGGCATGGCCAACGGCGACCTCATCTGCGCGATCGCGATGACAGAGCCGTCGGGCGGTTCCGACCTCGCCGCCCTGAAGACCACCGCCGTCCGTGACGGCGACACGTGGGTGCTCAACGGGTCCAAGACCTTCATCACCAACGGCTACCAGGCGGACCTCGTCATCGTCGCGGCCCGCACCGACCCCTCCAAGGGCGCCAAGGGCATCACCTTGTTCATGGTCGAAGCCGGCATGGAGGGCTTCAGCCGTGGCCGCAAGCTCGACAAGGTCGGGCAGGAGGAGGCCGACACCTCCGAGCTCTTCTTCGAGAACGTGCGCGTCCCCGACGCCAACCGGCTCGGCACCGAGGGCCTCGGCTTCATCTCGATGATGCAGCGCCTGCCCCAGGAGCGTGTCGGCGCGGCCGTGGCCAACACCGCCCACGCCTTCCAGATCTTCCGCGAGACCGTCGAGTACACCAAGGAGCGCAAGGCGTTCGGCCAGCCCGTCGGCTCGTTCCAGCACAACAAGTTCAAGATGGCCGAGCTGCAGACCAAGCTTGAGGTCACGCAGGCCTACGTCGACGACTGCATCGCCGCCCACGCCGAGCAGAAGCTCAGCGCCGTCGACGCGGCCAAGGCCAAGTGGTGGTCCGCCCAGGTGCAGAACGACGTGCTCGACGAGTGCGTCCAGCTCTACGGCGGCTACGGCTTCATGAACGAGTACCGCGTGGCCCGCGCTTGGCGCGACGCCCGGGTCTCCAAGATCTGGGCAGGGTCGAACGAAATCATGAAGGAGCTCATCGGCCGCGACCTCGGGCTCTGAGGTGGCTGCCGGACAGGGAGTCCACGAGGGCACCGTCGCGATCGTCACCGGGGCCTCGCGGGGGATCGGGCTCGGCATCGCCGAGAAGCTCGTCGCCGAGGGCGCCCGGGTCGTGATCACGGCCCGCAAGCCGGAGGCGTTGGCCGAGGCCGTGCAGCGCCTGGGTGGCGAGTCGAAAGCCATCGCGGTGGCAGGCAATGCCGCTGACGAGGCGCATCAGGACGAGGTCATCCGCGTTGCCCACGAGCGGTTCGGAGGGCTCGACCACCTGGTCAACAACACGGGGATCAACCCGGCCTTCGGCCCGATGCTCGACACGCCGGTCGACGTGGCCCGCAAGATCATGGACGTCAACGTCCTGGCGGCGTTCTCCTGGATCGAGAAGGCGGTCGCCGCGGGGCTGGGCCAGGGTGAGCGGCCGGGGTCGGTGGTGAACGTCGCGTCCATCGCCGGGCTCGGCGCGACCGGCAGCATCGGTTGGTATGCCGTGAGCAAGGCCGCGCTGATCCACCTCACCGTCGAGCTGGCCTACCAGCTCGGGCCCGCCGTCCGGGTCAACGCCGTCGCCCCTGCGATCGTGAAGACCCAGTTCGCGCAGGCGCTGTACGAGGGCCGGGAGGAGAAGGTGGCTGCGGCCTATCCGTTGAAGCGGCTCGGGGCGCCGGAAGACGTCGCGGGAGCCGTGTCGTTCCTGCTCTCCGGTGACGCGGGCTGGGTGACCGGACAGACCTTGGTGGTCGACGGTGGCGTCACGCTCGGAGGCTCTCTGTGAGCACTGACCTGACCGGGCGCGGCGTCGTGGTGACGGGCGCCGGGCGGGGCATCGGCGCGGCCTACGCCAAGGCTTTCGTGGCGGCAGGAGCCAAGGTCGTCGTCAACGACCTCGACGCGGCGGCGGCGGAGTCGGCCGCCCGCGAGCTCGGAGCGTTCGCAGTCCCCGGGGATGCGTCGAGCGAGGCGGGCGTGGCCGCCCTGGTCGCAGCGGCCCGGGACCAGCTCGGCGAGATCGAGGTGTTCTGCGCCAACGCGGGCGTGGCGCGCGGCGGTACCGAGGCCGTCGACGAGCGGGCCTGGGACGTGTCGTGGAACGTCAACGTGATGGCGCACGTCCGCGCCTCGCGCCTGCTCGTTCCTGAATGGCTCGAGCGCGGCCGGGGCACCTTCGTCGCGACGGTCTCCGCGGCCGGCCTGCTCTCCATCCCGGGTGCGGCACCCTACGCCGTGACCAAGCACGCCGCGCTGGCCTTTGCCGAGTGGCTGTCGATGACCTACGGCGACAAGGGAGTCCGCGTCCACGCGGTGTGCCCGCAGGGCGTCCGCACCGACATGCTGTGGGGCTCCGGTTCCGCGGGCAGGGCCCTCATGGAGCCCGGCGCGGTCGACCCGGACGACGTCGCGCGCGACCTGCTGGCCGCCATGGACGACGGGCGGTTCCTGGTCCTGCCGCACCCTGAGGTCGCCGAGATGTATGCCGGGCGGGCGGCAGACCCGGACCGCTGGCTGGCCGGGATGCGCAGGATGGCGGCCGCCCTCCCGGCGGTCACCATGGGCACCGACTGAACCAACCCGGCGCCGCTCACCACCACGACCAACCCACCACAGGAGAGTTCCGTGAAGGCTTGGCAGGTCACCTCCAACGGGGAGCCGGCGGACGTGATGCGGCTGACGCAGTGCCCTGAGCCACCCGTGCGACCCGGCCACCTTCAGGTCCGGGTGCGGGCCGTCGCCCTCAACTTCCCCGACGTGCTCATGGCCCGCGGTCAGTACCAGGTGCGACCCGACCTCCCGTTCACGCCGGGGGTCGAGGTCTGCGGCGACGTGCTCGAGGTCGGCGAGGGCGTGCAGGGCTTCGCGGTCGGCGACCGGGTCGTGGGGACCGCGGCCGTTCCCGACGGCGGCCTGGCGCAGGTGTGCCTGATGCCTGCTGCCGGGGCCTTTGCCGCGCCGCCGTCGCTCTCGGACGCCGAGGCGAGCGCCCTGACGATCGGCTACCAGACGGCATACGTGGGGCTGGTCCGCCGTGCTGCCCTGCAGGCCGGCGAGACGCTGCTCGTGCACGCCGCCGCTGGAGGTGTCGGCCTGGCGGCCGTGCAGGTGGGCAAGGCCCTCGGTGCCCGCGTCGTCGCGGTGGTCGGCAACGCCGCGAAGGGTGAGGTCGCCCGCCTGGCGGGCGCCGACGTCGTGGTCGACCGCTCGGGTGGCGACCTGGTTGCCGCGCTCAAGGAGGCAGTCGGACGGGCCGGTGCCGACGTGGTCTTCGACCCCGTGGGCGGTCCTGCCTTCGATGCCTCGACGAAGGTCATCGCCTTCGAGGGCCGGATCGTCATCGTGGGTTTCGCGAGCGGCACCATCCCCTCGCCGGCGCTCAGCCACGCCCTGGTCAAGAACTACTCGCTCCTGGGGCTGCACTGGGGGCTCTACCTCCAGCGGGACCACGCAGTGGCAGCCGATGCTCATGCCAGGCTGAGCGAGTGGGCAGCCGCAGGAGTCATCAAACCCCATGTCTCCCAACAGGTTCCGTTCGAGGCTGCGACCAGCGCGCTCACCCGGCTCGGGGCCGGGGAGAGCACTGGCCGCATCGTGGTCCTGGGGGCCTGAGGTCCGCAACCTCTAGCCGGCAAGCGCCTGGGCGACCTTCTCGAGGGCGTCGTAGGAGTCGTTGAGGCCGCCCTCCATGCCCGAGGCGAGCACCATCTCGACCGTCTCGGGGGAGTCGTACGTGATCACCGCCCGCAGGGTCGTCCTGCCGTCCTGCTCGGTGAAGCTCGTCTCGACGACCGCTGCCGGGCTCTGGATGTTGTCGAAGGCCTCGGTGTGCACGAGGCGTCGCGGCGGGTCGAGCTCGCGGTACTCGCCGGAGAACGACACCTCCTCGCCGCCGGGGGTGACCTGGGCGTAGTGCCAGCGACCGCCGACCCGGAGGTCGACCTCGCAGATCGTGACTTCGCCGTGCCCGGCCCCCCACCACTGGCGGATGTGCTCGGGCGTGGTCATCGCCTCGTAGACGAGGGCCGCGGGGGCGGCGAAGGTCCGGGTGATGACCATCTGTGCGCCCTGGGGGGTGACGGTGGCGCGCTGGTGGGTCTCGGCTGCTGCGTTGCTCATGACTGGTCCTCCGGGTGTGAGGTGGTGGCGGTGGTGGCGGTGGTGGGTGCACCGGGGGACGTGGGCGAGGCCGGTCCCTGGATGCGAGTGAGGTAGGCGTCGAGGTGGTCGAGGTTGGCCTCCCAGTGGCGGCGGTACTCCTCGAGCCACGACGTGGCGCTCTTCAGCGGTGTGGCGGTGATCCGGCAGTGCCGCCGTTGCCCGTCACGGTCCTTGGCGATCAGGCCGGCCCGTTCGAGCACCGACAGGTGCTTGGAGATGGCCGGCAAGGTCATGGCGAACGGCTCCGCGAGCTCGCCCACCGTGGCATCGCCCCCCGCGAGGCGCTCGAGGATGGCGCGTCGCGTGGGGTCCGCCAATGCGGCGAACGTGCTGCTGAGGGGATCGTCCATAGTCCTTAACCAATCGGTTTATTAACTGCTACGGAAACTATTAACCCGAGGTCGTCCGGCTGTCAAGGGGTGTGCCGCCTACCGGCGTAGCGTGGGCGCGTGCCGGGAACCCGCAGCCAGGACCTCAAGCCGTGGTTGCGCGCGCTCTTCGCGCTGCCGAATGCGTTGTACGACAACGGTTTCGGCTGGCTCCTCGGTCACCGCTTCCTGCAGCTGACCCACACCGGTCGACACAGCGGACGGCGCTTCCGGGTCGTCCTGGAGGTGGTGCGGTACGACCGGTCCACCGGTGAGGCGACGGTGCTGTCCGGCTACGGAAGGGGCGCGGACTGGCTGAGGAACCTGCAGGCTCGCGGCCCCGCGGCGGTGGACTTCGGGCGCGGGCCCGCGCCGGCGGCATACCGGGTACTGGGCCTCGAGGAGGCCGCCGAGGTGTATGCCGCCTACGAGTGGCGCAACCTGCTCATCGCGCCACTGGTGCGCTGGACGCTGACGGTGCTGCTCGGCTGGCGGTATGACGGAAGCCCGGAGGCTCGGCGACGGATGGTCGCCGAGCTCCCCATGGTCGCGCTGCGTCCATCCGGTGCCGAAGTCCCTCAGTCGAGCGGGCCGCCGGCGACGTAGATGACCTGGCCGGAGACGAACCCGGCGTCCTCGGAGCAGAGGAACCCGATGGTCGCGGCGATGTCCTCGGGCTGGCCGACCCGCTGCACGGGGATCGCCGCCGCCGAGTGGGCGATGAAGTCCTCGAACGAGACGCCGAGGCGCTCGGCCGTCATCTTGGTCATCTCGGTCTGGATGAACCCCGGCGCCACGGCGTTGGCGGTCACGCCGAACTTCCCGAGCTCGATGGCCAGCGTCTTGGTGAAGCCCTGGAGTCCGGCCTTGGCGGCCGAGTAGTTGACCTGCCCCCGGTTGCCCTGCGCGGAGCTGGAGGAGAGGTTGACGATGCGGCCGAACTTCTCGGAGGTCATGTAGCCCTGGACCGCGCGGGTCATGAGGAACGACCCGCGGAGGTGCACGTTGATGACGGCGTCCCAGTCGTCCTCGGTCATCTTGAAGAGCAGGTTGTCGCGGGTGATGCCCGCGTTGTTGACCAGGATCGTGGGGGATCCGAGCTCGTCGGCCACCCGCTGCACGGCCGCCTCGACCTGGGCAGCGTCGGCGACGTCGACGCCGACCGCCAGCGCGCGCCCGCCGGCGTCGGTGATCGCCGCGACCGTGTCGGCACAGGCCGACTCGTCGAGGTCGAGCACGGCCACGGCGTGTCCGGCCGAGGCGAGACGCTTGGCCGTTGCTGCGCCGATGCCGCGGGCGGCTCCGGTGACGATTGCGGTGCGCTGGGTGCTCATCGAAACTCCTGGGGGCTGGGGGCTGGGGTGGTCCGGGCCGGACCGCTGGGGTGGTCCGGGCGGGGGCCACAGCGGGTCCGGCTGCGTGCCTGTGCAGGTGAGTGTACTAAGCGGGCGCTTACCCGTGGGTGGCCCGTGGCGTGAAAACGTGGTGGTCTCGGGCACAATGAGAGTCGCTCGGGGCCGCTGACGTCCTCCCGCGCCGCTGCTGCTCTCGGCACGGACCCCCTACGACGAAGGCGATGCATGGAAATCTGGCCCGGCAAGTCCTACCCCCTCGGCGCCACCTATGACGGGACCGGCGTGAACTTCGCGCTGTTCTCCGAGGTGGCCACCAAGGTCGAGCTCTGCCTGATCGACGACGAGGGGGCGGAGACCCGCGTGGAGCTGCCCGAGGTGGACGGGTTCGTGTGGCACGCCTACCTGCCGGGGGTGCAGCCCGGACAACGCTACGGCTACCGCGTCCACGGTCCCTACGACCCGGCCAACGGCCACCGCTGCAACCCGCAGAAGCTGCTGCTGGACCCCTACGCGAAGGCGATCGACGGTCAGCCCGACGGCGACCAGTCGCTGTTCTCCTACGACTTCGACGCGCCCAGCGACGACCCGGCCAAGGCCAACGTCGACGACAGCCTCGGCCACACGATGACCGGCGTCGTCATCAACCCCTTCTTCGACTGGGGCCAGGACCGCCTCCCGCGCCACGAGTACCACAACACGGTCATCTACGAAGCCCACGTCAAGGGCCTCACCGAGACCCATCCCGACATCCCCGAGGAGATCCGCGGCACCTACGCCGGCATCGCCCACCCGGTGATCATCGAGCACCTCAAGGCGCTGGGCATCACGGCCATCGAGCTGATGCCGGTGCACCAGTTCGTCAACGACTTCACCCTGCGCGACAAGGGCCTGTCGAACTACTGGGGCTACAACACCATCGGGTTCCTCGCGCCGCACAACGGGTACGCGGCCTACGGCACCCGCGGCGAGCAGGTGGCCGAGTTCAAGGGCATGGTGAAGGCGCTCCACGAGGCGGGCATCGAGGTCATCCTCGACGTCGTCTACAACCACACCGCCGAGGGCAACCAGCTCGGCCCCACGATCTGCTTCCGCGGCATCGACAACGCCGCGTACTACCGGCTCGTCGACGATGACAAGGCGCACTACTACGACACCACCGGCACCGGCAACAGCCTGCTGATGCGCCACCCGCACGTGCTCCAGCTGATCATGGACTCGCTTCGCTACTGGGTCACCGAGATGCACGTGGACGGGTTCAGGTTCGACCTCGCGGCGACGCTGGCCCGCCAGTTCCACGAGGTCGACAAGCTCTCGGCGTTCTTCGACCTCGTCCAGCAGGATCCGGTGGTCAGCCAGGTCAAGCTGATCGCCGAGCCGTGGGACGTCGGCGACGGCGGCTACCAGGTCGGCAACTTCCCGCCGCTGTGGACCGAGTGGAACGGCAAGTACCGCGACACCGTCCGTGACTTCTGGCGTGGTGAGAGCGCCACCCTGGGCGAGTTCGCCTCACGCCTCACCGGCTCGAGCGACCTGTACGAGCACAGCGGTCGCAAGCCGATCGCCTCGATCAACTTCGTCACCGCCCACGACGGCTTCACGTTGCGAGACCTGGTGTCCTACAACGAGAAGCACAACGAGGCCAACGGCGAGGGCAACAACGACGGCGAGAGCCACAACCGGTCCTGGAACTGTGGCGTCGAGGGCCCGACCAAGGACAAGAAGGTCAACGCGCTCCGACTGCGCCAGCAGCGCAACATGCTCGCGACCCTCCTGCTCTCCCAGGGGGTGCCGATGCTCCTGCACGGGGACGAACTCGGTCGCACCCAGGGCGGCAACAACAACGGCTACTGCCAGGACAACGAGGTCTCCTGGATCGACTGGGACCTCGACCAGGACCAGCTCGACCTGATCGCGTTCACGCAGCGGCTGGTCGAGCTGCGTCGCGACCACCCGGTCTTCCGCCGCCGTCGGTTCTTTGCCGGGTCGGCAGACCACGGGGGCGAGAGCGCCGTGGGCGACATCGCGTGGTTCGAGCCGGGCGGCAACCACATGGACGAGGACTCCTGGGCCAACGGCTACGCCCGCTCGATGATGGTGTTCCTCAACGGACAGAGCATCCCCGAGCCCGACACCCGCGGTCAGCAGACCATCGACGACCACTTCCTGGTGATCTTCAACGGCCACGACGACGGGCTGCCCTTCGTCCTGCCCGGCAAGGAGTACGGCGAGCGCTGGGTGACGGAGCTGGACACCTCCGCGCAGGCGGTCGAGGCCACGGAGTACGAGCCGGGCGCCAAGGTGACGGCCAACGGCCGCAGTGTCGTGGTCCTTCGCTGTCCTCGTCCGGTCACCGCCGGATCGCCCGCTGGAGCGGCCGCCGCCCGCCGATGAACGAAAGGCAGACAGGTATGCCGAGTGGTGCAGCGCCGCACCGGCCGGGACCCGGGCGGGTCGTGCCGTCCGCGACCTACCGGCTTCAGGTCCAGCCCGACTTCACCTTCGGGGATGCCGCCGACCAGGCCGACTACCTGGCGGCACTGGGGATCTCACACGTCTACCTGTCGCCCATCCTGGCTGCGGCCCCCGGGTCGGTGCACGGCTACGACGTCGTGAGTCACGAGTTCCTCAACGAGGAGCTCGGTGGGTCGGCAGGCTTCGACCGCCTGACGACCCAGCTGCGCACCCTCGGGCTCGGCGCCGTGGTCGACGTCGTCCCCAACCACATGACGACTCCGACACCGGCCTCGCTCAACCACCCCTGGTGGTTCCTGCTGCGGGACGGGCGTGAGTCCGACCACGCGCACTGGTTCGACGTGGACTGGGAGGCCGAGGACGGTCGGGTGCTCGTCCCGGTCCTCGGCCAGCCCCTGGAGTCGGCGCTCGCCGCCGGCGAGCTGACCGTCGAGACCGGGGTTGGCCCGCACGGCCACGAGACGGTGCTGCGCTACTACGACCACGTGTTCCCCGTCAGGCCCGGGACGGAGTCACTCGAGCTCCCAGAACTCGTCGCGGCGCAGCACTATCGGCTCTGCGACTGGCGCGAGGGCGGCAGCCGGCTCAACTACCGGCGGTTCTTCGACGTGACCACCCTGGCGGCCGTCCGGGTGGAGGACGACGACGTCTTCGACCACACGCACCGTCTGCTCCTGGAGGAGTTCCGGGTCGGCACGATCGACGGGTTCAGGATCGACCACCCCGACGGCCTGGCCGATCCGGGCCGGTACCTCGCGCGCCTGGCCGACGCGACCGGCGACGCCTGGGTCGTGGCGGAGAAGATCCTCGAGGGCGACGAGCAGCTGCCCGACGACTGGCGCTGCGCGGGGACGACCGGCTACGACACCCTGCTCCGCGTCCAGCAGGTCTTCGTCGACCGAGCCGGTGAGCAGCCCCTGACCGAGCTGCTCACCGAGCTCGGTGGTGAGCAGGCAGACCTGCACGAGCTCGTGTCGGCGGCCAAGGAGCAGGTCGTCGCGCACGTGCAGGAGGCAGAGGTCAACCGGCTCATGCGACTGGCCGGGCGCATCCTCGTCGGTGAGGACCAGGACGCCCTGCGTCGTGGGCTCGAGGCGCTGCTCGTGTCGATGGACCGCTATCGCGCCTACCTGGTCCCCGGGCGCGCACCCGCGCCCGACCAGCTCGCCGTGCTGGCGCACGCCGAGGCGCGGGCTGCCGTGCTCCTGCCGGAGCACGACAGGGATGCGTTGGCGATGGTGGGCCAGCTCGCGGCGGGGGGACACCTGCCCGGCGCGCAGCCCGACACCCGTGGTGCCCAGCGCGAGTTCGTCGTGCGCTTCCAGCAGACCTGCGGACCGGTGATGGCCAAGGGCATCGAGGACACGGCCTTCTACCGGTACCCCCGCCTGACCGGGCTCAACGAGGTGGGCGGCGACCCCGGCCACCTCGGCGTCGTCCCCGACGAGCTGCATGCCTTCGCCAGCCGTCAGCTCGCCACCTGGCCGACCACGATGACGACGGCGTCGACCCACGACACCAAGCGCTCGGAGGACGTGCGCGCCCGGCTGTCCGTGGTCTCCGAGCTGCCGCAGGAGTGGGCGCAGTGGGTGCGCGAGGCCCGTGACCTGGCGGCTCCCCACCGGGGCACGCTGCTCGACGGCCCCACCGAGTACCTCCTGTGGCAGACCGTCGTGGGTGCCTGGCCGATCAGCACGAGCCGGCTGCAGGCCTACGCCACCAAGGCGGTTCGCGAGGCCAAGCAGCACACGACCTGGACCGCGCCGGACCCCGGGTACGAGGCCGACGTGGCCGCATTCGTCGAGGCGATGACGACCGACCCGGCCGTCACCGACCACGTGGGCCGTTGGGTCGAGCGGACCGCGCCGGCCGCCCGCGTGAACACCCTCGGACAGAAGCTGCTCCAGCTCGTCCTGCCCGGCGTCCCGGACGTCTACCAGGGCACCGAGCTGGTGGACCTCTCGCTCGTCGACCCCGACAACCGTCGGCCCGTCGACTACGCCTCGCGTCGTGCCCGACTCGCCCGGCTCGATGGCGGCGACCTGCCTCGCGACCTCGACGACGAGAAGCTGCTGCTCACCTCGCGAGCGCTGCGGCTGCGACATGCCCACCCCGAGTGGTTCACCGGCGACCACGCCACGTATGCCGCCGTCCCCACCTCGAGCGAGCACGCCCTCGCGGTCGGCCGCGGCGACGGCGAGGGAGTGCACGTCGTGACGGTCGTGACCCGCCTCAGCGAGGGACTGCGCTCCGCCGGCGGGTGGGGCGCGGCCACGGTCACGCTGCCCGACGGCGACTGGGTCGACCTCCTCGCACCTGGCTCAGACCGCCCGCCGCTGTCGGGCGAGGTCGAGCTGGAGGGCCTGCTGCGTGCCCTTCCGGTTGCCCTGCTGGTGCGGCATGGCAGCCTTGACCCGCGATGAACACGGCTGACACAGACACCAAACTCCTGCCAGGACCAGAGATCACGGTCTGGGCCCCCCACGCCCAGCAGGTGGAGGTGGAGTGGTCGGTCGACGACAGCGCGGCCCAGCGCTCGAGCATGGAGGCCAAGGGCGACGGCTGGTGGCGCTGGCAGGCGCCGGCGATGGCGGCATACCCGAGCCTTGACTATGGCTTCCGGATCGACGGTGGGCCGGCGACCCCGGACCCGCGGTCGCCCTGGCAGCCGCACGGAGTGCACGCCGAGAGCCGCTTCTTCGATGCCGGCCTGCACACCTGGCAGGACGCCACGTGGGCCGGACCCCAGCAGGGGGAAGGGGTGCTCGGCGGGGTGTTCTACGAGCTGCACGTGGGGACCTTCACCCCCGAAGGCACCCTCGATGCGGCCCACCACCGGTTGCAGCACCTCGTCGACCTCGGTGTCGACGTGGTCGAGCTGATGCCGGTGGCGTCGTGGCCGGGGCGCTGGAACTGGGGCTACGACGGAGTCGGACCCTGGGCTGTCGACGAAGAGTACGGCGGCCCGGCGGCGCTCCAGCGGTTCGTCGACGCCTGCCACCGCCTGGGGCTCGGGGTCTGTCTCGACGTGGTCTACAACCACCTCGGGCCGGTGGGGAACTACCTGTCCCGGTTCGGGCCCTACTTCTCCGAGGTGCACCCGACACCGTGGGGCAACGGGTTCAACCTCGACGGCCCTGACAGCCTGCACGTGCGGCGATGGATCGTCGACAACGCCCTGCGATGGTTCGACGACTTCCACGTGGACGCACTGCGGCTCGACGCCGTCCACGAGCTGCATGACGACTCCGGACACCACCTGCTCGCCCAGCTCTCCGACGAGGTCGCGGCGCTGAGCGCACGACTGGGCCGCCCCCTCGACCTCGTGGCCGAGAGCGACCTCAACGACCCCCGCACCGTCACCCCCACCGCGGACGGCGGCCAGGGCATGGACGCCCAGTGGGACGACGACGTGCACCACGCCCTGCACGTCACGCTGACCGGGGAGACCCAGGGCTACTACGGCGACTTCGCCGGACACTGTCCGGCGATGCCCGACGCCGGACCGCTGGCGGTGCTGGCCAAGACGCTGACGAGGGCCTTCCTGCACGACGGCTCCTGGTCGAGCTTTCGCGGGGCGGAGTGGGGCGCACCCGTCGACCGCGCGCGAGTGGACGGGCGACGGTTCCTGGCCTACCTGCAGACCCACGACCAGGTGGGCAACCGGGCGTTGGGGGACCGCATCTCGGCGCTGGTCACCCCCGGGAGGCAGGCCATCGGCGCTGCGCTCTACCTCACCGGCCCCTTCACGCCGATGGTCTTCATGGGGGAGGAGTGGGGGGCCAGGACGCCGTTCCAGTTCTTCACCGACTTCGATGACCCGGCGATGAAGGAGGCCGTCACCGCAGGGCGGCGACGCGAGTTCGAAGCCCACGGCTGGGCTGCCCAGGACGTGCCGGACCCGCAGGACGAGCAGACGTTCCGTCGCTCACAGCTGAACTGGGCCGAGCTCCGCGGCGAGGGCAATGCGCGGATGCTTGCCTGGTACCGGGACCTGATCGCGTTGCGGCGCATGGAGTTCGACCTCAACAACGGGCAGCTGGACTCGGTCGCGGTGGAGTTCGACGAGGACGACGGCTGGCTGGTCATGCACCGAGGCGCCTTCCGCATCGTGGCGAACCTGGGAGCCTCGCGCTGGACGGTGCCCCTCGACGGCGAGCCGGGACAGGTCGTGCTCGCGTGGGAGCCCGAACAGACCCGGTTGCGCGGTGACGGGGTGCACCTGCCGCCCTTCACCGCGGCAGTCGTCCACATGGGTGAGCCGCTCAGGACTCCTTGACGCGGACCATGCCCTCCTGGGCGACGGTGGCGACGAGGGTGCCGTCGGCGGCGAACATGCGCCCGATGCCCAGTCCTCGTCCGCCGGAGGCCGACGGCGACTCCTGGCTGTAGAGGATCCACTCGTCGGCCCGCACCGGGCGGTGGAACCACATGGCGTGGTCGAGGCTGGCCGGGCGGAGCCGACGGTCGGTCCAGGTCAGACCGTGCCGGCGGATGACGGGCTCCAGCAGGGTGTAGTCGGAGGCATAGGCCAGGACTGCCGCGTGGACCAGCGGGTCGTCGGGCAGCCGGCCCAGCGCCTTCATCCAGACGCTCTGGTGGGCCACCAGCTCCGGACCGGCCGCGAGGAAGAGGTTGTTCTCGACGTGCCGGTGCTCGATCGGACGGTTGGTGAGGTGGCGGGCGCCCGGGTGGTCGATGCCGTCGAGCTCCTCGGCCAGGGATCGAAGGTCGTCGGGACCCGGGACCTCGGGCATGGGGTCCTGGTGGTCCAGTCCGTCGGAGGCCTCCTGGAAGGACGTGATCATCGACAGGATCGGCAGGCCGTCCTGGATCGCATGGACCCGGCGGGTCGAGAAGGAGTTGCCGTCGCGCATCCGCTCCACCGCGAACCGGATCGGCTTGGTGTCGTCACCCGGCCGCATGAAGTACCCGTGCAGGGAGTGGATCCGGCGCGGCCCGTCGCCGTCGTCGATGTCCTGCATCGTCCGACCGGCGGCCATCACGCACTGCGCGAGCACCTGTCCGCCGAAGACCCGGCCGTGCGGCATCCGCTGGCTGCGTCCGAGGAACACGGTGGCACCGGACTCGCCGAAGTCGGCCCGGTCGCCGACTCCCTCGACGGTGATCCTCGCGGTACCCAGCTCCTCGAGGTCGAGGGTGTCCAGCAGGTCGGCCAGCGGGTCGAAGTCAGGAGAGCTCTCGTCGGTCACGCACCGACCCTAGCCGGACGCCGTCCCCGCTCACGCACCAGATCGGATGCAGCCCGGGGCCAGTCAGGGCCAGTCCGGCCCTCGCGCTCACGCGACGAGCGGCGTCCGGCCCTGTCGGGTGGGTCGCGCCGACTGTGCGTCCGCCCAGGCCAGCGCCAGGCGTTCGACGGCCTGGTCGATCACCTCGGGGGAGTGGCCGGTGAAAGGCAGTCGCAGGTACCGTTCCATCCCGCCCTCGACCGCGAACTGCGCGCCCGGGGCCAGGACGAGGCCGCGTTGGTCGGCCGCCGCACACAGCGGCGTGGACAGGGCCTCCGGCAGCTCGACCCACAGGCAGAGCCCTCCTTCCGGCAGGCGAAACTGCCACTGCGGCAGGCGATCTCGCAGTGCGCTGACGAGAGCGTCACGACTGGAGACGATGGCGGACCGACGCTCGGCGAGGACCTGTTCGCGACGGGCCAACAGGTCGGTCAGCACGAGCTGTTCGAGGACCGGGGCACCGAGGTCGAGGGTCAGCCGAGCGCTGACCAGGGCCGCCATCAGGTCGCGCGGCGCGCGGATCCAGCCGATGCGCAGGCCACCCCAGTAGGACTTGCTCGCCCCGCCCAGAGTGACCGTGCGCGGGTGGTGCGCGGCCAGCGGCCGCGGCATGACCAGCCCCGGGTCGTGCGCCAGGTCGACCAGCGTCTCGTCGACGATCCCGACCGTGTGCGTGCCGGCGAGCGCGTCGGCGAGGCCGGCTCGCTGCTCCTCGGACATCAGGGCGCCGGTGGGGTTGTGGAAGTCGGGGATGAGGTAGGCCGCCCGGGGAGCGGTCTGGCGCAACGCGGCGTCGGCAGCCTCGACGTCCCACCCGTCCCGGTCGAGTGGCAGCGCCACGGCACGGGCGCCGGAGCGACGCAGCGTGTCGATGGCGTTGGGGTAGGTCGGGCTCTCGAGCAGGACGCGGTCGCCGGGGGAGAGCAGGGCGCGCGCGGTCACGGCCAGCCCGGCCAGCGCTCCGCTGGTCACCATGATCTGGTCGGGGGTGGTGGCCAGCCCCCGCTCGGTGTACTGGTCCGCCAGGGCCTCGCGCAGGCTGGTCAGCCCCAGAGGGTGGTAGCCCGTGCCCGTGAGGTAGCGGGGCAGCTCGAGCACGGCGCGCTCGTAGGCCGCGACCGTCCCACCGGGGGCGCTCATGGAGGCGCAGGTCAGGTCCACCACGTCGCCGACGAGCTGGTCCGACGTCGGCTGCAGGGCCGTGCCCTGGCGGCGGCCGGGTCCTTCACCCGGCAGTGCCGCCACGCTCCCCGAGCCCTGGCGGGAGGCGAGGTACCCGCGGTCGCGCAGGTCGGCATACGCACGGGTGACGGTCGTGCGGCTGACGCCCAGGGCAGTGGTGAGGTCTCGCTCGCTGGGCAGCCGCGTCCCGACCGGGACGCGTCCGTCGGCCACGAGCAGCCGGAGGGCATCGGCGAGGCCGCGATACGCGGGCGTCGTCTCCAGGGCGGCGCCGAGCATGGGCACGAGTCGAGAGGCGGAGATGCTTCGCGTCACCATGCAGACCACTTTTGCACAATTGGCTATGGAAGAACAGACCAATAGAGGCCAATCTGGGGAACGTGACCCGAACCAGCCCTACCTCGATGACCCCGCTGGAGCAGCTGCGCGCCGGACGGACCATGAGGCGGCTCACCCAGCTCGCTGTGGGCCTCACGCTGTACGGCGTCTCGATGGGCATGATGCTGCGCTCAGGTCTGGGGCTCGACCCGTGGGACGTCTTCCACTACGGGATCGCCCAGCACCTGCCGGTCAGCTTCGGCACCGTGGTGATCATCGTGGGAGTGGCGGTGCTGCTGCTGTGGATCCCGCTGCGGCAGTGGCCGGGGCTCGGCACGATCGCCAACGTCATCGTGATCGGCGTGGCCACCGACGGCACCCTCGCGCTGCTCTCCGCGCCCGGCGCCATGGTCGCCCGGGTCGCGTTGCTGCTCGGCGGGATCGTGCTCAACGGCCTGGCAGGCGCGCTCTACATCGGGAGCCAGTTCGGTCCCGGACCCAGGGACGGCCTGATGACGGGGCTCGTGCGGCGCTCCGGAGGCAGCATCCGAGTGGTGCGCACCAGCATCGAGCTCACGGTCCTGATCGTGGGCTGGCTCATGGGAGGCGTCGTGGGCCTCGGCACGATCCTGTATGCCGTCTTGATCGGCCCCGTGGTCCAGGTGTTCCTGCCGATCTTCACGGTGCCGCTCGGCACCCACGGGTCAGGCGTCCAGCGCCAGCACGAAGGGGAGCACTCCGCTGGCGCCGGCCCGGCGCAGGGCGGCGGCGGCGACGGTGAGGGTCCAGCGCGAGCTGGCGATGTCGTCGACGAGCAGGACGGGGCCGTCGAGCCGCTGCAGCGCTGAGGCCTGCTCGGGGCTGACCTCGAGCCGACCCCACACGCCGGCCAGCCGGAACGCGCTGTTGCCACCGGCCTCGCCGACCGGACCGCCGTCCACCGGGTCGAGGGCGCCGAGCCACTGCATGCGGCCCAGCTCAGCGATCCCCGTGCCCAGTGACTCGACCAGCCGCGGCCTGGTGCGGGAGGGCACCATCGCGACGGCCACCGGGCGCTGCGCCCAGCCCCAGTCGCGCAGGATCGGCACGCAGGCACGCAAAAGCTCCGGGGGCACCGGCGCGTCGGGGGCTCGCAAGAGGCCGCGCAGCTGCTGTCCCCAGCCGAGGTCGGTCAGTCTGGCCACCGCGCGGCCCGTCTCCATCGCCTCGTCCGGCTTGATCTTGCCGCGCACGGGTACGCCGAGGCGGTCCATCCCCGATGGCCACTGCGCGCGGGCCTCCAGCTCGACCCCTGCTCGCTCCAGCCGGCCGCGGGCCGTCGTGACCGCCGTCTGGGGGATCTCGGTCGGGAACCAGACCCCGGCGCACGAGTCGCAGCGGCCGCACGGCGCGGCGGAGTCGTCGTCCAGGGACTCCTGGAGGAAGGCCATGCGGCACTGGGCGGTCTGCTCGTAGGCCACCATCAGGTCCTGCTCGCGCACCCGAGCGGCGGTGACCCGCTCGTACCGCTCGGCGTCGTAGCTCCACGGCTCGCCGGTGGACGTCCACCCGCCGGGCACCCGCTGGACCGCGCCGTCGACGTCGAGCACCTTGAGCAGCAGCTCCAGGCGGGTGCGACGGATGTCCACGATCGACTCCAGCGCCACGGTGGACAGCGCCTTGCCGGAGCCTGCCAGGGCGGTCAGCACCGCGTCGGCCTGCTCCTGGCGGGGCATCGACGCGGACGCGAAGTAGGCCCAGATGTCCTTGTCCTCCGGGCCGGGCAGCAACAGCACGTCGGCGCGCTCGGTCGCGCGGCCCGCACGACCGACCTGCTGGTAGTAGGCAACGGGCGAGGACGGTGCACCCAGATGGAGCACGAACCCGAGGTCCGGCTTGTCGAAGCCCATTCCCAGGGCGGAGGTCGCGACCAGCGCCTTGACCTGGTTGTCGCGCAGCATCGCCTCGAGCCGCTCACGATCGGCGGGGTCGGTGCGCCCGGTGTAGGCGCGCACCTCGTGGCCGGCCTCGCGCAGGGCCACGGCGATGTCCTCGGCGGCCGAGACGGTCAGGGTGTAGACGATCCCGCTGCCGGGCAGCGAGTCGAGGTGGGCGAGCAGCCACGCCAGGCGCTGCTCGGGCGAGGTCAGGGCCATCACGCCGAGGCGCAAGGAGTCGCGCGCGAGCCCGCCCCGCAGGGTCAGCACGTCGTGACCGCCGGCGCCGAGCTGCTCGACGACGTCGGTCACGACGCGGGCGTTGGCCGTGGCGGTCGTCGCCAGCACGGGGGTGCCCGCGGGCAGGACGGTGAGCAGGTCGCGGATCCGCCGGTAGTCGGGACGGAAGTCGTGGCCCCAGTCGGAGACGCAGTGCGCCTCGTCGACCACCAGCAGCCCGCACCGCCGGGCCAGGTCGGGCAGCTGCTCGTCGCGGAACCGGGGGTTGTTGAGCCGCTCGGGACTGACCAGCAGGACGTCGACCTCGTCGGCGGCGAGCGCCGCCGAGACCTCGCCCCACTCGTCGGCGTTGGCGGAGTTCATCGTGACCGCGCGGATCCCCGCCCTGCCTGCGGCTGCGACCTGGTCACGCATGAGGGCGAGCAGGGGCGACACGATCACGGTCGGGCCAGCCCCCTGCGCGCGGCGAAGGGCTGTGGAGACGAAGTAGACGGCGGACTTGCCCCACCCGGTGCGCTGCACCACGAGCACCCTGCGTCGACCGCTCACCAGCGCCTCGACCGCGTCGAGCTGGCCGTCGCGGAAATCCGCATCGTCGCGCCCCACCAGCCGGCGGAGCACGGTCGTGGCCTGGGTGCGCAGGTCGGGTGGTGCGGTGGTCTCCATGGCGAACACCGTATGCCGCCGGCCCGACAGCCCTGCGAGGATGTCCACATGCCCAGCGACCGGAGTCCCGAGCCCGCCAGCGCTCCCGCAGCGCGCTACCGGGTCAACGTGCCGCTGCGCTGGAGCGACATGGATGCCTACGGGCACGTCAACAACGTGCAGTTCCTGCGGCTGCTCGAGGACGCCCGGGTGATCGGCTTCGAGGACTGGTTCGGGCAGGACCGGTCCGTGCTGTCCGAGGGCATCCTGGTGGCTCGCCACGAGATCGAGTACCTCGCTCCGCTCCTGTTCCGGGTGCCCCCGATCGTCGTGGAGATGTGGGCGACCAAGATCGGCGGTGCCGGTTTCGACCTGGCCTACGAGGTGCGCGACGGCCGCGCCGTGACCGATGGCGGCCAGGGCGACGTCGTCTATGCCCGCGCCGAGACGACCCTCGTCCTCTACGACTTCACCACGAGCACGCCGCGACGGATGGACCCGTCCCTGCGCGCCATGCTCGAGGAGCATTCGGGGAGTCCCGTGCCGTTCCGCTGGCGGCGACGCTGATGGAGCTCACCTTCCCGGACACTGCGGGCCTCGAGGACCTGCGGACCTACGTCGCCCGCGCCAAGGCGGCCGCCGAGGACGGCGCGATCCGCCTGCAGGCGCAGGGTCAGACCCTCGCCGCCTACGTCGGGGTGCTGCCGGGCAGCGGCCTGATGGCCGAGGGTGTGGTGATCGGACTGAGGGTCATGCCGCTGGCAGCCCCGGCCCACCTCGACACCACCGTCTCGCTCGCGGCGCTGGGCGACCGGCTCGCGCGGGGCGATGGTGCCACGGTGCCCGTGCCGCCCATGACGGTGAACGTCGCCTGGGCCGCGATGGCGCCCCCACGCGGTGGCTGGGAGCGCGTCGGTGCGCTCGCCGCGGACGAGGTGCATGCCGTGGCCCGTCAGGGCATCGAGGAGGTCGCCGCGGGAGTGCCCGCAGGTGCCGGGGGAGCGGCCGTCACCGCGCTGCGCAAGCAGGTGTGGGGACGCCTGACGGCCACGGCCCCACCGGTCCCCGCGGGCGGTGCGTTCGCGGCATACGTGCTGGGGTTCGCGGCGCCGGGCTCCGAGGTGACGGTGTGGGCGAACGGGCGCTGGACGCGCCTGTCGACCCCGGCGGGTCATGTCCTGATCCGCTGACCGGCCACCACCACGAGGCTCGCGACCAGGCTGAGCCCGAGCCACATGGTGACGAAGACGGGTACGTCCTGACCGGCCACGGTGTGGCGAGCCGCGAACACGGCGCCGGCGGCCGCGATCCCGAGCACCGACCCGAGGACGTCTGCGAGCTGCAGCGACGACGACGTCGAGCCGTGGTCGGCGGCCGGGGTCAGCGTGAGGGACAGCACCGACAGGCTGGCAGTGCCCAGGCCCATCCCGAGTCCGCACGCGACGAGGGCCACGGCGACCCACCACGGGTGCCAGTCGAAGTGGGTGACCGCGACGACCCCGAGGAGCCCGAGGGTCAGCAGTCCGCCCCCGGCGACGACGAGCCGGTGACGCTGGCCCGCCCAGCGGTCGCGACCCTGCACCCAGGAGCCCGCCGACCACCCCAGTGAGCCGATGGCGAGGATCGTGCCAGCGGTGCCGAGGGACTGCCCGCGCTCGTTGACGAGCATCAGCGGGATGTAGGTGATGGTGCCGAAGAACGAGCACGTCAGCAGGGACCGGGCGAGCATCACCGACGGCAGCCCGCGGCGCATGAACCAGGTGCCACGGGGCAGCAGCCGCGGGGCGGTGGCGGCGATGCCGAGGACCCCGGCCAGTGCGACTGCCGTCTGGACGGACCAGCCCGGCGCCAGGTCGTGGGTGCCCCATTGCAGGGCTCCCGCCGAGGCCGCGATCAGCACCCCGAACCAGGCGGCGCGGGCGTGCTCCCGCCGGTCGCGGCTGGACTCCTCGATGCCCGCGCTGGCGCCGGCGATCTGCCCGCGCCGGGCGAAGACCAGGGCGACTGCCACCACGACGGGAAGCACGACGAGCCAGAACACCCACCGCCACGACCACGTGGTCGTGACCCAGGCGGCGATCGGCGGGCCCAGCAGCGAGGGCAGGACCCACGCGGCGGAGATGACGCTGAACACCTTGGGGCGCAACGACTCCGGATAGGCACGACCGATCACGACATAGCCCGCGACGATGATGAGCCCGGCCCCGAGTCCGGCGACCCCACGCCCGGCGAGGAACGGACCGAAGGCCTGAGAGCCACCGCACAGGCCGCACCCGGCCGCGAAGAGCAGCTGGCCGGCGAACAGCGACGGCAGCGGCCCGGAGCGGTCGCACCACACCCCGGCCAGGACGATGCCCAGCAGCTGCGTGGTCAGCATCACCGAGAACGCGAGTCCGTAGGAGCGCACGGCATGCAGGTCGCGGGCGGCGTCCGGCATCGCCGTCGAGACCGCCATGCCCTCGAAGGCGATGACGGTGATCAGGGCGAGCAACGCGATGGACAGCAGCAGGTAGCGCGGATGGAAGACCCCCGCGCGGGGCTGGCCCGTCACCGGCCCAACGGTACGCCGCGGTCGGTGAGCACCGCGGCAAGGGTGTCGATGCGGTCGGACACGATGCCGTCCACGCCGAGGTCGAACAACCGGTGCATCTCGGCCGCGTCGTCGACGGTCCAGACATGGACGTGCTTGCCCATCGCGTGGACGCGATCGACGAGGGCCGGGGTGACCAGGTCGAGTCGGCGATTCCCGACCAGGTGCCCCGTCGGGATCTGGAGGACGGGGGCGGGGGAGCGCAGCCAGCCCGCGATCCGTTGCGGTGCCAGGCGCAGGGCAGCGACCTCGGCGGGCCCCGCCGCGGTGGCCAACCTCGGCCCGAGCAGGCGCCGCACCGCCCGGAGCCGGCGGTCCGAGAACGATCCCACGCACACCCGGTCGATCGCGTCGTGGGAGCGGATGACCTCAGCCAGGGGCTCGATGGCGCCCGGTGCCTTGACGTCGATGTTGATGCGAGCGTCCGGGAGCTCCTCGAGCAGGTCGGACAGCAGCGGGATCGGCTCGGTCCCGTTGATCCGTGCGGACTGCACTGCGGCATAGGGGATCTCGGCGATCCGGCCGGAACCGTCAGTGACCCGGTCGAGGCTCGCGTCGTGGAACGCGAGCAGCACCCCGTCGGCCGTGGCATGGACGTCCGTCTCGAGGTAGCGATACCCCATCCGTACGGCCTCGCGGAACGCGGGAAGGGTGTTCTCCAGCCGCACGTTCGCCGGGAGCTTGGCGCCCCCGCGGTGGGCCAGCCCGATGGGCGTCGGCGCATCGAAGTAGGCGAAGTCCGCTGCTCTCACCGGTCCATTCTCGGGGGGGTGGTGCGAACGTCGCCGCGCGGGGCGGTCGGCGGCGCGCCGATCTCGGGGAAATCGGCCGTTGCTTCGCCTCCATGCGCCTGACCTGCGGGAATACAGTGACCTCAGCAGAGCCGGCCGGGCGCTGGCGAAAGGGGTTCGCCGTGTATGACCAGCTCGATCTCCTGCGGACGCTGTCCGCGTTCACCGGCGACCTCGTCAGCGACTACGACATGGAGGACATGCTCGAGAGACTTGCCGAGCGGGTCACCGCCGTCCTCGGCCTCGCGGGCAGCGGCGTCTCCCTCGATGACGACGGACGACTCGAGTTCGTATCGGCCGTGGCCGGCCCGGTGGCCCAGCTCGAGCGCCTCCAGGAGACGCTGCAGCGCGGGCCCTGCGTCGACTCCTGCTACTCGGGGTTGCCGGTCGCGGTGGGCGACGTGCGGGAGGCCGAGGACCGGTGGGGTGACTACGCCCAGGTCGCCCTCGGCCTGGGGATCAACGCGGTGGCCGGCATCCCGATGACATTGAAGGGCAAGGGAATCGGGGCGCTCAACCTCTATGCCACCGAGGTGCGCGAGTGGTCCGCCGAGGACGTGGCCGCGGCCCAGGCGCTGGCCGACATGGCCACGGCCTACCTCGCCAACGCGTCACGGCTCCAGCACCAGGTGGACCTGTCCGAGCAGCTCGCCCGGGCGTTGTCCTCGCGGGTCGTGGTCGAGCAGGCCAAGGGAGTGCTCGCCGAGGCGGCCGGGATCGGCGTGGACGAGGCGTTCCAGCGGATCCGGGCCTGGGCGCGCAACCACAACACCCCGCTGCACACGGTGGCCACCCGGGTGGTCGAGGAGGGCCTGCGGCCCTGACGCCTCAGGGCAGGCCGGGCAGCTTGCCACGTCGCCCCGTGATGCGCCTCGACCTCAGCTCCGCCACGAGGGCGCGCTCGCGTGCGATCCACGGCTGGCGGGCCGGGTTCACCACCAGTCGCCCGTTCCGTAGGACGAACGGCTCCAAGTCGCGCAGCATGTCCTCCGCCTCGGTCAGGCTGACCACGAGCGTCCGCACGGTCTCGGACGGTAGGTGCAGCGCAGGGGGAAGGGGAGTCATCGGGCGGTCTGGCTCGGGCTGGCTCTGGGTCTGGAGCTGGCTGTGGGTCTCGACCTGTTGGGTCACGGTTACCTCCGCGTGGCATGCCGTCAGGGCACTGCCGTGCGGTCCAGAGCAGTCGTGTGTTTGTCGTCCCCCGGCCCGGGTGGCGATGGTTGCGATCATAGGCTGACGTGCGCCGATACGCACCCCCTCTGGGCAAAAAGCCGCATTCAGGACACTTCGCCACAGCCGCAAAAAGCCTCAGACGCGAAGAAGGGGTATGTCGCGTGGTGACCACGCGGCATACCCCTCCTGGCGGTGGTGCTAGAGCGCTGCCCAGACCGTGGTGTCGGCGGGCACCAGGCCGTCGTCGGTCAGCGGACCCGAGGCCACCAGGACGGACGCACCGTCCGGCAGGGCCACCGGGTCGGCGCCGAGGTTCGCCACCACGAGGGTGTCCTCACCCTGGCCGGTGTTGACCAGCGCGACCACGTCGTCGCCGAACCCCTCGACGAACCGCAGTCCGCCGGTGCCGAGGTCCCGCTCGCGCCGGGTCCGCAGCAGCGTCCGGTAGAGCTCGAGGGTCGAGCCGTCCACGCCGTCCTGCTGGTCGACGGCGTACTCGCCGTAGATCGCCGGCTGGGGCAGCCACGTCTGGTCCGAGGGCCCGAAACCGAAGGACGGGGCGTCCTTCTGCCACGGGATCGGCACGCGGCAGCCGTCGCGACCGAGCTCCTTGCCACCCGAGCGCAGGAACGTCGGGTCCTGCCGGAACGCGTCGGGCATGTCGGTCGAGTCGGGCAGGCCCAGCTCCTCCCCCTGGTAGAGGTAGGCCCCTCCGGGCAGCGCCAGCATCAGCTGCGTCGCCGCACGGGCACGCTGCAGGCCGAGCGCACGGTCGGGCTGCAGGTCGTCGGCGCCGATGCCGTTGGGCCGACGTCGTCCGACCGGCAGGCCGAGCCGCGAGGCGTGCCGCACGACGTCGTGGTTGGACAGCACCCACGTGCTCGGCGCCCCGACGGAGTCTGCCGCCGCGAGGGAGGACTCGATGACCTGGCGCAGGTCCGGGGCACGCCACTGGCTCATCAGGAAGTCGAAGTTGAACGCCTGGTGCATCTCGTCGGGGCGGACGTAGCGCACTGCGCGCTCCTGCGGCCTGACCCAGGCCTCGGCCACGAGGATGCGGTCCGGCTCGCCGTACTCGGCCAGCACCGAGTGCCAGCGACGGTAGACGTCGTGCACGCCGTCCTGGTCCCACATGGGCGGCATGGGTGCGCCGGGCTTCACCTCACCGTCGAGGATGTGCAGCTCGACGTCGTAGTCGGGCAGCCCCTGCTCCTTGATGAGGCCGTGCGCCACGTCGACCCGAAAGCCGTCGATGCCACGGTCCAGCCAGAAGCGCAGGATCGACTCGAACTCGTCGCCGACCTCGGGGTTGTCCCAGTTGAGGTCGGGCTGCTTGACGTCGAACAGGTGCAGGTACCACTGGCCCGGCCGGCCGTCGGCCTCGGTGACGCGGGTCCAGCCGTCGCCACCGAAGACGGAGTGCCAGTCGTTGGGCGGCATGCTGCCGTCGGCGCCCTTGCCGTCCCTGAAGATGTAGCGGTCGCGCTCGGGACTGCCGGGCCCGGCCGCCACGGCTGCCTTGAACCACTCGTGCTCGTCGCTCGTGTGGTTGGGCACCAGGTCGACGATCACCTTGAGGCCGAGCTCGTGCGCCTTGGCGACCATGGCGTCGGCGTCGTCGAGCGTGCCGAAGAGGGCGTCGATGCTGCGGTAGTCGGCCACGTCGTAGCCGGCGTCCGCCTGGGGGGAGGCGTAGAAGGGGCTGAACCAGACCGCGTCGACGCCGAGCGCCTTGAGGTAGTCCAGCCGCGCGGTCACACCGGGCAGGTCGCCGATGCCGTCGCCATCCGCGTCGGCCCAGGACCTGGGGTAGATCTGGTAGATCACGGCCTGCCGCCACCAGGCGGCCTCGGCCGGGGCAGCGGGGTGCAGGAGTGCGGGTTGGGTGGATAGGGGTTGGGTGGGTTCAGTGGGGAGGGTCGTCGTCACGGTCAACCATGCTGACGCATCGAACGCGTTCGGGGAAACCGGGTTCACTCCTCGTCCGGGTTCACTCCTCGTCGAGCGAGTTGACCATGGAGTGCGCCGCGCGCTCGAGGTAGTCGCGCAGCAGGAGGTCGTTGGCCGGGGGAAGCTCGAGCGTGTCGACGGCCGCCATCATGTGCAGCAGCCAGCGGTCCCGCTGCGCGGGGGTCACCTTGAAGGGGTGGTGGCGCATCCGCAGCCGGGGGTGGCCGCGCTGCTCGGAGTACGTGCCCGGTCCGCCCCAGTACTGCTCGAGGAACTGCCGCAGCCGGACCTCCGCGGGACCCAGGTCGGCTTCGGGGTAGAGCGCGCGCAGCGGCGGGTCGCTGGCCACGCCGCGGTAGAACTCGGCGACCAGCTTGGTGAAGGTCTCGTGCCCGCCCACCTGCTCGTAGAACGTCCCGAGCTGGCCGCCCGGGCCCGGTCCGGTGCTCATGCGCCCGTCGGCCCGTACGGCGAGATGGGGGGCGCCTGGACGCCGTGCGCGTCGAAGGCGGCCTTGACGCGCTCGCGGATCTCTCGGGAGATGCCGTACTGCTGCTCGGCGACCGTCTTGACCACCACGCGGATGGTGACGGCCGAGCCGGTGATGGACTCGACGCCGACGACCTGGGGCTCCTCGAGGAGGATGTCGTGCCACTCGGGCGACTCGTCCAGCTGGTGCACCACCTCGCGGATCAGCGGAATGACCCTGTCCAGGTTCTCCGCGTACGAGACGGGAATGTCGATCGTGGCGTTCGCCGAGCCCTGGCTCTTGTTGCCGATCCGCATGATCTCGCCGTTCCGGACGTACCAGACGACGCCCTGGCCGTCTCGCAGGCGGGTCACCCGCAGCGTCACCTCCTCGACGGTGCCGACGGTGGTGCCGGTGTCGATGACGTCACCCACGCCGTACTGGTCCTCCAGGATCATGAAGATCCCGGACAGGAAGTCCCGTACCAGGCTCTGTGCGCCGAAGCCCAGCGCGACGCCACCGACTCCGGCCGAGGCCAGGATGGGTGCGAGGGAGACCTTGAAGATGTCCAGCACGTACAGCAGGGCGATCAGCAGCACGAGCAGGGTGATGACGCTGCGCAGCAACGAGCCCATCGTGAGCGTCCGCTGGCGGCGCCGCTCGTGAGCGGTGCCGGTGGCCTGGGCCAGCGCCCGGCGTGCGCGGCCGGGCTCGGCGGACCGACGGGCCTCCGTCTTGGCGATGGTCTGGTCCACGATCCGCCCGATGGATCGGATCAGCGCCCACCGCACCGCCAGGGCCACCACGATGGTGATGACCACCGACAGGGGCTTGCCGATGAACCAGTCCCAGACTCCGTGGGGGGTGACCTTGCTGAGGGCCTTCAGGAAGGCGACTGCCTCAGGCATCGGCATCCCGCTGCTGGGCGCGCAGGGCGCGCGCGATCGGGTCGCGGTTCTCGACGACCAGGCGGCGCAACGCTGCCGGCGCGTCGGGATGGTCGGTCAACCAGGCCTGCGTCGCCTCGTACAGGCGCGCATCGGCGAGGGCCGTGGGATAGAAGCCGCGGACGAGGATCTCCATGATCGCGTGGGACGTCTTGTCCTGCACGGTGTCGAGCATCGCGTGGTACTTCTCCACGTAGGGCTCGAGCAGCGCCGTGTCGTGGACGGTCCCGAACCCCGCGGCGATGGCCTCGAGCACCGAGTTGGGCAGTCCGTCCTCCTCGACGCCGCGGCGCCACGCGGTGGCCTTGGCCTCGGCGGTGGGCAGCGCAGCCCGGGCCTGCTCGGCGCGCTCGCGACCCGTCGCGGTGTTGTCGCGCTCCAGCTCGGCGTCGATGTCGGCTGTCGTGGCCTCACCACAGGCGGCGAGCGAGGTGAGCATCGTCCACCGCATGTCGGTGTCGACGGCGAGACCGTCGAGGACCTGGGTGCCGTCGAGCAGGCCACGCAGGTATGCCGCGTCGTCCCCGCCACGCTGCTGCGCGGCATACGCGCCCACCAGCTGGAGCTGGGCGTCGCTGCCTGCCTCCGCGGCCTGGGCCAGCTCGCGCAGGGCCGCCACCGCCACGGCGACGGTCTGCTCGCGGTGGGCCGGTGCGACGTAGAGGTGCACCGTCGTCGACAGCTGCCCGAGCAGGGTGCGCAGGAGGGTGGAGTCGGTCTCCCCGGGCAGGGAGGCCAGGACGAGCGAGACGAAGTCGCGGGCAGCCATCTCGCCGTCGCGGGTCATGTCCCACGCAGCGCCCAGCACCAGCGCGCGGGGCAGGCTGTCGGTGAACCCTCGGGGGTGCGCGAGCGCCGTCGCGAGCGAGCGCGCGTCGAGGCGGATCTTGGCGTAGGCCAGGTCGTCGTCGTTGACGAGCAGCAGGTCCGGGGCGGGCCGGCCGATCAGCTCGGGCAGGTCGGTGGACTCCCCGTCGACGTCCAGCTCGAGCCGGTCGGTGCGCACGAGCGTGTCGCCCTCGACGGAGTACAGGCCGACCGCGAGGCGGTGCGGGCGCAGGGTCGCGAAGTCCGGGGCGTGGGCCTGGACGATCGACGCCGAGGAGATCAGGCCCTGGTCATCGGTGGCGATCTCGGGCCGCAGGGTGTTGACCCCGGCGGTCTCCAGCCAGAGCTTGGACCAGGTGCCCAGGTCGCGGCCCGAGGTCTGCTCGAGCTCGTGGAGCAGGTCGGGCAGCGTGGTGTTGCCCCAGGCGTGCTTGGCGAAGTAGGCGCGCAGCCCGGCCGTGAACGGCTCGCGCCCGACGTACGCCACCAGCTGCTTGAGCACCGACGCGCCCTTGGCGTAGGTGATGCCGTCGAAGTTGACCTCGACGTCAGCGAGGTCGTGGATGGGGGCCACGATCGGGTGGGTCGAGGAGAGCTGGTCCTGGCGGTAGGCCCACGCCTTCTCGGAGGTCCCGAAGGTGGTCCAGGCGCTCGTCCACTGCGTGGCCTCGGCCTGGCAGGTGGTGGAGGCCCACTCGGCGAAGGACTCGTTGAGCCAGAGGTCGTTCCACCACCGCATCGTCACGAGGTCGCCGAACCACATGTGGGCCAGCTCGTGCAGGATCGTCAGGGCGCGGCGCTCGACGATGGCGTCGGTCACCTTGGACCGGAAGACGTAGCTCTCTGTGATCGTGACCGCGCCGGCGTTCTCCATCGCGCCCATGTTGTACTCGGGCGTGAAGAGCTGGTCGTACTTCTCGAACGGGTACTCGCAGTCGAACTCGTTCTCGAAGAAGGCGAAGCCGCGCTTGGTGCAGTCGAAGATGTTGTCGGCGTCGAGGTGCTCGAGCAGTGACTGGCGGCAGAAGATGCCCATCGGCACGGTGCCTCGGCGGGTCTCGACCTCGTCGCGCACGACGGCGTACGGGCCGGCGATGAGTGCGGTGATGTAGCAGGACATCCGTGGCGTCGTGGCGAACGCCCAGGTGGCTGCGCCCTCGCCGGCCGGGGTGGGCTCGGGCGTGGGGGAGTTGGACACGACCTGCCAGTGGTCGGGTGCGGTCACCGTGAACCCGAACGTCGCCTTGAGGTCGGGCTGCTCGAAGACTGCGAACATGCGTCGGCAGTCGGCCACCTCGAACTGCGAGTAGAGGTAGACCTCGCCGTCGACCGGGTCGGTGAAGCGGTGCAGGCCCTCGCCGGTGTTCATGTATGCCGCGGTGGCGTCGACCGTCAGCGTGTTGCGCTCCGCCGTGGTCGGGACCTGCACCCGCACGCCGTCGAAGTGCGTGGCGGGGTCGAGGGCCTCGCCGTTGAGGGTGATCGCCTCGACCGAGGGGGCGATGAGGTCGACGAAGGTCGCGGCACCGGGTGTGGCGCTGGTGAAGGTCACGGTCGTCGTGCTGCGGAACGTGGTGTCCGAGGTGGTGAGGTCGAGGACGACGTCGTAGTGCTCGACGGCGATGACGGCCGCGCGGGCGGTGGCCTCGTCGCGGGTCAGGTTCTTGCCAGGCAACAGTGCTCCTGCGGAGGTTCGGGTGCGTGCGAATTGCTCGGCGGCCATCCTCGCACGCCCTGGACCGCTGACCACCACCGCTTGCACGGCCGTGGACGGGCAATGGCAGGATTGCGCAGGTGACCGTCGCCGAGACCGCCGAAGCTACCCAGACCGACATCGATGCCGAGACCCTGACGTCCGCCGAGTTCTGGTTCGACCCGTTGTGCCCGTGGGCATGGCTGACGTCACGCTGGGGCATGGAGGTCGAGCGGGTCCGTTCCGTCGACATCACCTGGTCGGTGATGAGCCTGTCCGTCCTCAACGAGGGGCGCGACCTGCCCGAGGAGTACCGCGAGATGATGGACCGCGGCTGGGGCCCGGTGCGGGTGATCATCGCCGCCGCGCGCGACCACGGTGACATGGTGGTCAAGCCGCTCTACGACGCGATGGGCGCCCGGATCCACCTCGAGGGCGAGCGCGACTTCGCCAAGGTCATCGCCGCGGCCCTCGACGAGGTCGGCCTGCCCGCTGAGCTGGCGGACTATGCCGACAGCGACGTCCTCGACGCGCAGCTGCGGGCCAGCCACCAGCGGGCCATCGACCTGGTGGGCGACGAGGTCGGCACCCCCGTGATCGCCGTCGACGGCCAGGCCTTCTTCGGCCCTGTCGTGAGCCCGGCACCCCAGGGTGAGGACGCGGGACGGCTCTGGGACGGCTTCCGCCTGGTCGCCGGGACCCCCGGGTTCTTCGAGATCAAGCGGTCCCGCACCGTGGGGCCGATCTTCGACCCGACCGACGACTGACCGACCGACGACTGACCGACGACTGAGGAGCAGCACATGCGCGTACACATCGGCGGCGACCACGCGGCATACGACGTGCTCGGTGAGCTGGTCACCTTCCTCGAGGACGAGGGGCACGAGGTCACCAACCACGGACCCCACACCTTCGACCCCGAGGACGACTACCCCGTCGCCGTGCTCCGGACCGCCGAGGCCGTCGCGGCCGACCCCGAGTCTCTGGGCGTCGTCCTGGGAGGCTCTGGCAACGGTGAGCAGATGGCAGCCAACAAGGTGAAGGGCATCCGTGCGGCGCTGTGCTACAACACGGAGCTGGCGACCCTCGCCCGTGAGCACAACAACGCCCAGGTCATCTCGATCGGCGGTCGGATGAACACGGTCGAGGAGGCCAAGGCGATGGTCGCGGCCTTCCTCGCCACCCCCTTCTCCGGCGCTCCCCGCCACCAGCGGCGCATCGACATGGTCAGCGCCTACGAGCACGACGGGACGTTGCCCCCGCAGCCCTGATCTGTGGATGTTGCGCGAGAGCGGGTGGGCTCCGACTACTGTTGACGATGGGCTGGAACAGGGGACGGCCCAGCCCGCAGACGTCAAAGGGTGCCTGCGCACCTGCCTTGCCGAAGGACCTTCACCCGTGGACATCGACAGGACGGTGCTTGCTCGCCGCTCCGTGATGTCCCGTGTCCAACGCGGCCGCGCCAAGTACGTGCGCTGGGGTCAGGCGATCACCGCTGTCGCCCTCATCCTGGTCACCGCGGGGCTGACCATCGCCATGTCCTTGTGGGCGAACTACGTCCCGTTCTCGACCTTCGTCCCGGTGGCCGTCCTGGCCGGCCTGTTCCTGACGCCCAAGGTGCTCGCCGTCGTCGACGTCGCCATCCTCGTGGCCGGGGCGTACTCGATCTGGGAGCGGGACACGACCCAGCCGGCCCTGCTGGGTGCCTACGGGGTCGTGACCGCCGTGATGGTCATCATGTTCTGGGTCGCGACGTCGAGGGCCAGGCTCGGCGTCCAGGGAAACCTCGGCGAGTCGATGCTGGTCGACCTGAGGGACCGGCTGCGCACCCAGGGTGAGCTCCCCGAGCTGCCCAGCGGGTGGGGTGCCGAGCTGTCAGTGCTGTCCGCCTATGGCGACTCGTTCTCCGGCGACTTCCTCGTCACAAGCAGGTCCGGCGACATCCTCGAGGTCGTGCTGGTCGATGTCTCCGGCAAGGGCATCGCGGCAGGCACGCGCTCGCTGCTCCTGTCCGGGGCCTTCGGCGGGCTGTTGGGGTCGATGCCCTATGAGCGGTTCCTCCCGGCGGCCAACTCCTACCTGCTGCGGCAGGCCTGGGACGAGGGTTTCGCCACCGCGGTGCACGCGATGATCGACCTGAGCACGGGCGAGTACAGCCTCGGCTCGGCGGGACACCCGCCCGGGGTGCGCTTCTCGGCAGGGTCGGGCCGGTGGGAGGTCCTCGAGGGGGACGAGGGTCCCGTCCTCGGGGTCACCGAGGGCCTGGCCTTCCCGCGGGTCCACGGACACCTGGGTCGCGGCGACGCGCTGCTGCTCTACACCGACGGAGTCATCGAGGTGCGCAACCGCGACCTGCGCGACGGGATCGACCGGATGCTCGGAACCGCCGAACGCATGATCGGCAAGGGCTTCGAGGGCATGGCGGCGAAGATGTGCGCCGCGGCGCGCGCCGGCGAGACCGACGACCGTGCGGCCGTCCTCGTCTGGCGACGCTGATCAGCTGACGGGCCTGCGGCGGTCGGCCCACGGTGGCGGTCAGTCCGCCCCGGCGGTCAGCCCGCTGTGGCGCTGGCCTGGCGTTGTGCCGCCCGCCGGGTGATGTCGGCGCAGTCGAGGCAGACCGACTCGGGGATCACACCCAGGCGCATCAACCAGCCGAACACGATGCAGCCCACGCACACCCCGGCGATTGACTCCAGGGCCGGGAACACCACCATCACGACCCCGATCAGGACCACTGGCACGGAGGTGCCGGCGAGCCAGAGGATCGTCGCGGCGGTCGTGAACACGGCACCGATCGCGGCGGCAAAGCGCTTGGGCGGTCCGGCGGTGTATCGCGGCTTCGCCGACACCTTCGGCCGGACCCAGCGGTTGACGAGCCGGGCGATCGGGCTGGCGGACGGCCCCCAGCCGCTGCGCAGCACGAAGTCCGCCGCGAGCACGGCATACACCCACCACTGGTGTGCGGCGAGGGCGACGACGCCCAGCACGAGGACGACCGCGGCGATGAGCCGGACGGTGACGTCGTCGACGATGGAGGGGAACCGGGAGATGCGCATGCTCACATTATGAGTCATATAAGCATCGGTTATCGAAGAGTGTGTCGCAGATCAAGACGCCTGGGTGACGGAGCGCCTCGCGCGGATGCCTACGCTGGTGGGATGGACGGTCACGGGCGGGTGCGCTCCTACAACGCGCGCAGGGGCCGGCTCTCCGCTCTCACCCTCGAACGCATGGAGGTCTTCGGACCCCGGCACTCGATCCCCGCATCGGGGATGCTCCTCCCCAGCGAGGCGTTCGGACGGACCGCGCCCGTCGTCCTCGAGATCGGCTGTGGGCACGGGGCGGCGGCGCTCGCCTACGCGTCAGCCCATCCCGCGCACGACCTGCTCGCCGTCGACGTCTTCACCCCGGCCCTGGCGCGGATGCTGGCCGAGGCGGACCGCCGCGGCCTGACCAACCTGTGGATGCATCGCGGGGACGCCGTGACCCTGCTCGCGGAACGGGTGGCCCCCGCCTCGCTCGCCGGCGTTCACGTCTTCTTCCCCGACCCGTGGCCCAAGTCCAAGCACGCTCGGCGGCGCTTCATCTCCGCCGAGACCCTCGACCTCATCGCGTCGCGCCTGGCTCCCGGCGGCGAGCTGCTGCTGGCCACCGACCACGACGGGTATGCCGCCCACGTCCGATCGGCGTTCGCGGCGCACGGCGGGTTCGTGGTCACCGAGGGGGAGCGGCCCTCGTGGCGACCGACCGACGGCTTCGAGGCCAAGGGGCTGGCGGCCGGGAGGCGAGTGAGCGAGTTCCGCGCCGAGGTGAGGTGACGCGAAGGCCCCCGCGCCCCGGGTGGTCCGGGAGGCGAGGGCCTCGTGGAGCGGGCGACGAGAATCGAACTCGCGTAGCTAGTTTGGAAGACTAGGGCTCTACCATTGAGCTACGCCCGCGTGGACCGGCCGCCGTCAGGGCGTCAGGTCCGAGGCGTTAGCCTAATGCCCGCGATCGCGTGGCCCGAAATCGGCTCGCCATCGACGGGGTATGGCGCAGGTTGGTAGCGCGTCCGCTTTGGGAGCGGAAGGCCGCCGGTTCAAATCCGGCTACCCCGACGAACAGCCGAGCTTGCGCAGGCTGTTGGCGGGGGAGCCTGATGCTGGGAGCGGGAGCGCACGGGCGACGAAGGAGCCCGGACGCGACCGCGGCGTCCGGCTACCCCGACGAACAGCCGAGCTTGCGCAGGCTGTTGGCGGGGGAGCCTGATGCTGGGAGCGGGAGCCCGGTGGATCCCGGCGGGCGCAGGGGGTCACACGCCGTACT
This sequence comes from Pedococcus badiiscoriae, assembly GCF_013408925.1. Taxonomy (NCBI): domain Bacteria; kingdom Bacillati; phylum Actinomycetota; class Actinomycetes; order Micrococcales; family Intrasporangiaceae; genus Pedococcus; species Pedococcus badiiscoriae. Next base: position 2,656,835 of record NZ_JACCAB010000001.1, read on the forward strand.
CCTCCAGCAGCCGCAGCCAGATCTCACTCATCGTGGGATACGAGGGCACGGCGTGCCACAGCGTCGTCAGCGGCACCTTGCCGACCACCGCCACGGTGGCGGCGTGGACGAGGTCGGCGACGTCCTGGCCGACGAACGTCGCCCCGAGGACCACGCCGGCGTCCTCGTCGACCACGATCCGCGCCTGTCCCTGGTATCCCTCCGCCTGGAGCCCGGCGCCGGCTGCCGAGTCCATCGGCATGTCCACGACCCGGGCCCTGAGGCCCCGATCGCGGGCCTGAGCTTCGGAGAGCCCCACCGAGGCGATCTCCGGGTCGGTGAAGACCACCTGGGGAGCTCCCGCCGCGATCGCCCAGGGAGTGGTGCGGGCGGGGTCGGGCTCCCGCCCCGCGGCTCGGGCGCCGACGAGGTCCCCGACCGCTCGGGCCTGGTACTTGCCCATGTGCGTGAGCAGGACCTTCCCGTTGACGTCGCCCACGGCATACAGCCAGGGCTGGTCACCACTGACGCCGGTGACCTCCATGGCGTCGGTGACGCGGATGAAGCCGGCCTCGTTCAGCTCGCCGCCGACGCTCTCCACCCCGAGGCCCTCGGTCGCGGGCGTGCGACCGATGGCCACGAGCAGCTCGTCGGCCGTGAGCCGGTCGCCGGTGGACAGCTCGACGGTCACCTCGCCGGACGGACCGAGCCGTGAGACGGACTGCGCCTTGGTCTCGAGCAGGAGCTCGACCCCGTCGCGCCGCAGGGCCTCGGTGACGGCCTCGGCGGCGAAGGCCTCGTTCGCCCCGAGCAGCCGGGGGGTGAGCTCGATGATGGTCACCATCGACCCGAGCGCGGCGTAGACCTGGGCGAGCTCGCACGCGACGACGCCCCCGCCGAGGATGGCGAGCCGCTCGGGGATCCGCCGGCTCGTAGTGGCCTCACGGTTCGTCCAGGGCTTCGCCTCGCGCAGCCCGGGGATCGGGGGCACCGTGGGCGTCGTCCCCGTCGCCAGGATCACGGCGTGGCGGGCTCGGATCGTGCGCCCGTCGACCTCCAGGGTGCGTTCGCCCACCAGCCGGGCCACGCCGCGAAGCAGGGTGATGCCGACGTGGTCGAGCCAGCCGACCTGACCGCTGTCGTCGAACCTGTCGCTGGTCCCGATCCGGTTGACCCAGGTGTCCCGGCGGGCGAGGACCCCCTGGGGGTCGAGGTGGGCGCCCTCGGAGCCCTGCACCCGCTGCGAGGCGCGAGTCGCGTGGATCGGTCGCAGCAGGGCCTTGCTGGGCGAGCACGCGTAGAAGCTGCACTCACCGCCGACGAGGTGCTTCTCGATGATGGCGACCGTGAGGCCGGCCTTGTGGGCGCGGTCGGCGGCGTTCTCGCCCACGGCGCCGGCCCCGACGACGATGACATCCCACTCCTGCGGCGCGCTGGCCGGGTTCTCTTCAGGCATGTCCTCAACGTAGACGGCAACCGCGGCGCCTGCCCGGTGGTGGACAGCTCCGGACAACCACAGACGGCCCCGGGGGAGTCCCCGGGGCCGCCTGTGGTGCAGTCGCTCAGAACGCCGAGGTGCCGTTCGGGGTGCCCAGGCCGGTCGGCCCGTCCCAGCCGGACTTCGAGGTGCACCAGGAGGCGCAGGACCCGTTGGAGCCCGAGGTCACGTCGAAGAGGCCCGCGGGGTTGGCGTAGGGCAGCGTGTTCGCGTAGCCGCCGGTGTTGCCGCTGAGCGCGTACACCGAGGCGACGATCGGCGAGGAGAGGCTGGTCCCGCCGTACTGCGCCCACGACGAGGACGTCTTCGTCGTGGGTGCATAGGTCGCGAGGCCCGTCGCCGGGTCTGCCACGGCCGACACGTCCGCGATGGCACGGCCACCACAGCTGGTCATCGCCGAAGTCTGGCCCGCGGGCGGCGCGTTGAGGGTCGTGCAGCCCGAGCCGGCGCCGCTCCAGGCCGACTCGGACCACCCGCGGGCGCTGGAGTCCTTGACCAGCGAGGTGCCTCCGACGGCCGTGACGTAGTGGGACGAGGCCGGGAAGCTGCCGCCCTGGTAGCCGTTGTCACCGGTCGAAGCCGTGACGGCGATCCCGGGGTGGTTGTATGCCGCGCCGTACGAGCTGTCGGCGAGGTCGCCTCCGCCGTAGCTGTTGGAGATCGCGACCACCCCGGCCTGCCTGGCTGCCGTGTTCACTGCTGTCCCGAGGTCGAGCAGGCTGGCGCTCTTGGCCTGGACCAGCACGATCTTGCAGCTCGGGCAGGTGGCCGAGACCGCGTCGAGGTCCAGCGCCTGCTCGCCGGCCCACCCCGAGTTGAAGGCGGGCAACGAGGTCCCGCCGGTCTGGTTCATGATGCGCAGGCAGCCGTTGGCCGTGGTGCAGGAGGACAGACCCCACTGGCTGCGGTAGACCCCGAGGTCACGCTCGGCGTTCGGGTAGCCGTAGGCGTCCACGATCGCGACGGTCCGACCGGCCGCGGAGAGCCGTCACCTTGTAGGCGCTCTGGATGTCGGCGGGCGTCTTGCCGGAGATTGCGTGGGGCGTGACCGCTGCCCCTGAGGGATCGACGGCGTTACCCGTCGCGTCCACGAGCTTGAGGGCGTGGCACGCCGCGAGCGTGGGTGAGCTCGGGGCGGCGCACACCCGATGGGACTGCGCCTTCGGCGACGGGGCTGCCGACGCGGCGGTGACCGCGGTCGTGACCAGCCCCAGGGATGTCGAGGCCGCCAACGCGACAGAGAGGATCTGCGTACGCATACGAGGTGTCTCCTGACATGGAAGGGGGTGGCCCTCGCCGCCCCATGCGTCGAAGACTCACGTCGACCGGGGTGGCTGGCAACGGATTCCGCAGGGCAAAGCGGGTGCAGGGGAAGAAATGGGACATCGGAGGGAGTGCGCAGGGACGCCGCGGGGACAGCCTTGACGCAAAGTCGTGACGGATGTCGTGGACGGCGACCGGGCGGGTGTGAGGTGGGTCCGACGACGCGCCCACCCGTCATGCTCCTGTGGCTGGTGAGCCACCGGTTCGGACCGTGGGCGCGCAGCGGCTACCATGAGGTTTTGGCCCGGTCGCCGCCTGTCAGAGCCGGCGCAGCGGGCCTTCGCATTGCCCCATCGCGATGTCGACCAGCTACGCCCCCGCAGTGCCTTTCTGTCCAACCTGTGTACCCGCACGGGTACCCGCCCCCACGACCTTGGAGTATCCCGCAGTGAAGAGTGCCGTCGAGACCCTGAACCCGACCCGGGTCAAGCTGACCGTCGAGGTGCCGTTCGAGGAGCTCAAGCCGAGCCTCGACGCCGCCTACGCCACCATCGGCTCGCAGATCCAGGTGCCCGGATTCCGCAAGGGCAAGGTTCCCTCGCGCATTATCGACCAGCGGGTCGGCCGCGGCGCGGTCCTCCAGGAGGCCGTGAACGAGGCGCTGCCGCAGTTCTACGGCCAGGCCGTCGAGGAGAACAAGGTCCGTCCGATCGGACAGCCCGAGGTCGACGTGACCGAGGTGCCGGCCGAGGACGGCCAGGACCTCAAGTTCACCGTCGAGGTCGACGTGCGCCCCGAGCTCGACCTGCCCGAGGATTTCAGCGGTATCACCGTCGAGGTCGACGAGGCCAAGGCGTCCCACGAGGACGTCGAAGCCCGACTCGTCGCCCTGCAGGAGCGCTTCGGCACCCTCAAGGGTGTGGACCGCGCCGTGGAGAACGGTGACTTCGTCTCCATCGACCTCAAGGCGACCATCGGCGACGACGAGATCGACTCGGTGACGGGTATCTCCTACGAGGTCGGCTCGGGCAACATGCTCGACGGCCTCGACGAGGCGCTCACCGGGATGGCGGCCGAGGAGACCAAGTCCTTCACCGCACCGCTGGCCGGCGGCGACCGCGAGGGCGAGGACGCCGACGTGGTCGTGACCGTCCAGTCCGTGAAGGTGCGCGAGCTGCCGCCGCTCGACGACGACTTCGCCCAGCTGGCGTCCGAGTTCGACACCCTCAGGGAGCTGCGCGAGGACGTCACCAAGCAGGCCGACCGGGCTGCCAAGTTCGAGCAGGGTGTCCAGGCCCGCGACAAGGTGCTCGAGCACCTCCTGGAGACCATCGACATCCCCGTGCCGGACGGTGTCGTCGAGGCCGAGGTGAACCAGCACCTCGAGGGCGAGAACCGCCTCGAGGACGACGAGCACCGCGCCGAGGTCGACGCCAACACGCGCAAGGCCCTGCGGGCCCAGTTCCTCCTCGACGCGATCGCCGAGAAGACCGAGGTCAAGGTCGAGCAGCCCGAGCTCATCGAGTACCTCGTCATGTCCGCCCAGCAGTACGGCATGGACCCCAACCAGTTCGCCCAGGCGATCGACCAGCAGGGTCAGGTGCCCGCGATGGTGGCCGAGGTGGCGCGTCGCAAGGCGCTCGCCGCGGTCCTCGAGCAGGCCAAGGTCGTCGACACGGCCGGCCAGCCGGTGGACCTCAACGAGGTCACGGCCACGGACGTCGCCTCGCAGCTGTTCGAGGGTGACCACGAGGGTCACGACCACGGCGACCACGAGGGTCACGACCACGACGACCACGAGGGCCACGACCACGCCTGACCGTCCCTGGAATGGGGCCATAACAGCCCGAACCGTAGGCCGCTCCCCCCTCAGAGGGTGAGCGGCCTACGTCATTTGGCTGACCCGGTGAAGGGGGTGCAAACCCGACCATGAGGCATGGACTTCACCTCCTTCCACAAGCTGCGGACGGCGGTGCAGGAGAACGCCCACCCGGCCGACGACCGCGCCGCCGCCAAGCTCCGCCACTCGCTCGAGACCGCCGTCGCCGCCAGCGGGCTGTTCAGCGAGGTCGAGTTCGGACACACCGATGATGCGGGCCAGATGGTGATCGGGGTCTGCCGGTGCGCCGACGGGGTGCTGCCCTGGGAAGCGGGCATGGGCGTCGAGAGGCTGTGGCTGACTGCCACCGCCGACCTGCGGTGGGAGTGCCACACCGTCGGGTGCACGGACAGCCTCATGGAGCTCGAGGGTGCGGTGACCATCGACGAGAGCGGCCACTACATCACCGTCCACGTGGTCGCGGAGCCGGCCGTGGTGTCCCGGGTCTCGCTCGTGGCCCAGGACGGCCGACGTGACGAGGCGGCCGAGACGGCTGGCATCCAGGCGGAGCCGGCGCGGCTGAGCGTGCCCGGCTGAGCCTGCTCGAGCACCGCCTCGTGCGGTTGCCTCAGGCGACCACAGGGGGTGCGGTCGTCGTCCCGATCCGCAGGTGCGTGGGTTGCACGACGTCGTCCGGGCGTTGGCCGTCAAGCAGCTGTCGCAGCATCTCGCCCATCAGCCGTCCCTTGGCCAGGCCGTGCTGGTCGATCGTGGTCAGCGTGCCGGCGAACCACGGCAGCTCGACCCCGTCGAAGCCGGTCACACTGAGGTCGCCGGGCACGCTCAGGCCGAGGTCGTCCGCGGCGCGGACCACTCCCATGGCCAGCAGGTCCGACTGGGCCACGATCGCCGTGGGGCGCTGATCCTCCGGCAGGTCCAGCAGCAAGCGGGCGGCGATCGCACCCTGCTCGACGTCGGGGATGGCGGTCTGCGCGAGGCGCGGCGCCGCCCCCACCTCGAGCTCAGCCCCGAGGTCGTCGGCCCCGAAGACGTCCAGGAACCCGCGTGCGCGGTCCCTGGTGTCCGTGAACTCCGCGGCTGCCACGTCGTCGAGGGTGGCGAGCCCGGTGGGGGAGTCGTGTCGCAGCGGCATCATCAGGTGCGCCACGCGTCGGTGCCCGAGCTCGGTCAGGTGGCGCCCCAGGGCCACGGTGGCGCCGCGGTTGTCCAGCGCCACGTGCGCGACGCGGGGGTCCACGGGGGAGCCGTCGCCGAGCATCGGTATGCCGCGCGCGGCCAGGTGGTCGACCGCCGGGTTCTTGTCGGGACCGCAGAGCGAGAAGACGACAGCGTCCAGAGCCGTGGCGGACAGCTGGGTGATGGCGCGTTCGGGCGTGCCGGCGGGTTGGGCGATCAGCAGCATCCCGGCCGGGATGTCGTCGAGCACCTGCGAGAGCCCGTCCAGCACGCTGACCGCGAACGGGTCCCGGAAGGCGTGCAGCAGGCGGCCCTCGACGACGACGCCCACGACCCCGGAACGCCCTTGCCGCAGGGACGACGCGAGAGGGTCGGGACCGGCATACCCGAGCTGTTCCGCGGCAGCGCGCACGCGGGCCACGGTCTCCGGCGCCACCGGGCCCCTGCCACTGAAGGCGAGGGAGGCCGTCGACGTCGAGACCCCGGCGGCCTGCGCCACGGCGCGCAGGGTGGGTCGAAGTTGACGAGGACGACTCATGGGGAAGACAATATCGAATCCAATCGAATCGATTCGACCGAATCGATTCGATCGCTCCGAAAACCATGCCGAGAGACCCTGTCGTGACCAAGCCGGCCGCCCCTGACGCCCTCCCTTCGACCGCCCCGACGCCGGTGCTTGACACCGCGCGCGCCATCCGGGCCCGCAACGCCGTCTTCGTCGTCTTCGCCCTCGCCGGCACCGCCTTCGCGACGTTCGCCTCGCGGATCGCGGACAGCAAGGTGGACCTGGGGCTCACCGCGGGTGAGCTGGGACTGACCCTGTTCGCGGCATCGGCGGGGTCCGTGACGGCGCTGCCGTCGGCCGGTCGGATCGCGAACAGGCTCGGCGTCTCGCGGGCCATCCGGCTCGGCATGGTGTTCGGCTTCGTCGGGCTCGTCGTGATCGGCGTGGCCGTCGACCTGTTCCAGTCGCGGTGGGTCATGGCGGCGGGGCTCTACCTGCTGGGCATGGGCGTCGGGGTGTGGGACGTGTCCATGAACCTCGAGGGCGCCGCCGTCGAACGGCTGCTCGGCAAGACCGTCATGCCGCGCTTTCACGCCGCGTTCTCCGGCGGCACCGTCATCAGCGCCCTCGTCGGGGCAGGTATGTCGTGGGCCCACGTCCCGCTGCTCGTGCACTTCGGCCTCGCCATCGTCGTGTCGGCGGTCCTGGGGGCCTGGGCCCTGCGCTCGTTCCTGCCCCGGGAGGCAGAGGTCTCCGACACCGACGACACCGACGACGCCGGCGACGCCGGCGACGCCGGCGACCCGCGGGATTCCGGCGAGCCGGCATCGGCCGCTCGCGGCCCGAGATCGGCCTGGCTCGAGCCCCGCACGCTGATGATCGGCCTGGTCGTCCTGGCGGCGGCCTTCACCGAGGGCACCGCCAACGACTGGGTCTCGGTCGCGTTCGTCGAGGGCCACGGCGTCCCCGCGTGGGCGGGAGTGCTCGCCTTCGCCTCGTTCCTGTCCTTCATGACCCTGGGTCGGCTGCTCGGCACCCGGCTGCTCGACGCCTACGGTCGCGTGCCCGTGCTGCGAGCCACCTTCGCGCTGGCTGCCGTCGGCTCGGTCCTGGTGGTCTTCGGACCGGGCTGGCTGGCCTTCGTGGGGACGGCCGTGTGGGGGGTCGGCGCGTCCCTGGGCTTCCCCGTGGGCATGAGCGCCTCGGCCGACGAGCCCGCCCGCGCGGCTGCCCGGATGTCGGTCGTCGCCACGATCGGCTACACCGCCTTCATCGCCGGTCCGCCGATGCTGGGCTTCCTCGGGGACCACTTCACGGTGCTGCGTGCGCTGCTGGCCGTGACCGGCGTGGTCGCGCTCGCCATGCTCGTCATCCCGGCCACCCGCGAACGGCGCAGGCGGCCCGTCGGCTGAGTCTGCGCCTTGAGCGCTGTGCGCTCAGGGCGAACATGGACCGGATCGGGGACTTCTGCCCACCATGACCGCGTTAGGGTCACTGACAGGCAAGGACCTCAAGTGATGGAGACATGGTGAACGAGATTGTCGCCGCGGGCGAGGGCCCGCAGGGTGGTCTGGACGACCACATCTACAACCGTCTGCTCAAGGAGCGGATCATCTTCCTCGGCTCCGACGTGCGCGACGACAACGCGAACGCGATCTGCGCGCAGCTGCTGCTGCTCGCGGCGGAGGACCCGGGCAAGGACATCTGGCTCTACATCAACAGCCCCGGCGGCTCCATCTCCGCGGGCATGGCGATCTACGACACGATGAAGTGGATCCCCAACGACGTGGCCACGGTCGCGATGGGCATGGCCGCCTCGATGGGACAGTTCCTGCTCTCCGCGGGCACCCACGGCAAGCGCTACGCCACGCCGCACGCCCGCGTGATGATGCACCAGCCGTCGGGCGGCATCGGCGGCACGGCCTCGGACATCAAGATCCAGGCCGAGCAGATGCTCTACGTCAAGCGGCAGATGGCAGAGCTGATCGCCGAGCACACCGGCCAGACGAAGGAACAGATCGAAAAGGACTCCGACCGCGACCGCTGGTTCAGCGCCGAGGAGGCCAAGGAGTACGGCTTCGTCGACCACGTGTTCAGCAGCGCCTCCCAGGCCGGTGGGCGCAGCGGCAGCGACGACAACCCGGTCACCGGGGACAAGTGAGGGATCGACACATGAACGCCAACACCAACCCCTCCATGCACGGCGCACGCCAGGGCGGCCTGCAGGTGCCGGGCCCGTCCAGCCGCTACATCCTGCCGTCCTTCGAGGAGCGCACCTCCTACGGCATGAAGCGGCTCGACCCGTACACCAAGCTCTTCGAGGACCGCATCATCTTCCTCGGCGTGCAGGTCGACGACGCGTCCGCGGATGACGTCATCGCCCAGCTCATCGTGCTGGAGTCCCAGGACCCCGACCGCGACATCCTGATGTACATCAACAGCCCCGGTGGCTCGTTCACGGCGATGGCCGCGATCTACGACACGATGCAGTACATCCGCCCCGACGTGCAGACGTTCGTCATCGGCCAGGCTGCCTCGGCGGCTGCGGTGCTGCTGTCGGCCGGCGCCAAGGGCAAGCGGTTCGCCCTGCCGAACGCGCGGATCCTCATCCACCAGCCGGCCCTCGAGGGTGGCATGGGTGGCCAGGCGTCCGACATCGAGATCCAGGCCAACGAGGTGCTGCGCATGCGCACCTGGCTCGAGGAGACCTGGGCCAAGCACTCCGGTCGCACCCCCGAGCAGGTCCGCAACGACATCGAGCGCGACAAGATCCTGTCCGCCGAGGAGGCCAAGGAGTACGGCCTCATCGACGAGGTCCTCGCGTCCCGCAAGGGCACCCTCGACGACTGAGCCCACCGGGGCCTCGTCCCCGACCACGCACGACCCGGTATGCCGCCCGCTCACCTCGAGCGGGCGGCATACCGCGTGGGGCAGGCGTGGTGGCGGGTTGTCCGCCCTCAGCGGACAAGGGCGACGAACACCCGACTCGGCGGTTTCAATGGAGCGAAGGCGGCCCTTCGCGTTGTAGCGTCGGAGCGTTGCCCGTCCGAGGTGGACGGTGCACCGTAGGCAGATTCGTCAGACAGTTCGTCAGACAGACCGGAGGACTTCGCGTGGCACGCATGGGAGAGAGCGGCGACCTGCTGAAGTGCTCGTTCTGCGGCAAGAGCCAGAAGCAGGTCAAGAAGCTCATCGCCGGCCCGGGTGTCTACATCTGCGACGAGTGCATCGACCTGTGCAACGAGATCATCGAGGAGGAGCTCGCAGAGTCCTCCGAGCTGGGGCTCGACGAGCTGCCGAAGCCGCGCGAGATCTTCGAGTTCCTCGAGAACTACGTGGTCGGCCAGGACGTGGCCAAGCGGTCGCTCGCCGTCGCGGTCTACAACCACTACAAGCGGATCCAGGCCGGCGAGGGTGGTGGCAAGAAGGAGGCTGAGGCGGTCGACATCGCCAAGTCGAACATCCTGCTCATCGGGCCCACCGGGTGTGGCAAGACCTACCTCGCGCAGACGCTGGCCAAGATGCTCAACGTCCCGTTCGCCATCGCCGACGCGACTGCCCTGACCGAGGCCGGCTATGTCGGCGAGGACGTCGAGAACATCCTCCTCAAGCTCATCCAGGCCGCGGACTACGACGTCAAGAAGGCCGAGACGGGCATCATCTACATCGACGAGGTCGACAAGATCGCCCGCAAGAGCGAGAACCCGTCGATCACCCGTGACGTCTCCGGTGAAGGCGTCCAGCAGGCGCTCCTGAAGATCCTGGAAGGTACGACCGCGTCGGTCCCGCCCCAGGGTGGGCGCAAGCACCCGCACCAGGAGTTCATCCAGATCGACACGACCAACGTGCTCTTCATCGTCGGTGGTGCGTTCGCCGGCCTGGAGAAGCTCATCGAGTCGCGCAACGGCAAGAAGGGGCTGGGCTTCGGCTCCGAGCTGCACACGCCGAAGGACCTCGCCGACTCGATCCACGAGGTGATGCCGGAGGACCTGATGAAGTTCGGGCTCATCCCCGAGTTCATCGGCCGCCTGCCGGTCATCACCACCGTGAGCCCCCTCGACCAGGCCTCGCTGGTGACCATCCTGTCCCAGCCCCGCAACGCGCTGGTCAAGCAGTACAAGAAGATGTTCGAGATCGACAACGTCGAGCTCGAGTTCACCGACGACGCCCTCGAGGCCATTGCCGACCAGGCCCTCAAGCGCGGCACCGGTGCCCGCGGCCTGCGCGCGATCATGGAGGAGGTGCTCCTGCCGGTGATGTTCGACGTCCCGAGCGACGAGGGCATCTCCCGAGTCGTCGTCAGCCGCGAGGTCGTCCTCGACAACGTGCTGCCGACGATCGTCCGTCGCGACGAAGAACCCAAGCGCACCCGCAAGCGCTCCGCCTGACCCACGCCAGGTCCAGACCTCGACCGTCCGTGAGCGCGGGGGTCAGTGGCGCCGCGGTCAGGGGCGGGGCCGGTCCTCGCGGCTGAGCAGCCAGACGCTGAAGGTGAGCAGCGCGACCGCGGCGATCGCGGCATACGTCAGGGACACCTCGCCCTTGACCCGCTCCCGGCCGGACAGCATCGCCACGGCCCAGAAGGGGACCGTCGCGGCGGCGACGACCGCCCCGCGGCGGGTCCACCGTCGCAGGCTGAGGCTCGGGACCGGCACCGCCCCCGGCAGGCTGGCCGCCAGGCTCGCGGCGAGGTGCAGGACCAGGCCCGCCCACGCCGCCGCCAGCAGACCGACCCAGGCCCCAGGGGCGTCCGGGACGGGGACTGCTGCGAGCCAGTGCAGGGCATGACTGCCGAGCAGCACGGTCACCAGTCCCGAGTCCGGCTCGATGGCGGCGTAGACGGTGAGCGCCACGAGGACGACCGCCGCCACGATGATCGGCTGCGGCGAGGCGGCGAGCGTCAGTGCAAGAAGGGTCATCGAGGCGAGGACGAGCACGCCTCGGAGCAGGAGCTGGGACCGGGACATCAGCGACTCACCACCCGGGGTGCCCTGGAGCGGCGGCCGAGGTCGCGCAGCACCAGGTCGAGGGTGCCGGGGCCGGCCCACGGGACGATCGGGACACCTGCCTGACGGGCCCGGGACATCTCATGGCTGCGTTCGAGGAGCCGCAGTCGCCAGGCCAACCGGGTCGCGGCCGGCTGGTCGTCCGCGGAAGAGGAGAGCTGCGCGAGCCAGCCCTGCGGGATGTCCGGCCGCGCGAGGTCGGCAGGGAGCGTGTCGACGGTGACGACCGAGATCCCCCGCCGCGACAGGGAGACCGCGTGCGCCAGGACCGCAGGGGAGATGGCGGGAGTGAGGATCACCGCGAGCGTCCCGGCCGAGACGTGGTGCCGCAGCTGCGAGCGCAGGCGCTTCTCGTCGCTGACCGTGCTGTCGGCGACCCGGACCCGGGCAAGGACGTCGAGCAGCCGCCGCAGGTGGTTGCCGCCTGCGGCGGCCTTGACGTGGGGCAGGTCCCTGGCGCCGAGCACGAGCAACCCGACCCGGTCACCGGTCCGCAGGTAGTGCTCGGCGATGGCTCCGGCGGCCCGCACGGCGTTGTCCAGGCTGCTGCTCGAGCCGCCGACCCCCTCGCTGCGGCCGATGTCGTTCATGGCGTCGACCAGCAACAGGATCTCGCTGTCCTGGTCGGCGTGGGTCGCGGTGACGTGCAGCTCACCGGTACGCACCGACACCGGCCAGTGCACCCGTCGCAACCGGTCGCCGAAACGGAACGGGCGGATCTGGTCGAGCTCGCCGCCCTCACCCGGGTGGTGTGAGCGGTTCCGTCCGACGAGTCCGTCGGGGCGCGGCACCGGCACGCGGGCCGTGAAGGTGTCGGGGAGCGGCACGGTGGGGATCGCCGGGAGGGCCACGGCTTCGGGCTCCCACCGGTAGGAGCCGAACGGCCCGCTCAGAGCCACCGTCGCCGGTCCCAGCGGACGGTGCCCCCAGCGAGTGCTCTGGCAGACGACCTCGAGGGACGTCGGCCCAGCCGGACCGGTCGGACCGGTCGTACCCGCGGCACGGGACGCGAATGCCGTTGCGGCTGCGCGGGATCCGGGTGTGAAGCGCGTGTACGGGGTCGGCAGCAGCACCAGCCCGGCCTCCTCGACGCCGGGGCCCGGTGAGATGGTCGCGACCCACCGGGTGGCCTGTCCTTCACGCAGCACCGGATGGGCCACGGCGGCCCGCACGTCCGGAGGTCCCGCGGGTCTGGCCGCAGTCGCCCACAGCCCCACCAGGAGCAGGGGAGTGCCGAGCACCAGGGCGTCGGGTCGACGCAGCACGACGCCCACGCCGACGAGCAGCAAGCCGAGGAAGAGCGCTCGGATGTGCGCCGACGTCACTCGCCAGCGCGCCTCGAGCCGCGTGCCGGGCAGCTCCGTCACGGACGCTCGAAACCGGTGCGCGGCCCAGCCGCGACGGCCGTCGGTGTGGGCACCGACGACAAGACGCTGTCGACGACGCTGGCGGCCGAGACGTCGTTCATCCAGAGCTCGGGGCGCACCGTGACCCGGTGGTCGAGACAGGCGTGGGCCACCGCCTTGACGTCCTCGGGGGTGACGTAGTCGCGGCCGCGCAGCACGGCATACGCCCTGGAGGTGAGCAGCAGGGCGAGGGAGGCGCGGGGCGACGCGCCCATGAGCAGGTTCTGGTGGGTGCGGGTGGCTCCGACGAGCCGCACGCAGTACTGGCCGACGCCCTCGTCGACGGTGACCGTCTCGACCGCTCGCTGCATCTCGATGAGCCCGGCGCCGTCGGTGACGCGGGCGACCTCCTGAGCCTCCTGCTGGCGCGCCATCCGTCGCTGCAGCACCTCCCACTCGTCGGCGGGGCTGGGATAGCCGAAGCTCACCCGCAGCAGGAACCGGTCGAGCTGCGCCTCCGGGAGGGGGTAGGTCCCTTCGTACTCCACGGGATTCGCCGTCGCGAGGACGTGGAAGGGCTGGGGCAGTGCGAACGTCTCGCCCTCCACCGTGACCTGTCCCTCCTGCATCGCCTCGAGCAGCGCCGACTGGGTCTTCGGGGGCGTGCGGTTGATCTCGTCGGCCAGCAGGAGACCGGTGAACAGCGGCCCCTTGCGGAACGAGAAGTCGTGGCTGCGCTGGTCGTAGAGGAAGGACCCGGTGAGGTCGCTGGGGAGCAGGTCCGGGGTGAACTGGGCGCGCGCGAAGTCCAGCCCCAGGGCCTGGGCGAAGGACCGTGCGGCCAGCGTCTTGCCCAGGCCGGGGAAGTCCTCCATGAGCACGTGACCGCCGGCCATGATGCCCGCCAGGACGATCTCCAGGCTCTGCCGCTTGCCGACGACGGCACGTTCGACCTCGGCGAGGATGGCGGTCGCGCGGGTCGCGACCTGGTCGAGGGTCAGGGTCACTTAGAGCTCCTCCAGAGTGGTGATGAACGCCCCGAGCTGGGCGGCGGTGACGCGGGTGGTCGGGGATCCGGCGAGGTATGCCGTGAGCTGGGGTCCCAGCGCCGCAGCGGTGTCGCCGGTGGGACCGAGGCCGCGGCGCTCCCGCAGCCTCTCCACGGCGAGGCTGCTGACCGAGGCGTGGAGTCGAGCGGCTGAGGCAAGGTCGCCCGACTCGGCCTCCCGGATGTCCACGGCCAGCCGGCTGATCCGCGAGTCGGCGCCGCGTGGCGGGGCGGAGTCGGTGAAGGTGTTGTCCCAGTCGGTCCGCTGGCGCGACTGCCACAGCCACTGGGCGAGGACGGCCAGGGCTGCGAGCAGCCCGACCGAGGCCAGCAGCATGCCCGCGTTGCCGAGCACCGGGACGGAGACCGCGAGCGCGCCCACTGCCACGCTGACCGCGAGGACCACGAGGATCTGCTGGGCCGGGGGGAGCCCGGCCAGGGGGCGGATCACCGGGTGGCCTCTCTGGCTCTCTCGGTACTGGCTCTCCCGGTACTGGCTCGTTCGGCCCTGGCCTGCGCGCGCCGGGCGACGGTCCGCCGAAGCTCTGCCTGCACCTCGAGCAGGGCCTCGCGTGCCATCGTGCGCTGGTCCTCCGCGATGGGGTGACGGGAGAACCGCGCCTCCCGGTAGAGGGCGGCGAGCGTGTCGAGCGGCGCCCGGTCGACCCGGTACGAGCGCAGCACGGTGGTCACGAGCTCCGTCGACGTGCGTGACCCGTCGTCGAGCACCCCTGCGCCGCGGACGGCGTCCTCGAGCGCCACCCAGGCCGCGATGACCGCGTTGGAGGGGGTGCCGCGCGCGAGGAGCTGCTCGCTCTCCCGGGCACTCTCGAGCAGCGCCTCGGGGAGGACGTCGACGCTGGCCTGGGCAACCGTGGAATCGGTCCGCGCGTGCCAGCGGTCGCGCAGCGCGCGCCCGACGGCGACCAGCACCACGACGACCACCGCGGCCAGCACCAGCTTCATGGCGACGCCGATCAGGCTCACCAGCCAGGGGTCGCTGACCCGGACACTGGCCGCTTTCAGGCCGCGGTCGGTGGCCAAGGGGACCGCGCCGGGCCCGTACTCCTCGCCGGGCGCCTTGGACCCCGGCCCCGAGAAGTCCTGCCGGGCGAAGACACCGACAGGTCCGGCCGCGGACACCCAGGAGGCGAGGAGCAGGGTCGCCACCGTCCCCACCGCCAGTCCCAGCCCACGTCGCGTCACGCTCATCGACCTTAGGGATCCGCACGGACGGTGGCGAGGGAACTGTCCGAATCCGTGCACAGTTCGTTACGCGGCGATGAGTTCGGTCGACCCGGTGGGCCCGCTAGAACTTTGCCGCCCCACCCGCGAGGATGGAGCCATGTCCTCGGGGTACCGGTTGCGCAGCGGCGACGTCGGCCCGGTCCAGCAGAGCCCGGTGACCTGCGGTTCAGCCTGCCTCACCGTGGCCCGGATGCTCGTGAACCCGGCCTTCGCGCGCTGGATCACCACGGGGGAGGGCCCCCGCGGCGACGCGCCGCCGGCGGCCACCGAGCAGGAGCGCTTCGCGGCATACGAGCGCGTCGTCATGGGGCGCACCAACCGCCTGTATGCCGGGGGCGGACGACTCAACGTGCCGTGGCCCCGGGCACTGGGCACGCCGCCCTGGGGCGCTCGCAAGGAGCTGGAGTACGGCGCCTCCCGCCGGGGTACCGACTACGAGCTGCGAGCGGTGCGGCCGCTCACCAAGGGGGGACTGCGGGACGCCCACGCCCGGCTGGTCGAGGTGGTGGCCGACGGCGAGCCCGCCCTGCTCTACATCGGCAACGGCCTGTTGCCCAGGCACGTCACCCTCGTCCTGCCCGGTGACGGGGACAGCGTCCTGGACGTCTACGACCCGGCGTCCGGACAGGTGACCCTGCTGGACCAGGAGCGGTTCGCCCGCCGGGCGCTGCGGATCGCCGGCTGGGACGTACCGTGGATCACGGTGCAGCCCAACGGAACCCGCAAGGTTCAGGCCTTCGGCTTCTCCACCGGGATCAGCTCCGCGTCGCGCACCTCGGGCGTCTCCGCCTCCGCGTAACCGACGGTGCCGGTGATCCGGCCCGCAGCGCGCAGGTCGCCTTCGGTGAGCCGCACCCGCTGCGTCCACTCGGCCGGTCCGGCCAGCACGATCGAGGCGACCTCGGCCCGCATCCCGACCTTCGCCTCGGACTTGGCCTTGCGCACCCCGGCCAGGGCCTCGCCGACGGCGGTCAGGAGGGCAGGGTCGCCACCGTCTCCGGCCGCGGCGTCCGCGGTCGTCGGCCAGGCGGCGCGGTGCACCGAGCCCTCGTGCCACCACGACCACACCTCTTCGGTCACGTAGGGCAGCATCGGCGCGAACAGGCGCAGCAGCACGTCGAGGGCGATGCGCAGCGCGGCTCGGGCGGAGGCCGCTTCGGCGTCTCCCCGGCCTCCGTAGGCGCGGTCCTTGACGAGCTCGAGGTAGTCGTCGCAGAAGGTCCAGAAGAACGACTCGCTCACCTCGAGCGCCCGGGTGTGGTCCCAGGCCTCGAAGCCTGCCGTCGCCTTGGCCACGACGTCGCCGAGCTGGGCGAGCATGGCGCGGTCGAGCGGGTCGGTCACCGCAGCGTGGAGATCGCCGTCCACCTCACCGCTGTGTTGGATCACTGCTTCGGCATCGCCGCTGTATCGGCTGTCGACTTCGCCGAAGGACAGCGCGAACTTGGTCGCATTGAGGATCTTGATGGCCAGGCGGCGGCCGACCTTCATCTGGCCCGTGTCGTACGCCGCGTCGGCGCCGAGGCGGCCGCTGGCCGCCCAGTAGCGAACGGCGTCGGCGCTGTGCTCCTTGACGACGTCCTCGGGGGTGACGACGTTGCCCTTGGACTTGCTCATCTTCTTGCGGTCGGGGTCGAGGATCCACCCGGACAGGGCGGCGTTGCGCCACGGGACCGAGCCGAACTCGAAGTGCGACCGCACGACGGTGGAGAAGAGCCAGGTGCGGATGATGTCGTGCCCCTGAGGGCGGACGTCCATGGGGAACACGCCCGCGAAGAGCTCGGGGTCGTCGCGCCAGCGACCGGCGATCTGCGGCGAGAGCGACGACGTCGCCCAGGTGTCCATGATGTCGGGGTCGCCGACGAAGCCGCCGGCCTGGCCGCGCTGCGACTCGTCGTAGCCCTCGGGGGCCTGCGCGGCAGGGTCCACGGGGAGCTGGTCCTCGGCCGGCACCAGCTGCTTGTCGAAGACGGGCTCGCCGTTGTCGTCGAGCGGGTACCAGACGGGGATCGGCACCCCGAAGAAGCGCTGGCGCGACACCAGCCAGTCGCCGTTGAGGCCAGTGACCCAGTTCTCGTAGCGCGCGCGCATGAACGCCGGGTGGAAGTCGACCTGCCGCCCGCGCTCGATCAGCTCGGCGTTGAGCTCGGCGTCGCGGCCGCCGTTGCGGATGTACCACTGGCGCGAGGTCACGATCTCCAGCGGCTTCTCGCCGCGCTCGTAGAAGTTGGCCTTGCGCTGCGTGGGCTTCGGCTCGCCGTCCAGGTCACCGGACTCGCGCAGGGCGGCGACGATCGCCTCGCGTGCGGCGAACGTGGTCTTGCCGGCCACCTGCTCGGCGAACAGCCGCTCGCCCGGACCGCCCACCAGCCACTGCGGGGTCTCGGCCTGGATGCGTCCCGAGCGGGTGATGACGGAGCGGGTGGGCAGCTGCAGCTCACGCCACCACAGCACATCGGTCAGGTCGCCGAAGGTGCAGCACATCGCGATGCCGGCGCCCTTGTCGGGCTCGGCGGCGGAGTGGGCGACCACCGGGATCTCGACGTCGAAGAGCGGGGACCGGACCGTGGTCCCGAACAACGCGGCATACCGCTCGTCGTCGGGGTGGGCGATCAGCGCCACGGCGGACGGGATGAGCTCGGGGCGGGTGGTCTCGATGTGGATCGGGCCGTCGGCGCCGTGGAAGGCGACGCGGTGGTAGGCGCCGGGGTAGTCGCGGGCCTCCAGCTCGGCCTGCGCGACCGCGGTCTGGAAGGTGACGTCCCAGAGGCCGGGAGCCTCGGACTGGTACGCCTCACCCCGGGCGAGGTTGCGCAGGAACGCCTGCTGCGCGGTGGCCCGCGAGTGGTCGTCGATGGTGCGGTAGGAGATGTCCCAGTCGAGGCTGAAGCCCATCCGGCGGAACAGCGACTCGAAGGCCTTCTCGTCCTCGACGGTCAGCTCGTCGCACAGCTCGATGAAGTTCTGCCGCGAGATCGGCAGCGTGTCGGCGGCCTTGAGGCTCTTGGCGTCCCCCCGGTGCGGCGGCTCGAAGCCCTCGACGTAGGGCAGCGCAGCGTCGCCGCGCACCCCGTAGTAGTTCTGGACGCGCTTCTCGGTCGGCAGCCCGTTGTCGTCCCAGCCGATCGGGTAGAACACCTCCAGACCCTGCATCCGCTTGTAGCGGGCCATGCAGTCGGTGTGGGTGTAGGAGAACACGTGCCCCATGTGCAGGCTGCCGCTCGCGGTGGGCGGCGGGGTGTCGATGGAGAAGACGGACTCCCGGCCCTTCGCGAGGGCTGTGACGCGGTCGAAGGTGTAGGTGCCCTGGTCCCGCCATACCTGCGCCCACTTGTCCTCGAGCCCGTCGATCGAGGGCTTGTCGGGGATCGTGGCGGCGCCGGACGTGGTGGGTGCATCGGTCATGGCGTGAATCTTCCCATCCCCCCGCGCCGGGTGACCAACCGGTTGCGGGGAGGCCGGGGCCTGCGCCGGGCGGCTCCCTCAGCACCGCTTCACCACTGGACCCCTAGGGTTGCCCCATGGAACCCGTCTACACCCCCGTCATCGGGGTGGCCCGCGCGTTGTTCGCCGCCCAGGGCCTCCAGTTCACCATGACGGGCACCGAGCACGTGCCTCGGCACGGCGGCGCCGTGATGGCCATCAACCACACCGGCTACTTCGACTTCACGTATGCCGGGCTGGTCGGCGTCCACGCCGGCCGGTACGTGCGATTCATGGCCAAGAAGTCGATCTGGTCCAACCCCGTCGCGGGACCGCTGATGAAGGGGATGCGCCACATCCCGGTCGACCGGGAGGCGGGCCTGGGTTCGTTCGACGCGGCGAGGGACGCGCTGCGGGCAGGCGAGATCATCGGCGTGTTCCCCGAGGCCACCATCTCGCGGTCCTTCGAGCTCAAGGCATTCAAGTCAGGCGCCGCGCGGCTCGCGCAGGATGCCGGTGTGCCCATCCTGCCGACCACGATCTGGGGGTCGCAGCGGGTCTGGACCAAGGGGCAGCCCCGCAGGATGGGCCGCCACCACATTCCGCTGCTCATCACGGTCGGGGAGCCCATCGTGGTGGGGGCCGACGAGAACGCCGCTGCGGCCACGGCTCGGGTCCGGGCAGCCATGGATGCCCAGCTCCGCGCGGACCAGGCGGCCTATCCCGCCTGGCCCGACTCCGAGCGGCACCTGCTCCCGGTCCGGCTGGGCGGCACCGCGCCGACGCCCGAGGAAGCAGACGCCATGGACGTCGCCGACCGCCGTCGTCGCGCGACCTGATCCACGAGCGCGAGCGGCCAGGACCCCTCGACCCGGCGTCGAGCCTCAGGCCTTGGTGTGTCCGTGGGCCTTCCCGTGGGCCTTGTGCCCGTGGGCCGTGGTCTCGGCGTGGCCCTTTGCTGTGGACGTGGCGTGGCCGAGCCCCTTGTGCTTCGAGCTGGCCTTGCGCTCGGCCTTGGCGGTGGCGTTGGCCTCGCGCTCGGCCTTGGCGGCGGCTTTCGCGGCGGCCTTGGCGGTGGCCTTGGCCTCGCGCTCGGCCTTGGCGGCGGCTTTCGCGGCAGCCTTGGCGGTGGCCTTGGCCTCGCGCTCAGCCTGCCGTCCTGCCTGCGCGACCGTCTTGTCGCCGTTGCCCTTGCCGTTGCCCTGGGAGGCCGGGGGAACGCTCACCGGCGGGACGGGGACAGGCCCCGACACGACTCCCGTCGGGGTCGTCGGAATGGTCGGCGTCGTCGGAACGGTCGGGGTCGTCGGGATCACGGTGGGTGTGGCCGGGACCGAGTCGGTGGGGACGCCGAAGGAGGTCAGCACGATCTGGATCGTTCGGGACCTTCCGGGAAGCGAGACGGCCTGGGCGCTGCCTCCACCCGTCGCCTGCTGCGGACCGGGGGGTGTCGAGGTGTGCCCCTTGGGAGCGGGTCGAGTGCCCGGGCCGGACGGGACCTTGCCACCCGTGCCGCCGCCCGGGTTCCCACCTGTGCCGCCACCCGTGTTCCCACCTGTGCCGCCACCCGTGTTCCCACCTGTGCCGCCACCCGTGTTCCCACCCGGGAACGGTGTCCCCGGTGTGGCCGGACCCTCTGCCGTGACCAGGGGAGCGGCGTTGTGGTTGCCGAAGATGCCATCGATGGCCGCGGTGACGAAGCCGGTCATCGCAGCCGCGGTGCCCACGCCGCCCACCGCGAGCAGCCAGACCCCAGCGCCCACCCCGACCCGGGCGGACCGGCTCGGGGTCCCTGCCGCGGACCGGAAAGCGCTCAGGCCGACGACCCCAGACGCCGCGGCCGACTCCATGCCGAGGAGCTCGGCCAATGACGGCTCCGTGAGCGCACTGACGGGGAGTCCGGGGCGAGCATGCGTCGCCGAGAGCGCCACGGCGACACTCGTGGCCTGCACGGCCTCGGTGTCGCCCCCGGCGATCGGGACAGGCCCGGCGAGGGCCGTGGCGATGAGAGGGGAGACGCGCTGCAGGTCGGCGACCTCGCCGGCCCGAGCCGGCGCGCGCAGGGCCGCGGTCAGGGACTCCAGCGACATCGGCAGGTGCTCCTGCCCGCGTTGCACGAGGGCGAGCACGGCGCTCGGCTCGTGACCGGTCAGGCGGGCGGTCGCATCGCGACCCAGGTTGGCGATCAGCCCCATCGCCAGGACGTCGGCCTCGTCCGGCGGGCACGCCCGCAGGGCCTCGATGGCGCGGTCCAGCTCGTCCGGGGCCGGGTTCGCGGTTGCGGTCGATGCGCCGCCACCCTCACCCCTGAGGCTGCCGCCCGCGGCCACGGCCGCGGACCCGATGACCAGCTCGAGCCAGGCGTCCTCGTCAGGGGGACAGGCCGTCAGCTGGGGCAGGGCGGCCGTCCAGGCGCCGAGGGCCAGCTCGGCCAGCTCGTCCGGACCGGCGTCGGTGATGACGCGCAGGTAGCGCACCAGGACGGGGTTGGTCACGTCGTAGAGCCGCGCGAAATCATCCTCGACGCCCCCTTGGGCGCCGAGGAGATATGTGGCGATTTCCCACGGCACGCGACCATTCTGCTCCCGCACTCGGTCGATGCGCCTCAACCGTTCGGCCCTAGATCGGCTGAGTCTCTTGTGCGGAACGCCTACGTCATGCTCGGGGTGATCATCCGGCGGGAGGGGGATCGTGGGAGTTCAGACGGCGTGTCCGAGGTGGGCCATCGCCTGGCGCAGCAGCACCCCGTGGCCGCCGTCCATCTCCTCGAGCATCGAGGGGGCGACCGCTTCGTCAGGCGTGAGCCAGGCGAGGTCGAGGGCGTCCTGCTGCGGCTGGCAGTCTCCCGCGACCGGGACGACGAAGGCCAGCGACACCGCGTGCTGCCGCGGGTCGTGGAACGGGGTGACGCCCGGCGTGGGGAAGTACTCGGCGACCGTGAACGGCTGCGGGCTGGCCGGGACCTGGGGCAGTGCCATCGGCCCGAGGTCCTTCTCGAGGTGCCGGATCAGCGCGTCGCGCACGCGCTCGTGGTAGAGCACCCGACCGGAGACGAGCTCGCGGTTGATCGCCCCGTCCGAGGCGCGCAGCAGCAGACCCACCGCGGTCAGGGCGCCCCTCTCGTCCACCCGCACCGGGACCGCGTCGACGTAGAGGATCGGCAGCCGCTCGCGCGCCGCGTCGAGCTCCTCGCGGGTCAGCCAGGACTCACTGCGGTCGAGTTCGAGACGGCTCATGCCCCTGTTTCTACCAGTCGCCCCCTCGGCGGCGGGCCGACGGGTCAGGACCAGTAGACGCGGCCGGGGTTGAGGATCCCGCGCGGGTCGAACAGGGCTTTGACGGCGCGCTGGCGCTCCAGCTCCCGCTCCCCGAGCTCCTCCGCCAGCCAGGGCGCCTTCAGCGTGCCGATCCCGTGCTCGCCGGTGATGGTCCCGCCCAGCCGGAGCGCGGCCGTGATGATCTCGGTGAACGCCTGGTGCGCGCGCGCACGGCTGGACGCGTCGTCGGCGTCGAAGAAGATGCTCGGGTGGAGGTTGCCGTCGCCCGCGTGGCCGGCCATGACGATCTCCAGACCGTGTCGCGCGGCCACCTCCTGCCCGGACCGGATGAGCTCGGTGAGCCGCCCGACGGGGACGCAGACGTCCTCGAGGTAGCGGGGGCCCTTGGCCTCGAGGGCCGGGCTCAGCGCCCGCCGCCCGGCGAGCAGCAGGTCGGCCTCGGCGGCGTCGTCGGCGACGGCCACGTCCACGGCCCCCGCCTCGGCGAGCACCGCGGCATACCGCTGGACGTCGTCGGCGGTGTGTCCGGGCCGGTCGGACTGGACCAGCAGCACCGCCTCGCAGTCCTGTGGAAAGCCGTAGTCGGCGAGCGACTGCACGGCCGCGACCGCCGCGCGGTCGAGCAGCTCGACGAGCGAGGGGAGGTGGCGTTCGAGGCGCAGGGCGACGATGGCGCGCCCCGCAGCCTCCAGGGAGCCGAACGTCGCGAGCACCGTCAGCGCCGGGTCGGGGGCGGGCACGAGGCGGGTGGTGACCTCGGTGATGACCCCGAGGGTGCCCTCCGACCCGACGAACAGGCCGGTGAGGTCGAGCCCGGCCACGCCCTTGGCGGTGCGGTGGCCGGTGCGGATCACCTCACCACCGGGCAGCACGACCTGCAGGGCGCGCACGTAGTCGGCGGTGACGCCGTACTTGACGCAGCACAGGCCTCCGGCATTGGTCGCGACGTTGCCCCCGATGGTGCAGAACGCCGAGCTCGCGGGATCCGGCGGGTAGAACAGGCCAGCCGCGGCGGCAGCGTCCTTGAGGTCCTTGGTGATGACCCCGGGGCCGACCACCGCCAGGGCCTCGAGCGGGTCGACGGTGCTGATCGCGTCGAGGCCTTCGGTGTTGAGGACCACGCCTGCCTCGATGGCCACCGAGCTGCCGGTGAGACTGCTGCGGGCACCCTGCGGCACGACCGGCGTGCGCGTCTCGTGCGCCCAGCGCAGCACCTCGACGACGTCCTCGAGATCCCGGGCCCGGACCACCTCGAACTGGCTGGGAGCCGTCGCACCCACCGACTGGTCCACGGCATACGTGGCCTTGATGTCCGGGTCGGTGACCGTGCGGATGGGCAACGAGGTGTCGGTGCTCATTCCTGCAGCGTAGGCCGCGCAGCCACCTGCTCGTCGGAGCCCGCCTGCTCGTGGGAGCCCGCCTGCTCGTCGAAGCCCGCCTCTGCGTCGAAAGCTGCTCGGCGCGAGGCGCGACGCAGGGTCCCGAGCACGGCGCGGCCGGTGACCGCGATGAGGACGACGTTCGTCAGGGCCCGACCCAGGTCCCACCAGGCCGAGGTGGCGAGCGAGAAGACGCCGAACCGGCGCAGGTTCTCCCACGGCGTCGCGCCGGCGACGAACGACAGGTCGCCCGACAGCCCGGTGGTGAACGGCCAGAAGGAGAAGTTGAGGGCCACGCCGTAGAGCAGCCCGGACACGGCGCCGTAGGCGGCCAGCAGCAGCAGCTCCCAGCGTGGGGGGACGCGGGGCAGCAGCCCCGCCCCCAGACCCACCCAGGCGGCACCCAGCATCTGGTAGGGCAGCCACGGACCGACCCCACCGGTGATCAGCGCGGAGGCGAACAGGGTGGTCGATCCCAGGACGAAACCGAAGCCCGGACCGAAGACCCGACCTCCGAGGACGAGCAGGAAGAAGACGGTCTCCAGCCCTGCCGTGCCGGCCCCCAGCGGTCGCAGGGCCGCGCCGACGGCGGACAGGACGCCGAGCATCGCCACGGCCTTGACGTCCAGGCCGCCCTCGCTGATCTCGAACAGCACCACGGCCATCAACAGCGGCAGCAGCAGCGCGAAGAAGAGCGGCGCGTCGGCGCTGTGGCCCAGCCGCGAGCCGGCGGTGGCGAAGAGCGGCCACCCGAACGCGAGCAGCCCGGCCAGCGAGACGAGGACGAGCGCCGCCGTGGAGCGCGGGCGCAGCGCCACCGCCCTGGTCGGCGAGGACATCAGCGCCCACTCCCGATCGTCGCCGCCACCGCGGCCTGAACCTGGTCGAGCCGCAGCAGCCGCGCGGGCGCGAGGACCTTGGCGACCTGCGGTGCGAAGGCGGGGGAGTCGCACAGGACGTCGGCAGCCGGGCCGTCCGCGACGACCCTGCCCTCCGACATCACGACCACCCGGTCGGCCACCGTCGCGGCGAACTCCACGTCATGGGTGGCCACCGCGAGCGCCCGGCCGCTGGTCGCGAGCTCGCGCAGCAGGTCCGCGAGCACCGCCTTCGCCGGGTAGTCCAGACCACGCGTCGGCTCGTCGAGGAGCAACGCACCGGGGGCCGCGGCGAGCTGGATCGCCAGGACCAGAGCGAGCTGCTGCCCCTCCGACAGGTCCCGCGGGTGGTGGTCTTCCGGTATGCCGGGTGCGAGCCGGTCGAGGGTGCCGCGCGTCGTGCCGGGCTCGGCACCCGCCTCGTGGTCGGACTGGCGGCACTCGGCCCCCACCGAGTCCAGGTAGAGCAGGTCCGGAGCGCTCTGCGGCACGAGCCCGACGTGGCTGCGCCGCACCCTGGGCGACTCGGAGGCCGGGTCGACGCGGTCACCGGCGGTGGTCAGCACGGACACCTCCCCGGAGCTGCGGTGGCCGGTGCCGTGCAGAGCCCACAGCAGGGAGGACTTGCCGGAACCGTTGCGGCCCATGAGGACCGCGACCTCGCCGTCCCGCAGGGCCAGGTCGACAGAGCGCACAGCCGACACCGTGCCGTGGGTGACCTGCAGACCCGCGGCCGAAACCCGGTGCGGCGCATGGGATCCGCGGCCGGGGTGGTCAGGGTGGTCGGGGTGGTCGGGGTGGTCGGGGTGGTCGGGATCGTCGACGCGATCGGCGCCCTCGGCGTCAGGGGCGGCACCCCCGTGACGCGCGAGATCCTCGCGCAGGTGGGTGGCTGCCCGCCGGGCATCCCTGACGGTCAGGGGCAGGGGATCCCAGCCGGCCCACCGCCCGAGGTGGACGACTGGCGGGGCGAGCGGTGCGCTGGCCATGACGTGCTGCGGGCTGCCGTCGCTCACCGTGCCGTCGTCGCCGACCACGATGACGCGGTCAGCGGTGCCCACGATGCGTTCGAGCCGGTGCTCGGACAGCACCACCGTCAGGCCGAGGTCGTGCACGAGGCGCGAGAGCGTCGCGAGGACCTCCTCGGCACCGGTGGGGTCCAGTGCGGAGGTGGGCTCGTCCAGGACGAGGAGCCGCGGGCTCGCGGTGAGCACCGACCCGATGGCCACGCGCTGCTGCTGGCCGCCGGACAGGTCGCTCAACGGGGCCTCGCGCAGGTCCGCGATCCCCAGCAGGTCGAGCACCTCCTCGACCCGGCGTCGCATGGTCGCGGGATCGAGCGCGAGCTGTTCCAGCGTGTACGCGAGCTCCTCCTCCACCGTGTCGGTCACGAAACCGGCCAGCGGGTCCTGGCGCACCACGCCCACGACCCCGGCGAGGTCACGCGGCCGGTGCGTGCGGGTGTCCCGACCGCAGACGGTGACCCGTCCCGACAGGTGTCCGCCGGTGAAGTGCGGGACCGTCCCGTTGACGGCTCCCAGCAGGGTGGACTTCCCCGAGCCGGTGCGGCCGGTGACCACGACGAGCTCGCCCTCCTCGAGCACGAACGAGGCAGAGCGCAGGGCGGGGCGGGGGCTGCCGGCATACCTGATGGTGACGGCGTCGAAGACGACGGGTGCGGTGGCGTCGGTGCGCATCGGCCGGGTGGTCATCGGCCGCCACCTCCTCGGGCCACCGGTGGGGTGGGGGCCACGAACGCCGGGACCCCGGCGAGCAGGATCCCGAGCACGGCGATCAGGGGCAGCGCGGGAGCAGCCAACGGCTCGAGCGGCAGCACCATGGCATCGGGTGCGCGCGCTGCCTGGACGACCATGAGGGCGGCGGACGTCACGCCCGAGGCCGCGACGAGCCACTCGGGCAGTGCCCACGGGTCGGGCCGGTAGACGCTGCGCTGCACGCTGCGGCCACCGATGCGCATGCCGAGGGCGGCCAGGACCAGCCCCAGGACGAGCATCGGCATCCCGATCAGCGCGGGCGCGGTGCCGTCGAGCAGGCCGTAGACGCCGATCCCGGCGCCCAGCAGACCGCTGAGCGTCAGCGCCGCGGTCAGGCGGCGGGTGGTGGCCGGCTGGTCGGTGCGCCGGCCGTAGCCGCGGGAGTCCATCGCCGACGCGAGGGACAGGGACCGGTCGAGGGTGTCCTGGAGGACGGGCAGGGCGACCCGGCCGACCGACCGGATCCCGGTGCCGCCCTCGCCACGCAGCACCCTGGCCCGGCGGACGCGCTGGACGCTCTCGGCGAGCTGGGGCGCCACCGTCACCGAGATGACCACAGCCGTGCCGATCTCGTGCAGGGCGCCGGGGAGGGCGCGCAGCAGCCGCTTGGGGTTGGCCAGGGCATTGGCCGCGCCGATGCAGGTGATCAGGCTCGCGAGCCGGAGTCCCTCCGCGGCGGCGGCGAGGACGCCCTCGAGGTAGAGCGGGCCGAGCAGCGTGATCCCGGGCAGGTCGACGCTGGGCAGCGAGTAGAGCCGCGTCGTGCCGAACTTGAAGCCCACCAGGACGTGCAGCACGACCCGGAACACGATGATGAACGCGCCGAGCACGAGGTAGAGCCGGAACGCGCGCGACCAGGGCGAGCTGCCGCGCTTGGCGGCGACGACCAGGCTGGCGACGCTCACCGCCAGCAGGAGCAGCAGCGGGTTGCTCGTCCGCGAGCAGGCCACCGCGAGCCCGATGGCCCACACCCACCAGGCGACGGGGTGCAGGTGGCGGGGCAGCGGGGTGCCTGCGGTGCGCACGGCGTGGCTACGTCGACGCCCGGCGGCGCACCGCGAGGTATGCCGCGCCGGCGGCGACCAGGCCCACCAGCCCCAGACCGGCGAGGAGGGTCACGGGCGAACCGGAGTCCGAGGTGGCGCTCGAGGCGCTGTCCGCCTCAGCCCTGCCGGAGGAGCCGGGCGACGTGGTGGTGCCGGCTGACGTCGTGGCGGACGAGGTCGTCGAGGTGAGGGCGCCGGGGGTGGTCGTCCTCGGTGCGGTTCCCGCGCTCGCGCCCGCCGACGAACCCGGGCGGGTGCCGGCGGCTGCGCCTGCCGCAGGGGTCGAGGGCGAGCTGCTGGCGCCGCTCGGCCGGGCCGGGGTGGTGCCCGCCGGCTTCGGCGCCGGCTTGGGCGTCGGCTTCGGGGCCGGCGGACGGCTCGAGGACGACGGGCTCGGCTTGGGTGTCGGTTTGGGTGTCGGTGTGGGGGTCGTCGCCGCGGGAGGTGCGCTTCGCGGGGCTCCGCCCGAGCCGAAGGCGAACCCGATGACGCTCCCCGGGGCCGGGTTGTAGTCAGCCACCCCCGAGCTGCTGTAGGTCCACGAGCCACCGCGGGACGCGTGGAAGAAGGCCCAGTAGGCGCTCGCCGGGGGCATCCGCTGGCAGGTCTGGCTCGCCGGAACGCCGTTGATCTTGCAGACCACGGTGCCGGGGTACTGGGTCGGGCTCGTGACGGTGGCGACCTTCTGGAGGACCCTCATCGCGGACGTGTCGTCAGCCGCGCAGAGCGTGCTGCTGCTCGAGCCGTAGTCGATGACGACGGTCACGCCCGTGCTGTTGGCGCAGGCAGCCGCCTGGGCGGCCCCACCCGGGAGGGTGAGGCCGCCGGCGACGACGAGCGCCGCGGCCGCGACGAGGCGCGCGAGGCACCGCATCAGGCGTGCTCGCCCTTGCGCCGCGCCAGCAGGATGGCGCCCACTCCGGCGACCAGCAGCATCGCTCCGAGGAGGGTCGCTGCCGCCACGTCGGCGCCGGTGAAGGCCAGGTTGCCCGGGGTGGCGGATCCGGGGTCACCCGAAGCGCCCAAGTCGGCCGGGACCGGGGCCGCCGCGGTGGTCGACGTCGAGGAGGCTGGCCGGGTCGTCGTGGTGGTGGTCGTCGACGGGGTCGTCGGTGGGGTGGGACGGCAGCTCAGGGTCGGCGCGGTGGCCGTGGCCCCTTCGCCGGTGACCGTGAGCAGGGAACCCCCGGCCAGGCCGAGGGTGGCCTGGGGCGTCGCCCGCAGGGCCCGGTCGAGGGCAGCCGTGGTGGTGGGCGCTGTCTTGAGGGTGGCGCGGTCCGCCGCGGTGAACGCGATGCCGCCGCGCAGCGCGGTGGCGAAGCCGCAGTCGAGCTGCAGGCTGGCGATGAACGCCTGCGCCCGGGCCAGCTGCACCGCAAGGCCCCCGGCCGCGAAGGCCTGAGCGGCGACGCCGGCGGTGTTGGCGTTGTACTGGCCGTCCTGGTTGAGGAAGCCGCCGTTGGCCGCCTGGTGGGACGCGAGCCACTGCAGCGCCTTGACCGTCGCGGGATCGGTCTCGCCCAGCAGGCCGACCAGCGCCTGAGCCGCGAAGGCGGTGGCGTCGGCGTCGCTCGTGCACGGGGTGTTGGCCACGTCCAGGTTGCCGCGGAACCCACCGTCCGTGCACTGCTGGTCCAGCAGGTAGTTGCTGGCCGCCTGGGGCACCGAGCTCGTGGCGCGCCCGATGGCGATGACGTCCAGCGCCTGCCCGATGGTGTTCGAGTAGTCGCCGGTCGGGTTGCTCGGGTCGCCGAAGTTCGACTTGTCGGAGAATCGTCCGCTCGCGGTTATCAGGCCCTGGAGGCGGGCGACGAGGTCCTGACCACCGAAGGCGGTCGGGTCGCCGCCCTGCGCGACCACGCCGATGACGAGCTTGCCCAGCGGCCCGGCATACGTCTCGGGGCTGGAGGGGTTCGCCGGGTCCGGGTAGCCCACGTAGTCGTTGACGTGCGCAGCGAGGTAGCTGGTGGTGGCGTCGGCCTGGGTGAGGCCGACCCCGGCGCCATCGAGCCCCAGGACGGCGTCGATCGTGTTGCCGCCGTCGAAGTACGTCGAGGCCGGGTAGTTGTAGTGGTCGGCCCGAGCCGCGAGGGTGCGCGCGATGAACCCGGCGGCGTAGCCGGCCTTGGTGGAGGGGGTGCCCGGCACGGCGGCGGCGCTCAGGGCCGCGCGGGTGCCGAACGGGCGGCGGGCAAGTGGCGCGGCGAGCTTCGCCTTCGGGGCCGTCCCGGAGGTTCCCCTGCCCGCACTGGTCTTCGTGGTCCCTGGCGTCCCGGTGGTGGACGTGGCGCTGGAAGTCGGGGACGTCGGGCCGGTGGCAGGGGTCGTCGGGCTGCTCGGCGCCGTCGTGGCGGTGCTGCTCGTGCTCGTGGTGCTGCTCGTGCTCGTGGTGCTGCTCGTGCTCGTGGTGCTGCTCGTGGTGCTGCTCGTGGTGCTGGCGGGGGTGGGCCCGGTCGTGCCGGCGAACGCCGCGCCGGGCAGGACCAGAGCGGCCCCGAGGGCCAGGGCGAGGGCAGCGGACGTGCGGGCGCTGCGCGGGATGCGGTGCATGGTGCCTCTTCAATGCGAACGGTGTCGCGACGGGTGCACCGGCACCGGAACGTGAAAGACCCCCGGCGTCGCTCAGCGACATCGGGGGGCGGCCTCGGACCTGGTGTCCGGGCTCCGCCCCGCGTACCTCGACGGAAATGGAGCCGCTTCGCGATCCAGGTGTTCCGGCTCGCCGCGGTTCAGTGCGGCCTACGGTTGCGGGTCAGCGCCGGAGTTGGACCGGCTTCCCCTGGTTGTCGCGTCGTGGTGTTGCCTGTTTTGCTTGTATTGCCTGTATTGCCGTGGGGGCAACGAGGCTCAGACTACACCGCGCACCTGCCGCCTCCCGCCGTGCGCACGTGCCGTGCGTCACGCCCGCTAGACTTGGCGGCACAGGCAGTGAACCGGCCATCACCGGGGAGCCTCCGGAAGAACGGTCACGACGCCACGCGGCAGACGCGGGGAGTGGTGGCTCACTAGAACCGGACGGGTGGGTCCGTCACAACCTTGAGCAAGAGCGGTCGTGTGCCGCGGGCCTCCGGGCGCGCGCGTGCGGCAAGCGAGGTGGCACCGCGGTGGCGCCGGGAATCCCGGCGACGTCGTCCTCGTGTGGGAGCACGAGTGATGTGAGGACCGCCGACACCATGACCTATCCGAAGGTCTCCAGCGACACCGTTCCGAACGACGCCCCGGGGGCTGCCCTCGGCGTGCCCGCGTCTCCGCGCTTCCCCGAGATCGAGGAGCGGGTCCTGCGGTACTGGGACGAGGACGGCACCTTCGTCGCGTCCGTGGAGAACCGTTCTGCCGGCACGAACGGTGACAACGAGTTCGTCTTCTACGACGGTCCGCCCTTCGCCAACGGGCTGCCGCACTACGGCCACCTGCTCACCGGCTACGTCAAGGACCTGATCCCGCGCTACCAGACGATGCGCGGACGCCGGGTCGAGCGGCGCTTCGGCTGGGACACCCACGGGCTGCCCGCCGAGCTCGAGGCGATGAGCCAGCTGGGCATCAAGACCAAGGACGAGATCCTCGAGCTGGGCCTGGAGAAGTTCAACGCCAAGTGCCGCGAGTCGGTCCTGAAGTACACGGGGGAGTGGCGGGACTACGTCACCCGGCAGGCCCGGTGGGTCGACTTCGACCACGACTACAAGACCCTCAACCCCGACTACATGGAGTCGGTCATCTGGGCCTTCAAGGCGTTGTACGACAAGGGGTACGTCTACGAGGGCTTCCGCGTCCTGCCCTACTGCTGGAACGACCAGACGCCGCTGTCCAACCATGAGCTGCGCATGGACGACGACGTCTACCAGAACCGCCAGGACCCGGCAGTCACCGTCGGCCTGCGCCTGGAGACGGGGGAGCTCGCCCTCGTCTGGACGACGACGCCGTGGACGCTGCCGGCCAACCTCGGCATCATGGTCGGCCCGGACATCGACTACGTCGTGGTCGAGTCCGACGTCACCGGGACGACCGAGCGCTACCTCATCGGCGAGGCGCGGCTCGCGGCCTATGCCAAGGACCTCTTCGGCTCCGACAGCGACGCCGTCGCCGACCCGGCCTCGCGCATCGTGGAGCGGCTCAAGGGCAGCGACCTCGTCGGGCGGTCGTTCACCCCGCCCTTCTCCTACTACCTCGGCCACGAGCGCGCGCACCGGGTGTTCCCCGCGGAGTTCGTCACCACCGAGGACGGCACCGGGCTGGTCCACACCGCCGGCGCCTTCGGTGAGGAGGACAAGGTCGTCACCGATGCCGCGGGCATCGAGCCGGTGATCCCGGTGGGTCCCGACGGCTGCTTCACCTACCCCGTCACGGACTACGAGGGTGTCCAGGTCTTCGACGCCAACGCGCTCATCATCGAGCACCTGAAGGCTCGCACCCGCGGCGAGGGCGAGACGGGTTCGGTCACCGAGGGCACCGTGCTGCTGCGCCGGGAGACCTACGACCACTCCTACCCGCACTGCTGGCGGTGCAGGCAGCCCCTGATCTACATGGCGGTCTCGAGCTGGTTCGTCGAGGTCACCAAGTTCAAGGACCGGATGCTCGAGCTCAACGAGCAGATCACCTGGGTCCCCGAGCACGTCAAGCACGGCCAGTTCGGCAAGTGGCTGGCGAACGCCCGTGACTGGTCGATCTCGCGAAATCGCTTCTGGGGCAGTCCGATCCCGGTGTGGAAGTCCGACAACCCCGCCTACCCGCGCCTCGACGTCTACGGCTCGTTCGCCGAGCTGGAGGCGGACTTCGGCGTGGAGGTCACCGACCTGCACCGGCCGTTCATCGACCAGCTCACCCGGCCCAACCCGGACGACCCCACGGGCCAGTCGACCATGCGCCGCGTCGAGGACGTCCTCGACGTCTGGTTCGACTCCGGCTCGATGTCGTTCGCGCAGGTGCACTACCCGTTCGAGAACGCCGAGTGGTTCGAGCACCACTTCCCGGGCGACTTCATCGTCGAGTACATCGGCCAGACGCGTGGCTGGTTCTACACGCTGCACGTCCTCGCGACCGCGCTGTTCGACCGACCCGCCTTCTCCTCGTGCGTCAGCCACGGCATCGTGCTCGGCTCGGACGGCCAGAAGATGTCGAAGTCGCTGCGCAACTACCCCGACGTGCGCGAGGTGTTCGACCGCGACGGCGCCGACGCCATGCGCTGGTTCCTCATGTCGAGCCCGATCCTGCGCGGCGGCAACCTCGTCGTCACGGAGCAGGGCATCCGCGACGGCGTGCGCCAGGTGCTCATCCCGCTGTGGAACACCTGGTACTTCTTCTCGTTGTACGCCAACGCCTGGGGTGGCGGCCAGGGCTACGAGGCCAAGTGGTCGACGGCCTCCACGGACCCTCTCGACCGCTACCTGCTGGCCAAGCTGGGTGAGTACGTCCGCACCATGCAGGAGCAGCTGGACGGCTACGAGGTGGCGAACGCCTGCGAGACGACCCGTGGCTTCCTCGACGTGGTGACCAACTGGTACGTCCGTCGCTCGCGCGAGCGGTTCTGGGACACCGGCACCGGTTCCGGTTCTGGTTCCGCGGCCGGGTCCGAGCGTGATGGTGCCAAGCAGGCCTTCGACACGCTCTACACGGCCCTGGAGGTCGTATGCCGCGTGGCCGCGCCGCTGCTCCCGCTCACCACCGAGGAGATCTGGCGCGGACTCACGGGGGGCCGCTCGGTCCACCTCACCGACTGGCCGGACCACACCGACCTGCCGGCCGACCACGCACTGGTCTCGGCGATGGACCGCGCGCGGGAGGTCTGCTCCGTGGCGTCGTCGCTGCGCAAGGCCGGTGGCCTGCGCGTGCGGCTGCCGCTGCAGGACCTCACCGTGGTGACGAAGGATGCGCTGGCCCTCAAGGACTTCGGCGGGATCATCGCCGACGAGGTCAACGTGCGCACGGTCACGCTGCGTGACCTGGGCGAGGCGAGCGAGGCCGACTTCGGCATCACCCAGCGGCTGACCGTCAATGCCAGGGCCGCAGGTCCCCGGCTCGGGCGGGACGTGCAGCAGGCCATCAAGGGCAGCAAGTCGGGCGACTGGTCGGTGGCGGCCGACGGTACCGTGACTGCCGGCGGACTCGACCTCCTCGAGGGGGAGTACACCCTCGAGATGGTCGTCGACTCCGAGCAGCAGGGCGCTGCCAAGGCGACCGCGATGCTGCCCGGTGGCGGCTTCGTGGTGCTCGACACCCAGGTCACCGCCGAGCTGGCCCAGGAGGGCCTGGCCCGCGACATCGTGCGAGCCGTCCAGCAGGCCCGGCGTGACGCGGGGCTCGACGTGTCGGACCGGATCTCGTTGACGGTCACCGGGTCCCCGGCCGTGTGGGAGGCGACCGTGGCCCACCAGGGGCTCATCGTCGAGGAGACGCTGGCCAGCCAGTTCGGCAGCGCGCCGCAGCTCGACGCGCTGCCCCGCCGTGGCGACGTGGCCGAGGCCACCGTCGGCGACGGGGAACCGGTGCGCATCAAGGTCATGAAGCTCTGACGGAATGGGAGACTGAACCACATGCCTGCTCCTGATGCCGCCCAGCGCGAGGCTGCGCACAACCTCGAGGTCGTCAAGGCGATGCGGGAGGCGGAGGAGGCCATCCTCGCCCGGGCTCCCGAGCACGACCTGGAGCCCAGCCTGGACCGGGTCGCCGCCGTGATGGAGCTGCTGGGCGACCCGCAGCGCACCTACCCGGTCATCCACCTCACGGGGACCAACGGCAAGACGTCGACGACCCGGATCATCGACTCGCTGCTGCGCGAGATGGGCCTGAAGACCGGCCGGTTCACCTCGCCGCACCTGCACAGCGTGCGGGAGCGGATCGCCTTCTCCGGCGAGCCGATCAGTGCCGAGAAGTTCCTCGCCGCCTACGACGACGTGCTGCCCGTCATCGAGATCGTCGACGCCCGTTCGGTGGCCGACGGTGGTCCGCGGATGACGTACTTCGAGGTGCTCGTCGCCGTGGCGTATGCCGCGTTCGCCGACGCGCCCATCGACGTCGCCATCGTGGAGGTGGGCCTCGGCGGCAGCTGGGACGCCACCAACGTCGCCGACGGGTCGGTCGCCGTTGTCACGCCCATCGCGCTGGACCACCAGCACTTCCTGGGCAACGACGTCGTCGACATCGCCACCGAGAAGTCCGGCATCATCAAGGCTGACGCCCTCGCCGTGATCGGGGTCCAGGAACCTGACGTGGCCCAGGTCCTCGCCGACCGCGCGGCGGAGGTCGGTGCCCGGATCGCCTTCGAGGGCAACGACTTCGGCCTGCTCACCCGTGACGTCGGTGTGGGCGGCCAGCAGATCGCCATCCGTGGTCTGGGGGGCGACTACGAGGACCTGTTCCTGCCCCTGCACGGTGCCCACCAGGCGCACAACGCGACCCAGGCCGTGGTCGCGGTGGAGGCGTTCTTCGGTGCCGGCGAGCAACGGCTGGACCCCGAGGTCGTCCGTGCGGGGCTGGGTCGCGTCACGTCGCCCGGTCGTCTGGAGATCGTGCGGCGCTCGCCGACAGTCATCGTCGACGCGGCGCACAACCCCGCCGGTGCCCTGGCCCTGCGCGACGCCCTGGAGGACTCGTTCAACTTCGCGAAGATCGTTGGGGTCATCGCCATCCTCAAGGACAAGGACGCCACCGAGATGCTCGAGGTCCTGGAGCCTGTCCTCGACCACGTGGTGGTCTCGCGCACGACGTCGCCGCGCGCCATGCGGCCCGACGACCTGGGCGAGCTGGCGGTCGACATCTTCGGCGAGGACCGGGTGACCGTGGTCCAGGACCTGCCGGACGCCCTCGACGTCGCGGCGGGACTGGCCGACGAGGGCGGTGTCGGCGGAGGGGTGCTCGCGACGGGTTCGGTGACCACCGCTGCCGAGGTGCGCATGCTGCTCGGCGCGACCGACGCCTGACTCCCGAAGGGACCGGTCCGGCTGGGTGCCGGCCCCACGGCATACCCTCGGAGCATGTTCGGGAAGATGGTCGTCGTCGTGATCGTGGTCGCCGTGGCCTTCTGGCTGCTCACCAGGTTCCGTGACTCGAACCGGGGCGGTCGATGAAGGGCATCGTCTTCTACGGCGCGCTGGGCAAGTTCACCTGGCGGATGCTCGCGACCGTGCTGGGCAGCCAGGGGATCGTGGTCTTCCTCGGCGCCCTGGTGGCCCGTGGCCTGGCCAGCGCCACAGGCGACGACCGCAGCCACGCATGGTTGTGGACCGGGATCGGTCTTGCGCTGCTGTGCTTCCTCGCCGCGGGCATGATGCGCCGGCCGTGGGGCGTCACGCTGGGCTGGCTCATCCAGGTGCTGACCTTCGCCAGCGCGCTCGTCGTGCCCGCCATGCTCGGCGTCGGGCTCATCTTCCTGGTGCTGTGGGTGGGCTCGCTGGTGCTGTGCCGCCGGGTGGAGGACCAGGTGGCGGCGCGTCAGCAGACGGACCCCGCCCGGCAGCCGTAGCGGCGGCCAGGGCAGCCAGCGGTAGCCAGAGCTTCGCCGGCCAGATGGCGGCCCGCTCGAGCAGGCCCGACCAGTGGTCGGCACCGAGCAGGGCGGCGAAGGCCACGACGCCGGCCAGGGCCACCGTCGCCAGCGCCAGGCCCACCTGTCGCAGCCGCCCGGGCGCGAGCAGCCGGGCGTGCAGCAGCAGCGCCAGCGGCTGGGCCACGAAGACGGGGAGCGCGACCAGCGAGTGCGTGGTGCGGTGCGCGTCCACGGGCAGCAGTCCGACCCCCACCGACGACACCCCGGCCACGACCCACAGCCAGCCCACGACGCCGGGTCGGCCGCGGTCCCTGAGCAGGGGAAGGGCCCCCAGCGCCTGGAGGATGCCGAACCCGATGAACGTCAGGTTCATGAGCAGCGGGGCCGACGAGCACCCGCCCTCGCCGGGCGAGCACGAGGTCCCCAGGGCGCTGATCGTGTCGTCGGCCAGCGAGTAGCGCACCCCGGCCAGAAGGGCCAGGGCCACCTCCGCGACGAGGTAGGCGGGCTGCGCCAGCCAGGCGGCATGCCCGAGGCGGTCGCTCGTCCCCGCCACATATCGCACACCGCGACGCTAGTGCCTGCGGGTGCTCGGTAGGCTTGCCGGCGTGACGACGCAGACCGAACGTTCCCTTGTCCTGGTCAAGCCCGACGGTTTCGCCCGCGGCCTCAGCGGTGAGGTGCTCCGCCGGATCGAGGCGAAGGGCTACACCCTCGCTGCGCTCGCGGTGACCACCCCGACCCGCGAGCAGCTCGCCGAGCACTACGCCGAGCACGAGGGCAAGCCGTTCTACGAGCCGCTGGTCGAGTTCATGTCGAGCGGCCAGGTGACCGCCGTCGTCATCGAGGGCAACCGCTGCATCGAGGGGTTCCGTGCGCTGGCCGGCGCCACCGACCCGACCGCGGCGCTGCCCGGCACCATCCGCGGTGACCTCGGCCGCGACTGGGGCAAGAAGGTCCAGGAGAACATCGTGCACGGCTCGGACTCCCCGGAGTCGGCCGCGCGCGAGATCGCGATCTGGTTCCCGGGGCTGGCGACCTAGGTCGTCTCCAGGTCGTCCAGACCGCTGATCACCACTTCGAGGAGCGCGGCCAGCTGGTCGCGCTCCTCGCGCGTCAGCCCGGCGAGGGTGTCGGACTCGACCACGTTGGCCTCCCGCACGGCCGCCTCGAACAGCTCCCACCCGTGGTCGGTGAGCTCGACGAGCACCCGGGTGCGGTTCTGCGGGTCGGGGGAGCGGCGCACCAGGCCGCGTTCGGTCATCCGGTCGAGCCGGTGCGTCATCGAGGACGCGGCCACGTTGCTGGCGTCGGCCAGCCGACTAGGGGTGAGCGGCTTGCCGTCCGCGGTGGCCAGCTGGGCAACCACTGACCACTCGCCGTGCGAGAGGTCGAGGTCCACGAGCTGGCGCGTGTACCACTGCTCGAGCTTGCGGCCCAGCGAGTTGACGGCCGTGATGACCCGCTGCACGGACTCGTCGCCACCGGCCGCGACATAGGTCGCGACCGCTTCGCGGTACTGCTCTTGCGCGCTCTGGGCGCTCTTGGACCTCGGAGGCATGGCCCTATCTTCGCATGCTAAGATTTCGATATCGAAATATTCGAACCTGAAGAACTGTTGACCTGACCATGCGCGCCCGCCTCTTGATCCTCGCCTCTGCCGTTGCCATGCTCGGCTGGGGCACCGTCCTGCCCTACCAGTACGCCTACGCGGCGACGACCCGCGGCTGGGGCTCGCTGGTGGCGGCGGCCGCGTCGAGCCTCTTCTCGGTGGGCGCCCTGCTGGCTGCCCCGGTGGGTGGTCGCCTGTCGGACCGGATGTCGCCGGTGCTGGTCGCCGTGGGCGCCAAGGTGGTGGCCGCCGCGGGCGCAGCCTCGCTGATCTGGGCCAACAGCCCGGTGTCCTTCCTCGTCGGCATGTTCGTCTTCGGCCTCGGCATCACCGCCGCGGCCCCCGCCCAGTCCGTCCTCGTCCTGCGCTGGGTCGGCGGCACGGACCGTCGCCGCGTGTTCGCGTGGCAGTTCACCGGCCAGTCCCTCGGCATGGCGGTCGGGGCCTTCGGGGCGGGCTACGTCGTCGACCTGCACCGCACCTCGGGCATGTGGCCGGCCTTCTCCACGGCCGCGGGGGGCTTTCTGCTCTCGGGTCTGCTCCTGCTCGTCGCCGGTGCCCGGCGATGGGGTGTGCCGGTGCCCTCGACGGAGGCGCCCCTGGCCGCTGACCGGATGGGTGCGGCCAGCCCCCGCGAGGCGCTGCGTGCCATCTGGGCGATCCCGGCGCTGCGCTGGACGGCACTGATCACGGTGACCCTGGCGCTGGGCTTCTATGCCCAGTTCGAGTCGGGCCTGCCGGCCTACGCGCTCACCGTCCTGCACGTGCACGAGACCACCATCGGCCTTGCCGCGGCGGTCAACTGCGTCGTCATCATCGTGTTGCAGATGCTGGTCGTCAGGCTCACCGCCCGGCGCGGTGGCGCGACGCTGCTGATGGGCGTCGGCGCCATCTGGACGCTGTCCTGGCTCGTGCTCTCCGCCGCGTCGCTCGCCCCCGAGCTGTCGGCAGCGCTGTTCGTCACGACCTTCGGCATCTTCGCGGTCGGCGAGACGATGTACGCCCCCGTGCTCAACCCGCTGACCGCGAGCCTGGCTCCGTCGGGCCTGGTCGGGACCACGCTGGGCCTGTTCACGGCCCTGCAGACCGGCTTCTCGGCTGTCGGCCCGCTGGTGGCCGGGGTGGTGCTGGGGGCCGGGTTCGGCAGCGTGTTCATCGGGCTGCACGTCGCGATCAGCCTGCTGGCCGTCTTCGCCGCCTGGCGGCTGCGCGCCGCCATCTCCCGATCGGAGCCACGGCGCGCCGTGCTTCCGGCGACGGACGGCGCGGATCCGCGGCGCGTCGTGTCCTCGGTGGGCTGAAGTCAGTCACACCAGTCACATCCGCACCAGTCTGGGTATGCCGCGGGCGCGGCTCCCGGATCCTGACGTGCCGCCCACCTAGCATCGCGGTCGTGAGTGGCGGACGTGGCTGGATGACGCTGGGTCGAGACCTGGCGATCGACCTCGGCACCGCGAACACCCTGGTCTACGAGCGGGGCCGCGGGGTGGTCCTGGACGAGCCGTCCGTCGTGGCGGTCGAGGCCGCGACCGGCAGGCTGGTCGCCGCCGGCACGCGGGCCAAGGAGATGCTGGGCCGCACGCCGGGTCACGTCCGCGCGGTGCGGCCACTGGCCGACGGGGTGATCTGCGACGCCGACGTGGCCGAGCAGATGCTGCGGTACTTCGTCGACCGGGTGCGCCCGTCGCGCCTGGTCCGGCCGCGCATGGTCGTCTGCGTCCCGAGTGAGGTCACCGGCGTCGAGCGCCGCGCCCTCGAGGACGCCGCGGTCCGCTCCGGCGCCCGACGGGTCTACGTCATCGAGGAGCCCATGGCTGCGGCCATCGGCGCGGACCTGCCGGTCAACGAGACCTCGGCGTCGATGGTGGTGGACATCGGCGGCGGCACCACCGACGTCGCGGTGATCAGCCTCGGGGGCATCGTGACCGCGCGCTCCGTCCGGGTGGGGGGCGACGAGATCGACCAGGCGGTGATCGCGCACGTCAAGAGCGAGTACTCGCTGCTGCTGGGCGAGCGCAGCGCCGAGGACATCAAGGTGGCCGCCGGGTCGGCGTTCCCCCTGAGCGAGGAGACGAGCACCCGCGTGCGAGGCCGCGACCTGGTCACCGGACTGCCCAAGACGGTCACCATCACCAGCCAGGAGGTCCGCCGCGCCATCGAGGGCCCGGTCCTGCAGGTCGTCGAGCTGGTCCGCGCGACGCTGGACGTCTGCCCGCCCGAGCTGGCCGGCGACATCCTGGACAACGGGATCACGCTGACGGGTGGCGGCGCCCTGCTGCGTGGGCTGGACGAACGGCTCCGGCACGAGCTCGGCGTCCCCGTCCGGGTGGCGCACGACCCGCTGCGCGCGGTGGTGCGCGGTTCCGGGCGTTGCGTCGAGGAGTTCTCGACCCTCGAGCGCGTGCTCATCGAGAACCGCCGCTTCTGAGGATGCGCACCCCTTCCCGACGCCGGTTGCTCGCGGTGCTGCTGGGCCTGACGGTCGTCGCGCTCTGCGTCGACGTGGCGGGAGGTCCGGGCGTGCCGCAGCTGCGCTCCGCCGGTGGTGCCGTCCTCGGGCCGCTCGAACGCGTGCTCGCGCCCGGGTCGCGGCAGGACCTCACAGGCGCCCAGCAGGCGCGGGACCTCGTCCTGCACGACCAGGGGGCCGAGCAGTCCATGGCAGGCCACCAGCTCCAGGCGCTCCTGGGGTCGCCCGACCTGTCCGGGAGAGAGTTCGTCCCCGCGCGGGTCGTCGCGGTCGGTCGCGAGGGTGCAGCCGGGCCCGAGCGGGTGACCCTCGACGCGGGGTCGCGCGACGGGGTGCGGCCCGACCTGTCCGTGGTCGGGGCCGGGGGTCTCGTCGGACGGGTCGTGGCGGTCTCGCCGTGGACCTGCGACGTGCTGCTCATCGGCAGCGCGGACCTCGTCGTGGGAGTCCAGGTCGGTTCGGCGGGCACGCTGGGCGCGGTGGGCAGCGGGGCGCAGGGCCCGCACCGCCGGGCGGCCGGCGAGCTCAACCTCACCGTCGTCGAGCGGGGCCAGGTGCGTCCGGGTGACGTGGTCACCACCATGGGCAGCGCCGGGGGTTCGCCCTTCCCGGCGGGCATCCGGGTGGGGACCGTGATGCGGGTCGACGATGCGCCGGGCGACCTCACGCCCACCGCGGCTGTCCGTCCCGCAGCCGACGTCACCGCGCTCGGCGTGGTCGGCATCCTGCGCACCGGCCCGCGGTCCACGCCGAGGCCCACCGTCACCGGGGGCGGCTGACCGTGCCCCTGCCCCACCTGGCTCTCGCCCTTCGCGGCCTGCTGTTGCTCGTCACCGCGGTGGCCTCGGTCACCCTGGCCGCCCGCTCCCAGCTGGTGCTCCCGGACCTGGTCCTACCGATTGTCGTGGCGGGCGCCCTGCGCACCGGGGTGTCCCGCGGGGGCCGGCTCGGTCTCGCGGCGGGGTGGCTCGTCGACCTGATGCCGCCCGGTTCGTCGGTGCTCGGCACGGCAGCCCTGACGTATGCCGCCGCGGGCCTGCTCGCCGGCGCCGGCCGGCGCGAGGGCGAGACGCCGTTCGGCTGGGTCGCGGTCGTGGGCCTGGGCAGTGCGGTCGTCGTCGCCGCTGGGCGCCTCACCGTGGCGGCGCTGTCCGGAGCGGCGGTGGAGTGGGGCGTCCTCGGGCTCCGTCTGGTGCTCACCGTGGTGCTGTGTGCTGCCCTCGTTCCGCTGCTCGTCGGGTGCGAGCAGTGGCTGGTGGGGAGGCGTCGGTGAGGCGAGCCCGTGATCGCGCGGTGAGGCGCTCCGGCTCGGTCCGCGACCACTCGCCGCGGATGTGGGTGCTCGGACTCGTGGTCCTGTGCTTCATGGCCACCCTGGTCACGCGGTTGGGACAGGTCCAGATCGTGGGTCACGCGGACTACGAGCGGGCGGCGGCCACCCTCGACACCCGCACGGTCACCGAACCCGCCGTCAGGGGCCGCATCCTCGACCGCAACGGACTGCCCCTGGTGGACAACACGACGCAGACCGTGGTGACCCTCGACCGGTCGGTGCTGGTCGAGTCGAAGGACGGGGGACGCGACCTCGTGCGTCGCGTCGCCGCAGTGCTGGGGTCGGACGTCGACCAGCTCTGGGGGCGCACCCAGCTGTGCGGGGTCAAGGACGCCCCGCGGCCGCCAGTCTGCTGGGCAGGCTCGGCCTACGTGCCGATCCCGCTGGTCAGCGGGGTCGATCCGCGCAGGGCCCTGAGCCTGCTCGAACGTCCGGATCTCTTTCCCGGAGTGGGGGTGTCGGCCCAGCCTGTGCGTGACTACCCAGCGAAGAAGACGGTCAACGCAGCCCACCTGCTCGGCTACCTCGCGCGGTCGAACGCCGACGACGTGGCGGCGTCCCACGGCGCCATCGGCGACCTGGACCTGGTCGGTCGGTCAGGTCTGGAGCAGCAGTACGACGCCCGCCTGCGAGGCACTCCCGGGACGAGCACGGTCGCGGTCGACCCTCGCGGCATCGTCACGCGGACGCTCCGCCAGACAGACCCCGTCCCCGGCCTGGACGTCGTGACCAACCTCGACGCCCGGGTGCAGTCGGCGGCGGAGGCTGCGCTCGCCACGGCGGTGGCGTCCGCGCGGACCCGCGGCTACCGGGCCGACTCGGCCGCGGCCGTGGTCCTGGACGTCGCCAACGGCGGCGTCGTCGCGGCGGCGAGCTACCCGTCCTACGACCCGGACGTCTGGACCGGTGGTGTCACGGCCTCGGAGTTCGCGCGGCTCACCGCCCCCACGGCGGGGACCCCGCTGGTCTCTCGCGTGACCTCCGCGGCGTT
This sequence comes from Pedococcus badiiscoriae, assembly GCF_013408925.1. Classification (NCBI taxonomy): domain Bacteria; kingdom Bacillati; phylum Actinomycetota; class Actinomycetes; order Micrococcales; family Intrasporangiaceae; genus Pedococcus; species Pedococcus badiiscoriae. The sequence goes on from NZ_JACCAB010000001.1 coordinate 2,698,408, forward strand.
CTCGCCGGCGTCCACCTTCAAGGTCGTCAGCCTGCCGGCCGCGGTGCGGGCCGGGAACTCACTCGGTGGGACGTACGACTGCACGTCCAGCTACACCATCGGGAACCGCAGGTTCGCCAACTTCGAGTCGCGGGCGTACGGACCGATCTCGTTGCGCAAGGCCGTGGAGGTCTCCTGCGACACGATCTTCTACGACTTCGCCTACCGGTCCTGGCTTGCCCAGGGTGGACTCGCGGCGACGTCCGATGCCCACGACCCCTTCGTCGCGATGGCCGACGCGTTCGGACTGGGCCGGCCCACCGGGATCGACCTGCCGGGGGAGCAGGCCGGCCGGATCCCGGGCCGCGCGTGGAAGCAGCGCCAGTGGGACCAGACCCGGGCGCAGACCTGCAGGCGTGGCACCTCCGGCTACCCGGAGGTGGCGGCCACCGACCCGAGCCGCGCGGCATACCTGCGGGCGCTGGCCGTCGAGAACTGCCGCACGGGGTTCCAGTTCCGGGCCGGCGACGCCGCCAACTTCGCCATCGGCCAGGGGGACATCACGGTGACGCCGCTGCAGATGGCCCAGGTCTACGCGGCCATCGCCAACGGCGGGACGCTGTGGAAGCCGCAGGTCGCGCGCGCCTTCGTGGGACCGCGTGGCGCGACCGAGCCGGTGGCTGCGGTGCGGACCGGGACGGTGCCCTTCCCGCCAGGGACCCTCGCCTTCCTGCACGGGGCGCTCGAGGGGGTCGTGACGCAGGGGTCGGCGGCGGGTGCGTTCGCGGGGTTCCCGTTGAAGCAGTGGCCGATCGCGGGCAAGACCGGGACCGCCGAGTCCTTCGGCGCGCAGGACACCGCCTGGTTCGCCTCCTACGCACCGGCCACGAAGCCGAGGTATGCCGTCGTGGTCGTGATCGGCCACGGCGGGCTGGGTGCGGCCACCGCGGCGCCCGCGGCGCGGGCCATCCACGAGGTCCTGCGCACCCTGAGGTGAGGTCCACCACCGGTGGGGGCCGTCCGGTGGTGTCAGTAGGCTGACGCCATGGCTGACTTCGATGTCGTAGTTCTCGGTGCTGGTCCTGGCGGGTACGTCGCGGCGATCCGCGCGTCCCAGCTCGGTCTCAAGGCGGCGGTGGTCGAGTCCAAGTACTGGGGCGGCGTCTGCCTCAACGTCGGGTGCATCCCCTCGAAGGCGTTGCTGCGCAACGCCGAGCTGTCGCACATCCTTCAGCACGAGAAGGAGAAGTTCGGGATCGAGGGCGACGCGACGATGTCGTTCGGCCCGACGCACGCGCGCTCGCGGTCGGTGTCGGCGGGCATCGTCAAGGGCGTGCACTTCCTGATGAAGAAGAACAAGATCACCGAGATCGACGGCTGGGGCACGCTGACCAGCCCGACGTCGATGGACGTGGCCCTGAACTCCGGTGAGAAGCAGACGGTCACCTTCGACAAGCTCATCATCGCCACGGGCGCGACCACCCGGCTGATCCCGGGCACTTCGCTGTCCGACCGGGTCGTGACCTACGAGGAGCAGATCCTCACCGACCAGCTGCCCGGCTCGATCGTCATCGCCGGCTCCGGCGCGATCGGCGTCGAGTTCGCCTACGTCCTGAAGAACTTCGGTGTCGACGTGACCATCGTGGAGTTCCTCGACCGGATGGTGCCCACCGAGGACGCCGAGGTGTCCAAGGAGCTGCTCAAGCACTACAAGAAGCTCGGCATCACCGTCCTGTTGTCCACGAAGGTCGAGTCGATCGACGACAGTGGCGAGAAGGTCCGCGTGACCGTGTCGCCCGCGGCGGGAGGCGACTCGACGGTCATCGAGACCGACAAGGTCCTCCAGGCGATCGGGTTCGCCCCGCGGCTCGAGGGCTACGGCCTCGAGGCACTCGGGGTGGCCACCGAGCGCGGCGCGATCGTCATCGACGACCACTGCCGCACCAACGTCGACAACGTCTACGCGATCGGCGACGTGACGGGCAAGCTCATGCTGGCCCACACGGCCGAGGCCCAGGGCGTCGTCGCCGCCGAGACCATGGCGGGTGCCGAGACCATGCCGGTCGAGTACGACTTCATCCCGCGGGCGACCTACTGCCAGCCGCAGATCGCGTCGTTCGGCTACACGGAGGCGCAGGCACAGGAGAAGGGCTTCGACGTCAAGGTCGCCAAGTTCCCGTTCTCCGCCAACGGCAAGGCGATGGGGCTCGGCGACGCCGTCGGTTTCGTCAAGGTGGTCGCTGACGCGACGCACAACGAGATCATCGGCGCCCACCTCATCGGCCCCGACGTCACCGAGCTGCTCCCCGCGCTGACCCTCGCCCAGAAGTGGGACCTCACCGCCGACGAGGTGGCGCGCAACGTCTTCGCGCACCCGACGCTGTCCGAGGCGGTCAAGGAAGCCGTCGAGGGCATCGCCGGTCACATGATCAACCTCTGAGCTGCCGGTATGCCGCGTGTCAGCCTGCCGATCACGACCCCTCGGCTCACCCTGCGCAGCTTCCGCCCGGGGGACGAGGAGGACGTCTTCGCCTACCGGTCGGTGCCGTCCGTCGTGCGGTACATCCCCGGCGAGCCCAAGACCCGCGAGGACGTGGCGGACCTCGTGGCCGAGCGGGCCACGGCCGGGCGGGTCGACGAGAGGTCCCCGATCCTGACCCTGGCGGTCGAGCTCGACGGGCGCGTCATCGGTGACGTGCTCATCCACCTGGCCGGTCTGGGTGGCGCCGACGGGCGGCAGGCCGAGATCGGCTGGGTCTTCGCCCCGGACCTGGCGGGGCAGGGCTACGCCACGGAGGCGGCTCGCGCCCTCTTGGAGGCGGCCTTCGGCTCACTCGGAGTGCACCGCGTGTGGGCCCAGCTCGAACCGGAGAACACCCCCTCGTCGCGGATCTGTGAGCGGCTGGGCATGCGTCGCGAGGCGCTGTTCGAGAAGGCCTCGTGGTTCAAGGAGCAGTGGACCGACCTGGCGATCTATGCCCTGCTGGCGGACGAGTGGTCGGCCGGGACTACTTCTTCGGCTTCTTGACCTTCGGCGGCAACGTGGCGATGTGGTCGCGTGCCCGGTCCGTCCAGGTGGACAGCTCCTCGTCGGACAGGTCGGACGGCAGCGAGAGCCACCCGCTCATCGGGCGCTCCTGGGGTCCGAACGAACCGCTGCCCGGCATCCCCGCGAGCTCGGCCATCCCGGCCTCGTCGAGCTTGACGCCCACGGCGTCGCCGAACAGCCCGGCATACATGTTGCCGTTGACGAACGCGCCGAGGCTGCCGAACATCGGCTTGACCTCGACACCTGGTGCTTCGCTGATCAGACCCCGGAAGTGCGCCTTGGCCTCGTCACTGTGCTTGGGCATCTGCATGTCGCCATCCAACCATCGCTTCGCGCCCTGCTGTCCCCTGGCTGGCTCCGTGCGCGGGCGATTAGGGCTGCGGAGCACGCCGCTGGTAACCTTGGTGACGCCGTAGACCGGCCGCGGATCCAGAGAGCCCAGGTGAACCAGCCCTGGTGCACCGCGCAACGATCACACGAAGGAGCAGTGCCGACCCATGCCGTTGAGCGCAGACGTCAAGCAGAAGATCATGTCCGAGTACGCCACGCACGAGGGCGACACCGGTTCCCCCGAGGTCCAGGTCGCGATGCTGACGCAGCGCATCCTCGACCTCACCGAGCACTCGCGCCAGCACAAGCACGACCACCACAGCCGCCGCGGCCTGCTCCTCCTGGTCGGCCAGCGTCGCCGGCTGCTGCGCTACCTCGAGAGCGTCGACGTCGAGCGTTACCGCTCGCTGATCAAGCGCCTCGGTCTGCGCCGCTAAGCATTCGACAGGGACGGTCCTCCATGAGGGCCGTCCCTCTCGCATGGGGCCGGCATCGATGCCGGCCCGCATGACTGCGTTCCGACTCAGGGACGCAGGCAGGACAGCATGTGAACGACAGCATGTGAACGACAGAAACCCGTGCACAACGACGATGCACAAGGTTCAGCTGAGAGACATGACTCTCAACAGAAGAGAAGGAGGGCCCAATGGAGGGTCCAGAGATCCACTTCGCCGAAGCGACCATCGACAATGGTTCGTTCGGCACCCGCACGGTCCGGTTCGAGACCGGACGCCTGGCCAAGCAGGCCGGCGGCGCCGTTGCCGCCTACCTGGATGAGGACACGATGCTCCTCTCCACCACCACCGCCGGGAAGTCCCCGCGCGAAGGTTTCGACTTCTTCCCCCTGACGGTCGACGTCGAGGAGCGGATGTATGCCGCGGGCAAGATCCCCGGCTCGTTCTTCCGCCGCGAGGGTCGCCCGTCGACCGACGCGATCCTCACCTGCCGCCTGATCGACCGCCCGCTGCGCCCGACCTTCACCAAGGGCCTGCGCAACGAGGTCCAGGTCGTCATCACGGTGCTCGCGCTCAACCCCGACCACCAGTACGACGTGCTCGCCATCAACGCGGCCAGCGCCTCCACGCAGATCTCGGGTCTGCCGTTCTCCGGTCCGATCGGTGGCGTCCGCGTCTCGCTGATCGACGGCCAGTGGGTCGCGTTCCCGAACTTCTCCGACATCGAGCGCTCGACCTTCGACATGGTCGTCGCCGGCCGCATCGCGGGCGATGACGTCGCGATCATGATGGTCGAGGCGGAGTCCACCGAGTCCACCTGGAACCTCGTCAAGAACGAGGGCAAGCAGGCCCCGACCGAAGAGGTCGTCGCCGAGGGCCTCGAGGCCTCCAAGAAGTTCATCAGGGTCCTGTGCGAGGCCCAGGCCGAGCTGGCCAGCAAGGCCGCCAAGCCGGTCCAGGAGTTCCCGATCTTCCTCGACTACGAGGACGACGCGTATGCCGCCGTCGAGGCCGCGACCTCCGACGACCTGGCGCAGGCGCTCACCATCGCCGGCAAGCAGGAGCGCGAGGACCGCATCGACGAGCTGAAGGACTCCATGAAGGAGAAGCTCGCCGCTGAGTTCGAGGGACGCGAGAAGGAGCTGTCCGCGGCCTACCGGTCCGTGCAGAAGAAGCTGATCCGTCAGCGCATCCTGCGCGACAAGGTCCGCATCGACGGCCGTGGCCTCGCCGACATCCGCGCCCTGAGCGCGGAGGTCGAGGTGCTGCCGCGCGTGCACGGTTCGGCCATCTTCGAGCGCGGCGAGACCCAGATCATGGGTGTCACCACGCTGAACATGCTCCGCATGGAGCAGCAGCTCGACACGTTGTCGCCGGTGACGCGCAAGCGCTACATGCACAACTACAACTTCCCGCCCTACTCCACCGGTGAGACCGGTCGGGTGGGTTCGCCGAAGCGTCGCGAGATCGGTCACGGAGCGCTCGCCGAGCGTGCGCTCATGCCGGTGCTGCCGACCCGCGAGGAGTTCCCCTACGCGATCCGCCAGGTGTCCGAGGCTCTCGGCTCCAACGGCTCGACGTCGATGGGCTCGGTCTGCGCCTCCACCCTCGCGCTGCTCAACGCCGGTGTGCCGCTGCGCGCCCCGGTCGCCGGCATCGCCATGGGCCTGGTGTCCGACGAGGTCGACGGCCAGACGCAGTACGCCGCGCTGACCGACATCCTCGGTGCCGAGGACGCCTTCGGTGACATGGACTTCAAGGTCGCCGGCACGCGCGAGTTCGTCACGGCCATCCAGCTCGACACCAAGCTCGACGGCATCCCCGCCTCGGTGCTGGCCGGCGCGCTGACCCAGGCCCGCGACGCTCGCCTGCACATCCTCGACGTCATGAACGAGGCCATCGACGCGCCCGACGAGATGAGCCCCTTCGCTCCCCGCGTCATCTCGGTGCAGGTCCCGATCGACAAGATCGGCGAGGTCATCGGGCCGAAGGGCAAGATGATCAACCAGATCCAGGACGAGACCGGCGCCCAGATCTCGATCGAGGACGACGGCACGATCTACATCGGTGCGACCGACGGCCCCTCGGCCGAGGCTGCCCGGGCGCAGATCAACGCCATCGCGAACCCGCAGATGCCGGAGATCGGCGAGCGCTTCCTGGGCACCGTGGTGAAGACCACGACGTTCGGTGCGTTCATCTCCCTGCTGCCGGGCAAGGACGGCCTGCTGCACATCTCCGAGGTGCGCAAGCTCGTCGGTGGCAAGCGGATCGACGCCGTCGAGGACGTCCTGGCCGTGGGCCAGAAGGTCCAGGTCGAGCTCAAGGAGATCGACCCGCGCGGCAAGCTCTCGCTGGCGGCCGTGCTGGCCGAGGGCGAGGGCGGCGACGCCGAGGCAGATGACGAGGCTCCCTCCTCCGACGCTGCGTCGGACGGCGCTGCCGAGGCCGATGCCCCCCGCGCCGACCACGAGGACCGCGAGGACCGTGGCGAGCGTCGTGAGGGTGGACGCAGCCGCAACCGCCGTCGTGGCGGCCGTGGCGGCGACGACCGTCCCGAGGGCTCTGAAGCCTGACCCGCGGTCTCTGCTGAACACAGCGGGCCGGTCCACCTCACGGTGGGCCGGCCCGCTTGCGTCGGGGCGGCGCACCCCGAAGGCTGTCCCCATGACAGCTGAGCGGACCTTCGTCGTGATCGGTGGCGGGCTGGCTGGCGCCAAGACCGCCGAGGCCCTGCGCGAGCGGGGCTTCGAGGGGCGCATCGTGCTCTTCGCAGGGGAGCCCCACCTGCCGTACGAGCGACCGCCGCTGTCCAAGGACTACCTCAAGACCGGTGAGAAGCTCGAGGACGTCTTCGTCCACGACGAGGACTGGTATGCCGCCCACGACGTCGAGCTGCGCACGGGCACCCGGGTGAGCGGGATCGACCGTGACGCCCACGAGGTCGTGACCGACACCGGTGAGCGCACGGCATACGACCGCGTGGTCCTGGCGACCGGGAGCACTCCGCGACGGCTCACGATCCCCGGCGCCGACCTCGACGGCGTGTTCTCGCTGCGGACCATCGAGGACAGCCAGGCGATCCGTGCCGTGCTCGTCCCCGGGCGGCGGATCGTCTTCATCGGGGGAGGGTGGATCGGGCTGGAGGTGGCCGCTGCCGCGCGCGAGGCGGGGGCCGAGGTCACCGTGCTCGAGGCACTCGACCTTCCCCTGGTGCGGGTGCTCGGGCCGACGGTCGCCCAGGTGTTCGCAGACCTGCACCGCGCACACGGCGTCGAGCTGCGCACGGGGGTCACGGTCGAGGCCGTGGAGGGCGACTCCGCCGTGACCGGGGTGCGGCTGGCGGACGGGGTGGTCGTGCCGGCGGACGCCGTCGTCGTCGGCATCGGCGCGGCGCCCGCCGTCGAGCTCGCCGAGGCGGCCGGGCTCGACGTCGACAACGGCATCACGGCCGACGCGACGGGGCGCACGAGCGACCCTGACGTCTTCGCGGTGGGGGACGTCGCCAACGTCGAGCACCCGTTCCTCCAGCAGCGCATCCGCGTCGAGCACTGGGCCAACGCCCTCAACCAGCCGTCCCTGGTCGCCGCCGCGATGCTCGACCAGGAGGGGCCCGAGCCGGAGCTTCCCTACTTCTACACCGACCAGTACGACCTCGGGATGGAGTACCACGGCCTGGGGAGCCCCGACGACGAGGTCGTCGTGCGCGGCGACCTCGCGGCGCGGGAGTTCGTGGCGTTCTGGCTGCGGGACGGCCGGGTCACCGCCGGGATGAACGTCAACGTGTGGGACGTCGGGGATGCCCTCAAGTCACTGATCCGGTCCAGGTCGGTGGTGCCGCCGGACCAGCTGGCCGACCCCGACGTGGCCCTCGAGGATCTGCCCTGACACGTCGCTCGCTACGCTGGCGATCGTGAGTGACACGATCAAGGTGGCCGTCATCGGCGCCGCCGGCCGGATGGGTTCGCAGGTATGCCGGGCGGTCGCCGAGGCCCCCGACCTCGAGCTCGTCGCGACGTTCGACCAGGGCGACGACCTCGCAGACCTCGGCGGGGCTGACGTCGTCGTGGAGTTCTCGGTGCCGGACGCCTCACCGGCCAACGTGGCGCACTGCGTGGACCGTGGTGTCCACGTGGTCGTCGGCACGACCGGGTGGGACGACCGGCGCCTGGCCGCTGTGCGCGACCAGCTCGCCGAGCGCCCCACGGTCGGCGTCCTGATCGCCCCCAACTTCGCGATCGGCGCCATCCTCATGATGCGGTTCGCCCAGCAGGCGGCGCGGTTCTACGAGTCGGCCGAGGTCATCGAGCTGCACCACCCCGCCAAGGTGGACGCCCCCTCGGGCACGGCGGCCCGCACCGCCGGCCTCATCGCCGCTGCCCGCGCGGAGGCCGGTCTCGGTGCGGTCCCGGACGCCACCACCCAGGACCCCGAGGGGACCCGCGGTGGCCGCCTCGACGGCATACCGGTGCACTCGGTCCGGCTGCGGGGGTTGGTCGCCCACCAGGAAGTGCTGCTCGGGGGAGAGGGCGAGATGCTCACCCTGCGCCACGACTCGTTCGACCGGACCTCCTTCATGCCCGGGGTCCTCGCCGGGGTGCGCGGCGTCGCCGCGCACCCGGGACTGACGGTCGGTCTCGAGCACTACCTCGGCCTGGACGACTGAGTGCGCGAGAAGGTCACCGCGGTCGTCCTGCTCGCGGTGCTGGGGTTCTACTCCGTGACGATCGGCTGGCGCGGGGTGGAGCTGGTCCGGGACGGTCGGCCCGTGGCCGTGCTGTTCGGCGTCGCCGTCATCCTCATCCCCGTGGTGGCGCTGCTGGCGATGGTCCCCCTCGTCCGGCTGGCCCGCGACGGCGCGCGGATGATGGCCCAGGCCCGCGCCACCGGGGCCGACGGCGCCTGGGCCGACGAGCTCGCGCAGGCGGAGGCCTGCCGGCTCGCCCAGGACCGCAAGGGCGAGCAGGCCCACTACCGTGCCGCAGTCCGCGCGTGGCGGGCCGGAATGCCCTGAGGCCATGCCGTCAGGGGAAGCCGAGCAGCCGCAACCCTGCCGCGACGAGGGCGGCCAGCACCACCACGACGATGAACGGTGCACGGAGCAGCAGCGCCACCAGGGCGACGCCGACTGCGCCGGCCCGCGAGTCGAGGGTGACCGTGCCGTGGGCCGAGGTCAGGGTCTGGACGCCGACGAGGGCGGCCAGCAGGGCGATCGGCAGGGCCGAGGTGATCCTGGTGGTCCTCTCGCCGTCGAGCCACGAGGCCGGCACCACATAGCCGAGGAACTTGAGCACGAAGGCCAGCGCGCTGGCGATGAGCAGGGCGGTCCAGGTGCTCATGTCACGGTCTCCGGTCCAGCGGTGCCCGTGGTCCCCGGCGCGTCGTGTGGCCACTGGTGCGGCGGCGCTGGGTCGTGGTGGGCGCGTCGCCACACGCCCGCGAGCAGCGCGGTGCAGGCAGCCACGAGGACGGGGACGCCGGCCGGGGCGTGCGGGGCGACGAGCACGGCGATGACCGCGGCGAGTGCCGCGATGGCCACCGCGTCCTTCGACTTCAGACGGGGCCACAGGAGGGCGCAGAAGGCGGCGGCCGCCGCAGCGTCGAGCCCGTAGCGACGCGGGTCGCCCATGGCGTCCCCCACGATGGCCCCGACCAGAGTCGCCACGTTCCACAGGATGAAGACCCCCAGGCCAGTGGTCCAGAACCCGAGGCGTGCCGCGGCTGCCTCGGGTTGTGCGACCCCCACGGCTGTCGACTCGTCGATGGTGAGCTGGGCCGCGAAGACCTTGCGGAGCCCGCGCACGTCGAGCATCCGCGCGACCTGCAGGCCGTACAGGCCGTTGCGCACTCCGAGCAGGGTGGACGTGGCGATGGCGGCCGGGCCCCCGGAGGCCCCGGCGGCCATGATCCCGACGAAGGCGAACTGCGAGCCGCCCGAGAACAACAGGAGCGACAGTGCCTGCGTCTGCAGGATGGACAGGCCGGAGGCGACCGAGAGGGCGCCGAAGCTGATCCCGTAGGTCCCGGTCGCCACGGCGACCGACAGGGCCTGCCGGATGACGCGGGCCCGACGCTCCGGGGAGAGGGCCGTGCTCACCCGGCCGGGGGTTCCGGGGTGATGTCCGCGACCAGCCGCACCTCGCGCGCAGTGTCGCCCTCGGGGGAGATCACCCGGTCGCGGAAGGCGCCGTCGGGGTGCAGGCCCGCGTCGAGGAGGAAGGCCCGCGTCCCCTCGTCGTCGGCCAGCACCCAGGTGTGCAGCCTGTCCGCACCCGCGCCGCGCAGGGTGTCGACCGCCGCGTTGAGCAGGCGCGACCCGTGCCCCACCCGACGCGCCTGGGGGTGGACGCCGAGGGCGGACAGGTCGCCGGTGCCCGGCGACGCGTCAGGGTCCTGGCTCGGACCGATGGCGGCGAACCCGACGACCTGGTCTCCAGCGCAAGCCACCAACAGCCGGTACACCCCCTGCGGAGGCGCGGCCAGGGACCGGCGCCACACGGCCGTGAAGGCTTGTGGCTCAAAGGTTTCCAGCACGTCCGGCGGCAGCACGGCGGCATACGCCTCGCGCCACACGGTGGCCTGGACGAGCCCCACGGCAGGGGCGTCGGACTCGCGCGCCACCCGCACGCTGGCGTCGGCGAGTGGCCCTGGGGTGGCCGGGTGGCCGACGTGGTCGTGCTGGTGAACCATGCCCTGCATCCTGCCATCGGTCCTGCGGACCGCGTCAGGCGCGCTCGTAGGTGACCCAGCTGAAGCCGTCGCGCGGCTCGCGTCCGGTCTCGTGCCAGTTTGCCGGGTCGATGGCCGGGAAGCGCACGTCACCCTCGGGTGACTGGTCGACCTCGGTGATCAGCAACCGGTGCGCCCACGGCATCGCCTCGGCGTAGACCTGGCCGCCCCCGCAGACGAACACCTCGGCTGCCGGACCGGCGAGCGACAGTGCCTCGCTGAGCGAGTGAGAGGTCTCGACGTCGGGGTGGCTCCAGTCGGGCTGGCGCGTCACGACGATGGTCCGGCGGCCCGGCAGCACCCGGCCGATCGAGTCGAAGGTCTTGCGTCCCATGACCATCGGGTGACCCATCGTGGTCCGCTTGAAGAACGCGAAGTCCTCGGGCAGGTGCCACGGCATGTCGTTGTCCGCCCCGATGACGCCGTTGCGCCCGACGGCGGCAATGAGCGTCACATTGGTCATGTGCTCAGGGTAGCGACCGTGCCAAGACGGCGGTCGGGAGCAGTCGGCCGAAGGCGCGCGGCTCAGACCGCGATCGGAGCCTTGATCGACGGG